>NZ_DATMRK010000012.1:0-228642 GCF_035566375.1 Collimonas sp.
TTGAAAGAAATTTCAAAACGACTGAAAAAAAGCTGCTCATGCCGCCGCCGTCAGTGACCGCAGCGCTGCATCCAACTGGCGCTCAAGCCGGCTTACATGGGCGTAGCCTGGGCTAACTTCGATTCGCTGGCCGTTGGCCTCAAGCAGCAAGGCCGGGAAGCTGCGGATTCCGATCGCCCGCACCTGCGCAAACTCGGCGAGCGTGGCAACGATCGTGGCGTTTTGCGACCAACCCGCGTGGAAGACGGTGGCGTCGGCCGCGTATCCTTGTTCCGTCAATTCAGCGGCGGCGGCTTGGGCCAGCACTGCGCCATCGGTGGTGTCGAGGCCGTCGACATAGAACGCCCGCTGCAGCGCACGGAACACCGACAACTGGTCCGCCTCAGGAAAAAGCTGGCGTGCTGTCACCACCGCGCGGCAAATCGGCTCGGTGTCGTAGACGAAATTTTCGCGTGCCAGCAGCGCCTTGCGATTGAATGGCAGGCCGCTGCTTTCCTCCACCCGTGCCCAATGCAGGAGGCGGAATTGCTTGCCGTTGTCGTCTAGGACGTCAGTGGCGCCGGCGCGCAAGCCGCCAACCATGATCTCGAGCGGCAGTTCGGGGCGGCGCGCCGTTAGGGCAGTCAATTCCTTGCCGAAGCCATAGCACCACGAGCACATCGGGTCGCCGATAAAGATGAGTTTCATGGCTTGCTCCTGGCCTTGGCCTCGCGGGCGCGCAGGGTCGTGACGTTCTCGCGATTCAGGCCCCAGTTATCGGTCTCGACCTCGTCGATGATGACGAAGGTGGTCGCCGGGTTCTTGTTCAGCACGCGCGTGAGCAGGTCGGTGGCGCCCTCGATTAGCTCCAGCTTTTGCGCGGGAGTGACGCCTTCTTTGGTAACGCGGATATTTACGTATGGCATGGCAGTAGTCCTTGTCGTGACTGATGGTGACTGGCGCCGGCTTACCAGCTGCCGGCTGTCGCGCCGCCATCGATAGGCAGCACGGTACCGCTGGTGAATTTCGAATCGGTCATGTAAAGCACCGCATCGACGATATCTTGCGTGTCGCCGACCTTGCCGGAAGGTGACAGGGTCTTCAGGAAGTTCCTGGTACCTTCGTCGGCGTTGCCGTGCAGCGGGGTCAGGATGATGCCGGGCGCGACCGCGTTGACTTGCACGCCGGAGCCGGCCAGCTCGATCGCCAGGCCGCGCGTGGCGCTGTTCAGGCCGCCCTTGGCCAGGATCGCCATGATCGACGACACTTTGGCAGACGGCTGCATGGCTAGGCTGGCGGTGATGGTCACGATGTGGCCGGACTTGTTCTTGGCCATGTGTGCGGCCGCTTGTTGCGAGGGATAGAGGAAGCCCTTGATGTTCGTGTCGATCACGGCTTCGATCTCGCCCTCGCTGTATTCGGCCAGCGGTTTGGCGACGAAGATGCCGGCGTTGTTGATCAGGATGTCCACTTTGCCGAAGGCCGCGATGGCTTTCTCGAACAGGACGGCTGCAGTGGCGGGCAAGGCAATGTCGCCGGGCACCGGCAGGAAGTTGGTCGGATTACCGAGCTTGGCGGCTGCGGCTTCCAAGCGGTCAAGGGTGCGGGCGTTGCCGACCACGTTGTAGCCACGATCCAGGTAGGCCTTGGTGACTGCAAAGCCGATGCCGCTCGAGGCGCCGGTAACGATGACGGTTTTGTTCGATTTCATGGTGATACTCCTGTTTGGTTGGTTGAGGACTCCACTGTACTTATGCCGTTCGTGTAGATAAATATGCTTCATGGCAAATTACTTGATACGTGATGTAATATATCGAGTGGAATAAGGAGGAGAGGCGATGAAGCGCAATTTCGAAGAAATGCAGTTGGGAAGCATCGAATTGTTTTGCCAGGCGGCCGAGCTGAGCAGTTTTACCGCGGCGGCCAATCTTGCCGGGGTGACGCCGGCGGCGGTCAGCCGTTCGATCGCCCGGCTGGAAGAGCGGCTAGGGGTGCGCCTGTTCGTGCGCACCACCCGCCAGATCCGCCTGACCGACGGCGGTCGGCGCTACTACGAGCAGTGTCGCCAGGCGCTGTTGCAGCTGATGGAAGCCGAGCGCGAGGTGACCGGTGCGCAGGTGGCGCCTGCGGGGCCGCTACGAATCAGCGTCCCGACGCCGTATGGCCACTACCGCCTGCTGCCCTTGCTGCCGCAATTCCGCCAGCTGTATCCGGACGTGACGGTCGAGGTCCATGTCAGCAATCGCAATATCGACTTCTCGGAGGAAAGCTTCGACATGGCGATTCGTGGGCGCGACCCGGTTGACTCCACGCTCATCGCCCGCAAGCTGGAGGATGCCGAGCTGGTGCTGGTGGCCGCGCCTTCTTATCTGAAGCGTGCGGGCACGCCGGCATCGCTTGACGAGCTGCACCGGCACGAATGCATCCAGTTCGACCTGCCTAGTACCGGGCGCAAGATTCCATGGCCGTTTCTGTTGGACGGCAAGCAGGTCGACATAATGACCTCGGGCGGCTACACCTGTGCTGAGGACGTGCTAGGCATCGTGACACTGGCGCGCAACGGCGCGGGCCTCGTGCAGACCTATCGTTTCATCGTTGAACGCGACCTTGCCGAAGGTGGACTGGTGGAATTGCTGCCGCGGCATGGTGGCACGTCGCGGCCGTTCATCCTGCTGTTTCCCCACGCGCGCCACCTGTCGCTGCGTGTGCGCACCTTTGTGAATTTCCTCACCGAAAAGCTGAGTCCACATACCTGAGAGCGCTCTAACCTAGCCACGCAGATCTTGTTGTCCCGCTGCAAAAATGGCGCTTCGTTATTTACAGTGGGAATTTCGAAACAATGAACGCGTTGATGGAATTCATGATGGACAGCTGCTGTGGCGGCAATCTTTGCTGGGCGATAATCGTTATGACGACGAATGAGTTAGACTGTACCAATGGCAACACAAGTCCATACTCCAAAAAAAACCGACACCAAGCCCCGCGACGGCCAATAATTACTTGCGCCTTATTGCAGAACACCATTGAGTATTTCAGACCATGATCGATGACGAAACTATTTGTTCCCCTTGGTTCTTGCTCGCTGAATCTGTTGAAAAATGTTGGTCATGCAGTTCTGACACGAAGGTTTTCGCCATTTTGCTGCCTAACGTTGAAGATGGCGCGAAAGTTGAGGTTGAAGACGAAGACGATACATCCGCACCGACCCCTTGTTCGCTATCGAATATCAGTGATGTGAACAACGCAGTTGAGACCTATTTGAAAGGTTTATCACCGCATTTTTTTCCTGACGACAGCCGCACGGCTGGCCAAACATACTGGATGAATCACTGTGAAAATTGCTCAATCAAGATCGGTGATTTCTATTTGCATAGCAAACCAGGACACGCCTTCTTTCCGGTCACTGACGAGGAAATCGGTAGAATCAAACTCCGTCGAATCGACATAGCTTTGGAGGCGGACGCGGGGTGGGGACAAAGTTCATGGATTGATGAACTTCTTGAGAATGTGCGTTTTAGTCGATAAAAAATGGACGATGCAGCGATATAGGACCGCCATCGGCCAGTAGCAGACGATCAGCGGGGGAGGCTGGAACGACCGTTTTCAGGCTGATGGCTGCCGGTGGGTGGTCGGCCGTTCAACGACAGTTTGAACCGAGACCTGTCGTTCAATTGACCGGGTCGACGCGCAGAAAGTCAATCGTTGGTCACTTCGATGGTCCTCGAAATTGACCTTTTGCAGCGAAGACGAAAATCAGCGCGAAAAGGGCCTCGCAAACGAGGCTTGCGAACTTAAAAGGGGAAGCCATGGAGCAACCGCGGGAAGAGTCCCAAATTCTTGAGGACCTAGCGATGCTAGCCGCATCGCCTGGATATGCTCACGCGGTAGCGTACATCTGTAATCGCGACAACGTCATTCACATCAAGGGCAAGCTGAAGCCGTCCGACATGGAACGGCTGTTCAGTAGAGAGCGGCTGATTCGGACGGAATTGACGACGCTGATAGGCTTGATGGTGAAAAAACCGTTGGACTTATCTCCGCAGCCGTGTGAAGCGGTCGAGGGCTACGTCAAACGCACTGATTCCCTTATGGGAGAGTTGCACGAAGCGATGTCCTTCCCGATGTTCGCTGCCATGTTCGAGGCAGTGAAGGCGGGCACCGAGCCACCTGACCCGTGGCGCGGACCGGGAATGCGAGAGCCCATCTTCTATGGCACCGAGTCAGCCTACGCCTTCCAGTATAGAGACCTTGTGCCCGAAAAGTACGGGGCCGATGACGGTTGGATGCTTAAGACCAAAGGCTTCACCTCCGGCCAGGCGCGAATCATCGCAAAGACAATGTGCGCCTTGATGGAGGAGAAGGGCACGCGACTCCTCACGGACGCCCGGACTGCCAACGTTCCTCCCGCCACTTGGTTGCCCGCATTTGAGTTCTCACTGGATGAGGTGGCTTTTCATAGCGGTGTTGCGAAGGAGGTGGTCGAAGCCTTTTTCCGCGCATTCCTCTTCGCGGGGGACAACTCGGGGTTCAAGGAGGTGGGCGATTTCAATGAGGTTGCCGCTCGGCCGTTGCTAACTACCGACCGCGGGACCGTGCTCCTTTTCTCCCACTACGCCATATACGAGGCCCTATACGAGTCTCCGTTCTTTTGGATGTGGGACGACAAGACCTACCGCCCGACAGCCGCCAAGCATCGCGGTGCCTTCACCGAGCAGTTCGCTGCGCGCCGGTTGGCCGGGGTCTTTGGCCGTGAGCATGTCCATACGAATGTGAACCTGCATCGCGGCAAAGACATTGTGGGTGAGGTGGATGTTCTGGTCATCTACGGAGACCGGCTCATTATTGTGCAGGCGAAGGCGAAGAAGTTGACCATCGCCGCACGCAAAGGGAACGATAACCAGCTGAAGGCTGACTTTGCTGCTGCAATCCAAGACGCGTACGACCAAGGCTGGACATGCGCGAACGAGATGCTTGCCGGCGGATGTCGACTGATTGACGACAATGAGAAAGAAGTCGAGCTTCCACCGAGCATCAAAGATGTCTTTCTGTTCAGTCTTGTGTCGGAACACTATCCAGCGCTGGCCTTTCAGGCAAACCAGTCGCTGAAATTCCAGACTACCGATGTCATCCGACCACCGTTCGTAATGGACGTGTTCCTTCTCGACACGTTGACGGAGATGCTGACGACGCCGTTGCGACTGTTAGGCTACGTGAAGTTGCGCGTAGCTGTCTTGGACAAACTGATGAGCGGGCACGAGCTGACCGTGCTTGGCTACCACCTGAAACAGAACCTCTGGCTGGATGAGAAGTACGACCGCGTCATGCTCGAGGACTCCGTCGCTCAAGATCTGGATATAGCGATGATGGTCCGCAGGGATAACCAACCTGGCGACGATACACCGGTGGGAATCCTCACGAAGATGCGCGGAACTCGCTACGAGAGTCTCATCAAAGGGATTGAAAGCAGGGCAAACCCGGCAACTCTCGAACTCGGCTTTCACTTGCTTTCAATGGACGAAGATACGTGCAGGAACGTCCATCGCATACTCGAGTCCATCACCCGACAAGCACAGCTCGACGGTAAGCGACACGACGTCACGCTCGCATCGAGCACACAACCTTGCGGGGTCAGCTTCCATTGCAATCCAACGCCATCCCCCGAAGCGATTGCAGTGTTGGAGACACACTGTGCGAAACGCAAATACTGGCAACGTGCGGCGCAGTGGTTTGGTGTCTCTGTGAGCCCGGCTGGGCTAGTCCAATTCGGCGTCACGTTGGACTTCCCATGGGAAGCCTCTGAAGAAATGGAGCGACTCACAGCCGTCATGAAGCCAATGTCTAAAGTGCGGGATGCTTTTCCCCACTATTTGCGAGAAGTCGGCCGCCAGAAACTCGGTCGGAACGACCAGTGCCACTGCGGCAGTGGGCTTAAATACAAGAAGTGCTGCTTGAACTAGTCCGGCGCGCTTGTCCGGGCAACCTGCTCTAGAACTCTAATAACCTATCTCTAACAATCCCTGTGTGATTAAGAACGCCTCCGAGCTCCTGACGTCCTTCATTGCAGCCGAACGAAAGAATGTTGAGCTACCGCACTGTTGGCGCCCGCGCTACAGCATTCATTGCAGTATCTGGCGATCGGTCAGTTGGTGCTCGGCATTGCAGGGTTAGTTTTGTGGCTAACGACTTGATGGCACTTCGTAATGCGGTTCCGATTGAGGAATACCTGGCAAAGATTGCTTTGAGCTTCGCATAAGCGGAGTCCGCCTCCTGGAAAACCCTTCCACAATTATTCTTCGTGTATTGGGACGCACCGATGGCGGACGCTCATGAAAACACGCATCGACGCTGGCATCATTGAAAAACAGATTAAAGAATTTGACCAAAAAAGCCCCACTTTCGAATGGGGGGGGTGACGAACGTTATTTTAATATCTTATCCGCGTTCATTATTTGCCGATGAAGCTTTAGTGGGAAACCAAGTAACTCGCTATACGCCACATAGGCAGAAAAAATAAAAGAGCCACACCAAATGCCACTGAATGCTCCATCCATATTAAAGCGTGATTTAAACAGTCCAGCCCACAGGACGCAAAATCCAACGAAAGCGATTGATGCGATCGCACCTATGGCGAGAGATGCTAATGTCCAGTTCATTAGCAATGGCATAAAAAAATCATTTGAATTTTTTAATGCCGAGTACTTGATCCCGCGAATTGGAAAGCTATCAATCCGGCCGCTTGCCTGCTTGATTGCGCACAAGGCCACGACAGGCTTAAGTGTCAAACTTTCGACAATCGCCAATTCAACTGTTTGACCGATAAGCGATTGAATTAAGGCGCTGCCCTCACTGCGCATATGCACATTGCGTAACTGAAGTTCATCAGAAGCACCATTTTGAGCAGTACCAATCAGCGTGATGGAATCGTATGCAACGGCCTGCTCGAATTCTTTGTAAGGCGACAGGGTGCCGATTTTCCCAATAATTTTCTTGGTCAGAATTTTTCCAAAGAGTGTTGGGGCTACTTTACGTCGAAATGCATTAAACATCTTCATTTCCTTTATGTGGGAAAGCCCTATAGTCAGCCTGTGTGCAGGAATACGGTCGCCAATAAACCACGAATTGAAAATGTGTCGTAATCAGTTTCTAATGCGATACCTATTCAAATTTTCATTGGCGCAGCCTACGAATTTCCCTCCCCGCAAAAACACTGACTCGTATCAGAAAAGATCAATGTAGATTTCTTGAGACTTGTTGTCGTTGAGCGCGAGAGTAAGTATCGCCAGGGTTCAGCGAAGGCTCATTGTAGATATAAAGACAGTATATGTAAATACGGTAGATATATGCGCTGTAGATTTACTTGCGGTAGTGATGGAATCTAGTCGCAATATGACTACTTCGAAATCAGAATCATTGCGCAACAGGTTTGCGAAAAACCTCAAAAGCCTACGCAACTCGCAAGGAATTTCTCAGGAATACCTTGCTGAACTGGCGGGTTTCCATCGAACATATGTGAGTCAAATTGAGCGTGGGGTGGGAAACATCTCTTTGGACAATATTGAAAAATTGGCCATCGCATTGAGTGTCGACCCCATCGATCTTTTTAAGCTGTGAGCCGGCGAAAATTATCGTTCGCCAAAGCATTCGAACCTCTCCGACGTCATATACTGATCGCCCGGGCGCAAGCATTGCTGTAGTGAGCCTGTCCGAGTCAAAAAAGCGACCGAGCAAATTGTATTTAACGATCAACTGGTAGAGAGTAACTTGCCGGCTTGAGGTTTATGTCGCATAGGCCATGTTCTCTATGCAAGAATTTTCAACAGCGTCGGCAGGACAATATTGGCCAACTGACGCGTCTGCTGCTCCGTTCCGGAATACCCGAATGAAAGCGAAACAGTGACGATCTCGGCACCTTTGATGAGTTCCCGCCATGTGGCTAACGCGGCGCGAATCTCGTCTTCGTCCCACACCGTTCCTTTCCACATCATGTCGTCGTCACGGTTGAAAAGGTCTAGGCACAGATCGAAGAAATAGGGCTTTGAAACATCGGCTCGGGCGGCCTCGCCAACGTTGCTGTAGAAGCTTTGCTGTGCATTGCATTCTTCTAGCGTGTCCGAGTCGAAACCACGTTCAGCCTCGTCGGACTCTTGCTTGCAGAAGAAATGAACGTGGTCGATAATTCCTCGTAGTAGCGTCGGCGCTATAAACGAATCGTACCGAATGCCGTCGCTTTCCTCGATCCGTCTGCGGATTGCATTGAGACCGGCCGACCGGAGAGAGGTGATCTCGTCGGGTTTCTGGAAGAAGTCATTTACGTCGTCGAAGTGATAGTCAAAGTGAAGCAAGCCGTATCGCTGACCGGCAATTCGGGGATGTTTTTCCCACACCCAGTAGGCCCACTTATGATTATCCATCAACCATAGGCGGTCGTGGAGGCGTTCGATATAGGATTCCCCTGGACGCAACGCCTCGAAGAAAGTTGAATCTAGAATATGCATGATTACCCCTAGCTGTAATGCACACCCTGAGCGAGTTGGAGCTGGTTCAAGCCGGTACTTTTGTGCCGCTCGCGCTTCGCACGCTGCCCAGTAAATCAGTCAATTTGCGAAATACAGATGTCCATCGCACTGTCCTGAAAAATAGATAAAACAACTAGATTTTGTCCATCTGACCTGCCTGCCCCGTCGCTGCCGGCCAGCTGGATTTCTGGAATACAAGCTGTATAGAAAAACGACAATTCAGCTAAGCAACCACCCCAGCAGTTCGAACGTCCTTGAAGACTTCGCTGGTCTGGATAGCCGCGGCTCGGCGGTCGCCCATGTCCACAAGGGCATCCAGCGCGCGCAGCAGAGTGCGGGCCGCCCCCGCCGATAGCGGCTGCGTCTTTTCCGAGAATTGTTGGATCAGCCCAGCGAGTCGGGCGGACATCGAGGTTCCACGCCATCCGATTGGCGTGCCATCACCGCCGCCGAACACCATCGGAAGCTGAGCAACGAACCGTTCCAATGGATAAGACTGGACTGCACGTTCGCACATGGTTAGGTAGGCCGAAGTTACTGACGGGTTCTGACCTTGCGCTGCAAGGATGGGATCAACGACCCGATGGATGCTCGAAATGTCGTTCCAGTCACCGTTCGCGAAACGCGCGGCCCCCATCGCTTTCTCCACATCGACGAAGAACAGCACCCTGATCATGCGGGAAAGTTCAGCATTGTGGAGCTCACCGTCGTTCCATTTGGCCCGTTCCCATCCCTCATGTGCGAGCAGTCTTGGAACGATAAGCTCCAAAAGGGCGAGTGGGGTGGGAGGTAGCACGGGCTCGTCCATGATGATGTACGTCAGGAATGTGACGTATGATTCTGCGAGCGAGCCGAAGGTCTCATCATCGGCCCGGGTCGCTGGCTCTATGAATCTCCTGAATCCTTCCTCCGGCTCAAGATGCAGTGATACCTGAGCCAGGAATCGGTAGAGCTCGCGCTGCCACTCGTAGAGGTTGGACGCCCCGCTGTCGAATGGTTCTTGGCCTGGCACCCGCGACCACGAAGGACAGAGCCGTTCGATAGTCCATTCGACGAGACCGTCGCACCAAGACAAGAATGCGTCGCGCTGTGGTTCATCCGCCATCACCGTCGGCACTGGGATTCTGGTTAAGACTTTTGCGAGTAGGTGACATTGAAGGTCGATAGGGGAATGCTCCCACTCAATCAGTATTCCATTACCTCGTCGACCTGTTTTGAATATCGGCCCGTTAGCAACCGCAACCCACGCGGGCGGAATACCTGGCAGCGGCTGGGGAGACTCTTCCAGATTGTTGTTTCGAATTAAAGCCGCTCCAACCGTATCATTGACGCGGCGCCGCGCTTGCTCTTCGCGCTGTCCGGTTGTGACGTCGTCGTATGAAAATCGCTCGACGATGGACAGGGAGATGGCAAGCACGAGCGCGTTCCATGCTACCTCTGGAAGCAGATCCCAGAGTTCCATCAGCCCACCCAGGGCCTCGATGACGATTTGCTCATACGGGTGCGCCGCAAGACGCATAAGTGCTTCCACAGCATCCCGGCGTGCGGGATCGCGTCGAACAAGAGTAGCAAGTCCGCGACTCGCATAGAGCACGGGGTGGTAGATCAGGATCGAACCGCTGAAAAAGAGCTCGTCCTGGGATTCGGGCGTCTTCCATGCTCGTAGGCAAACATCGACGGCCCACTCGATATCGGTGGATGGAAGTTCTCGCCCATAGCGAAGTGCTACTGCAGCCACACTTGCGACGGCTCCCTGTCGTTGATTGTTTGAGCTGGCATGCTCGAACGCGTTTTCAAACAAAGTCGACTCGTCCAACCGTCTGGCGCGCTCGATCACCTGCTCGAATGTCAACGAGTCTCCCGATGCGCCCCTCTTGAAGCAACGTTCTGCAAAATTCAGTAAAGTGAGATGTTCGTTCATCTCTGCTTGTCGTTGATTGATGGCGTCGATATCGGGGCCTTGTGCCTTCGGATTGTCGAGTTGGATGATTACACTCTCCCCATCCCCAGTGGGTGTTGCTCGATAGTTTGCGTTCCTACCCATCTCAGCCCAGATTTCTGCAGTTCGGCGGAGATGTTCGACGGTTCCTGGGTTCTCTCGTTGTTCGACGTAGTCGAAAGGCAGATCGTCGGCAAACTTCACGATCACAGCGGAAGCCAGAGCCCCCAATTCGCCACCGCCGATTACGCACACAGATGCCAACCATCGCACATCCAGTTGACGGCCACCCCGCTTATTGCTTTCGACAACCGCATCGTAGTGACGTCTGTCGTTCGATTGGAATCCTATTAAACTTTCCGTGAGACTTAAGTCGGACATGTTACGTTGGATATCCCATTCCCAGAGCCGCTGGCTCGTGAGCAACGGAAGAGTTGTCATGGAACAGTGCTTGTTCTCCAGCATGACAGCGACTGCTACACCGATAGCCGCAACGCCCTCGTGTCCATCTAGCACGTCGCGGACGACATCATCTACAGGGCGGCCCTTCTCGACCTCCTTGAACGCCCACGCTTCGAGGGCCATGAGGCCCGAGCCTACGACATGCGAGCCCCAGGTGCCGCGTGACCAGACATACTGCTGTGCGCCGCCCCAGAAGGTCTGCTGCCCCCAAGGGAAGTTGAGCGTAAGCGAAATCGGGGTGCCGCGCTCCTGATAGTCATAAATGTGGAGCTGCCGCCAGGCGGTGATGGCATGGTTGGCAAGTTGGCGCACCAGCCGCCGTGCCTCATCTGGCGCGTGCGCAAACAGCGACGCAAATGGCTCGCGCGTGGGAGCGCTTGGGAAGAACCCGTGTTGGTCATCGATGGAGAGGGATTGCCAGTCATGGCTGCTGATCCCCGTTCCGAACGTGCGAGATAAGTTTCGCGCTACCTCTTCGGGAAGTGGGCGAATCATCACGCGTAATGCGAAGCCGGTGAGTTCGTTCGGACACACCTCGCTTATGATGGGAGCATAGGTCATGACCTGTTTGATGGCATTCCGTGGCATGTGCTCCATCGCCATCAAATGCGACAGGAGTTCGCGCACGGGTGTAGGATAGGCTCGACCGGCCCGCAGGAGCAGAGCCCTCAACCGTAATATCAGTTCCTCCAGTTCGCCTCTCCTGAACTCAAGACCATTGCTGAGTGTCCCAATATTCATGAGCCACAATTTGGCGAGCTCTATGATCGCACCAGATACGGGATTGACTAAATCTGCCGCGGCGTTCTGCCAAACCTCAAAGACGGCTACGATGTCGGGGCGGATCGTGGCGGGGACATCACCATTCCGCCGTATCAGCCAAGAGCAGAAACGCCGCCATGTGGGCAAGTCTGACGGCCAGGCCATTGAGTCGGCAAGAAGAATGCGCTGGACCAAATCGAGATCGGGAAGCACACGTCCCAACACATTCGGATTCGCCTTGGTCTTTTCCGCCTGAAACCAGACGACAAGCTTGCCGACCCTTTTCGCGTCCCCGGCAAGCATAGCGGTGTTGTAGGTTGCTTCGTAGCTTGGAAATGACGGTAGCCCGAACGGGCCTACCATCCAGGCCCGCAACCACTGTGACCTAATATCGGTCGCACCCTCTAATCGTTCCAAGTGCTTCTGCCAGTCGGTTCCCTCTTTAAGCTCGCTTTGAGAGAGGAGTTCGACGACCCTGCCGAGTACGGGTGGTTCGCCAACTTGGCGGATGACGTCGAGCCACAGTTCACCCTGCGATACCAACAGTTGAAGGAAGGCCCATTCGAAGTAGATGTCGTGTACGAATTCGACCGAATGTCCGGTTCTAACCTGTCTGATAATCCCGTCGGTTTCGAGCTCTACCAACGCTTGAGGGTCAATCCCGAGCACTGAGATTCGTTTGCCCAATGTTGTAGCGCCGGAGCGCGCGAGTTCGATTAGGGCATTGCGTCGATATCCAGCACGGGACGCATCTGCGCCATATCCTCCACCCGTCCACCAAGCGGTGGAAAGTTCTATCTCCGAACTCGGAACGCTTGTGTCGGATGTGCTGCGTCTACTCAGTACGCCCGCAAAGAATGGCCGCCGCACGATAGTCTTGACCTGTTCTGTTCCGAAAAGGAGCGGGGCCAACGCTGGCTTACTCGTGGCCAGAACCGCTGCCTCGGCATCGTCGAATTCCGTTACATCAATAACCGCAGCTCCATCGACGAGGAGCCTATTCGGCAACCAGGTTCGCATTGGTTCGATACCGGTGTCCCTGACCGAAGCTACCACTCGCCAGTTCGAAAGGAGTGGAGAGTCTATTATGGTGTTGAAAATGTCCTTAAGTATTCCGTGATATTGGACTTCGATACGGTCGAGACCATCGACGAATACTGTGGGCGAACCTGTCGCAGCAAGTTCGACGAGGAGATCCTCTAGCGGCGTAGTTCCAACACCGGAAGCCGTAGCATATTGGGGCCATGTAGTTCCAGTTAGGCGGTCACCCTTGAGAAACAGCACTGGCCCACTCAGGAGCGCCTCTTCGACGAGGGTTCGAAGCACTACGGACTTGCCCGTTCCGGGCAATCCGCCGATCTGAACGAAGCGATGTTGGGTAAGGGCCGTGCGCGAACTTTGGACGAATCGCGCCCGGGGAATGCTAACACCATTGATGTCGTTTCCGATTTCTGCCACGGTTAATCGTGCCTCTTCTCCGATCCGAGAAAGCGCCGTCTGCATGGACGGCGCGCCTGAAAGTCGAAATGCACCGTTCAATCTGGCGACCAGCGTCTTTCTGTCGAATGATGCCGCGTGTCCTTCGGAGACACGGACCAACGCGAGGAGCCTGCGCCAGAGGTCATCCACACGGAGACGCTCGGAGGGATGAAGGTGATTCGCGAGGTTGGTAACGGTTTGTGCTTCCGTCACCGACCCTTCATGTAGCATCTCGAACCGCATCAGAACGAAATGCGAAAGCATGGTGTGGGTGGCAGCATCGAGTTCGGCTTCGGGAAGCGAGCCTGAAAGTATGTTCCTGACAATATCGAAGTGGGTCTGCTTTTCTCCCGCAACCCCTTCGGTGCGCAACTTGTTCAGAAACCCGGTCGCATCGCCATCCGCCCGTGCCCATTCGCACAATGTTTCGAAGTCGCGTTTGCTTGCGTCGGAGATTTCGCCCGTGACGACGCCTACCCGATCCAGACCAACATTGAACCCGCTTCCGACTACCGTCGCGTGCGCGCGCAACACTGCATCTCTGAAATCCGAGTTGCTGCTGGCACCGCTGATGACCAACTTGCGTTTTACCTGGAGACTGAGGCGCATCGAGATGCCGTCGACTCCGGTGCCCTGGACTATCACGTCGTCTAGCGGCTGCCCTAGTGGTCCCTGTTGCACGGACAGGCACCTCACTTGCCTGCCTGGCAGACCCGGCGCAGTCGTCTCGGTAAGGAGTGCCGCAGCATATACTGCGGCCACTCCATCCTCGAAGGTAAAGCCCGCCCCGCCCGTAAGTTCGGGACTCGCGGCGGCGGGGCCGCTCGCTTGGTTTCCTTGGTCGGCAGCGGCGGTTGAATCGGCGGAGTGGTCGGTCGTCATCCCAGCAGTATATCGCGTAGATTAATAACGGAGGCGAGGAGAAAATTTGACCGAAGAATATTCAGACATTGAACACGTATCATCGAGGACTTCGATACAAGCACGCCACCTCTGCTGTAATTTGACCGCGAGACTCGTAACAAGCCAAAGCTGATCATGTCCGAAAGGGTGCCCAATCAATCCCTTCGAATTGACAGTATTTTTTTCGCCGGCAAGCCGAGCCAATTTCTCTTTTGCTTCGTACAACTGCATCAGCAGAGAATTTTCGCGCGCTAGCGCCGCATCCAATTATTTTGGCAAGATCTCCGGCGATCTGCTTGACTTTGTTGAGGCGACCAGTCCGGCTCTGAGGTGCTTGTTTCGGCTCGGTAGCAGCTGCGGTAATCGCAGCAATCAAATGGTCAAACTGCGGCCTCGATTTTTGATGCAGACCTTCTTACGGCTAGCTGCGAGCGATACTGCATCGTTGGTAATTTGCGTTCCTTTAACCAGCACTTGGGCGGGCCGATTTCTAAGACGGTCTAGCGCCTCGTAATGCGAAAACGCTTTTGTTGAGCTAACGCACGTTCCAACGTCCCGGCAGCTTGTTTTTGTTCAAGTGTTTCATTCTTGAGCAGAGCAAGTGCCAAAAGCGGGACATTAATCGAATACCAGACGCTGGTCGCCTTTGAATGGACGCTGGCCGTATTGTCGGATCCAGATTATTCATGGATCGAAGTAGATTTGGTAGCGTCGCCAGTTGATGACGTGGTCATCGGCCGCGAAGACGGCAAGACAATTTGCTGTCAATGCGAAAAGAATCAGACATATTTTGATGCTTGGACGATTGCCGATCTCGGCGAAGAATTGAGTAAAGCTCCGGATTTTCTTGTCAGCGATATCGTCAAGCCCGTTTTGGTGCCTAATTCGATTTCCACCCCACTTTCTTTGGCATTTGGAAATAGATGTGTTCTCTATCGTGTGCTGTTGTTTTCCTGCACAATCAGAATTCGTGGAATATCGTATATCGCTTATTTCATTTCTTTTGATGAAGAAGAATCATAATTGTTTCACATAAAAAGCATTCTCAGCTATCAATTCTGCCTAAGCCGCTTCGCTCTATTTATAAGCTCTGTTGGGCATTTTTTTCGATGTGCTGTTACGCGTCATATTCCGTCATCTGAAGCTTTCAAATTGCAATCGTTTATATTGTATCCAGCAATTATTCTGTTATTTCTGTCGTTAGTTAAAAATCATTTTTTGACATCGTTTTACGCTAATCTAATCGTCAATAAACCTGTTTAAACAAATCTTTATGGCGCTTTGCGCCACTTTTGATTGAGGTAGTGATGAGCGATTTAAAGAAAACGAAAGAGATCGGTGTTCAGGGAAATTGCAAAAATATTGGCAAGCGGATTGCTTTGGTCAATCGACCTAGCGACCAAGTGGGCATAGCTGGCGGTATTACTCGGGGCATTACCAAAATTTTGAACTTCATTGTCCTGAGCTTCAAAATTTAGGGAAGGGTGAGATATCTCGACTATGGCGCGCCTTGAACATATCCACCACGTAGACCATCGCTGCGAAGTGATCGATGGTGAAGCGGTATACACACAGATCCATAACGCTTGCGCCATCGAAAGACTGCCGCAGATATTTTGGAGAAATCAGGAGCCCTGGCAAGAAGCAAATTTATGGGCTTGCGAGCGGGCTAGGAGCCGGGATGTGGATCTACAGACGGTAGAAACCAATCTGCGTGGTGTCGCTCATTACGCCAGTTTTTTGGAATCTAAGGAAATGCACTGGTTCGAGTTCCCTGCAGCCAAGGCGGATCGCTGCCTTGTCCAATACCGAGGGTTTCTGAAGGAGGCCATGAAAAATGGTGATCTCTCTCCTTCTACTGCGAGCGCTCGGATGCGCTATGTCATCGCTTTTTATCGATGGGTACAAATCGAAGGGCTTTTTAAACCGGAAAGCCAATTATGGCGGGACATTCCGGTTCATATCAAATACTTTGATTCGGTCGGATTTGAGCGAACCATGCTGCGAATCACAACTGACCTTTCCATTCCCAACCGTACGCGCCCTGGCGAACGCCTGGAAGACGGTCTACTGCCTGTGTCAGCGCTGGACCGCGACGCAATCCTTCGGTTTGCCAGGGATCATGCGAGCGAGGAACTCTTTCTTCTTCTATCTGCTGGTTTTTTTACGGGCATGAGGCTGGGCACGCTGTGCGATTTAAAGATCAAATCACTTGAACACGCCGTGCCAGATCCCGCGATTCCCGGCATGTTTCATCTTGCAGTTGGGCCTGGGGCTTCAACGCCAGTCGCAACCAAGTTCGGGGTGACCGGTCAGGTATGGATTACCCGCGAGCTTCTGGATTTTTTGAAGGAGTACGCTTACAGTCCGCGGCGATTGCAGAGGGAAGCGAAGGCCGCTCAAAAACATCGCAATCTATTGTTTTTGACTCGTTTTGGAAATCCTTACAGCCGGAATGGCTCCGATAAATCCAGCGCAATAAATGTCGAGATGACCGGATTTAGGAGAGCGGGCACAGCGCATGGAATGCAGGTTTTGCGCAACTTCCGTTTTCATCAGTCACGCTGCACCTTTGGCACCGCGTTGACAACACTAGCAATCAAGGTGGGAGATAACATCAGTGCGATTGCGTTCGTGCGCGACGCTCTCCTGCATAAGCACGAAGCGACGACCTTTAAATACATCAAGTTTGTTGAGAAAACACCCGCCAAGGAGATTTTCGCCAATGACTTCACTGCGGCGTTCTTGGGAGTCCTAAATCAGAACACGAGGTCGTCCCATGCCTGAATTGCAACTGCCTGATCTAACTTTTCCGACGGTCAAATTCGGAAGGAGGGAGACTCGTTGGGACCTCAGACCTCTGTTGTATCGCGGGGGCGCTAGCGCCCCCATTAAACAGGTAATCACTCTATTGGAGCGAGAGCACTACGGCCCACCTATCATGGAGCGACTGGAGCTGGTCAAGAAGCTGCACGAGGAAATCAACGGAAATTTGGTCGGCGGGGGAAGCCGCCATACCGCATATACTTTTATCAGGGGTATTCGTCGACTTTTTGCCTGGGCCGATGAGGGTGGGCACGCACTTAATATGCACAAGATTGCGGATAGCTTCAAGTGCTGGTCGGACCATTTGCTGCAACTTCAACGGGTTGCGGGCAACATGACCGGTGAGTCGCTGTATAGCCTAACAACGAAAATTGCCCGATTGCTAGATGCGGTGCTGCAACGGCGCATTGGGCTGATGCGTGAAACACGCATTCGCGCACCTCGGGGTGGCAAAGCTGCGCGCAGTATCCAGAAGGACAAACAGGACCTGGAGGAGACGTTCAGGTTTGGACATTTGTTGTTGGACGTCTGCAATTCGCTGTCCCTTGAATCAATAAGGGGCCCGCTTCCTATCAAAATTTCCTTGCGCACCGGTGAAATACTGGAGGAATGGTCGGCCTTGATACCGATCGAGAATTTGAAGCAGGAGCAGAGCTTGTACCGAGCAAGCGTCGTAAGAGAGCGTCGCGCGGCATGGGAAGCGGATACATCACTGCGCACCCGTCATCCAGTTATCAACCTTCGAATTGAGGCTGAGTTACAAATATTCGTCTCCCAAACGGGCATGAATTTTGCACAAGCCCACAGTGCCAGAAATGGTCGGTTTCACTACACGAGTCATCTGGACGGTTACCAGGTGAGGCGTTACAAGGACCGTCGCGGCGGCGAAGTGGAGTTTGATATATACGGCGAATATAAAGTATTTTTTGAGCGCTACCTTGTGTGGCGCAACATTATGTTCCCAAAAGATCCTGACGGACTGCTATTTCCGATTGTACGGATGAGGGGCGGGCTCGGAGAAAAAGCCCCACCACTTAACCAACTAAAGACGCTTTGCAAAAAACTAGCGATCCGATTTATCGGGCCACGAGAATTGCGTAATACAAGAGTAAATTGGCTGTTGCGCCGATCGCAGGATGTAGAGATGACCGCTGAGATGGCACAGCACACTCAAGAAACGTTGCTGAGGACATACGCGAAGCCCAACCTGCAGGTCGCGATGGTTGAGATCGCACGCTTTCACAATCGCTCTGATCCAACAATCTCTCCGCCCGGGCCAGGATCGTGTATTACACCGACCCCGCGTGCGATGGTGGATATGCCAGAGGATGCAACGCCACCCGATTGCGTGAGTGCGGCAGGTTGCCTATTTTGCGACCATCAGCGTGACATTGACACCGAAGATCATGTCTGGTCGTTAGCAAGTTTTCGTCATCTAAAATCGATTGAATTGGCTAACTACCGCCCGCCAGCGTTAGGTGAAGCGAAGGCCCCCGATCAGTTTGCAGCTGCAGCGATTGATCGACTGACGTCCAAACTCAAGTTTTTTAAGATATCCAACGAAGTACGAGGGCTATGGGTGCATGAAGCACTTGCCCGCGTCGCCGAAGGGGACTACCACCCGGCTTGGGACGGCTTCATACTACTAGGGGAGCTGCAATCGTGAGTGTTACTCTGGCAGACTTTGGACTTGCAATTGAATCTCCGTTGGCGACCCCAAGCGCGGCCAATTTTCGGCCACTTAGCTGGCCGCCAACCCCTGACTGGCCGGTGATGATTGATGCACATGGTAATGTCGTTAGCCGATATGGCGATTCAATTTGGCGACTCTTCCCTTGGGCCAAACAAGCTATATCTATAAATTTTGGGGATGGGCCCTCCAAGCGCGGGCCATCCGTTGATGTCCACAATGCCAACTTGCTAAGACAAGTAGTGGCTTGGTGGATATGGGGCCCGAGGGGGGTACGAAACGCTGGTACGCTATCGACAAAATTTGGACAAATAAGACCTTTATTTGTCCTATGCTCAAACAATCGCATTCTGGCCTCAGATCTAATGCGTTTTCCAGCCGTGGCGGAGCAAATTGCGAATGAGCTGGCTCCATCCTCTGCTGACGGCGTGTTGATAATGTTGCACGAGCTCTACCAGAACAGGGAATCCCTTGGCTTTACGTTGCTTGACAAGGAAGGATTGTGTCGTCTGGAAACGACTCTGCCGGACCATGAGCAGAAGCAAACCGCATATATACCACCCCGGATTTGGATGTATCAGGTCGGACGATTGCGCGAATGTCTCGACGATTTCTTGGCACACCGCGAACAAGTGGAAGCTTGTTACAAATTCTGTCTCAATGCCTACGCGATAAACTTCGGTTCACTGAAAACGGCTCTGATTAGTACGGAAGACAACAAATCCCCGTTTTCAAAATCAGCAGACTTGGTCAGCAGGAGCGGCCTCAGATTCTACGGCCGCTTCGAACTGACGGCCGCTCGGTTTGGTATCGATAAACTCCTCGCGCGTTGGGTCGGCTCCTCAAATGGGGAAACGCAATCTATGGAGGTTCAAAGCTTGACCACCTACTTTCGTCTGGTGAGCAAAGTAGGCCTGGCATATCTTTTGAATTTCTCTCTGATGCGAGTTTCGGAGGGGTCGGAGTTGAAAGTGGACTGCCTTAAGGTTGAGCACGACCCGCGCTTTGGAGATATCTACGTCTTATGTGGTCCCACGACTAAAACGAAGCAAGATGGCGATGCACGCTGGCCAACCTCGCCGTCGGCTAAGGTGGCTGTTGAAGCCATGACTTACGTCGCTCACCTGCAATTGATCTGCCTCAAGGCACACCCTCAAGCAAAGATAACAGCCGAGGACGTGCATAACCCATACTTAATTCAGCGATGTGTCGCGCCATGGATTAGCACTTCAATAGAGCTCATTCAACTTCCGCCTCGGCGGCCATCGTATGGCATGGCGCTGACTAACCACTCACCCAAGTTGTTCGATGTAGACCAACTGCGCATTACCGAAGCGGATTTACAAGTGGCGCGTCTCATTACGCCGACACTGAACCCTGAGACGTATTCTGTTGGTAAGGTTTGGCCGCTTGCCTGGCATCAACTGCGGCGCACTGGCGCAGTCAACATGCAGGCCTCTGGGCTGATCTCGGACGCCTCATTACAATATCTGCTCAAACATGTGACTAGGGCAATGAGCCTTTATTATGGGCAGGGATATTCCCGTCTGCGCCTGAATGATCAGGCGCGCATACTATATGTGCGGACCATGCACGAAGTGTTAAGCAAGGAGTTCGGGCGGCTTCTATCCGCCCGTTTTATCAGTCCCCACGGAAATAAGCGCAAATTTGAAATAGTGCGATTGATTGATCCAAGCGACGCAAAGACGCTTTCTGAACTGGCAAAAAAAGGGCAAATTGCATGCAGACAAATCTTGCTGGGCTATTGTATGAATAGAGAACCCTGTCCGTATGGTGGTATCGACTCGGTGGCGCACTGTGGCGGAGGAGACTCAGAGTCGCCATGCCCAGACGTCCTTTACGACAAGAACAATTCGGCCAAGGTCAAGGGGCTAGACAGCATTCTCGACGAGAGACTGGCCCATGCACCTATTGACAGCCCGCTGCGTGAATCCTTACTCGCTCAAAAGAAATCTGTGGAGAACTATCAAAATGTCACAAGAACCTAAGAAACAATCAGCGGAGACCTCATTTCGAGATGCTTATGATCGCCTGAGAAGAGGCGAACCCCAGGTAGTGCCTAGAGGTACGCCGGTTAGCCAAAACAATGTCGCCAGGGAGGCCGGGGTTGATCCGAGCGCGTTGAAAAAATCACGCTTTCCTAGCCTTATCGCTGAATTACAGCTTTATGTTGCCAAGCACACGAAGGATGCCCCAGCCTCAGCTCGCCAGACTATGTTGTCCCACCGCAAGCGCAATCGCAGTTTGCGGGATCGGATTGACGAATCATCGATTCAGCGGGACAACCTCGCAAGTCTATTAAATTGTGCTAATGCAAAAATTGTTGAGCTTGCGAACAAAGTCGCTGAGTTGGAAGCAAAGCTACCTCCTTCAAATATGACAAAGCTGTTCGACAGAACAGGTAAATAGCGCGGGTGGATTCCGAATAGGACTTGTGATGAACAATCGCGGCCTTTCCGTTGCACCTCGGACACGTAAAGCATCTCGCTCAAGCGTTCGGTGGCGGATGTCCTCCCAGAGTTTTCTCGTGCGATAGTTTTCGTAGCTCTTATTGCCCATCCTGGCTAATGTCTCTTCGCGATCGTTGTATATTCCTCATCCCTTGATCTAAGTCTTGAATTGCGAAGACAGCGTTCCGAATACCCAAGAATAAAACAAAAACGTCTGCCAGGGCGCGAAGTCGTACGGAGCGAATTCTAGGCTAAGGGGCGCGAACCGGTGCAAGCAGGGTGCAATCTCACTGGCATACATGGGCCCTGCGGCCCATACCCCGCTACACTGTGGCCGGTTCACAGGCCTCCACCTGTACCGGTACCAACAGCCACACTGCCGCATTAAGGAGTCCAAGCCCACGTTGCAGGCGCGCGAGGTAGCCCTTCCACCGTCTTGCGAACCTTGAGCTTTATGGACTGTGATAGCGAGGCCAAGCCCCAGGTCGTCGACCATCGATTCGAATATCGGACGTTGCTCGCCATCATCCCAGAGCACCCACCCCAAGCTAGCAAAATGGTGCGCACAGTATAACGATGAGGCATTTGTTGGCATTGTTCAAAAGTACGCATTATTTAAAATATATATGGCAATCAATAAAAAAGGTGTCAAAAATAAAAAACGCAGCCTTATAAAAAAAGGGCTGCGTGAATTTTGTTTGCGAATTAATAAAAACATATTTTGCGCCTTGAATATCACAGCTCCAATCATCTGATACCGTTCGAATATGTACGGCCTTGCCCGGGATGCTTTCAAGATATTTATGTTGTCCATACTTCATACCATTTAGTGTGTGCGTTCAGGCCATACAACTTGCCGGTGGAACGGCTTCGATTACGAAGCATGGTTGCTGGAGCGTAATCTGCGCGCCACCGGTTATGTGCGTCCTGATCAGAAACTGAGTCTGAAGAACCAGCAGCTGCAGGCGTTTGTCTTTAGTCCCGGCAATCTGATCGAGGTGTTGCGCAGCCGCTTGCGCCAGCGGATCTTGCAAGCCTTGCCCGAGCATCGGTATGCCGGTGTGCTGGTGGCGCTGGCGGTGGGCGACCAGCACGCCATCGATCAATCCGACTGGGAAGTATTCAACCGCACCGGCATCAGCCACCTGGTGGCTATTTCAGGCCTGCATATCACCATGATTGCCGGCATGTTCGCGGCCATCATGGCGGCGTTGTGGCGTCGTTCTTTTTTCACCAGGGCGGCCTTGCCCTTGCTGCTGCCGACGCAAAAAGCAGCTGCTTTGAGTGGTGCGCTGGCGGCGCTGTGCTACGTCGCGCTGGCAGGATTCGGCATACCGGCACAGCGCACCTTATATATGCTGCTGGTCGTCGCGCTGGCCTTGTGGAGCGGACGCATCGCCAGTGTTTCGCATGTGTTGTGCGCAGCGCTGACGCTGGTTCTGTTGATCGATCCCTGGGCCTTGTTGTGGCCGGGATTCTGGCTGTCCTTCTGCGCCGTCGGCGTAATCCTTTACACCAATGTCGGCCGCAGCCTAAGCATGGCGGTCGAAGGGAAAACTTTGTTAGCGCGCTGGCGCAGAGGTTTAAAAGCTGCCGGCGCTACCCAATACGCGGTGACCATCGGGTTGCTGCCGCTGACGGCCTTGCTATTTGGCCGGATTTCATTGATAGGCCCGCTTGCCAACGCCCTGGCGATTCCCTTGATCGGCCTGGTGGTAACGCCGTTGACGCTGATCGCCAGCGCTTTGCCGGCGCCGCTCTCGACGTGGCTGTGGCGCGGCGCGCATGCGTTGATGGAGCAGCTGGCGAACTTTCTGAACTGGCTCAGCGCTTTGCCGTTTGCGGTGTGGCAGGCGGCGACACCGCAAGCATGGACTTTTGCACTGGCACTGCTGGCCACCCTATGGTTGCTGGCGCCGCGCGGATGGCCGTTGCGCTGGCTGGCGCTGGCCGGCTGGCTGCCTTTGCTGCTGGACGGCGGCAGCCGCCCCGGCGCCGGTGAAATGTGGGTGACGGCGCTGGATGTCGGCCAGGGAATGGCGGTATTGATAGAGACTTCCGATCATCGTCTGTTATACGACAGCGGACCATACTATTCGCCGACATCGGACGCCGGCAGCCGCGTCATCATTCCTTATCTGCGCGCGCGCGGCATCGTTGCATTAGATGCGATGGTAGTATCGCACGCCGATAACGATCATTCCGGCGGCGCGCTAGCTATCATGGACAGCGTCAAGGTGGACACCGTATATTCGTCCCTAGCGCTGGATCATCCGATTGCCAGGGCAGCAACCGATCACCGGCGTTGCCACGACGGTCAAGCCTGGCAATGGGGCACGATGAAATTTGAAATGCTATATCCGGATATTGCGTATTATCCGGCGCCGTCAGCAACAGGAAAATCCAAAGCGAATACAGTCAGCTGCACTCTCAAGATCACGCACGGACAGCACGTAATTCTGCTGCCGGGGGATATCGAGGCGGCGCAGGAAAGACAGTTGATCGCCAGCCATTCCGGGCAATTGAAGGCAACTGTACTGTTAGCGCCGCATCATGGCAGCGGCACTTCATCCACTGCCGCGTTCCTGGCAGAGGTCGAGCCGCAAATTGCTCTGTTCCAGGTTGGTTATCGCAATCGCTTCCGTCATCCTAAGCAGCAGGTGCTGGAGCGTTATCAAGCTCTGGGCGTAGAGAATTTTCGTAACGACAGCGACGGTGCGATTCTGTTGAAATTCGGCGATGAACCTGGTAACAGCGTTAGCACCGACACTTACAGGAATCAGCACCGGCGTTATTGGTATGGCCGGTGAGCGTTCAGGTGTTTTATTTTGGCGCCAGCTGTGCCAGCGGCTTATGCAAACGCGGTAAAGCGCATAACACGGCGATTGCCATCGCCGCCGATAGCAGCGCGATCATGTTCATTCCAGTCAAGCGGCCGTCTGCGGTTTCGCCCAGCATCAGGCTGGATGTCAACGCCGCGACGGTGATTGCCAGGTCTTGCACGATGTTTTGCAAAGACATAAAGCCAGCGCGTTCGTGCGGCCCAGGCACTTGGCTGGTAAGCGCCGCCAGGGTGACGTTGCGGCCGGCGTTGCCTGCCATGAACAAGATAAAAAACAGTAGCAGCGGTAGCGTGCTTATGCCGAAAAATGGCGCGAGGCCGGTGCAGAAGGCCAGCGATGCGATCGCTGCCGCAGGAAGCGGGCCGGCGCGATCGGCCAGCCGCCCGAGCAATTGCACCGTCACCATCGCAGTCACGCCGCCAGCAAAATACAGCATGCCCAGCCGTTCACGCGGGAAGCCGAGATTCAGCAACAGGTAGGCGGAGAATTGGGGTATCACCAGGAAAGCCGAGAATTGGCTGAGCGCCTGCACCAGGCAAGCGGCGCGTACCGCAGGCTGGGCCAGCAGGCTGCGGGCGCTGACCGGCTGCTTGCGCGGCTGATCGAGATGCTGGCGCAGCTTGGGCAAGCGCCATGCCGCCAGCAGCCAGACCGTGGCTGCGAGGCCGGCCACCGCATAAAACGGCATGCGCCAGCCACCGCAGCGCGCCAGCTCAAGCGCCAGCGGCACACCGACAATCACCGCCATCGAAAACCCCAGCATGACCTTGCCGATGGCGCGCCCGCGCCGTTCTGGCGGTGTGCTGTCGATGATGATCGCCATCCCGAGCGCTATCGCGGGGCCGCCGCAGAGTCCGGTCAGGCCGCGCGCCAGCATCAGCGTCCACAGGCTGCTGGCGCAGGTCGCCGCCAGCGTGCACAAGCCGACTGCACCGAACGCCAGCAGCAGTACCGATCTGCGGTCGAAGCTATCCAGCAGGCGCACAGCAAGCAGGCCGGAGACCACCGCTGCCGCAGTGTAGGCAGCCGACAGCCAGCCTAGTTTGTCGCTAGGGAAAGCTAGCGCTTGCGCCAGGTCTGGCCCCAGCGGCAGCAGCATGATGAAATCGAGGATGTAGACGAACTGGATGGCGGCAACGATGATGATTGCCTGAGTCGGGGACAGCTGTTTCATTGCTTCCTTAAGTTAGATGAGGTGCGGTAGATGAGGCGCCGGCGATGCGGCCGGGCAGCACATGGCGTAAACCGTCTGCCGCAGCGCGCAACATGGCGGCAGTGGTGTCCCAGTCGGCGCACGGATCGGTCACCGAGCAGCCGTAGCGCAGCTGCGACAGGTCGGCTGGTATCGGCTGGTTGCCGGCTTCCAGGAAACTTTCGATCATGCTGCCGAGGATGCTGCGATTGCCTTGGCGTATCTGATGCACCAGGTCGCTCATCACGGCTGCTTGCAGAGTGTGCTTTTTGTAAGAGTTGCCGTGCGCGCAGTCGATGATGATGTTGGCAGGCAGCTGCGCCTTGGCCAGCGCCTGCTCGGCCAGGCTGACGCTGACGCTATCGTAGTTGGGCCGGTTGCTGCCGCCGCGCAATACCAAGTGGCTGTGCGGGTTGCCGCGGGTGCGGATGATGGCGGCGCGGCCATCGTTGTCGATGCCGAGGAAGGCATGCGGGCGCGAGGTCGACAAGATGGCGTTGAGCGCGGTTTCGACGCTGCCATCGGTACCGTTCTTGAAACCGACCGGCATCGGCAAGCCGGACGACATCTCGCGGTGGGTTTGCGATTCAGTGGTGCGGGCGCCGATAGCGACCCAGCTGATCAGTTCGCCCAGGTAATGCGGTGAGACCGGATCCAGCGCTTCGGCCGCGGCTGGCAAGCCGAGCTGGTTGACTTTCAGCAGGAAGCGGCGCGCCTGGTGCATGCCATCGGCGATGCGGAACGACTGGTCCATGCCGGGATCGTTGATCAAACCTTTCCAGCCGACGCTGGTGCGCGGTTTTTCGAAATACACGCGCATCACGATGTAGAGCGTGTCGGCCAGTTCGGCGGCCAGTTGTTGCAGGCGGCGGGCATATTCGAGGCCGGCTTCGGGATCGTGGATCGAGCAGGGGCCGACCACCACCAGCAGGCGCGGATCGCGCCGTTCCAGAATATTCCTGACTACAGAGCGGCCGTTGGCTACGGTTGCTGCGGCGGTTGCGCTAAGCGGCAACTGCACCCTCAGTTCGGCCGGCGAGGGCATGGGGTCGATACCGGCAAGGTTTAAAAAATTTTCTTCATCGACGACAAGTTGATCTCTTTTCATGGGCGTGCTCGGTGAGTCTCGGTAGGTTGATAGAGGAGTGTTCAACAGCCCTTGAATGCGGGCGTTTGGTGAGGCGAGAGCGGCGAGAAATTCATGGCTGGAATGGATATTAATTGCATTCCATACATAAATCAATTGCTAATCATTCTCATTTGCATTTACAATAAATCACTCCATGTCCATCTGCATCAACTTCTTGGACTGGCTTGGCATCGGCGCGATCCGCCTTGATGTCCGGCTGAGGGAGCATTCAATCGGCTAGCGGAATGCCACGCCACCACACGATTCTTATCCGAATTTTTGCGAGGACTAACACCGTGAACGACAGACTCCGCCATGCATTTTTGAAGCAAGCCAGCGCTACAGATTTGCTTCAGCAATATCAAACTGGCGCGACCTTTTTCGCCTCACCCAGGCGCAGCCTGCTAGCCCGGGGGATCAAAGCCGTATTGCCACCGTGCGACCCTAGTCAGCTAGCCGTCATGGCGGCGCAATATCTTAAGAATGCAGAACTGGAAGGACAGCCGGCGCCGGTGCTGATAGGGGCGCTGCCATTCCGGATGGACGCCAGTTCGGCGCCGGCTCACCTGTTCATGCCGCGACAACTGATCAGCGGCACCGGCGTGGATAGCGCAGTGGCGGCTCTGAATTCAGCCGCAAAACCGGCGGAGGCGAGCTTGTCGGCGGCGCCATTGATGCAACCTGCACCGGAGGCATATCGCAGCAATGTGCGCAGTGCGCTGGCGCAGATCCGCAATGGCGAATTCGAAAAGGCGGTGCTCTCGCGTTCGCTTACCCTGGCCGCGCAGATCGAAGTTCCGGCCTTGCTGCATCGCCTGGCGGCGCTCAATTTGCACGGCTATACGTTTGCTATCGATCTTACCGATAGCGGCCTTGCTGCGGTATCTGAACGGCGCACCCTGATTGGCGCCAGCCCCGAGCTACTGCTGGCACGCTATGGCAAGGAACTGGTCTCCCATCCGCTGGCGGGATCGATTCCACGCAGCGCCGATGCGGTGGAAGACCGCCGTCGCGCAGATGCTTTGCTGTGCTCCGCCAAGGATTTGCATGAGCATGCATTGGTAGTGGATGCGGTTGCCGCCGCCTTGCGCCCCTACTGTAAAACCTTGCGCGTGCCGAGCGCCCCCAGTTTGCTGGCGACGCCGACCATGTGGCATCTGGGCACGGAAATCCGCGGCGAGCTGGCCGATCTCGCCACCACTTCGCTGGAAGTTGCATTGGCGCTGCACCCGACGCCGGCGGTATGCGGCCATCCGACCGCAGCCGCCCGCAAATTCATCGCCGATGTGGAAGGCTTCGATCGCCGTTACTTCGCCGGCCTGGTTGGCTGGTGCGATAGCCACGGCGATGGCGAGTGGGCGGTAACGCTGCGCTGCGCCGAACTCGGCGCTCACAGTGCGACGCTGTACGCCGGCGCCGGCGTCGTGGCCGGTTCCGAGCCGCAATTGGAATTGCTGGAAACCTCGGGCAAGCTGCGCACCATGCTGGCGGCGATGAATCTGGAACTGATGTTGGAAGACCAGGCTGAGGCGGCGGCATGAAGAATAAAACGAAGGATAAAGCGAAGGATAAAATCAGTCGCGCCGATCAGCCAGGCTACCTGCCCGGATTTACGCCCTGGCCGCAGCAGGCCGCCGCAGCATACCGCGCAGCCGGCTATTGGACTGGCGAGACTTTCGGCGCCATGCTGCGGGCGCGGGCACAGCAATATCCGGCACGGCTAGCGTTGGTATGCGGCGCCCGGCGCTGGACTTATGCCGAGCTGGACCAGCGCAGCGACCGGTTGGCCGCGGGTTTTGCCCGAATCGGCATCCGCCCGCGCGATCGGGTGGTGGTGCAACTGCCCAACATCGCCGAATTTTTCTCAGTGTGTTTTGCCTTGTTCCGCCTGGGTGCAATACCGGTGTTCGCGCTGCCGGCGCACCGGCGCGCCGAAGTCAGTTATTTCTGCGCCCATACCGAAGCTGCGGCTTACGTGATCGCCGATCTCGACGGCGGTTTCGACTATCGCCAGCTGGCGCGCCAGGTCCGTGCCGGGCAGCCCAGTCTGAAACACGTCATCGTAGTCGGACAAGCAGAGGAATTTTGCGCGCTGGATAGTTTGTATGATCAGCCGCAAAGCTTCGCCGAGCCGCGTCCGGACGACGTCGCCTTCGTGCAGCTTTCAGGCGGCAGCACCGGCTTGCCCAAGTTGATTCCGCGCACCCCGGACGATTACCTGTACAGCGTCCGCGCCAGTGCAGAAATCTGCGGCCTGACAGCGGGCAGCATCTACCTGTGCGCTTTGCCGGTCGCGCACAATTTCACCTTGAGTTCGCCCGGCAGCTTCGGCGCGCTGTATGCCGGCGGCTGTGTGGTCATGACGCGGCGCGCCAGCCCGGACGACGCCTTCCCGCTGATCGAAACCGAGCGCGTCACCTTGACGGCACTGGTGCCGCCGCTGGCGATGGTGTGGCTGGACGCCGTCAGTAATCGGACCAATGAGCGCGCCAATGAGCGTGCCAGCGGCGGTCACGACCTGAGCAGCCTGCAATTGCTGCAGGTAGGCGGCGCGAAATTCACCGCCGAAGTGGCGCAACGAGTGCGGCCGGTGCTGGGTTGCGCTTTGCAGCAGGTATTCGGCATGGCCGAGGGATTGGTCAACTACACCCGTCACGACGATCCGCAGCAGCTGGTGGTTGGCACGCAGGGCCGCGCCATTTCCGCCGCCGACGAGGTGCGCGTGGTGGACGATGAAGATCGTGACGTGATTCCTGGCGAGGTCGGCCACTTGCTGACACGCGGCCCGTACACCATACGCGGTTACTACAAGGCCGAAGAACACAACGCCCGCGCCTTCACCGCCGATGGTTTTTATCGCACCGGCGACCTGGTATCGCAACTGCCGTCCGGCCATCTGGTGGTTGAGGGCCGAGCCAAGGATCAGATCAATCGCGGCGGCGACAAGGTGGCTGCCGATGAAGTCGAAAACCATTTGCTGGCGCATCCGAATGTCCATGACGTGGCGCTGGTTTCCATGCCGGACGCCTATCTGGGCGAACGCAGCTGCGCCTTCGTGATACCGCGTGGTGTAGTGCCAAGAGCAATGGAGCTGAACAATTTCCTGCGCGAACGCGGTATCGCCCAATACAAGATCCCGGACCGTATCGAGTTCATCGATCGTTTTCCTAAAACCGGCGTCGGCAAGGTCAACAAGCGTGTGCTGCGCGAACGCATCGCAGAGCAGTTGGCTGGCGCCAGAAATGTCCCTTAAGGCGGCCTCGAATAAGTCCCGTTGCGCGTCATTCCCGCAAACGCGGCCACGGCAATAGTCATCTGGGGTCAGAGTCAACTTTCGCAGTGCTTTATCGCGAAACTTGACTCTGACCCCAGTTAGCTGCGTTTGTTAAGCGCGAACCGGGCAAGGACATTGTCATGACAGAGTTTGCAGAGATAGTTTTAACGCACTTAATTTACTTACCCTAATTCATCAGAAATTATCCTTATGAGCATTCCAAAAATCCCTTCTTATCCAATGCCAGTGGCTGCCGTCATGCCGACCAACCGTGTCGACTGGATCCCAGACCCTGCGCGCGCGGTGCTGCTGATTCACGACATGCAAGAATATTTCCTCGATTTCTACGACGTCCAGGCTGCGCCGATACCCGCTTTGATTGAACATGTCCAACGCCTGCGCGATGCTTGCGATGCTGCCGGCGTGCCGGTGGTGTATACCGCACAACCGGCGCAGCAGGCGCCGGAACAGCGCGGTCTGTTGCAGGCATGGTGGGGGCCGGGGCTGACCGCACAACCGCATCGGGCGCCAGTGGTTGCCGCCCTGGCGCCGCGTGCACAAGACACGGTGCTGACCAAATGGCGCTACAGCGCTTTCGTGCGTAGCGACCTGTTGCAACGCATGCAGGAGCAGGGCCGCGATCAATTGATTGTGTGCGGCGTCTACGCCCACATCGGCTGTCTGATGACCAGCGCCGACGCCTTCATGCACGATGTGCAGGCGTTTCTGGTGGGGGATGCTTTGGCTGACTTTTCTGCCGGGCAGCATGCGATGGCGCTGGACTATGTGTCGCAACGCTGCGGCGTGGTCACTCATACGGATAACGTCGTCAGCGCCTTGCAACCGGCGGCCGCCGTCAGTCTGCCGGCCAGCCTGGCGGCGCTGCAGGCAGAGGTGGCGCAATTGATGCAAATGCCGGCTGCAGATTTGCGGACCGACGATAACTTGCTGCACCTTGGCCTTGATTCGATCCGCTTGATGAGCCTGGTCGAGCGTTGGCGGCGTGGCGGCGCGAGCGCTACCTTCGTCGATCTGGCCGAGCGGCCGACGCTGGCGGACTGGTGGAGTTTGCTCGCCGCGTCACGGAGCCATTGAATGGGAATCGCCCAGATGCAGGAGCTGGCGCAATCCTCACTATTGCCGCTGTCGGCGGCGCAATACGGTATCTGGCTGGGGCAGCAACTCGATGCCGGCAGCCCGGCTTACTGGACCGCCGAGGCGGTGAAGCTGTGCGGTGTGTTGGATCAGACGGCGTTCGAGGCGGCCCTGAGCCAGGCGGTAGCAGAGTGTGACGCTCTGCATCAGCGTTATGCCAGCGATGGCAAAAGTGTCTGGCAAACGCCCGCGCTCGATACCGGCTGGACGCTGCAGCGGCTGGATTTCAGCGCTGCGGCAGCGCCGTTTGAAGCAGCGCAGCGCTGGATGCAGGCTGACCTGCTACAGACCGCCGATCTTGCGCATGGCCCCTTGTTTGCCAGCGCGCTATTGCAGCTTGGCGCGCAGCGCACGCTGTGGTATTTGCGGGTGCATCACGTAGCGCTGGATGGTTTCGGCTACGCCTTGCTTGCGCAGCGGGTGGCCGATCTGTATTCGGCGCGGATTGCCGGCAGCGGCTTGCCGCCGGCACGGCCGAGTGCTTTGGCGCCGGTAGTCGCCGAAGATCGACTCTATCTTTCTTCCGCAGCCTATGAACGGGATCGGGAATTCTGGCGTGCGCGTCTTAAAGATGCGCCGCCGCCTGTGCTGCTGGGACCGGCAATGCCGGTGGCGCATGGCGTGCGCCGCCAGCGCGGCAAGTTGCCGGCAGCTGCCTTGCAGCGTTGGCAGCTTGCAGCCAGCGCCGCCGGAGTCGACTGGACGGCGTGGCTGATTGCCGCTATCGCCGCCTGGTTGCAACAAAAAAGCGCCGCCAGCGACATCACGCTCGGCTTGCCGGTGATGGGACGGCTCGGTTCGGTGGCGCTAAGCGTGCCATGCATGGCGATGAATATCGTGCCCTTGCGGTTGCAGATAGACAGCCAGGCCGGCCTGAACCATCTGGCGCAGCAGGTGATGACAGAACTGCGCGCAATACGGCCGCATCAGCGTTATCGCTATGAACAACTCAAGCACGACCTCGGCCTGAGCGACGGCAGTCGCCGCCTGTTCGGAGCGGTGATCAACCTGATGCCGTTCGACCGGCCGCTGGCGTTTGGCCAGCTGGCGGCGACTGCGCATCCGATCGCGGCCGGGCCGGTCGAGGATCTGTCGATTGTGATTGCCCCCGGCGCCGACGGCGTCAGGCTGGATTTTGAAGCCAATCCCGATGCTTACGACAGCGCCACGTTGAGTGCCTTGCATGGGAGTTTGCTGGCGACCTTGGATATTTTGGCGAACGCGCCGCACAACGTCGCTATGTCGTTAGCCTCGCTACTCGGCACCGCCGCCACAATCCCCGCGCAGCCGGCCGTGTTGTCCGGCGGCCGGCTGCCCGCCGCGCCGGAAGCGGTGCTCGATGCTTTGCGCAGGCACGCCGCCAATACGCCACAGCAGATCGCGCTGACGCAGGATGGCGTGTCCCTGACGTATGCCGAACTGCTGGCGCAAGTACAGGCGCTGGCTGCGGTCTTGCTGGCACATGGCGTATTGCCGCAAAGCCGCGTGCTGCTGTTGCTGCCGCGTGCGCCGCATACCGTGGTGGCCATGCTGGCGGTGCTGTGGGCCGGCGGCGGCTATGTGCCGCTCGATCCGGACGGCCCCGTGCTGCGCATCGCGGCGGTGCTGGAAGATGCACAGCCGGCGCTGGTGCTGAGTCTGCGCCGGCACGCTGGCAAGGTGAACGGGGCAGCGCCGCTGCTGTGCCTGGAAGACAGCGCCAGCAACACCCGGCAGGGCGGCGCGCCGTTGCTTGAGCCGGTTGCCGTGGCTGCGGACGCCCTGGCTTACGTGATCTACACTTCCGGCTCCACCGGCCGGCCGAACGGCGTCATGATCGGTCGCGCTGCGCTGGCGCATTTTGTGGCGGGCGCAACGGCGCGCTACCGGATTAGCGCCAGCGACCGGGTGTTGCAATTTTCTCCCTTGCACTTCGACGCCAGCGTGGAAGAAATCTTTCTGACTTTATGCGCCGGCGCCAGCCTGGTGTTGCGTAACGACGAGATGCTGGAATCGCTGCCGCGCTTTTTGCAGGCATGCCAACGGCTGCGCATCAGCGTGTTGGATTTGCCGACTGCTTTCTGGCACGAACTCAGCTTTTGCATCAGCCAGCACGAAGCCGCCTTGCCGGACAGCGTGCGGCTGCTGATCATCGGCGGCGAGGCAGCGTTGGCGGAACGGGTGGCGCGCTGGCGTGCAGCAGTCGCGCCGCAGGTGCAGTTGCTGAATACCTATGGTCCGACCGAAGCCACGGTGATTTGCACTACGGCAGAGCTGGCCGGACCCGGGGCGATTGCCTTCGATGGCGATACGGTGCCGATCGGGCGGCCGCTGGCGGGTGTAGCGATTGCCGTGGTCGATGCTGATCTGCGTCCGGTGAGGTGTGGTGAGGCCGGTGAGTTATGCCTGATGGGCGGCGCTTTGGCGCGTGGTTACCTGGGGCGCGCGGCATTGACGGCAGAACGTTTTGTGACGCTGGATGGAGTGCCAGGACAGTCGTCGCCATGCCATGCCTATCGGACTGGCGATCGCGTGCTGCTGGGTGAGGATGGCGAATTGCGCTATCTGGGCCGCCTGGACGACGAATTCAAACTTAGCGGCCATCGTATCGATCCGCTGGAAATTGAAGCCGCCATGCTGTTGTATCCCGGCGTGCGTGAAGTCGCTGTGGTGGCGCAGCCGCTGGCGAACGGTGGCGACAGCAAGCGCCTGGCAGCTTTCGTGGTCGCCGATCAGAGCTTGCCGACGGCGGCCGTCTGGCGCGATTTTCTGGCCCGGCATTTACCTGCGGTGGCGATTCCCGGCAGTTATCTGGCGTTGCCAAAATTGCCGCGCAATGTCAATGGCAAAATAGATCGCAAGGCATTGCGTGATTTGCCGCCAGCTGTTGTTGAGGATCGATCCAAGATTGTCGCCAGCCAGCTGGAACAAGCAGTGATGACAGTCTGGTGCGAGGTGCTGGGCGTGAGCGATTTAAGTCCGGCCGATGACTTTTTTGCCCTCGGCGGCAAATCCTTGCAGGCGATCCAGGTAGCCAACCGGCTCGGTATTGCCCTGCAGCGCGAGATCGCGGTATCGACCTTGTTCCGTCATCGCACGGTGGCGGCGCTGGCTCAGTCATTGAGCAGTCTGGCCGGCCATCCACCGCCGCCAGCCGCAGCTGATTCCGAATTCGCACCCCTGTTGGTGATTCAGCGCGGCGTCAGCCCTGCATCGTCGTCGCTACCGGCGCTGTTTTGCGTGCACCCGGCGGAAGGCCTGGCGTGGTGTTATCTGGGTCTTACCAGGCAATTGCCGGATATCCCAATCTACGGTTTGCAGGCCATAGGCATCAGCGGCGCTGCACCAGCCACTGTTGACGCTCAGGTGGGCGCCTATCTGGCTTTGCTGCGCAGTGTGCAAGCACATGGGCCGTATCGCTTGCTTGGCTGGTCGTCCGGCGGCGGCATCGCCCATGCGTTGGCGGTCAAGCTGCAACAAGCCGGTGAAACGGTAGCCTTGCTGGCGATGATGGACGCCTATCCTAGCGACATCTGGCAAGGCCAGCCCGAACCGCAGGAACGCGACGCGCTGCTGACCCTGCTCGACGTCATCGGAGCTTCGCCGCTGGACGCCGACGGCCAGCCGTTGTCGCATGAAGCCATGTTGGCCCGTTTCAAACAGCCGGACAGCACCTTGGCGACAGCCGATGAGACGCAACTGGCGCGGCTGCTGAAGAATGCCTTGCACGGCATGTTGCAGTATCGCCAGTTGCAGCATCAGCCTTATCAAGGCGATCTGCTGTTTTTCCATGCCTCCCGCCGTACTCCCGAAGCACCCGACTGGCTAGGCTGGAAACCTTATGTGCTTGGCCGCATGGAGCGCGTCGATGTCGATAGTACGCATATCGGCATGAGCAAGCCGGCGCCCCTGGCGCATATCGGCCGCGAGCTGGCCAGGCGGCTGAGTCTTGAGTCCATTACCGAGAAATCGCATGAGTAAAACACCCACACCACGCACACCGCCACGCTTGTTGCGTGTGCGGCGCACGCAACAACTGACGCCGCATATGCGCCGTATCACCCTGGCCGGCGAGGCGCTGTCTGGCTTCCCGCCAGACAGCGACGGCGCGCATATCAAGCTGCTGTTGCCGCGCCCCGGTCAAATCGAACCGGTACTGCCGACGCTCGGCCCGGACGGCCCAATCTGGCCGCCGGACGATATCCGGCCGATTGCGCGCACCTATACGGTTGGCCGTTATGACGCCGCAGCCGGCGAGCTGGATATCGATTTCGTCTTGCATGGCGACGATGGCCCGGCCTCAAGCTGGGCCTTGCACGCCGGACCCGGCGCCGCCATCGGTGTCGCCGGGCCGGGCGGTCCGCCGCGCTTTTTGCCGGACGCCGACTATTTCCTTTTGCTGGGCGATCCAAGCGCATTTGCGGTGCTGGCGGCGGTGCTGGCCGCCTTGCCCGAACGCGCCCGTGGCCATGCCTTGATTGAGGTGCCGGACCACGGCGAGATCCAAGCTTTGCGTCATCCGCCTGGCGTCGATCTGCGCTGGCTGTCGCGCGATGGCGCACCGGCCGGCAGCAGCACGCTGTTGCTGGATCAGGTGTCTGCCCTTAGCCTGCCAGCCACCGGGCTGTCGGTGACGCTGGCCGGCGAGAGCACCCAGGTGGTGGCCTTGCGCGAGTATCTGCTCAAGCAGCGCGGCGTGCCACGGCGCGCCATGTATGCCGTGCCGTACTGGAAAGACGAGCATACCGAAGAGGATTACCACGCCGAACGGCATCGCATCATGGATGCGTTTGAGCTGGGGCAAGTCGCGCAGCAGGAGCGCGCCGCCACTACTTTCACCATCAAGGAAACTCTGTCATGACCATTCGGCTTTCATCTATCCGCGCGATGCTGTTCGCGCTGTTGGCTATATCAATGGCATTTTTTACAGTGTCAGCCTTTAGCGCAGAGCGCGCCATTGTCGATGCGGCAGGCAGGGCAGTGCGGGTGCCGGTGCAACCGCAGCGGGTGCTGGCCTTATCCGAAATCGACCTAGATTCCCTGCTGGCGCTGAAAATCAAGCCGGTCGGCGCCACCAATGGCCGCGGCCAGGGCGGCATGCCGCACTATCTTGGCAACGCGGTTAGCGGCCTGGCCAGCGTCGGTAATTTTGGCAGCCCGGTGCTGGACCTGGTGATCGCTGCGCAGCCGGATTTGATCCTTGTCGGCAGCCTGCCCGACCCTGAATTATTGGCGCAATTGAGCAAGATCGCGCCCACCGTGGTCAGCTACAAACAAGGCGAGGATTGGCAGCTGGCCTTGCGCCGCATCGCCGAGGTGGTAGGGCGGCCGGCCCAGGCTGATGCCTTGCTAAGCGCCTATCGGCGGCGCGCCGAAACGCTGCGCGGCAAGTTGGGCGCGCAAGCCAACGCCACCGTGAGCGTGGTGCGCTGGAACCCGCAGGGGCCCTCGTATATGTTGAAAGACGCCTTCGCCAGCCTGGTGCTGGCCGATCTCAAAATGCGGCGGCCGGCGGCGCAAATGCAGGCCGGGGTTGCGCACTCGCCACCCTTGAGCCTGGAAGCCTTGTCGCGCATCGACGCCGACTGGTTGTTTGTCGGTACGCTCAACACCAGCCAGGCTAACGATGCGCTGAGCGCCGCACGTCAGAGCCCGGCCTTCCGCCAATTGGGCGCGGTGCAAAAGGGTCATATGGTGGCGGTGGATGGATCGTTGTGGACCAGCCCAGGCGGCCCGCTGGCGGCATTGGCGATCTTGAACGACGTGGAAAAGGCCATGCTCGGCGGTTGATCCAGAACAAATCCAAGCAGTTTTTGCAATACCTTCCCGGAGTTCTTGTGTCTGATCATGCTTATCGCCCGGCGCTGCGGCGGCTGTTGTTTACTTTGTTGGTATTGGTGGTGCCGGTTCTGGCTGTGACGTCGTTACTGATTGGCGCTGGTCAGGTTGGCGCGGCCGATGCCTTGGCTTTTTTATCAGGCGAAGCTGTTGCGCGCAGCGATCCGCAATTGCAGACCGTGTTGCTGAGCTTGCGCCTGCCGCGCATGGTGGCGGCTTTGCTGGTCGGCAGCGCCTTGGGCGTGGCCGGTATGCTGATGCAGACCGTGACGCGTAATCCGCTAGCTGAGCCGGGTCTGCTCGGCGTGAATGCCGGCGCGGCGCTGGGCGTGGTGGTGGGCATCGCCTGGGCCGGGGCAGAGAACGGGCCCGGTTATCTGTTATGGGCCGGGCTCGGCGCCATGCTGGGTAATGCTTGCGTGTTAGCAGTTGCCCAGTTTGGTCAGCAAGCTGCCGCACCGCTGCGTCTGGTGCTGGCTGGCGTTGCGCTGGGCGCGACTTTCATCGGCGTCAGTTCCGCCATCCTGTTATCGCAACCTGCCGGCTACGATCAATACCGTTTCTGGGTGCTTGGTTCCCTGGCTGGCGTTACACCCGGCATGACACTGTGGACCGCGCCCGTGGTGATCGTCGGCCTGGTGTGCGCGCTGTTGCTGGCGCGCCCCTTGTCGGCATTGCTACTGGGCGACGATATCGCCCGTTCGCTGGGCCATCGGCCGTTGCCATTGCGGCTAGCCGTGGCGTTCTGCGTGACTTTGCTAACCGGCAGCGCGGTAGCGCTGGCCGGTCCGATCGGCTTCCTCGGTTTGCTGGCGCCGTTCCTGGCGCGTGCCTTGACGCCGTTATTGCGGCACACCAGTCTGGCCGCGCAGTTGCTGGTTGCGGCCTGGCTGGGAGCCGGCCTACTGCTGGCCGCCGATCTTGCAGCACGGCTGGCGGTGCAGCCTTTCGAGACGCCGATCAGCGTGATGACGGCTCTGGCCGGTGCGCCGCTGCTGATCTGGCTGGCGCGTTCGCGGGCATGGCAGAACGGTGCTGCCTTATGAGTGCTTTACTGCCGGAAACCATGCAAACGGAAGTGCTCGATGCCGACATGCGACTGCTGCGCTGTGGCCGCTTCTCCTTGCTGTTCGCCCGTCGTTCCTTATGGGTGACGCTGGGCTTGAGCATGCTGCTGGCGGCTGCAGTCGGCATGGCCTTGCTGGCCGGTTCGACCTGGCTCTCGCCGCGCCAATTGCTGGCCGTATTGCAGGGCCAGGCCGCACCGGGCATGCAACTGCTGGTGCTGGAGTTCAGGTTGCCGCGGGTGCTGGTCGGTTTGCTGGCGGGGACGGCGCTGGGCCTGGCCGGCTGCCTGATTCAAGCCTTGACCCGCAACCGGCTGGCGACGCCTGATTTGCTGGGGGTCGCCGATGGCGCCACGCTGGGCGTGTTTGTGGCGCTGATCAGCAGCGCGGCAGGCATGTTCGGGCCTTGGTGGGTCGGGCCTCTCGGCGCTTTGGGCGCGGTGGTGTTATTGCTGATCGCCGCCGGCAACCTGGGGTCGCGCGGACAGCGCCTGTTGATTGTCGGCCTGGCCCTGTCCAGCCTGTTGCGTGCGGTGACCGAGCTGGCGCTGTCGCGCCAGGAACTGATGCACGCCAGCGCGCTGTATGCCTGGAGTATCGGCAGTCTCAACGGCCGTTCTTACGCCACTGCCTTGCCGCTGGCGGTGGGCTTGCTGCTGTTGCTGCCGCTGACCTTGTTAAGCACGCGCCGTCTGGCCCTGCTGCGTTTCGATCTGGAGATTGCCAGCGGACTCGGTTTGCCGGTGCGCAGCACCCAATGGCAGGCGTTGTTGACCGCGGTATTGCTGGCAGGCCTGGCGGTCGGCGTTTGCGGCCCGATTACTTTCGTGGCGCTGGCGGCGCCGTTTGTCGCCGAGCGGCTGGCCGGCGGCGGCCGTATCGCTTTGCTCGGCGCCGCGCTGGTGGGGGCGACACTGGTGGTTGCGGCCGATACATTGGGACGGGTGTTGCTGGCAGCGGCCGAATTGCCGGTTGGCGTGATTTGTAATTTGCTCGGCGGGCCGTTCTTGTTATGGCTGCTGTTGAGCGAGCGCAGGGGAGGTAGCTAATGCAGGAAATAGTTAATAAAAATCAGATGCTGGTAGTGCAGGGGCTGCACGCCTGCCATCAAAAAACGCCGGTATTGCACGGCATAAACCTCAACATTGCGCCAGGCAAGGTCACCGTCATCGTCGGCCCCAACGGCTGCGGCAAATCGACGCTGTTGCGCTGCATGGCGCGCTTGCATAAGCCGGCCCAGGGCAGCGTCCTGCTGGGTGGCGCAGATCTGTGGCAGCTGCGTCCGCAACAGGCCGCACGGCGCCTGGCTTTGCTGCCGCAGGCGCCGCAAGCGCCGGAAGGCATCAGCGTCAGCGGCCTGGTGCGTTACGGCCGTCATCCGCATCAAGGGCTGTTGCAGCAATGGTCGGCCGACGATGAAAGGGCGGTGCGTAACGCGCTGCAGGCGACCGACGTGCTGGCGCTGGCCGGGCGGCGGCTGGATCAGCTGTCCGGCGGCCAGCGCCAGCGCTGCTGGCTGGCGATGGTACTGGCGCAAGAGACGCCGCTGCTGTTGCTGGATGAGCCGACCAGCATGCTCGATCTTGGCCATCAGGTCGACGTCTTGAAACGCATACGGATGTTGGCCGCAGCAGGGCGCAGCGTGGTGATGGTGCTGCATGACCTGATGGCTGCCGCCCGTTATGCCGACACGCTGGTAGCGATGCGCAACGGCCGTGTGCTGGCGATCGGTGCGCCGCGCGATATCGTCACCCCGGCGTTGCTGCGGCAACTGTATCAACTGGACGTGGACGTGCTGGCTGCGCCTGGCGATGGCGCGCCGGTGGTGGTGCCGGTGGCCAGTTCCAGCATGGCGGCTCAAACCAATGAAGCCGATGCATACAGCGCGCTGGCGTTCGAGCTCTGATGAATAACTTAAACGAGGACAAGGGTGATATGGAATTTCAAAACAAGGTAGTGGTAGTAACGGGGGCCGCGCAAGGTATCGGCGCCGCCGTCGCACGGGCATTGGCGCGACAAGGTGCGAAACTGGCTTTGCTCGATCTCCAGGCGGACGCGGTGGTGGCGCTGGCCGCTGAATTGAATGGGATCGGCAACGCCGCGCTTGGAATTGCACTCGACGTTTCCAACAGCGAGGCGGTGGGTGTGGCTGTGGAACGGGTTGAAAGTGCGCTGGGGCCGATCGATGTGCTGGTCAACGCCGCCGGCATCTTGCGCCTCGGCGCCGCGCTCGATTGCAGCGATGCCGATTGGGAGCAGACCTTTGCCGTCAATGTCGGCGGCGTGTTTCGCCTGTGCCGGGCGGTGGCGCGCCGCATGACGCCGCGCCGGCGCGGTGTGATCGTGACGGTTGCCTCCAATGCCTCCGCCGTGCCGCGCCAGCAGATGGCTGCTTACGCGGCGTCCAAGGCAGCTTCGGCGCATTTCACCCGCTGCCTGGGGTTGGAACTGGCGGCGCACGGCATACGCTGCAATGTGGTGTCGCCCGGCTCCACCGATACCGCCATGCAGCGCCAGTTGTGGACCAGTCCCGAACATAAGCAGGCGGTGATCGATGGCTCGCTGGAACAGCATCGCCTGGGAATCCCGCTGGGCCGGATTGCCGACGCTGAAGATATCGCTGATGCAGTCATATTTCTGGCATCGGATCGCGCCCGGCATATCACCATGCATGAGCTATGCGTGGATGGCGGCGCCACGCTCGGCGCTTAAGGCGAGCTCCAGAGACCCAGCCATCAAAGAAATTCGCAGCTGGCGTGAATGTGTTGTGGATTTTTCCATGTCAAAATACTAAAATATAAATGATAATGAAAATCATTATCAACAATGGAAGTGCCGATAGAAGTGGCATTAATAAAGACGTTATCAAGTTAAACGCTCATTAAAAATATAAGGGAGTTGTCCGTCATGACTTTGAAGTTGCTTGGTTTTACCGCGCATTGTGTGCGCGCCTTGCCGGCTTTGTGCGGCGGTGTATTTGTCGGCACTGTCAGCGCCGGCTCGGCGTATGCTGAGACCACTTTGAAAGAGGTGGTGGTCACCGCCAGCGGTTATGAACAGCAAATCAAGGATGCGCCGGCCACCATCAGCGTGATTACCCGGGAACAGCTGGAAAAGCAGCCCTTCAATAATCTGCAAGACGCGGTCAGCCATCTGGAGGGCGTCAGCATTGTCGGCGGCGACAATAATTCCAAAGATATTTCGATCCGTGGCATGCCCGGTGAATACACCTTGATCCTGGTCGACGGCAAGCGCCAGGGCACGCGCGAAACCAGCTCGCGCGGCACCGGCGGCATCCAGTCGAGCCTGATCCCGCCGCTGGCTGCGATCGAAAGAATAGAAGTGGTGCGGGGTCCGATGTCTTCCTTATACGGCTCGGATGCGATCGGCGGCGTGATTAATATCATTACCCGCAAAGTTCCCAAGACCTGGGGCGGGGCGCTGAATGTCAGTACCACTACCCAGCAACGCTCCAATCTGGGTAACGAATATCAGGGCGACTTCTATCTGGCCGGGCCGATCAAGGACGATGTAGTCGGCTTACAGATATATGGCAATCTGAACACCCGCGAAGAGGACAAAGTGGTGGATGGCATCAGCCAGACCGACACCCGTTCGATCACCGCCAAACTGGGCATCAAGCCGGCCAGCAATCAAGACATTACGCTGGAGGCCGGCCATGAAGAGTTGAAGCGGACTTATACGCCCGGCAAATCGCTGGCGCCGGACGATAGCCAGACCATCTCCGAAGATACCCGCACCCATTGGGCTGCATCGCATACCGGGCGCTGGAATTTCGGCACTACCGACCTCGCCCTGTACCAGGAAATCGGCGAATTCAACGGCAAGACCGACGGCCCGCTTGGTCCTGAAGCCGCTGCCGCCAGCCCTAAAATCACAAACACCATCCTCGATGCGCAAGTGACTTTGCCGTTCACCAGCAACATCCTTAAGATGGGCGGCCAGTACACGCATAATCAATTGGACGGTACTGCCGCAGAGAGTCCGACCAGGATCGGCAGGACCACGCTCAACTACACGAATCCGGGATCGATCACGCGCAAGTCGTGGGCGCTGTTCGCCGAAGACGAATATTTCGTCACCAGCAAATTATCGTTGACCGGCGGTTTGCGTCTGGACCACGACGACAAATACGGCCAGCACTTCAACCCTCGGGTCTACGCCGTCTATCAATTGGCGCCGACGCTGACCTTGCGCGGTGGCGTCGCCAAAGCCTTTCGCGCGCCTAATCTGCGCCAGAGTTCGGCTGGTTACGTGATGTCCAGCGGCGGCCCGACTTCGATGCCAGGCGTGTTATACGGCAATCCGGACCTGAAAGCCGAAACCAGCATCAATCAGGAAATCGGCTTGCGCTACGACGGGCCGGATGGCTTGAGCGGCAGCGTGACGGTGTTCAATAACGATTTCAAAGACAAGATCGTCAGCGATTTTGCCGGCAGGAATGATGCTCTGACCGGCCTTCCCTTATATACCTACAACAACATCGCCAAGGTAAATATCCGCGGTGTCGAACTCGGCGCGACGGTGCCTCTGTCGAATCTCTTCAAGCTGTCCGGCAACTATACCTATACCGATTCGAAGCGCGAGAGCGATGGCGAAACCGCGTTCAACGGCAGTTCTTTGAAAGGGCAGCCGCTGGATAAAACCCCGAAACACGCAGCCAATCTCAAACTCGACTGGCTGCCGCGCGACGGTGTCTCGGCGTTTGCCAGGGCCAACTATGTCAGCGAACAGTTCTGGGCTGCATATCGTAACGGCGGCGCCGGCGTGCGCAGCCGTCCGGCTACTACCACCTTCGATCTGGGCGGATCTTACGCCATCAATAAAATGCTGACGCTGAACGCGGCGCTGCTGAATCTGACCGACAAGGTGGTCGATGTCGACCGTCGGCCGCGCGCCACCATCAACGGCAATTGGCTGGTGGATGAAGGCCGCCGCCTGTGGCTGGGCTTGAATGCACGCTTCTGATCGCTTTTGATATTTGCCGCTGAAGCTATTGCGCAGATGTTCTCCGCACCTGCGCAATAGCGCATCCGGCATGGCCCTTGGCATTCGTTCTGAGCCGCGGCTCTAAAATTCCCTTTGGAACATCGCTGCTTTCGGTTTTAAATATGACCCGTTGAAACAGCTTCGCTGTCTTATTTATGATTGATGCCATGCGCCCGATTTTGCACTTTATCCACGGTAACAGTTTCCCTGCAGGGACTTATCGGCAGTTCCTTGAGTTCCTGGGGCACGACTACGACGTGCGCTCGCTCGACATCCACGCCCACAATCCCAAATACCCTGTAACCGACGGCTGGCCGGCGCTGGTGCAGGAATTGATCGATGAACTGGCGGCGCGTTACGACCGGCCGGTGATCCTGGTCGGCCATTCCATGGGCGGCGGCCTGGCCTTGCTGGCGGCGCAGCAGCGTCCGGACCTGGTCAGTTGCGTGGTGATGCTGGACACGCCGGTAGTAGTTGGCTGGCGCGCCAGCCTGTTGCGCGGCGCCAAGGCCCTGGGGCTGGACAAGCGGGTATCGCAAGCCAGGTTTTCGGCCAAGCGGCGCAACCTGTGGCCGAGCGCAGAAGCCGCCTATCAGCACTTCGCCGGCAAGCAGGTGTTTGCCAACTGGGCGCCCGAAGTATTGCGCGACTATATTACTTACGGATTGGAAGAGGATCAGGGCAATATGGTCCTGCGCTTCCGGCGCGATATCGAAACAGCGGTTTACCGGACCCTGCCGCACAATATGGGCGATTTGTTGAAACGCGGTTTCCCGGTGCCCATCGGATTTGTCGGCGGCGTCGACTCGGTTGAATGCCGGCAAGCCGGGCTGGATGCGACCAGGCGCCTGGTCGGGAAATATTTCAAGCAGATTCCTGGCGGCCACTTGTTCCCGATGGAGTCGCCGGAAATCGCTGCGGCCACCACGCGCCAGATGATTCGATCCCTGTTGGCCTCCCGCACTGATTGATCAAGTCGACACGTGTGTACATTTGAGTATCCGATTCGTAACCGATTCTTCGTAACAATTCGTAGCCATTCGAGGTCCTGTCATCAGCATGTTGTAGGATACAGGGCTATTTCCTTCGAATATTGTTATGTCATCAACAAATAAATCCAAGCAAGATACACAGAACTCCCGCTCTGGCCAGGCAGGGAAAAACGCCAAGGGCGGCGTAGCGCACGCGCTGTTGCTCACCATTGGTGGCCTGCTGCTGGCCGGCCTGGTCATCGGCGGCTTGTTGCTGACATACGCGCTGGTAGTCATGACGCCGCAACTGCCGCCCCTGGATGCGATTACCGACTACCGTCCCAAAGTGCCTTTGCGCATTTACACCGCCGACCATGTCCTGATCGGTGAGTTTGGCGAGGAACGGCGCAGCCTGGTCAAGCTGGACGACATCCCGGCGGATATGAAGAATGCGGTGCTGGCGATTGAAGACGCGCGTTTCTATCAGCATGGCGGCATTGATGTCATCGGCATTTTGCGTGCCGGCTTGACCGACCTCATGCATGGCGGCGCCTCGCAAGGGGCCAGCACCATCACCATGCAGGTTGCCCGTAACGTTTTCCTGTCTAGCGAAAAAACCTATACCCGCAAGATCTATGAAATCCTGCTGGCCTATAAGATCGAGACAGCGCTGAGCAAGGATCAGATTCTTGAGGTCTACATGAATCAGATTTACCTGGGGCAGCGCTCGTTTGGTTTCGCCGCCGCCGCGCGTACCTATTTCGGCAAGGACCTGAAGGACATCACGTTGGCGCAAGCCGCGATGCTGGCCGGCTTGCCGAAAGCGCCTTCGGCCTACAACCCTGTGGTCAATCCAAAGCGCGCAAGAATCCGCCAGGAATATATCCTCAAACGCATGCTCGATCTGAAGTTCATCAGCCAGGAACAATACGATCACGCCATGGCCGAAGATATTCAAGTCAAGACCAAGGGTAATAACTACAGCGTGCACGCCGAGTACGCCATCGAAATGGTGCGGCAGATGCTGTACGCGCAATTCAAGGAAGATACCTATACTCGCGGCTTGAGCGTTACCACCACGCTGAATGCCGCCGACCAGCAGGCGGCGTATGATGCAGTCCGCAAGGGTGTGATGGATTACGACCGGCGCCACGGTTATCGCGGGCCGGAGGCGACTATCGAATTGCCAGCCGCTGGCGACGAGCGCGATCAAGCCATCGAAGACGCCTTGGCGGATAAGCCGGACAATGACGACATCTTACCGGCCGTGGTACTGAGCGCGGACTCCAAGCAGGTGCAAGTGATGCTGCGCAACGATAGCGCAGTCACCATCAGCGGCGAGGGCTTGCGCCTTGCGGCCTCAGCCCTGAGCTCGAAAGCCGGCAAGAATCTGCGGATTCAAAGAGGCTCGGTGATACGCGTCATCAATACCGCCAAAGGCTGGCAAATCACCCAGCTGCCGCAAGTCGAAGCCACCATGGTGTCGCTGACGCCGCAGACCGGCGCCATCCGTTCCTTGATAGGCGGTTTTGATTTCAACCAGAATAAATTCAACCATGTAACCCAAGCCTGGCGTCAGCCTGGTTCGGCGTTCAAGCCCTTCATTTATTCGGCGGCGCTGGAAAAAGGTTTCGGACCGGCTTCCATCGTCAACGACGCCCCGGTGTCCTACCCCGGCGCACCCGGCCAGGGCAATTGGGAACCGAAGGATGACGATCAGCCCGACGGCCCGATGCCCTTGCGCACCGGTTTGCAGCGCTCGAAGAATCTGATATCGATCCGTTTGCTGGATGCGATCGGCGTCAAATACGCTCAGGAATTCGTCACCAGCCATTTCGGTTTCGATGTCGACAAAACCCCGCCGTATCTGCCTCTGGCTTTGGGCGCAGGGCAGGTCACACCGCTGCAACTGGCCGGCGCCTATGCGGTGCTGGCGAATGGCGGTTATCGCGTCAATCCCTACCTGATTGCGCAAGTGACCGATTCACGCCGCGCGGTACTGACCAAGGTCGAGCCGCAGATCGCCGGCCAGAATGCGACGCGGGTACTGGATGCGCGTAACAGCTTCATCATGACCAGCTTGCTGCAATCGGTGGCGCAACGCGGCACCGGCGCCGGCACCAATGTATTGCACCGGACCGACCTGGCCGGCAAGACCGGCACCACCAACGACGCCTTTGACGGCTGGTTCGCCGGTTATCAGAACAGCCTGGTGGCGGTGGCCTGGATGGGTTACGACCAGCCGAAGAGCCTGGGCAGCCGCGAGTTCGGTGCGCAACTGGCGTTGCCGATCTGGGTCGAATACATGGGGCGCGCCTTGCGTGGCGTGCCGCAATATCAAATGCCGATGCCGGATGGCGTCACCACCATCAACAATGAGTTTTACTTCGATAATATGACGCCGGGCAATGGCTTCATCGCTTCGCTGGGATTGGGCGCAGGTAACGGCGCTCCTGTCGAAATCGGTCCGGACGGTATGCCTGTACCGACACCGGAAACCAGCCCGCAAGAGGATGAGAAGCAGAATATTCTCAAGTTGTTTGGCGGTCATTGAATCGGCAGCAGCTTGCAGGCTGGCCGGCAATACTCCTTCAGGGTATTGCCGGTTTTTCTTTTTGAGGCCGATAAGTTAGCGAAATAAGTAGCGAAATAAGTAGCGAAGCATGGCCTACTGCGCCCAGGTACGCTGCAAAATCTGCTGCTGCAGATGCGCTGCCGCCAAGGTTCCATAGACTCTGCCACCCATCGCCTCGCTGCGGCTGGCGATGAAGGCGTCGGCGATGGCCGTCGGCGCGTGCTGCAACATCAATGCGCCCTGAATCGTCAGCACCAGGCGCTGTACAAAACGCCGTCCCAGCATCTCGCGCTGTTCGGCCGGAGCCGCCAGATCCTTCATTAAATCGTCCAGCATGGTGCGCAGGCCAGGGTGGCCGCCGGCGCTCTCGCCCAACTGCGCCAGCAGCGCGCCGAAGCTGGCTGGCTCGCGCTCAATTGCGCGCAGCACATCCAGGCACATCACATTGCCGGAGCCTTCCCAGATCGAATTGACCGGCGCTTCGCGGTAAAAGCGCGCCATCGGAGCGCTTTCGACATAGCCGTTGCCGCCCCAGACTTCCATGCATTCGCCGGTGAATTCCAGCGCTCGCTTGCAAATCCAGAATTTGGCGGCGGGTGTGACGATGCGGCGCCAGGCGCGTTGCAGCGGATCGTCGGGCTGGTCGAAAGCGCTCGCCAGTTGCAGCATCAGCAGTGTCGCTGCTTCGCTTTCCAGGGCCAGGTCGGATAGCACGTTTTGCATCAGCGGCTGCTCTGCCAGGTGACGGCCGAAAGCGCTGCGGTGGCGCGCGTGGTGCAGCGCTTGCACCAGTGCCTGGCGCATCAGGCCGGCGGCGCCGATGACACAATCGAGGCGGGTGTGGTTGGCCATTTCGATAATCGTCGGGATGCCGCGGCCTTCATCGCCAACCATGATGCCGAAGGCGTCGCGGAACTCCACTTCGCTGCTGGAGTTGGAACGGTTGCCGAGCTTGTCTTTCAAGCGCTGTATCTGTATCGGATTCTTACTGCCGTCCGGCTGCCAGCGCGGTACGAAGAAGCAGCTCAAGCCCATCTCGGTGCGCGCCAGCACCATGTGGGCGTCGCACATCGGCGCCGAGAAAAACCATTTATGACCAGTCAGCAGGTAACCGGCGCCACGGCCGCCGCCGCCTTCCAGCGGTGTCGCCGTCGTAGTATTGCTGCGCACATCCGAGCCGCCTTGTTTTTCCGTCATGCCCATGCCGATCAGGATCGAGTGCTTGTGTTCCAGCGGCAGATCGCGGCTGTCATGCTCGCATGACAAGAGTTTGGCCTGCAAGGCGGCAAACAGCGCCGGTTCCTGCTGCAATACCGGGATCGAGGCAAAGGTCATGGTGGTCGGGCAGAGCGATCCGGCTTCGACCTGGGCGTGCAGGAAATAACCGGCGGCGCGCGCCACATGGCTGCCGCTGTGCGGCTTGATCCAGGGCAGGGCGTGCAGGCCTTCGCGCCGCAGCATGCCGAGCAAAGCATGCCAGGCGGGATGAAAATCGACTACGTCGATACGATTGCCGAGACGATCGAAGGTGTTCAGTTCGGGCGGATGGCGGTTCGCCAGCTCAGCCAGTTGCCAGGTTTCCTTACGGCCCAGTTCAGCGCCGTAGCGCGCCAGCTGGTCGGCATGCCATTGCCCTTGCAAGCGCTGCACCCCGGCTTGCAGGATGGCATCGTCAAGGAACAGATTGTTGCCATACAGTTCAGTCACCTGATTGGTCACTTCATGGGTTTGCCCTTGCATGATTGATCTCCTGGATTATTGTTGGGCTGGATCGCTTGACTTTATCTCCTGACTTTACCTCTTGCGCCGGTGCTCCGGGTGCTGCTGTCTTGCAATTGTTTAGAGACTATACTCAATCCCTTCGTTCCTGAATCGGAGTTGGATTGCCGCGAGCTGGCAAAGCTGAATCAGCCGCTGAGCGCAGCCAACCCGCTTTAATTTTTTAAAACCGTGTTAACTTCTTCTGTCAGGTAAAATGCTGCTTGTATTTAACAACCCGCAGCCCATATTCGTCGCCTATGTCCTACCAAGTTCTCGCCCGTAAATATCGCCCCAGAAGTTTCGATACGCTGGTCGGCCAGGAACACGTCGTACGGGCCTTGACGCACGCCTTGGAGCAACAGCGCTTGCACCACGCCTATCTGTTCACCGGCACCCGCGGCGTCGGCAAGACCACCTTGTCGCGGATTCTGGCGAAATCGCTGAATTGCATCGGCGTCGACGGCAACGGCGGCATTACCGCAGCACCCTGCGGCGTCTGCGAAGCCTGCGTGGCGATCGACGCCGGGCGTTTTGTCGATTATATCGAGATGGACGCGGCCTCGAATCGCGGCGTCGATGAAATGGCGCAGTTGCTGGAACAAGCTGTGTATGCACCGTCGAACGCACGCTTCAAGGTCTACATGATCGACGAAGTGCACATGCTGACCAACCACGCCTTCAACTCGATGCTGAAGACGCTGGAAGAACCGCCGGAACATGTCAAGTTCATCCTGGCGACCACCGATCCGCAAAAAATCCCGGTAACGGTGCTGTCGCGTTGCCTGCAGTTCAACCTGAAGCAGATGCCGCCCGGCCATATCATCAGCCATCTGGATAATATCCTGGGCCAGGAACAGATCGAATTCGAAACACCGGCTTTACGCTTGCTGGCGCAAGGCGCCCACGGTTCGATGCGCGATGCGCTGTCGCTGACCGATCAGGCGATTGCCTACGCCGCCGGCAAAGTCACCTTGGAAGCGGTACAAGGCATGCTGGGTGCGCTCGACCAGTCTTACCTGATCCGCGTGCTGGATGCGCTGGCCTTGAAAGATGGTCCCGGTTTGCTGGCGGTGGCCGACGACATGGCTAGCCGCAGCCTGTCCTATAGCGCTGCACTGCAAGACCTGGGCACTTTGCTGCACCGGGTCGCGCTGGCGCAAAGCGTGCCGGCGGCGCTGGCCGACGATTTGCCGGAACGCGAAGACGTGATCCGGCTGGCTGGCTTGTTCGATGCCGAAGAAGTACAACTGTTTTACCAGATCGCCGTGCACGGCCGTAATGAATTGGGATTGGCGCCGGATGAATATGCCGGCTTCTCGATGACCCTGTTGCGCATGCTGGCGTTCCGGCCGCAAGCCGACGGTAGCACGGTGACGCCGCCGCCAGTCAGCCGGCAGCGGCCTCAGCTTAGCGCTGGACCGGTGGCAGCGGTAGCGCAGTCGGCTCCGGCACCTCGTCCGGCCGCGTCGCAAGCACCGGCTGCAGCAGCGCCGGCTGCGGCGCGTTTAAGCAGTGCACCGCCGCCGGTCAGCACCAGCGCGCCGGTAGCGCCGCCCGCTAACAGCGGCATGAGCCCGGCCAGAGCTGCGCTGGAAGCGGCGCGCGCCGCATCTTCCCGCAAGGGTGGCGCGGCAGCGCGGCCGCAGCCCAGCCAGGCGCCGGTAGCACCAGCCACTCAGGCAGTCGCGGTGGAAGTCAAACCTGCGGCGCCGGCTTATGTACAGCAAGCGCCGCAAAATTCTTCCGTGCCGCCGTGGGAAGAGGAGATTCCGCTGCCGACGGATTTACCGGATACCGAATTTTCCAGTTCGGCGGCTGAAAAAAAAACTGAATCGTATTCACAATCTGCACCGCAGCGCTCGCCTGCCGCCAACAACAGCCGTCAGGCTGTGCGCCCCGAAGCCGTAGCGCCGCAGCCGGCAGTTGCGCCAGAGCCGCTGCCGCCGCTGGTCTTGCAGCCCGATCCGAATCTGAACTGGGACGGCAACTGGCCGTTGCTGGCGTCCACTCTGGCGGTGCGCGGCGTGGCGCATCAGCTGGCGCAGCAGAGCGAGCTGATCAAATCCGACAGCAGCGGCGCAGCGGCGCAGTTCCATCTGCGGATTCCTTTCGATACCTTGCGTTCGGCCGGCAGTGTTGATAAGTTGGAGGCTGCGCTGAGCGAGCATTTCGGCCGTCCGGTCAAGGTCGAAACCGAACTCGGTCCGGTCCGCCATACGGCCAATGCGCAGATGCTGGCGGCGCAGGCAGAACGCCAGCGCCTAGCCGAACAGACCGCGCAAAACGATCCCTTTATTCAGAGCATGATGCGCGAGTTCGGCGCTTCGATTGTGCCGGGGTCTATCAAACCATTGGGCTGATGTAGCAAAAAATGTAGCAAAAAACGCAGCAAGCAGCAAGGCGGATCAGAGTAGCGTTGTCTGCCATTTGAAACACCAGATAAATTATCTTGTTTTTATAGGAGAAGCACCATGATGAAGGGCCAACTGGCAGGGCTGATGAAACAAGCCCAGGCTATGCAGGACAACATGAAAAAGATGCAAGACCAACTGGCCTTGATCGAAGTCGAAGGCGAATCCGGCGCTGGCCTGGTGAAGGTCGTGATGACTTGTAAAAACGCCGTCAAACGGGTCGCTATCGATGCTTCCTTGCTGGCTGACGACAAGGACATGCTGGAAGATCTGGTGGCTGCCGCCTTCAACGATGCAGTGCGTAAAGCTGAAGCACTGTCGGCAGAAAAAATGTCGGGCCTGACTGCCGGCATGCCGGCCGGCTTCAAACTGCCATTCTGATCAACCGCATTTTCGACTGCAGCATTTTCGATAGCAGCATGATTCAAGGCATGACGTGAAAACTCCTTCCAGTCTTACCTTACTCACCGAAGCCTTGCGCCATCTGCCCGGTGTCGGTCCCAAATCGGCACAGCGCATGGCTTATCACTTGCTGCAGCATGACCGCGACGGTGCGGCCTTGCTGGGACGGGCGTTAACCCAGGCGGTCGAGCAGATCCGCCATTGCGCGCTGTGCAATACCTTCACCGAGAACGAGGTATGCGAAACCTGCCTCGATCCGGAGCGCGATCCGAGCTTGCTGTGCGTGGTGGAAACCCCCACCGACCAATTGATGATCGAGCAGACCCTGACTTTCAAGGGCTTGTATTTTGTCCTGATGGGGCGTTTGTCGCCGCTGGACGGCATCGGCCCGAAAGACATCCAGCTGGACAAACTGATCAGCCGCGCCACCGATGGCGTGGTGACGGAAGTCGTGCTGGCGACCAATTTCACCAACGAAGGCGAAGCCACCGCCCACTACATCAGCGAAACCATGAAAGCCCGCGGCCTGCAAGTGAGCCGCCTGGCGCGAGGCGTGCCGGTGGGTGGCGAGCTGGAATACGTCGACGCCGGCACTATTGCAAGGGCGATGCTGGATCGACGTTCGACCTGACGAGATGACCCATGCCACAAATATAATAGTTACCAGCTGTTAATTTTCATGCGGGCGGCATTATCATAGAACCCGTAAGTAACCCAGTTTCCAAACAGCCACATCAAGATGGCAGAGAAAAAGAAGCATTGCTGACAACAACAGTAGTGAAATAACCCTGGATATACGAGGAGACAATATGAAGTTCAGCTGGAAGCAGTTTGGCATCGCCCTGTGTTTGTTCCTGGCCGGTTATCTGACATTCAACGGCAAGTTGTTTGCCCAGACCCCAGAGAAGACCAAAGTGGCGATCGCGGTGGGTGGCAAGAACCTGTTTTATTACCTGCCGTTGACGATTGCCGAGCAGCTCGGTTATTTCAAGGATGAAGGCCTGGATGTGACGATTTCCGATTTCGCCGGCGGCGCCAAAGCGTTGCAGGCGTTGGTCGGCGGCAGCGCTGACGTGGTTTCCGGCGCCTTCGAGCACACCATTAGCATGCAGGCCAAGAATCAGCACATCACCGCGTTTGTGCTGCAAGGCCGGGCGCCGCAAATCGTCATGGGCGTATCCAACAAGACCATGCCTAACTACAAGTCGATTGCCGATCTGAAAGGCAAGAAGATCGGTGTCACCGCACCGGGTTCGTCGACCAGCATGATGGCCAATTTTGTATTGGCCAAGGGCGGTTTGAAGCCGACCGATGTGTCGTACATCGGCGTCGGCGCTTCGGCCGGTGCGTTGTCGGCGCTGCGCTCCGGTTCTATCGATGTGATCGTCAATCTCGATCCGCTGATCACCATGATGCAGCAGAATAACGAGATCAGGATCATCTCCGATACGCGCACATTGAAAGACACCAATGCCGTATTCGGCGGCCCGATGCCGGCCGCGACCCTGTACGCCTCCGCCGATTTCATCAAGAAATATCCGAATACCACCCAGGCCTTGACCAACGCCATGGTGCGCGCGCTGAAATGGCTGCAGAAAGCCGGCCCGTCGGACATCGCCAAAGTGGTGCCGGAAAGCTATCAGCTAGGCGACCGCGCCTTGTATCTCGAAGCTTTCAATAAAGTGCGCGAGGCGTTGTCGCCGGATGGCACCATCCCTGAGGCTGGTCCGAAAGTCGCGCTGCGCACATTGGAAGCATTCGATCCCGAGCTGGCCGGCAAGAATATCGATCTGTCGCAAACTTATACCAATGAGTTTGTAAAGAAGGCCAACGCGAAGTACAAATAATATACGAGCAAAATACGAGGAAAATCCGAGAAAAATACGGGGCAGGGTAAAGACAGTCATCAAGACCGGATACTCTGTCCCCGCATATTCAGACGGGCCGCGGCCCGACCCCGGCAGCAGCAACAAGCCACTCCAACTCCCATGACTCCTGCTCTCCATCTCGACAACGTCAGTTGTACCTTCATCTCCAAAGACGACCGTTCCCAGCGCTACACCGCAGTGGCTGACACCAGCTTGTCGATAGCGCCGGGCGAATTCGTCTCCGTGGTCGGCCCCACCGGCTGCGGCAAATCGACCCTGCTGAATGTAGGCGCGGGTTTGCTGCAGCCCTCGTCCGGCAGCGTCAAGGTATTTGGCGAGCCGCTGCTCGGCATCAATCGGCGCGCCGGTTATATGTTCCAGGCCGAAGCCCTGATGCCGTGGCGCAGCGCGCTGCAAAACGTCATCGCCGGCTTGCAGTATCGGGAGACCGATGAAACCCGTGCGCGCCAGCTGGGCGAAGAATGGCTGGCGCGCGTCGGCCTGCAAGGGTTTGGCGATCGTTACCCGCATCAATTGTCAGGCGGCATGCGCAAGCGCGTGGCGCTGGCGCAGACCTTGATTCTCGATCCCGACATCATCCTGATGGATGAACCGTTTTCGGCATTGGATATCCAGACCCGGCAACTGATGGAAAACGAGGTGCTGGAGCTATGGAGCGCCAAGCGCAAGGCGGTGCTGTTCATTACCCACGATCTGGACGAAGCGATCGCCATGTCGGACCGGGTAGTGGTGCTGTCGGCCGGGCCGGGCACGCATCCGATCGGTGAGTTCGTGATCGACCTGCCGCGGCCGCGCGATGTGGCGGAAATCCGCAACGAGCCGCGCTTCGTCGAATTGCACCAGCAGATCTGGAGCGTGTTGCGCGATGAGGTGCTGAAGGGTTATCAGCAGCAAAAGAAAATTGCTTAATTGGCGGCCAGTGGGCAGCCGCTCTTAGTCATCTGGGGTCAGAGTCAACTTTCGCAGTGTTTCATCGCGAAACTTGACTCTGACCCCACATGACGGATTCGGAGAAAGACAGGGCGCACTGGGTGGTTTTGTTCTTTTTAACGATGAGGCAGCTACTCCGTAGCCCGCTAAGTGGGGTCAGAGTGAAGTTTCTGCAAAAAGCGCGCAGAAAGTTCACTCTGACCCCAGTTAGCTGCGTTTGTTAAGCGCAAACCGGGCATCAGAAAAATACAGGGATAAAACAGGATCATGTGGAAAGTCATCAAGCCGAATTATAAGAATCTGCGCGTCTATCAAGTATTGGTGCTGCTGATATTTTTCGCCATCTGGCACCTGGCCACGCGCAATCCGCAAACCGCATTTTTCTTCGGCGAGCCGATCAAGGTGCTGCAACGGATCTGGCAATGGTTTACGGTCGGTAGCGGCGCGGTGGAAGTCGGCTTCGGTGACCATACCTGGTTCACCCTGACGTTCCCGGCGGAGATTTATTCGCACCTGCTGGTGACCCTGACCGAAACCATGCTGGCGTTCGGCATCGGCACGGTGCTCGGCCTGGGCGTCGGTTTGTGGCTGGCCTTGTCGCCTCTGACCTCGGCTATCCTGGACCCCTACATCAAGGCTTCGAACGCCATGCCGCGAGTGATCCTGGCGCCGATTTTTGCGATGTGGTTCGGGCTCGGCATCTGGTCCAAGGTGGCGCTGGCGGTGACGCTGGTATTTTTCATCGTGTTCTTCAACGTCTATCAAGGCGTGAAAGAAGTCAGTCCGGTGGTGCTGGCCAACGCCCGCATGTTGGGCGCCAACCAGCGCCAGCTGTTGCGCACGGTGTACCTGCCGTCGGCCACTTCCTGGGTGTTTTCCAGCTTGCATACTTCGGTCGGGCTGGCCTTCGTCGGCGTCATCGTCGGTGAATACCTCGGTTCGGCACGTGGCGTCGGTTACCTGATCCTGCAAGCCGAAGGCAGCTTCGACATCAACACCGTGTTCGCCGGGATTCTGGTGCTGACGGCGTTTGCGCTGGTGCTCGATACGGTAGTGGGGATGATCGAAAAACGCCTGATGAAGTGGCAGCCGAAGAGCGGCGAGACCGAGCGGTTGTGAGTCGGCTGGTGAGCCGGCTGCTATCCCTTGAGATTGCTTTTTATTCATTCAAGGAGCAAATTGTCAAAGAACGCAAGCGCCAGACTTATTAAATTTATTATTCCCACCATGTCATTTCCGTGATGTTGTTTATTCTGTAACAGCTTACAATCCCGACCCCCAGATGAATGCCCGGCAGGGGCTTTTGATGGATCCGATGAGCATCTGCAACAACCGCTAGCGACGACGGTTGGGATGCTCCTTGGTTTTTGAGGAGAAATACATGACAAAACTCGACCTTTCGCGTCGCAGTTTTTTGAAGGCCAGCGTGGTGGCTGGAGTCGCGGTTTACGTGGCGCCCATGGGCGGCAAAGCATTTGCCGCTCTGTTTGAAGAAAAAATCCTGACGCCTATCCAGTGGGACAGCAGCAACGGTCAGGTCAAATTCCGTATCGATGGCATTGCCAAGGTGACCGGTGCAAAAGTGTTCGCACGCGACGTCCGCGCTCGTGACATGCCGCACTGGCCGAATCAGCAGGCGCACGCCTTTATATTGCGAGCCACCAAGGCCGACCGCAACTTCCTCGGCTTCGACCTCAGCCTGCTCGGCGACGAATTGAAACCGGACCGGGTGGTCACTGCCGCCGATCTGGCGCGCGACGGCCTGGCTTTCCCGGCATTTTACGGCGAAGACATGCTGCTGCCGGCCGGCAAGACCGCTGCCTATCTGGGGCATGCGGTAGCGATCCTGATCTATAACGATTTCGCCCGCTTCCGTTTTGCCAAAGACAAGCTGCAATTCAAGGATGAAGTGATCCAGTACGGCCCCGTCAGCGGGCCGCTGGAGCGCGATCCCTGGGGCACTTTCCGCTTCGTGCGGGTGGGCGGCGCCACCTCCTTCGACGACGATGTTTTCTCCAGCCTGAAGAATGCGCCGGTGTTCCCAAGCATGATGCGCAAGCACCAGCCGGTATGGCCGGACGGCCAGGAACACGGCAAGCTGGGCGAGCAAGGTATGTTTTATGCGGCGCAGATCCAGGAACAGCTGGATCACCCGCCGGCCGACTGGCTGGTCATGGAACGCAACTACAATACGCAGTCGATCGATACCGCCGCGCTGGAGCCGGATAACGCCAATTGCTGGTACGACAGCAGCAGCCAGGCGCTGCACATGGTGGTGCCGACGCAGTCGCCGGGCGAAGTGGTGGAGAGCGCCATCGAGATGCTGAAGAAGGGCAAGTTCCCGCTCAAGCAACTGTTCCTGCATCCTTGCTATACCGTAGGTTACGGCTCCAAGGATCACTACAATTTCCCGTTCTACGGCCTGCTGACCTCGCTTTACGCCGACGGCAAGCCGGTGCGCCTGGCCAATGATCGTTACGAACAATTCCAGACCTCGATCAAGCGCCACGCCTTCAAGATGCATTACCGCATCGCGGTCGACCGCAAGACCGGTCTGCTGCAATCGTTCAAGGGCGAGTTCGAAGCCAACGGCGGCGGCCGCGCCAATTTCTCGCCATCGGTGGCGATGGTGGGCGCAACCGCAGCGCAATCGATTTACTATTTCCCGAAAAACGATCTGGCCGCTGTCGCCATCGCCAGTCGGGCGATTGACGCCGGTTCCGCGCGCGGCTACGGCACGCTGCAAAGCATGGCGGCGACCGAAATGATGATCGACGAAATGGCTGAAAAACTCGGCCTCGACGCCATCGATTTCCGCCTCAAGAATGCGCTGCGCTCCGGCATGAAAAATACCCAGGGCGCGATTCCGGCCGGGGCGATCCGGGTCGATGAAGTGTTGCAGAAAGCCAAGAACCATCCTCTGTGGATCAATCGCGCCAAGAAAAAAGCCGAGTACGAAATCGGTCATCCCGGCTATCGCTATGGCGTCGGCTTTGCCTGCGTGCAGAAGGATTTCGGCACCGGCGCCGAGGCCTCGTTTGCCAAAGTCGAAATCAGCGCCGACGGCCAGATCCATCTGTCGCACAGCGGCGCCGAAATCGGCACCGGCATGTCGACCTCGCAGGCCATCGCCTGCGCCAAATGGCTGGGCAAGCCGGCGCATGAAGTGCGCACCTCCGTCACCGACTGGGCCGATCTGCCGGTGATCACCAGCGGCGATCCTTACATCATGAGCCAGGCCGAGCAAGACAAGCTGGCTGCCAATCCGCGCTGGTCGCCGGGATATTTCTCGCCATCCAGCGCTACCAATTCTGCTTTTTACTTTAGCCACAGCACGCGTGAAGCGGCGCGGATTGTCTTCATGCACGGCCTGTGGCCGGCGGCGATGGCAATCTGGAGCCAGGGCATAGGCGGCGGCCAGGCCGCGCCGCTGGTGGTGCGGGTAGAGGATGCACGCTGGATCGACGGCAAGTTGTCCGCCGCCGGCCTGCAAGCGTTGCCCTACGAGCAACTGGTGAAGAAAGCCCATGAGCTGGGACTGGTCACCGGCGCCACCGTGCACGTCTTCAATCGCTGGCAATGGACCGAAGCCGAATTCGAGATTCTCGGCAATCTGGTCAGGGTGCCGCTAGATGGCTTGTCGCTGCAATATGGCGCAGGCGCGGACCAGACGCGCAAGGCCAAAATGAGCACCGCCGGCGGTTACGAAGTGCTCAACCGCAAGAAGGTATTCATCCCGCCGACCCAGCGCAACAACGCTGCCGTGACTTACTACAGCGCGGTCGGCACGCTGGTCGAACTGGCGGTGCATGAAGCCAGCGGTAAGGTTGAGTTGCTGAGCCATCATTCGATCGTGGAATGCGGCAATCAGCTATCGCCGCAACTGGTTTCCAGCCAGCTGCAAGGCGGCCTGGCGATGGGTATCGGCCACGCCTTGCATGAATTTCTGCCGCTCTATGAAGACGGGCCCGGCAACGGCAGTTGGAACTTCAACCGCTACCAGCTGCCGCGCGCCAAGGATGTCGCGGTCTGGAGCCAGACCGGCGAGGTGCTGCCGCCGCTGACCGAGACCGATCCGCCCAAAGGGATCGCCGAAGTGGTGATGATCCCGGTGGTCGGCGCCATCGTCAACGGCATCGCCCACGCCATCGGCCATCGTTTCACCGATCTGCCGGTGACCCAACAAAATATTCAGGAGGCTCTGGCATGAGCATGACTATCCACCCCATCACCATGCATATCAACGGCAAGCCGGTCGGCCCGGTGCCGGTGCCGGAAGGCATCATGATGATCGATTTCCTGCATGAATACCTGGACCTGACCGGCTCCCGCCTGGGTTGCGGCCAGGGCGTTTGCCGCGCCTGCGTGGTAATTCTCGACAAACCGGACGGCACTAGCGAAGAAGTGCGCTCCTGCATCACCGGCGCGCATTTTTTCGAAGGCAAGAAAGTGCGCACGGTGGAAGGCCACGCCCAGCGCAATGCGCAGGGCGAGGTAGTGGCGTTGTCGCCGATCCAGCAGAAATTCCTGGAACACTACAGTTTCCAGTGCGGCTATTGCACGCCGGGTTTCGTCAATGCGGCGACGGTGTTGCTAGAGAAATTGAAACGGCAGCCGGTCAGCAAGGACCAGCTCGATCAAACCATCACCAATGGACTGAACGATCACATCTGCCGTTGCACCGGTTATGTACGCTACTTCGAGGCGGTCAAGGAAGTCGCGCTGGCGACGCCGGGACTGGTAAAGGACGCCAAGTGATGACTAAGCGCCGATATCTCCGCCAGGCATTGTGCATCGTGGCTGCGCCGCTGCTGGCGGCGGCTTTGCTGAGCGCTTGCGATGACAGCAGCCAAGCCGCGCAAGCCAGCAGCCAAAGCACGCCCAAGCCGGGTAGCGCCGATCAGCTGGCCCTTGGCCGTTACCTGACCAAGGCCGCCGATTGCGCCGCCTGCCATACGACCGCCAGCGGCGCTGCGTTTGCCGGCGGGGTCGAACTGGCTTCGCCGTTCGGCAAGTTCTATGGCTCCAACATCACGCCGGACAAACAACACGGCATCGGCAAGTGGAGTGCGGATCAATTCTACAAAGCGCTGCATGACGGCGTGACGCCGGACAAGCATTTGTACCCAGCCATGCCGTACACCTCGTATCGCTCGATGACACGCGCCGACAGCGACGCCATCTACGCCTACCTGATGGCGCAGAAGCCGGTCGCGGTTGCCAGCAAGGAAGCGGATTTGAAATTTCCGTACAACATGCGCTTCGGCATGATGTTCTGGAATGTACCGTTCCTGAAGAATTCGCTGAGCGATGCTTCTGCCGGTCAGTCCGCCGGCTGGCTGCGCGGCCAGTATCTGGCCAATGCGCTCGGCCACTGCGCCGAATGCCATTCACCACGCGGTGTTTTCGGGCAACTCGATTTGTCCAAACCGCTGGCCGGCGCCGCGCTCGGGCGGGTTGCCGCGCCGAATATCACGCCTGCCGGTCTGGCTGCGGTCGGCTGGACTGCGGCGGATTTGCAGACCTTCTTCGCTACCGGCATCGCGCCCCAGGGATCGGCCTATGGCGAGATGTTCCCGGTGGTGCATCTGAGCACGCAATACCTGAGCAAGGACGATCTGAACGCAGTCACCACCTATCTGTTGGGCGACCAGCCGTTGCCGCCGCAACCAGTCAAGGCCATCAGCGCCGACGCCACCGAGCTGGACGCCGGCAAGCGTCTGTACACGGCAGTCTGCGCCGGTTGCCATGGTTTCCAGGGCGAGGGCAAGCCGCATGTGGCGGTGGCAATGAAAGGCAATTCGACGGTGCGCAACGCCGATCCGCATAACCTGATCGTGACCATGCTGGACGGGATTGAAGCGCAGAAATTCCCCGGCACCGAAAGCCTGCAGGATATGCAAGGGTTCAGCGGTCAACTGAGCGACAAGGAACTGGCGCAGCTGTCCAATTTCCTGCGCGCCGCCTGGGGCGGTCAAGCTGCCGATATCACGCCAGAGCGGATCAAAGCCTTGCGGCTGACAACGGCGCATTAACTTGCGCCAGGCGGTTTCAGAACAGGATCGGCCGTGTCAGCGGCTGATCCTGTTTTTCATTACACTGATAAAAATCCAAAAATGGATCGGGTGGGGATCAAACAAGTCATGAATGCAGTCGATTATCAAGTACTAAAAAGCGCCGTCAGCTGGTTGCAGCAAGGGCGGCGGGTGGCCCTGGTTACAGTGGTGCGCAACTGGGGTTCGGCCCCGCGCCCGCTTGGTTCGCTGTTTGCGATTACTGACGATGGCGCATTTACCGGCTCGGTCTCGGGCGGCTGTATCGAGGATGACTTGATGCAGCGCTTTGCCGTCGCCTTTCCCGAGCGGATCGAGCTGGTGCGTTACGGTATCAGCGCCGAACAGATGCAGCGTTTCGGCTTGCCCTGTGGCGGCACGCTGGAACTGGTGATTGAACCCTTGCATGACGCCGCCGCGCTGACGCCGCTGCTGGACGCCGTCGCCGGCCGCAAGCTGGTACAACGGCGCCTGAACATGCGCAGCGGCGAGGCCAGGATCGAAGCTACCGACGCCGATTTCGCCCTGCATTTCGATGAGCAGGAATTGCTGCAGGTATTCGGCCCGCGCTGGCGCTTGCTGATCATTGGCGCCGGCCAGGTTTCGGAATATCTGGCGCAGATGGCGCCGGCGCTGGATTTCTCGGTCTACCTCAACGATCCGCGCGAAGAGCAGCGCCGCAACTGGCAAGCCGGCGACGTCACCTGGCTGGACGGCATGCCGGACGATGCGGTGCTGGCCTTCAAGCCGGATCGCCGCACAGTGATCGTCACCCTCAGCCATGATCCGAAAATCGATGACATGGCGTTGATGGAGGCGCTCAAGACCGATGCTTTTTATGTCGGCGCCATCGGCTCGATGGCCAGCAGCGAGGCGCGCAAGGAAAGGCTGCTGATGCTGGACCTGACTCCCGCGCAAATCCAAGGCTTGCATGCGCCCATCGGTTTGTCTATCCTGAGTCGCTCACCGGCCGAGATTGCAGTATCGGTGCTGGCCGAACTGGTGATGCTGCGTAATCGCGGGCGGGTGACGGTAGCACCCTCTGCCTGCGCCATCGCTACCGATGATCTGCGGCTAGTCGAGCGGCCTTGAACTGCAGCATAAATAACCAAGCACAAATAAAAGGAAAAACATGAAGATGGCGGATATCCCGTTCGGCACTACCGACTGGGAAGCGGTTGAGCGTACCGAACACAAAGGCGAAACAGGGATGGCCTATTGGCGCAGCCGCCATTTCGGCGGCATTCGCGTGCGCATGGTCGAATACACGCCGGGTTACCTGGCCGATCACTGGTGCAGCAAAGGGCATATCCTGTTTTGTCTTGAAGGTGAATTGCACACCGAACTCGAAGATGGCCGTAAATTCCTGTTGAAGGCTGGAATGAGTTATCAGGTTGCAGACGGCGCCGAGCCGCACCGCTCTTTTACTGAGGCCGGCGCCAAACTGTTTGTGGTGGACTGAGCGTCCAATCCGGCAACAATTTCTTGTCGGGCGCCTTTACTGTTGCAGCTAAGCTGCTAGTATGAAAGTGAGCAATCCGATAAGAAATTGGCGTGTCGGCGCAGAATGCCGGCGGCTAAAACGTGGTTGATCCGCCGCTAACAGGATTGCGGGAAATCAGTCTGACAGACCGGAGTCCTTCAATGGATTTCACAGTGGATGGCAGCCGGCCCGGCAGGAAACTGGTCGGTGTCGGCGCGGTAATCTTTTTGCATATGGTGGTCGTGTATGCACTGGTGACTGGCTTGGCCCGTAAAGTCGTTGATGTCATTCAAGAGCCGGTGATCGCCACGATCGTCGCCGAAATACCTCCGCCGCCACCGCCGCCCGCACCAGAAAAACCGGCGCCGCCAACCCCGAAAACAGCCGCACCGCCACCGCCTTACGTACCGCCGCCAGAGGTCAAGGTGCAGCCGCAGCCGCAGGAAAACACGATTGCCGCCGTCAGCAATGTCAAGCCGCCGACCAATGATCTGCCCACCTCCGTAGCGCAACCGTCGCCTGCCGCCACGCAAGCGCCTGGACCGCCGGCACATACCAGCGCGAGAGTCGCCGGGAATTGTGAAAAGCCGGAATACCCGAGAAATTCTTTACGCAACGAGGAGCAGGGCACCGTGGACGTCAAGCTGATCATCGGCACCGACGGCAGGGTGGTGGATGCGGTGATTGAAAAGAGCAGCGGCTTTAAAGAGCTGGATAGAGCGACGCTGAAGGCTTGGAGTCTTTGTCACTTTACGCCGGCCATGGCGGATGGGCAGCCGGTGCAGTCCGCGACGCGACTGCAGTATGTGTGGAAGTTGGAGTGAGTGAACATGGGCATCGCAAAGCAGGAAGCCGCCGCTATGCCAGCAACTTGTTCGGGATGCTCTCCCAGCGCACGCTGCGCACATTTTTTTCCAACCCCAGCCGGGAGACCAGTTGCACGAGGTCGGCGCGCTCGCTGATCGAGCACAGTATTTCTATCGTGATGTTGGTCAGATTGCCTTTGCCGATCGGCTTGCTGCGATGGTACTGGATTACATGGGCATTGCGCAGCTGCTGTCGTATTAATTGCTCCACCAGTGCCGCGTCGCCGATGCTGCATAGCGTCACCACCCGGTAAGGCAAGCGCGCCTCTACTGCGGTCTTGACAGGCCCGGTTGCGCTGACGAAGGGCAGATGCATTCTGAAGAAGTTTTCCCATTTTTCCATGCGCATGACATTCTCCTTTTGGATCTCAATGAATGATGTCTCGATAGTGCGTGCGGGAACACGAGTCCGGATCCGCCGGTTCCGATTGAACGTTGTCTGTGCCGCGCACGGTCATCTTTGACTTCATGCCGCCGACGTCACGCCACGTGCACCAGCGCAACGCATGATATGGCACGGCCTTCATTGATTTCTCTGATGAATTCAGTCTAGTTGAACGTATATAAAGATGTCGTAAAATTGCGAACGCGACTTATAAACAGTGCCTAAAAACAGGACGTTCAGTGGACGATTCCGGTGATGTCTGTGATGGGAGCCTGTGCTATCTGCGGTGGCAAATTACGTGTTGTCATGCCACTTCCCCTTATGGCAACATACGACAATTCTTTCTAACGCCCGTCGCCGACACATCGTTGTGTGACCCACCATGCAGAGGCACCACCTTGACTGAAGATCTATCAATTCTGACGCGGCCTGCAACCTCACCAGATCAGGTTCTCGCATACGGTGCTGAAAGTGATCAGGTCGTCGATATTCGCTTCGGCGGCCACCGCGCTGCGCACCGGCCTCTCCTGGTGCTGCTGCATGGAGGGTTCTGGCGACCGAAGTATGATCGTGCAGAGAGCGCATCCATGGCAGCAGCGCTTGCTTCCGAGGGCTGGACGGTTGCCACGGCGGAGTACCGGAGAATCCCGGGCGATCCCGACTCAACACTGCATGATATTGCCACCGTTATCGAGGATCTCGCGTCGGCGGTGATGCAACACAACGGCCGCATCATCTTGATCGGCAATTCCGCAGGAGGTTATCTAGCTCTGTGGGCTGCGGCAGCGTACACAGGACCTGGTCTGTACGGGATACTGGCGCTTGCACCCATAGCGGACCTCCGGCTCGCACACGAGCAAAACCTCGGCAGTGGCGCAGTAGTGGATTTTCTTGGCGCGGCGCCGATAGATCGTTCCGATATCGACTCATGCCAACTGGACTCACCTGCGGTGCCCGTCACTATCGTACATGGGGAAGAAGATGCTACCGTCCCGCTCGTCATTTCAGAGTCTTACCTGGCCATCCATCCAAAGACCCGCCTGGTTCGACTGAAAGACATCGGGCATTTCGCACTTATCGATCCGATTAGTAAGGCTTGGTCAACGGTCGTCGAGGAATTGAGACAGCTATCCAATTATGAACAGGGCTCTTCCATGGGTCGTTAAGATTTTGAGGACGATTTAACTGGTTCCAGATTATTATGTCTGGATTAACTTAGTTGCCAGAGAGAAAAACGCAGATTACTATCGAGTGGTCAAAGCAGTTGGCGCTAAAAGAAGCGTTATGCGGTTTTGTCCCATCGACGTGGGCTGCCCGTGTTTCCTTCGTCATGGATTGATCCGAAGCCACCACCATGCCAAAGCGGACAAAGGGATTTTCCATCACAGGAGTGAATGCAATGCTTGTCTATATTTTTCGGGGACCCGGTCGGGTGTTCGGTTTTACGGCAGACGCGACGGGGGCGAATCTGTCTGCGCAGTTCGCTCCCTGGGTTTTATTTAAGCCGGTAGAACTGAGCCGAGACAAACCTACTCCGGGCGTTGACTCGGGAGAGTGTCTGGACGACATCGAGAAGCATGGCTTCCACATCACCGATGCTCACGTTCGCATTACTGACAAGGTGGTTTGACACCGGGTTTAATTCCTCCACTTTGCATCTCTACGGCCGTGCGCCGCTGCAATGCTCTCGCTCCTCGATAATGGGCCTTCGGTGCGCGTGAGTACCATTAGAATGAGACTTCCGGATTTGGGCAAAAAAGCTTTGTTTTTTTTGGGAATCGGCGAAAATCGAGTTATCCGAAAGGGGCACTTATCTAATGAATTTTCCAACCATCATTAAGCAGCCGAGCGCCTTTCTTCCGGTGGCAATGTCGTTCCTTGCCCTCACTGTCGTGCTTGGTCACGTCGTCATGTCCGGCGCTGTCCGTGAGGCCGATGAGGGGGCTGCGGCCCATATCTTTCAGCTACTCATGGTGGCACAGCTACCGATCGTGGCATTTTTCGCGATCAGGCGGCTGCCGCAGACTCCCAGGTACGCGTTACTGGTGCTGGCGCTGCAAGCAGGCGCCGCGTTCTTAGCACTTGCACCAGTTTACTTTCTCAATCTTTAAAACACCTCGTTAATCCCAAAGACAATTACTCAGCAGGCGCATCTCGCACATCCAGCGTTTCAACCGACCGCGCATCCGCGGGCGCAATCGCAGAGTTGGCCGGTGCAATTGGGGCAGCGGTTTTCAAGGACTCGGCACGCGTAACGGCCGTGTCTGCATGAGCAGTGTCGGCCAAGGATGCCTGAACAGCATGAGGCTCTTGCGGCAGTTGAGCAATCAGAGCCTTCATCTTGGCCAATCTTTCCTTATCCAGCGCGAATGCGTTGCCGACGACGCCTTCATGTACCATCTTTTCATGCAGCGTCAATCCAGCCCGAGGATTCATGCCCAGTTTCCTGATGTTTTTAAAAGCCCACTTGTCTGCTTTATCGAATACGCCGCCAGCAATACCGTTGATACCGGAAAGCGAGCCTCTGGTTGTCGCAGCATCTGTTGCTACAGCAGCGGCTTTGCCTGCCACAACCCCACCAGCGAATTGACCAGTGGCTGCCGCCGCACCAGCGCCGCCGGCCGCAAGCGCTGCGCCACCCGTCGCAACGCCAGCAGCGATACCGAACCATTTTGCGGCGCCGACAAAATAGGAATATGTCTTCATCCTGGCGCCGCCTTCCTCAGACAGTCCTTGCGTCCAAAGCACCACCCAGGCGGCTTCGTCCGGAGTCAGCGGCTGCCGGAACACTTCCTGAGGATGCACTACGGCGGTCCAATTGTAGTCTTGCGTAGCCGCCGCAAAAGGTGGCGCGACAAGAACATGCCCTCGACATACCGTGATCGGCGTAATGGTCAACTCTTTGCCCGCAGCGAACTTCAGCTTGAACGACCGGCCACTGTCGCGCAGCTCCATCAACTTATCGAGCATCTTGGGGGTATTGCTGTTCTTGTAGCCATCGACTTCCGTGACGACATCGCCCACAGAGATGTTTGCGGAACCGTCGGTGGCGATAACCGATAAATTCTCGTTCACCCCCAAGCTACGTACCCAGGCAACTTTTACATCGTCTTTTAAGCCATAACTCGTCAGCACTTCGAACGGCAACTCGAATTGAATGCTGCAATTTTTGTCGTTCAAAGCAGCCGTCTTGATGATGGCCGGTCGAATCGCTGCCGCGCCTGCGCCATAGGTTTTCATTTCCACCAATAGCTTTTCATCGAGTTTTCGGCCGTCGTCAACTGTCAGCTTGGGGGAGGCGCAGCCTGTTAATACTGCAAGGAAAATTGCGGCACAGGCTGCTTTTGGGATGGATTTCATTTGTTTCGCAGAATTTCAGTTCTACTACTATTCAGCTTATCCATCCCCGGTAGATTATCAAGTTCCGGCCGTCCCTCCAGATGCACGACTAGGCCGATGTCGGACTGGCGCTCCTAAATAAGCAGTTTACCGAGGATTCAAAAGGAGGTGCGCAATGAACGGCCTGTTGATACCGCCGGCGGGAATATTGTACAATTTCAAAAAGTTTCTCCGAAGATACATAACCTGTTCTTCTTGCCGTTTGTCGCATCCCACTTCATTCGTCCGTCAGGAGACCCATCTTGCAATACACCACGCTTGGCCAGACCGGCCTGCTGATTTCCCGCCTGGCGTTCGGCGCCATGACTTTCACTTCCGGCAACAAAGACCTCGGCGCCATCTACAAGGTGGGCGCGCAGCTGGCCGACGAACTGGTCGGCCATGCCCTGAGCGCCGGCGTCAATCTGTTCGACACCGCCGACGGCTATGCCGGCGGCGAATCGGAAACCCTGCTCGGGCAAGCCCTGAAAACGCGCCGCAACGACGTCGTGATCGCCACCAAGGTCGGCTTCCGCACCGGGCCGGCACTGCTGCAATCGGGGCTGTCGCGGCGGCATATCCTGTGGTCGATCGACCAGAGCCTGAAACGCCTGAATACCGACTGGGTCGATATCTACATCGCCCACCGGGAAGACCCCCACACGCCGCTGGAAGAGACACTGTGGGCGCTGGACGCCGTGGTGCGCTCCGGCAAGGCGCGCTATATCGGCTTTTCCAACTGGTCGGCTTGGAAAGTGGCGGCGGCGCTGGAAATCCAGAAAGCCAACGGCCTGGCGCCGTTCACCCACGGCCAGATGCACTATTCGCTGCTTGGCCGCGATGTCGAGCGCGACGTGGCGCCGATGATGCGCCGCTATGGCCTCGGCATGACGGTATGGAGTCCGCTGTCTTCGGGTTTCCTGAGCGGCAAATACACCCGGCAAACCTTGTCCAGCCCCGACAACCGCTTCTCCGGCTTCGACCTGCTGCCGTTCGACAAGGAACATGGTTTTGCGGTGGTCGAACAGATGCGCGGCATCGCCCGCCGCCACAACGCCAGCGTGGCGCAGGTTGCCCTGGCCTGGCTGTTGGCCAAGGATACGGTCAGCAGCGTGTTGATCGGCGCTTCGAAACTGCCGCAGCTGGAAGACAACCTCGGCGCCGCCGGCATTCAGCTGAGCAAGGAAGAAGTCGCCGAGCTGGACGCCGCCACGCCACTGGCGCCGGTCTATCCGAACTGGTTCATCGACAACCTGGCCGACCAGCCGGCGGCGGAAGCACTCGGGCGCTAAGCCGGCAGCAACTGGGAGCGGCTCATATCATTGCTCAAGCTTCTGAGCCGCCTGAACAATCCTTTCCCGCACCACCCGGATAGCCTGCTTGAGCGCATAAACATCTTGAAAATAACGCTGCGGAATCCGTATCTGATTGGCGTTCGCATCAATGTTTTCGATGTCGTCGCGCCATTGCACAATCTGTTCCTTGCTGGGCTTCTTGCAAGCCCATATTTCATCTTCAAGCGACTTGATTTCGCGATACCAGACCACCAACCGGTTTCTCATACGCGCCGCCACCATGCGCGGCAGTGCCTGCAGCAGCCCGAACAATAAAGCCATGAAGGGCAGCAGGATCAGCAGGCGTCTTTCGATGAAACTGGCGAGCCAGAACGGCAGGTAACGCTGCAGGAAAGGGCGGCCGGATTTGAAGTAGCGGGTGCTTTCGTCGGAAATTGGGAAATCATCCGTATTCAGGTTGGGAAACACGCCGCGCGGCGTGAAGTAATCTTCGCGGGCGTGGGCGGCGTTGGCGGCTTCCAGCAACAGGTAAGCCAGGGCCGGATGCAGGGTGTCTTTGGAAACCAGCAGCGCGGTGGCGGCCAGCATGGTGACATCGGCTTGCGGCAGGTCGTTGGCGATGCTGGTCGAGGCGCGTGGAAAAATAATCTTGGAGAGCGAGGGGAATTTCAGCACCAGCGCATCTGCCTGGGCAAAACTCATCAGCTTCAGATCGCTGTTGAGCAGCATTTGCTGCATGGGAGCATCGGGCCTGCCGATGAAAAAGGCGGCGTCGAGCTGGCCGTTTTCGAGATTCTGGTAAGCCTTGTAGGCATCCATTTCCAGCAGTGTGGCGTTGTCGCCGCTGATGCCGCTGTGGCCGAGCAGAATCCGCGAAACTTTCAGCAGCCCGCTGCCGGGAATGCCGACGGAAATCCGTTTGCCGCGCAATTGCGCCAGCCGGTTGATGACGGTGTCGCCGCGATAAAACACCCAGATCGGCTCATACGAGACGGCGGCGATGGTTTGCAGGTGGTCGTTTTCAGTCGGGGCGGTGGTGCCGGACTGGATGAAGCCGACTTCGTATTCGCTTTCCGGATCCGTCAGCCGCTGATAATTTTCCACCGAGCCTGAGGAGCGGCGGATATCCAGGGTGATGCCTTCACGCTTCAGGAGCGGCGCGTAGCGCTCGGCAAAGCCGCTATAGATGCCCTTGTCGGCGCCGGCGGTAATCACGATCGTGCGCTGGATGGCTGGCTTCAGCATGATGAACAGGGCCCAGCCCAGCGCTGCGATTAGCACGATCGCGCCGAAGATCAGCAGCCGCAGGCGTTGTGCGGTCATCGGTGCTTTTTGGATGCGGTGCAGTGCTGGGTTTTGTCTGGGCATGGTGTGGGATGGTGCGCTTAGTCAGGCAACTTGAAACCAGGCTGTCGGGCGGTTGGACTGCTGGCGGGGAGTCTGACGACGATGGCTCCCCACACAACTACACCGCTTACACCACTTTCTTGACGAACTCCGATTTCAGGCTCATGGCGCCGAAGCCGTCGATTTTGCAATCGATATCGTGATCGCTGTCGACCAGGCGGATATTCTTGACCTTGGTGCCGACCTTGACCACGCCGCCGGAGCCCTTCAATTTCAGATCCTTGATGACGGTGACGGTATCGCCATCCTGCAAGACATTGCCGACGGCGTCGCGGTAAACCTTGGCGCCGTCCGTGGCTGATTCTGCGGCAGCCTGCGCCGACCATTCATGGGCGCATTCCGGGCAGATGTAGAGGCCGCCGTCCTCGTAGGTAAATTCGGAGTTGCATTTGGGGCATGCTGGTAAGGTGCTCATGACGTCGTCTTTCTAAATAAGGCTGAAGCTGTAAAAGTGGGACAGTATACTGCGTGACTGTAGATGTCAGGATTGAAATATTGTTGGGCGCCGGATTTCCGTCTGCTTGCATCGTTTAGCTGCTTCGCTTGGCTGCATCGTAGTCCCATATTTGCCTGCTGTGGCGCGCCGCTATGCATGGCTTTCCGCCTGGTGTGCTAAATGCGCTGATCCAATGAGCTGATCTAGCCGGCAAAATGTTCGGCATACACCTGCGTCACCCACTCGACAAACACCTTGACCCTGGGCGATAGCTGATGGTGGGATGGGTACAGCGCCAGCACCGGCAGCTCCGGGCAGATCTGATCGCTTAACACCGCTACCAGTTGGCCTGTCTGCAAGTACTTTTCTACCCGGAAGCGCGGCACCTGGATCAGGCCGAATCCTAACAGGGCGCATTGGGTGTAGGCGTCGGCGCTGTCGACTGCGATCCAGCCGCCGGCTTTATATTGCTCGGTTTGACCGTCTCGCAAGAAGGTGAAGGGATATTGCGTATTGTGATCGCGGCTGAAAAACCCGACTGCCTGATGCGCGGCAAGATCAGCCGGGAGCAGGGGAGTGCCCCAGCGCTCCAGGTATTGCGGGCTGGCGCAGATGATTTCCGGCAGCGAGGCCAGCCGTCTTGCAACCAGCGAGGAATCCCTGGGCACGCCGACCCGCACTACGCAGTCGATGCCTTCACCGACCAGGTCGACCAAGCGGTCGCCGCTGCTGATAGCTATGTTCAGGCGTGGATAACGCTGACGGAATTCGGCCAGCCTCGGCAGGATGATCTGGGTCGCGTGGGTGCCGTGCAAGCCCAGGCGCAGCACGCCGCTGGGATTGGCCGAGCTGCTGTCGAGCGAAGCTTCGGCATCTTCCACGTCGGCCAGAATCCGGCAGCATCGCTCATAGAATGCACGGCCGTCCGGCGTCGGCTTGACGCTGCGCGTAGTGCGTTCCAACAGTCGCGCTCCCAGCCGCTGCTCCAGTTCCTTCATGGCATGGGTGGCGGTTGCGCGTGGCATGTCGAGCACGCCTGCCGCCTTGGTAAAACTGCCCAGATCGACGATGTGGGTGAACAGGCGTAATGCTTCAAGCCTATCCACGCTGATGTTCCCATTCGCTGCGGGTCATCATATAGACTGCAGCATCCATGTCGTACCATCTTTCAACGCCTTGAAACTGCATGCCCAAGCGTTGCATGACGCGCGCCGAGCCGGCGTTTTCCTGATGACATACCGCGCATAGGCGATCGCCGCCGACCGTCTCAAACGCGAAAGCAGCCATCCGCCGCGCCGCCTCCGAAGCGTAACCTTGGCCCCATTTATCCTGCCGCAGGCGCCAGCCGATTTCCAGCGGATTGGCAGTGTCTCCGCCCAGATATTGAACGCAGCCGGAGCCAATGATTTCTTCGCTATCGAGTTCGATGAAACTCCACCATGAAAACCCCCATTCAGCCCAACGGGCTTTGACGCGGGTAATTGCCGCAGCCGTGTCTTCAAGGGTTTCCGGTTTGCCGGTGATGTAGCGCATTACTTGCGGATCGCGGTTGACCAGATTGAGGCCTTCCAGGTGCGAGTCGTTGAACGGTTCCAGGCGTAGGCGTTGGGTGGTTAGTATGGTCACTTGGATTGTTTGGCTATCAATTGTAGAAGGGAGTGTCATCGATGCTCAAAGCGAGCAGGTCCACATGATGATGCCAGAGCCCAGGTCTTTCCGTACAGGTGTTCGCGTAAAACATGAGCCTGTGACCGGCGAGCACGCCTTGTAGCAACTCGGTCCCCACGTAGTCTGCAGCGCCAGACGGAGAAACATATCAATCAGCCAGAGGCGCGTCTCGCTTTTTCATTCATGTGGGGCTAGGCATGCAACGATGGAACGCTAATTTTGCGTCACCTATGGAAGGCGAAATTTCAGGGAAAGCTCACTGTTGCTTGCGCTGATTGCGTGTACCCATCCAAAGCGAAAGCGAACGGAGCAGTGAACTGTTTTGATTTGAATAATTATTAATGTTTCCAAGCGGAAAGTTGTAAATAATTGTAACTTTCTCGTTTCCAAAAAGTTTCCATCGGCACACTACGTGCTGTTTTGCAAATGTAGTCTGTTTAGTTACTAAAGTTCTTAAATGTAATGCACGCGGAAGCCTGCTAAGTCAGCGAACGGCGGCATCGGCCAATTTTTCTTTGGTAAAAGCGGCAGATAGCACAAATACAAAAAACACTCTGGGGAGAGTTGCTTTGAAGGATTTATTTCGTGAAAAGTTCCACCGATTCTTCGATTCGGCGGATCGGTTTCCGGGCGTACTCAAAACAATCAGTTATCCGCGCTGAGGACTGTCCCGTGCAAATCAAGGCATTCCCTACCCACCTGGGCAATTTGTTGGTCACCGACGAATTTGTCCCCCTGCAGCTACAACAGGCTCTGTCTGAGCTGACCCGCCAGCCTATCTGGAAATACGGCTGGCGCTCCAACAATCGGCGCGACCGCTATTGTTATTGGCATGCTCATGTGGCGGGTGGCGACAGCCAGACTCGTACAAACTGTGAGTCCGAGCTGGCAGGCCTGCCAGCTTTCTCGGCTATTTATGCACTCTTTAAAATTCTTCAGCAAGGGCCGCTCAAGGGGCATGAACCGGTGCGAGTGTATATGAATAGCCATACCTTCGGTGTCGAGGGTTATGTGCATCAGGATAACGCTGACACCGAGAATTATTTCTCTACCGTCTACTACGCGCACCCGGTTTGGCATCAGAACTGGTCGGGCGACACGGTGTTTTACAACCGTGACGAAAGCGACATCTTGACCAGTGTGTTTCCTCGCCCAGGGCGAGCAGTCACCTTTCATGGCGCCATTCCACACTGCGCCCGCGCGCCCAGCCGGGACTGCAATGAGCTGCGCGTATCCATTGTGATCAAAACACAGCGCCAGGCTTTGGCTGCTTCGGACATAAAGAACACCGATACAACGCAAGCAGAGGCCGGTGAGGCCAAGGCATGAATTATCGGCTATCGGCCGCGTTAATGGGGGTAGCTTTAGCGCTCTGTGTCTGGGGGGACGGGTCGTGAATATACCTTTCCGGGGCGCCGCCGGCATCGTTTCTGAAGAAGCGATGAACCTGCTGCGTCAAAGCGGCGCCATGCAAACGCCACACAGCGGGCGCCACTTGTTTGATCACTTGCTGGGAACCTGCCAATTGCTGCAAAGCTGGGGCAATCCGCCATCGATTTGCTTGGGCGGATTGTTTCACAGCATCTACGGCACCAACGCCTTTGCGCATCGGAGCTTGACGTCGGCGCATCGTCCCTTGCTGCAAGCGGCCATCGGCCAAGATGCTGAGCTGTTGGCATGGCAATTTTGTACGATAGACCGCCCCCAAGCGATTTTTGCGGGATTGCGTCAATTGCATATTCCACACAGTGCTTCTTCAAACGTCAAGCCTGAGGCTAGGCAATGGCGGGCACTGGCTGAAATTGAATGCGCGAATCTGATTGAGCAAGGCGCCTGGGGCCACAGTCTGCGCGAATTATTTTGCCTGGGCGTAGAACAAGAGGGTAGTTTGAGCGCCACTGCGATGACTGCCTTGCGCGAAGGGTGGGCAGTGCAGTTAGCGCAGAAGAAAACCAACACCGGTTCCTGAAAGATTCCCGAAATGAGTCATGTACGTTTTGCCGAGGCGGCAGATATTCCCGCCCTGATTGAGTTGGGGCGCCAGATGCATGTGCAAAGCCGCTACGCCTGGATGGTGTTCAATGCTAACAGCCTATGGAAATATCTTGAGGCAGTCATCAGCAACAAATCGCATTGCGTGATTGTGGCAAGCGATGACGCGAGTCCCGGCGCCAGTCTGACTGGCGGGTTGCTGGCACATGCTCAGTCTTTGCCATTCAGCAGCGACTTTGTAGCCCACATCGATTACTTCTATGTTGCGCCTAAGCGACGGGGGACACCTGTCGCCATGAAGATGATGATAGGTCTGCGTCGATGGGCGGATAACCGGGAAATAGCGGAAATTTTACTCTCCAACGGCTTTGGTACCGAGCAGGTTTATAGCGGCAAGCTGCTTACCAAGCTTGGCCTGAAGGCGGTAGGCGGGGTGCATGCGATGTGGATGGACAGAAAATGAAACGACTTTCACAAAGCCTTGAGTGGAGCATGACGCGCTTCCTTATTGCGGCAAATGTCGGGCTCTTTGGTTTTGCAGTTATTGCCAACGCGATGGAAGTCGAAGTACGTCTGCCATTTGTGCTGCTGTCAGGCCCGGTCGTTGGTATTGAGGCGCGCGTGCTCGAAGATGTCATCGAGAAAAATCCTGGCATTACCACGGTAATACTAAAAAACTCCAAGGGCGGCGATGCAAACGCGGGGTATATGGTGGGCGAATTGATTCGGGAACATGGCCTCGATACGGCGCTTTCCGGGTATTGCATGTCGTCGTGCTCGCGGATGTTTTTGGGCGGTACTCATCGTAGTTTCTCCGACGACCAGCCGCTGGAAAAAACCTTTGTGGCCTTCCACGGCAACTACGCAGATGATGGCCGTCTGCTGACAGCCAGAATGCCGGGGCTGAAGAAATGGATACTCAAGTACAGCGACGGCAAGGCTAACCCGCAACTGGTGCAGCAATGGGTAGACCTGCAGAACCATAGCGGCTTCGCATATTTTTATCACCAGCAGGCCAAGGTCAGACTTGGGCCGGAAAAGGTGATGTTGTGCCAGGGTACAGAAGAGCCTAAAGCGCGTGCACAGCAATGCGAGAAGCCTGAGTTTGGGGATGCACTGAGTAATGGGATTGTGACGACGTGGGTGGTGTTGCAGACGAAGCTGCAGGACGCGGGCCAGTCGCCTGATCTTGTTATCAACCATGAGGAAAAGCGATAACCAGTCTGGGAACCAATTCGTTTGGACAATTGCGCTATAAAAAAATCGCAACTGATGAAGAGCGTTATAAATCTTGTGACGTGCTGTTGCAAGATTCGACCCCGATTTCCCTATTTTTGAAAAACGATTGCGATTCTATAAAAATGAATATCTCGTTAAAACAAGCAACGATAAACAATGATCGTTTCTCAATTTTTCCTATTGTTATTTTGGGATTTTTCTTTTGTGGCTCACTATGGATCTATTCAAATTATACGGATTTGATTTTTTTCATAGGTGTTGCCTGCGCTCTTCTTATCGGTTTGTACGGAATATTTGTTCTGTTTTTTTCTCGATGGCGAAAAAGTATTTCATATATTATTCCGGCAATTCTTTTTCTAATGCTAAGTTTGCCTTCATTTATTCATTTTCGAGAAATATTAATCAACACCAAACACTGGGTACATTTCTTATTTGAAGAGAATAATTATAGTTTAGAGGTTGAACAGTTAAAGAAGAATGGCATTCAGTACAAGGAATGGAAGTGGGGAGCTTTGAATGCAAATGAATATAAACTTATCTATGATGAAACTGATCATGTTGCACTAACTGAATCGCAACCCACTCTGACCAATTCATGTTCGCGAAGTATTCTAAAGTTAAAATCCCATTTTTACGTTGCGGACGACTTTTGTCCGTAAGTCGAGAATAATATATTCATTCAATACAATTTATTTTGCATTTATAGAGGAATTAAAATATGAGCGGTCAATTTGGTCCGGATTATTTCAATGTATTATCAAATAATGGAACACCGGTTGCAGCGAAATATTTGAAAGATGCTGGTGGAAACTACATCATTGATCCAAATCCTGCTGCGGGAGGCAAACCTTATATTGTCCCGGCCGATTATGATCCAAGTAAAACAATTGCTAAATATACACAAATTGGGCAAGACGCTCAGCAAGCTGGCGCAGAGTCTGGGATAGGGGGAGCTACTAGTCTTGTCACGGCATTTTATTATAATTTCCATACAGCATTTCCTGGCAGTCCGGACGATTTGCAACGTACATATAATGGATATAACGCAACAAATTACGGGGATTTTGTTCACGCTTTTACTGATGCAGGAAGTTTTAACTATGGACTCGCTACGGCGGCCGCTGGTTTAAGTAATACAGAGTCATTGCTTGGTGGTGGATTTCAAAATACGGTATCTTCGTTTGGTAATAAAAACGTAAATACTGACGGTATTTATAATAATGCAAAAAGTAATGTTCCAAATATAAATGCTGGATTCAATGCGTTCCTTAACAATTCATTTTCTCCCCCCGTCGCGGTTATTCCTTATGTGCCGCCTGTCGTTTCCAATGGAATTGGGCAGTTGTTATCTGCCTCGCTTAATGGATTGTTTGCAGATTACTATGGGTTGGCTGGGGCTGCCGGAAATTTTATTAATGCGACTCAGGGATCGGGCGGTGTTCAAACGATAGATAGTGCTTGGACGGTAACAGCATATTCTAACGGAGCGCAATATAAGGAATTGACTAATCCGGCTTCTAATACCGGCTATGGATACGACAAAGATTGGTGGACTCCAAATGGAGATGGCAGCTATACCGAAATTCAATTGCGGAGCGCTACAGGAGCAATTCAACAGATCAACTGGTCAGGTGTGCCAGGTCAATCACAACGTCTTGACCGCACTTATATAGAACCGATCGGCAACGATGCGGTGGAAGTATCTAAATACAATGAGAATAATATTCTTGTATCAACAACAACTGGAAAAACTCAAAGGGACCTAAGCCAGACTACTGTTCAGAAAAGTCTAAATCCTGACGGCTCGGTTCAATCGGAATTGAGCACCAACACGTTGATAAGCGGGCAGGTAACTGGCAGCAAGCGGGTGGACTATCGTGACGCAAGTGACCTGAATATTCAAACCGTCACGACCTACGACTCTTCCGGCAATCCTACCAGCGTTAGCACCGTTACCCCACATATCGACAACACCCCAGGCAGCGCGACATACGGCCAAGTCATTCCAAACACTTACGACATCACAAATACCGACGGCAGCGGCACTACCATCCTGGCCACCGGCATGCGAGTGGTGAATCCGACCGATGGTAGTTATGAGGACTCGCTAGTTGGTTCGGCCACTGCAACTGACCCGCAAGGCAGTATCACGATACAGACCACGGATGCCAACGGTGTGTCCCAAACGGTCGTCAATCAGCAGTCATTGGCCAATTTGAACTATGCGGCCAGCGCCTTCAACGATGCCAATGCGCTTGTCAACGCGCTTAAAAACCATCAAACCTTGCCGGCGGTGAGCAGCGGTCTGAGATTGGCGAATGATCTGAGTAACGGCAGCGTGCCCGAACTGGGTATCGCCGGTGGCGCGCTGGGAGTGCTCACAAGCTTGCAAGGCTTGGAGAGCTCATTGAAAAATGGTGATGTAACCGGCGCGGCTATGTCTGGCGCCAATGCATTTGTGCAAGGGGCCAATACCTATGTCGCCACGGTGTATGGGGATGCTATTAATGCAGCAGGGGACGGCTTAGGCAGTTTGGTCGAGGCATCGCAAGCTACGGGCAATGTGGTTCCCTATATTGGTCTCGTCAACGATCTGGTGCACGGCAATACGGCGGCGGCGGCGGGTGACGCCGTAGGAATTGTGGTGGCAGCCGAACTAAGCGACCTGGGGTCGATCGCGGGACCCGTCGGTGCTTTTATCGGATTTGTCGCGGGCGAGATATTTGATGGCGTATTCGGCAGCGACCCGCCTCCTCCTTGGGGCGTCGCCAATGCGTCCTGGGATCAGGCCACCGGCAGCATCAACGTGGCGGCTACCGGGGACAGCGGTGGAGACCAGACCGCAGCAGGTGTGCTCAACAGCTTGATTGGCGGTCTGCAAAGCGTCACGACGCAATACAACGCGCTAGCTCAGCCGGATTTACATATCGGCGTGATTCCTGAGCGCTTGGGTGGCATCAACTACAGTACGATATTTTCGGCGGGGCTCTCGAATGGCGGCGCCCCAGGATATAGGGTCACTACCATCGACGCCTCAACCGGCCAGCAATTCAATCCCGGGCTGACCTTTAATCCAGATACCGGGCAGGCCATAAATGCTGACGTGAGCAATCCGGCATACTTTGAAACGCTAAGTTCATACTACGTCAACAATGCCCTGGCCCGGGGCGCTATTGCACCCGAGTGGGAAGTAAAGACTAGCCAACTGCAAGCCGCCAACAACATGAGTAACGCCGGCCTCTCCGAGCTGGAGCGTGATGCAAATCTGGGGGAGTTGGCCAAGCCGCTGGCTGCGGGCGCAACCACCGAGGATTGGAATCCGATAGGACTCGATCTTGGTGGCGGCCTGGGGACTACTAGTCTTGCCAATAGCGCTGTGGTATTCAATGTAGATGGCACTGCCAACCTGGATGCAACGCTGCAGGGAAAAACGGCGCCGCAATACCTCAAGAAGACAGCGTGGCTCAACAGCACCGACGGTTTTTTGGTGGTAGACAAGAATGTCAACGGCACCATTGACAACGGTGAGGAGATGTTCAGCAACAGTCTGGTGGCAGAGCAAGCTCGGGGTGATGCTAGCCTGGCCACCTGGGACGTTAACGGCAGCGGTGTTATCAATGCCAGCGATCCGATATTCAGCCAGCTAAGAGTCTGGCGGGACGCCAACGGCGATGGTCAGATCGAGAAAGGGGAAACGCAAACCTTAGGCGATCTGGGTATTTCCAGCCTCAATTACAAAATGGGGACTTATACCAAGACCGATGGCAGCGTGCATCAGATGGGCACACTTACTCTGCAAGCGAGTACCAGTGGCAATAGTTACTCACCTGCAACCAACGGTATCCAGATTACAAACACCAACGGTCAGACCACCTTATACGTCTCGCAAGTGCACGACTTGTCGAGCCTGCAAGCCAACGAAGAGAGTATCTCAATCGACGAGAACTTGTCGGCGACGGTCGCGTTGCATGGCAACGGCAGCAACATACAAGGTTTGCTGGACACAGTACATGTGAGTAATGCTCCTAATGCATTCATCAGCATGAAGGGGGTTGAGAACGCACAGCACGGCACGGTTAACTATGACGCCAGCGCAGGCACCGTGAGCTTTACGCCAGATGTGAATTACTACGGCGGCAATGCTGGATTTGATTACACGGTAGATGCTGGTGTCTATGGACAAGCAACGGCGCACGTTCAGGTAGTGGTGAATCACATTGACCAGGCGCCGCGTATCAGCGGTGAGCAGAACACGCAAATTCCAATTTATGGCTATTCGATTACCAGTGCTACAGACGGTAGTGGTTCAACCAGTGTGACACCGTTGTACCAGCCGGGATATGGGTTTGCGGGGCAAACAGAGGATGGTAGTTACGCTTATCGCAGTCAACCGGTGACGATGCAGACGGATCCCTATTCTGGCAACATCATAGCGACAGATCCTGACGATCCGGCCTCAGCCTTAAGCTGGAGCGTAATCAGCCAGCCTCATGACGGCAGCGTGACGGTGGACGCTAACGGACATTGGACGTTTAGCAATGCCGCAGCGATTGGTGGAACCGACGCGTTTGTGGTGCGGGTAAGCGACCCAAGTGGCAAGACCGATCAAATCCAGATCAATGTTCCGTTGCCGCCAATGCCAACTGGTGGAACAACTGGTGGTGGCACCGACGGCAATGGAAGTTCGGGCCCAGGCACAGGTGCGGACTCCGGTACTGGTGGTACCGGTGGAACGGGTTCTGGCGCTGACGGTACAGGTGGTACTGGTGGAACGGGTTCTGGCGCGGATGGCGCAGGCACGGGTGGTGCGGACGGCGCCGGTGCAGGCAGTGCAGACGGTGCAGGTGCAGCCGACGGGGCGGGTGCCGGGGATGGAGCAGGTGCCGGGGATGGAGCAGGTGGCGGGGATGGCGCAGGTGGCGGCGGTGATCCAGTGATTCTGGATTTGAAAGGCAGCGGTTTTCACTTTAAATCAGTCAACGACTCCAACGTGTTTTTTACCAACGCGGCAGATGGCTGGGCGCACCGCACGGCTTGGTTCAGCGGCGGCAACGGCGTCTTGGCAATTGACAAGTATGGTGACGGCATTGTGCACGATAGCAGCCAGATTGATTTCAATCTCTATTCGCCTGGCGCCCAAACTGCCTTGCAGGGACTTGCGGCTCTGGACAGCAACCATGATGGCGTGCTTGATAAGAGCGACGCGCTATGGAGCAAGCTTGGCGTGTGGGTGGACGCCAATAGCGACGGCATTGGCGAGGCAGGGGAATTCCAGAGCTTGGATGCTCTGGGAATTACTTCGATCAGTCTGGCTGCAACCAAGCAGTTTTCTGTCAATCAGGGGGTGGTCGAAAACAGTACAACCACATTCACGCGCACTGATGGCACGACAGGACAGGCGGAAGACGTAACACTGCCGACCTCGCGGGACGTACTGGTGCCCAATTCCGATGGCACAAATCGTGTCGCCCAACTTGCTCAGGCCAATCCGGCGCGGCCCATCACGGTGGGAGACGGCAATAATCTGGTGCTGGGCAACGTCGGAGACAATGCGGTCAAAGCCGGCAACGGCAACAATATGATCGTGACTGGCGCCGGCAACGATCTGATCCAGGCGGGTAACGGCAACAATTCGATTCAGTCCGGGGACGGCACCGACATCATCGGTGTGGGGGACGGCAACAACGCTATTTTGTTAGGGGCGGGTAACAAATACGTGGTGACGGGCAAAGGCAATAATCTGGTTTCCGGTGGCAGCGGCAATAACATCCTGTTCGCGGGCAATGGCAACAACGTGCTGTATGCCGGCAGTGGCAACAGTGTTCTGCACGCAGGCAATGGCAGCAATACCCTGCTGGGCGGCATCGGCCATGATGAACTCTTCGCTGGTAACGGCAACAACAGCTTCAATGATGGTGGCGGCATCGCAGACATGTATGCGGGTACTGGCAGCAACACTTTTGTGGTCACCAATGCAGCAGACACCATCACGGTTCAGCATGGAGGCGTCAACACTGTCAAATCCAGCGTCAATTGGACTCTGGGCGCGAACCAGCAAATCCTGTGGGGCACGGGCACTGCCGCACTCACATTGAGAGCTAACGACGCTGGCGACCAGCTCATTGGCAACGGTGCCGCGGATACTTTGATTGGCGGCGCGGGCAACGACACCTTGGCCGATAGCGGCGGTGCAGCCACTCTCATCGGTGGTGGCGGCGACGATACTTATATCGTGAGCAATGCCGGTACCGTGGTGGTTGAGGCGGCCAATGGCGGCAGCGACACTGTCAAGACCAGCATCAACTACTCTCTGCCGCAAAATGTCGAAAACCTTGTCGGCACCGGCAACGCCGCCTTGACACTGACTGGCGGCACTCAGGACGGTGTGACGATTCGCGCAAATAATGCTAACGATACGTTGATCGCCGGCATCGGCATCGCTACCTTGATAGGAGGAAACGGTAACGATACCTTTGTGGTGAACAACGTCAATGATGTGGTGCAGGCTCTGGCTGCAGGCAATACAAATATTATCCAGACCAGCGTCAGTTACACGGCGGCAGCCAATGTACAAAGCCTCATCGGCACAGGCGGCGCAGACATTACGCTGACGGGCAACGCCTTGGCTGGCGCCATCCAGGCTAATGCCGGCAACGACACTCTGGTGGCCGGCAGTGGCAATGCGACTTTGATCGGTGGCGCCGGCAACGATAACTATCAGCTTAATAACAGCGCAGACACCGTGCTGTTGGGAAGTGGTCAAAGCGCCGTCACTGGTGGTAATGGCAACATGCAAATTACCGGCAACGCCAGCGGTGCGGCAGACATTAGCTTGGGTGACGGCGCCAATCTGATTAACCTGGGCGCCAATAGCGATGCCAATAAAGTGAACCTGGGCAATGGCGCCAACACGGTGCTGGCTGGCAATGGCGCGAACGCTATCAACGGTGGCAATGGCAATAACACGGTGACTCTTGGCTCAGGGAACGATACGGTCATACTGGGCAACGGCATCAATAGCGTCACAACTGCCGATGTGACTGGCGTAGTGGATGTCATCAGCGTCGGCAATGGCAGCAACAGCATCAACGCGGGCCAAGGTAACGACAACATCGCGGTTGGAAACGGCGGCAACACGATCAATGGCGGCAATGGAGCGGATATCGTCAATCTGGGGGGCGGCAGTAATAGCGTGACCCTGGGTAACGGCGCCGACCACATAACAGCTCAAGATGCCGTGGGTTCGATAGACACGGTGATTCTTGGCAGCGGCAATGACAGCGTTGCGCTGGCCAACGGCAATGACGTTGTTTCCACCGCCGATGCTGCAGGCGGCGCCAACAACATTAGTCTTGGTAACGGTACTAATAACATCAGCGTTGGTCAAGGCAGCGACAACATCACAGCCGGTAACGGCGCTAACACGATCAATGGTGGTAGCGGAGCAGATACCGTCAATCTGGGTACAGGAAGCAACAGCGTAACCCTCGGCAACGGCGCCGACCATGTAACAGGACAAGATGCGGCAGGCTCGGTTGACACGGTGATTCTTGGTAGTGGCAATAACAGCGTTGCGCTGGCCAACGGTAATGATCTTGTTTCGACGGCCGATGCCGCAGGCGGTGCAGACACTATCAGCGTTGGCAACGGCAGCAATAACATCAACGTCGGTCAAGGCAACGACAGCATCACGGTTGGCAATGGGAACAACACGATCAATGCCGGTAATGGATCAAATGCCGTCACCCTCGGCAACGGGGCTGATACAGTCACGCTGGGTAACGGTTCCAACGCTATCTCGGGCGGTAACGGGGCGGATATCATCAACCTGGGTACGGGTAGCAACAACGTAGTCCTGGGCAATGGCGCTGACAACGTGATCGCGCATGATGCAGCGGGTTCAGTCAATACGGTGAATCTCGGTAATGGCAATGATCAGGTCACCCTCGCCAACGGCAACAACTCCCTAACAACGGGAAATGGCAATAGTCAGATTCAGGTAGGTAGCGGCAATAACAGCGTCACCGTCGGCAATGGCAGCGATCAAATTATCACTGGTGGCGGGGTTAACGGACTGCACGTCGGCATCGGCAACGATACCATCGTCAATCACGGCGGTGCCGACAGCCTGTACTTCTCACCCACTGTGACAGCGGACAATCTGACCTTCAGTCAAAGCGGCAGCGATTTGCTTATCGCTGAGGGTACGACGGGCGGCAGCGTCCGGATCGTTAATGGTTACAGCAATCTTTCCGCGGCAATCAGTCAGTTCATCGCCGGGGATGGGAATTACACGGTTCGTCTGGACAACGGCAACTACAATTTTGCAGCAGGCAACGGCGCCGATGTTCTCTATGCAGGCAACGGACAGGACACCATTTCCTTAGGCAACGGCAATGACGTGGTGCAAATGGGCAGCGGTAATGACCACATTACGATTGGCGACGGCAACAATCAGGTCACAATGGCCGATATCGTAGGTACTGCCGATATCGTCAAGCTGGGTAATGGCAACAACAATGTCACCATCGGCAACGGCGCCGACACGCTCACACTAGGTAATGGCGCCAACATCATCAGCGGTGGAGCAAGCGGCGGCCAAGGCAATAACCATGTCAATCTGGGCACTGGCAGCAACAACGTGATACTAGGAAACGGCGCCGACAACGTGGTTGCTCAAGACACAGTGGGATCGGTCAATACCATCAGTCTGGGTAGTGGCAAAGACACGGTCACCGTAACCGACGGCAACAATAAAATCTCCACGGCAGATATTGCGGGAGGTGCTGACAGCATCAACGCAGGTAACGGGAACAATATCATCCACGTCAGCCAAGGCAACGACAATATCGTCGTCGGCAATGGCGCCAACACGATCATCGGTGGCAACGGCGCCAACACGGTCAATGGCGGCGACGGATCGAATACCGTGAACCTGGGTAGCGGCGCGGATACTGTCTCACTGGGTAACGGTGCTAACAAAGTCACCACAGCAGACGTGGCCGGCGTCAGTGACATCATTAATGTCGGCAACGGCGTCAATCAAATCACGGTCAGCCGCGGCAACGATAACATCACGACAGGTAACGGCTCCAGCACCATCTTCGGCGGCAGCGGCGTGGATACCGTCAACCTGGGTAGCGGCAGCAACAGCGTAACTCTGGGCAATGGCGCCGACAACGTGATCGCGCATGATGCTGCGGGCTCAGCCAACACTGTGACTCTCGGTAACGGCAATGATCAGGTCAACCTCACCAACGGCAACAATGTCGTCACAACAGGAAATGGCAACAGCCGGATCCAGGTGGCCAATGGCCACAACATCGTGACAGTGGGCAACGGGACCAACCAGATAACAACGGGCTCCGGCGTCAATGCAATTCATGTCGGCACGGGCTATGACACCATCATCAATCATGGCGGCACGGACAGCCTGTATTTCTCGCCGGCCGTAAATTGGGGTAGCTTAAGCTTCAGTCAAAGTGGCAGCGATCTGCTGATAAACGAAGGCTACGGTGGTGGAACGGTTCGTATTGTGGGTGGCTACAATAACCCGTCACAGGGTATCAGGCAGTTTATCGCTGGCGATGGGGACTACTCGGTTAATCTGGACAACGGCAGCTACAACTTCGCAGCCGGCAACGGCGACGATGCGGTCTATGGCGGTAATGGCCTCGACACCATCAGCCTCGGCAATGGGGACAATCTGGTCCAGCTCGGGAACGGTAACGATAATGTCAGCGTGGGTAGCGGCGCCAATCTGATACTTCTTGGAGATCAGACAGGTGCAGCCGATGTAGTGGCGGCAGGTGACGGTAACAACACCATCCAGGTCGGCAGTGGCAACGACCAGATCAGTGTTGGCAAGGGAGGCAATCAAATTTACTTTGCTGCTGGGACTGACACCATTAATGCTGGCGATGGCAACAACCTGATCGAACAGTACAGCGAAGGCTGGGATCAAAACAATCTGGCGAATGGCCAAGACACCATTGTTGTTGGCAACGGTCAAAACGCCATCGTTGCAGGTAACGGTAACGACAGCGTCACAGCGGGTTCTGGCAACAACGTGATTGAATTGGGCAGCGGGAATGACCGGGTTGTCGTGGGCAGCGGCGCCAACCGGATTTCTCTCAATGACCAGACGGGCGCGCATGACACCATCACCACTGGTGATGGCAACAACGTCATCAATACTGGCAATGGTAATGATCAGGTCACGGTGGGTAACGGCTACAACTCTGTGTCGCTAGGCCAGGGCAATGATCAGGTTCATCTGGGCACAGGTAGCAACTGGGTGAGCCTTGGCGATGGCGTCGATAGCGTCACTGGCCGGGATGTTGCAGGCTCAAGCAACACGCTTTATATGGGGGCGGGCAAAGATACTGTCACTCTCGGCAATGGTAACAACGTTGTCAGCACCGAAGATCAAGTCGGCGCTGGCGACACCATCAAAGTGGGGGACGGCAGCAATAGCATCGATGTCGACGAGGGTAACGACAGCATCACGGTGGGCAACGGTGCCAACGTCATCACGGCGGGCGACGGGAATAACACCGTTCTGGGTGGTAACGGCGCTAACACGGTGGCTCTGGGTTCCGGCTCGGATACCGTCACCCTGGGCAGTGGCAACAACCAGGTCACCGTAGGCAATGGGTCCGACAACCTCACTCTGGGCAACGGCGCCAACTCTGTAAGTCTGGGCGCAGGTAAACAAACTGTTCACTTGGGTAACGGCACGGATACTCTCTACACCCATGGCGGAACGGACGCGATCACGTTAGGCACTGGTCAGTACAGCCTCTGGAACAAGGGGGCGCAAGATAACCTGACGCTTACCACCGGCGCCAACGACAAGCTTTGGTTCCATAAGCAAGCCAATAACCTCATCATCGACGTGCTGGGTAGTACCGAGGAAATCACGGTGCATAACTGGAACAGCGGCCAGATCAGCCAACTGACGGCTAGCAATGGTCTCAGTATCAGCGGTACCGGCATTAACCAGCTGGTGCAAGCAATGGCGGCCTTTGCACCACCCACCGCAGCTCAAGTGAGTTACACGGCACAGGAGCAGAAAGCGTTGGCGCCGCTCATGGCGTCGAGTTGGCGTTGAGTGGGTTTGTGACAAAAATAGTAAAGTTGCTCATGGTGATGCAACCCCTTTGCGGGGTTGCATTGCTGTGGTTGTAACCCACGCATTGCCTTTTTGACGATCGCAGTTGATGAGCCGTCTAATTTTTTATAAGAGGCCAATGTGTCGGTCTGCAATATGTCTCCTCGGGTGGCGTGGTTCAGATGCTTTTCACATTGCAATTCATAAAGCCAATTTTTCAACCAAGCTCAACTGTGCCGGCAAACAAATCGTCCGCAAGTCGTATCTGTGGACAATCGTGCGACGTGCGTTGCGCCTGAGCTCTTCGTGCTTGCGTACGTCTTCAAGCGCCTCGACCACATGTTGCGCAATCTCGTCTGGAGAAAAGAAGTCCACGAGTATGCCGTTGATACCATCCTGAATGACTTCCTCCACCGGCGGAGTCCTGGAGCCAATCACCAGGCATCCGGCTGACATTGCCTCCAGCATCGACCAGGACAGGACGAACGGATAGGTGAGATAGACATGGGCTCGCGATATTTGCAGAATCTTGAGGAAGGTTGAGTACGGCACCTTGTTCAAAAAATGCACGCGCTTGAGATCGATGGCGTCCCCCAATTCATCCAGCATGCGTTGCCTAAAGGTTTCGCCAGCTGGTAATCGGTGACCATAGCTCGTTTCCTCACCGCCGACTATCAGCACATGCGCCTTGGGGCGGCTTTGCAGAATGGTCGGAAGGCTGCGCATGAAACTGGGAAAACCGCGATACGGCTCCAGGTTGCGGGCGACGTAGGTGACGACTTCATCACCATATTTCAAGGTGATGTCCGTTCCCGGAATGGCAAAGTGCGCGGCATGATCGGGCGCTACCACTTGCGTGTCGATGCCCTCGTGGACTACGCTCAGGATCGGTTGATAACGTAACGGATAGACTGATCGTTGCCACTGGGTGGGGCATTGACCCCAGTCAACCGCTTCCAGCGCCAGCAGATTACCGACGTTCTTGGTCCTTAATCGCGGTGATGTATCAGGAGTGAGCTGCTCCTTCGGATCAAAACCGACATCGGCGCCTTGGCTGCGATAGAAAAATTCAAAGTAACCCAACAATGGCGTGTTCGGAAAAACATCTTTCAGATACCAGATTTCACCCCACCCATTGTGACCCAACATCACGTCCGGGACGAAGCCGGATGCCTTCAAATCCAGGGCAATCCGTGCAACCTCCTGTGCATTCAATATGCCGGCTTCGGTGTCGCCCAGATAATGATGGATGCCGGGTGTCACGGCCCTTTGTGGTTTGTAGACGATCTTCTTCACGCCTGGAATCGTCGCGTCCTGGCGTTGGGTGATGAAGATGACTTCGTTCTTTGGTGATGCGCCCAGATGCCGGGCGAGATGGAGATATTGGCCGGGGAAATTTTGGTGAATGAAGAGAATTTTCATGAGGGCTGGTTGGCGAACGTATCGAGGAGCCGGCTGCTTACAGAGTGTAGCTGTGATGCAATTTATCACTATTTGATAGCAAAAAGCCATTGAAAATGGAGGGTGATAATTTTTTGGAAAGCTGAAGTATAATTCTTTACGGAAATTGATGAATATTTGCAACGAAAATTAAGATGATTTAATTGCCATTACTCATCATCTTCCATCCCGCGGTTAGGTAGCTTTAAAACTTAAGCAAGAGGTAAGTATGAGCACCCTGGGACGAGTCCTCCGTCGAATCTTCACGCAACTTCAGCATCAATTTCAACCGCCCGAATGTGGCGCATGGTCGATGCCAACTTCCTTCGGCACGAGTTGAGTCGCTGACAGTCAATTTACCCGATTACACAAAGTAAACGAACACCTGAGCGCTGAGGCACGCAATGATTTTTGCAACAGCCTGCTAATCGGGACGCTGTGAATCAAATCTCAATTTAATAAACCAATTGCCATAGATGCGCAATAAAGCAAATCTACCGGGCTAGGAGAGTGGCGTGAGTAAAGTAAATGGCTTGTTGACAGTGCTTAAATTTATCGGATTGATATGGGTTTTTGGAGCCAGCATGAATGCAAACGCAGGGGGAGGGGAGCAACGCGAAGCTTTAGGAACAATTGAAATACCTCCAAATATTGTTGGCATTTATGTAAAAAAATCACCAACGTGTCACTGGAGTGTTGATCACCAAGAGTGCAAAGGTTTTCAATGGGATACCGTCGAGATTCAGAAAAAAACAACTACCACTACAGATGTCAGCATAGCGACCAGTGCCATCAATGAACATGGATGCGCGTATCAAGGGGTCGGACGTTGGAACGGCGCAGCACTCGTAGTTACCGCAAATGCAGAGCGCTTTATCCCAAGTGTCCGGTCTGGAGAAAATGGATATTCCGTTAACGATGGTCCGATTTGCCGAGTAACAATTAAAATTCATGGAGACTTGGCGACATACGATGTTGACCCGAGTACAGAGACCATTTGTCATGAGAATTTTTGTTCTGCGCGAGGTTGGCTTAGTTTCCCTGAAGCTGCTCGTCCTTATTATCATCGTCGGAAGTGATGGATGGATTTTTCATCGGCATCTATCGTGTTTTGAGATGCACGTTAGTCCAAATGGAGTCTGATTATTTCGGATTACAGATTTGTGAAATCGCCGCCCACCATACTTCAAATGCGGAATAACAATAAGGGAAGCTAGTTATGTCTATTGCACCAACCGTACTGACTCAAGCAAATTACGAAGCTCTACGGTTTGCCTTGATTGGCCAAGTTGAAGGTATAGTCTATACCCCCTATTTCGATAAAGTAGGAATCATCACGATCGGTATCGGATTCAATATTGATACGGGGAATGCTAATACCAGGGCTGCTGTAATGAGCGCTATGGGTCTTACATCAACCCAACAGAGCGCGGTTAATACACTTTGGGATTCGGTAGCTTTAGCCAATATTCGCTCAATGGCACCGGGAAAGGCACGGGACGGGGCTCTTAGTAGTCTTCTAGCACAGACCGTCGGAACGTCAACATTTGCAATGACAGACAGTACCATGCTCCAAGTATTCAATGGAATTGTGGACGGTAAGGACAAGACTGCTCAGAATGCTACAGGTATCGTCGCTCCATCATTCGAACGTGCGGTGTTAGCCTCATTGGAATACAACAGCAAATATGCACCCGGCAATCCTAAAGGACTAATCGGCCCAGGATTGCTCAGAGCGCTTAAGCTATCCGATCCAGCTGAAGCACGCGCCGAAGCATGGTATCAATTGCGTTACAACAGCGGTAATCAGTACAAGCGCCGTTACGAAGAATCAGCCCTTTTCGGTCTCTATCAAAATCAGAACAACATCAGTGCGCAAGACGCGCTTGCTGTATTCAAGGTCTACACGCGTCATCGTGGTGACGCCATGAACGCGCAATGGGATACAACTCACGCCCAAGAAATTGGTCTTGCAAATGCTGACATGCACGCAATTGGTCAAACACTAGCGACTCTCACTGCACAAGTTGCTCTGCCTTCAGTCGATACATTGACTGTCGAACTTGGGTACGGTGAAGCTCCACTATTCGATTATTTGAAACAACAATATCTAGGTGATTCTGAGATCACTCAATCATTGCTTGTGTCTGCTTTTAACTCTACCAATATTTACGCTGCAGGTGATACAGACCAGATCCTCGATGTCAGGCCATACCAAACTGGGAGCTTTGCGCAAGGTGCTACAAATTTGCTAATAGGGGGCGGCGGAAATGACATGCTGATCGGCGGGGCGGGTAGTGACCTTCTGATTGGCGGCAGTGGTAATGCTTCTCTCGTTGCCGGTTCCGGTAACGAAACCTTGGTTGGCGGTACCGGCAATGATACGATGATAGGTTATACCAACGGTAACGATACGTTTGTGTATGTCGGTCGAGGTGCAGGCGTGGATCATATCCTTGATACCAGCGGCCAAGGTACGGTGTGGATCAACGACAAGCAGATTGGTGCGCACACCACCGCAGTTAAAGGGCAGAATTTCAGCTGGACTGATAATCTGGACGGTCAGACCCTGTATCAATTCAATGAACATGCGAAAGGTAGCAATACCGGGACATTGACGATCAGCCTAGGCTTGCTTGGGTCGAATGGCGGTCAAATTGTTATCGACGATTTCGATCTCAATAAAGCAGAAACGGGCACGAACGGTTATCTGGGTATTCACTTAAGGGAGCAGTCTGCAATTGTTGCTGGAATCGGCAATGCCAGTGCTCCTTTTAACTACAACCCGACCGACGCTTCGGTGACGGCACAAGGTGCGATACAAGCGCTGACGATATATGCTTCGGCGACAAGCACTGCGGCCCAAACAGTGACATTGGCTCTGTCCGGTGGAGATCCGTCAAAATACTCCGTCAATACCGGGGCAGATATGCTCTCATTTGGCAACGGAACGGTCACGCTTACAATTCCGGCAGGGCAGGACAGCGTCACCGTAGGCTTGGCATATGTCGGCGATATAACACAGAGTTCGACCGTGCAAGTCACCTCGACTTTGGTAGATCCGTCAAATTCATCCAATAATTCGTCAGTAAGCAACAAGCTTACCGTCACGTATGACAACTCTCATGCGCCCAAAGACTCCACCAACACTGTCAGCGGTGTATTGGACTCCGGACACTACTATGGAACCGCAACTGATGTTGACTACGTCTATGGCATGGGAGACAACAAAGACGATCTGGTCGTCACCGGCCCCGGCCCTAATGTGATCGAGGGAGGAACTGGTAATAACGTCGTAATCGGCAATGGCGAGCAGAACATTATTTTTTCCGGCAACGGCAACAGCGGCGTATACGCAGGTACACAAGTCGATTTAGCTACCGCCATTACTAATGCAAAGACAGCTACCGCTACGGGCCAGAAAGGTGATCTGATTGCTGTCGGCAACGGTAACAATACCGTTGTCGGTGGCAACGGCAATGATGCCATCTTCGCCGGTGCGGGTAACAATGTGATCGTATGCGGTCCCGGAAACGATACGGTGCTGGGTGGACTGTATGCTAGTTACGCCAAATTGGATTGGGGCGTTGCTGTCATAAACAACGTGATTCAACCCAATGACGTTTCGTTTGCGTCCCTAGCTTACACTGCACCGCCTCATTACGAAGGTAACGTCGACACTACCGGTGTGCCGTCCGGCTTGGGTAACGCCACAATCTTCGGCGGCAGCGGCAACGACTTGATTGAAACTTCGAACGGCAACAACTATGTGGATGCCGGTAGCGGCAACAGCAGTATCTTCGGCGGAATGGGCAACGACACGATTTTCGGTGGGACAGGCAATGTCACCCTTTCCGGTGGCGGCGGCGACGACTATATCGATTGTGAATCGGGTAACGACAGCGCACAAGGCGGAAGTGGCAACAATACGCTCATTGGGGGGAGCGGCAATGACAGGTTGTTTGCCGGCCGTAGCGGAGCGGATTGGGCCCGCTCGGAAGCCGGCAACAATTATGTCGAGGCGGGATCCGGCAATACTATTGTCTTCGGCGCTGGTGGCAACGATACCTTGATAGGTGGTAGCGGTAAAACCACCATCTATGGCGGTTCCGGCAATGAATATATCGAAGGTGGGAGCGGTCAGAACGAACTCCATAGTAACAGTGGTACGAACTATATCGATGGCAGTGACACTTTGGTTGCTGGCGACGGTAACACTACGATCTATGGTGGTCAGGGCACCGATTTTATCTACGGTGGGAACGGCGTGGATACCATTTATGGTGGGACGGGTACGACGGTTATTGAAGCCGGCGACGGTGGTACGGCAGATAAGCGTACTCAGGTATTTGCGGGTAGCGGTGACACGACCATCACCGGCGGCAGCGGTTTTGATATCATCAACGGTGGCTCAGGCAAGAACGTCATTTATGCCGGCGGTGGCGGTACAACCGCTGCTCCAACTCAAATCATCGCAGGCAGCGGTGCGACGACTGTCTATGGTGGAAATGGTATCGCCAATATTGACGCCAGTGCAGCCAGCAGTGCGTATCTAGTTGGCGGCGGATTTGACACCCTCGTTGGCGGTGGTGGAAACGACACCTTGATTGCAGGGAGCGGCAGCGATCTTCTCAAAGGTGGGGGCGGTTCAAATATCTATCAAATTGGCGCCGATAGTGGCAATGTCGAGATTCAAAGTAGTTCAGGTAGCGATATCGTGCGATTCGGGACAGGTATCCATGTTTCGGATCTTACCGTTACAGCCGGTTTTGGCCGCGATGGCGGTCCGGCCCTGATCATTGACGATGGCGCCGGCGGCGAACTCACTATTGATGGCGGCCTTGATGGCGCCATCAATCAATTTTCTTTTGCGGATGGTTCAACGGCGACGCTCGCGCAGTTGATGGCACTCGCCAATAGTAATCCGACCGATCTTCCGGGCGTTAATGGAAATCTGATATTTAGCGCCACGAACGGCGATGTACTCGTTGGCGGAGCCGGCAACGACACTCTCTACGGCTGGTCGAAAAATCAAACACTGCAGGCTGGATCGGGCACTGCCACTTTAATTTCCTATGTGGGCAATGATTCCCTGATAGGTAGCAGCGGCAATAACATCTTCAGGGTACATACCAACACCGACACCATCGTTGCGCAAGCTGGTGCCAACAACACCGTAGAATCGACGGTGAGCTATGTTTTGCCAGCCAATGTCGATAAACTGACCGGTATCGGTAGCGCTGATCTGGCGCTGATCGGCAATGATCTGAACGACGTCATCACTGCCAACAGTGGCAACGACACGTTGATTGCAGGCAGCGGCGTGGCAACGCTGGTGGGCGGCTCGGGCAACGACACGTTCGTGATCAATAATGTCGCTGACGTGGTGAATGCGCAGGCTGGCGGGATAAATACGGTACTGACATCGGTCAACTATGTTGCTCCGAGCAATGTACAAAATTTGACCGGTATCGGCAGCGCCGATCTGACGCTGACCGGTAACGATCTTGCCAACGTCATCACGGCCAACCATGGTAATGACACACTCATTGCCAGCAATGGCATTGCCACTTTGATTGGCGGAATCGGCAACGACACGTTTGTTGTGAACAATGCAGCCGACACCATCGTCAGTCAACCAAATCAGGGGATTGATACTGTTGTTTCGTCGGTGAGCTATGGGTTAGCGAGCAATGTGGCTAACCTGACTTTGACTGGAACGACTGATCTGACGGCGACCGGCAACGCGCTCGATAACGTCATCACCGCTAATGACGGTAACGACACGCTGTTCGGTGGATTCGGCCATGACACCCTGATCGGCGGTGCGGGGCATGACACATTCCTCATGGGTTTTGATATGGGGGAGAGTACCGTCATCGATACATCATCGCAGGGCGGCACTATCAAATTGGAGGATGGTGTCGGCTTTAGCGACCTGTCGGCGACACGCCTTGGGAACGACCTGCTACTTAATCTACACGGTAGCGGCGCCAGCATGCGTCTGCAGGATTACTACCTGGGTTCGCAGAACTGGAACGTCGACAACGCCAGCGGCGATAGCACGACACCGCAGGCGCTGTTGGATGCTACTGCGCAAGCATCTACCGATCAGATTGGACAGTTATGGAATGCTTTTTACGCGGGAACAAAGGGCCAACTCATTAATAGCTACCTTGAGCGCGGGTATGTTATGCAAGCGGATGGTTCGCTGTACCAGTCATACCAATTGCCGGGTTACGCGAACCACGACTGGCTGACGGCTCGCGACGATAGTACTTCCCAGGTAATAACCGACACGTATCTAGGAACGCGGACGACCGTCAGCTCAAGTTGGAATCCGGTAGATAGTTACTCTTACGGTGTGAGCATTGTTGACCACTCAGCCGCAATCTATGCAGCAATTACTACCTCAGATGATCAGGTGGTCGTTGTAGATCCTTCATTGGGCCAGAGCCAAAACATCGGAACCAGGTGGCTGGGAATGGTATGGGGCGCCACAGTCATGCCTTACCGTGGGTCGAGCTACACCAACCAAACGTCGGGTTCAGACCCTATTTACGGCAGCACTGCGTCCGATTCCAATAACATCGTCGGTTGGCGTTCGTGGGTATCCGTCAATACTTATACGACCAGTTTTTATGATGGCGTTAGTAATGGAGTTGTCTTAACCGCGCCGGGAATTTTATCAACGAGCGGCACATTGCCACAGGCGGTTGCTGCGCAGTACGTTCAAAATCAGGAGACCAACAAGATTCAAGAGGTACAGCTAGGGGCGGGTGATCACACGGTTTACGCCAATGCGCTGACGATGGTGGTCGGTGGCGCTGGTAATAGTCAGATCTTTGACGCTGGCCTTGTCTACCTGAGTACGGGCAATAATTATGTTTCCAACGCGCAGACTGTCTACGGCGGAGCTGGTAACGACACGATGATTGGCGGCGAGACGTTGATAGCGGGATTGGGCGACGACCTGCTTATTGGCGGTAGCACCATGCTCGCCGGTAGTGGTTCCGATCAAATCTTCGCAGGACCGAGTAACGCCGCGATTGTGATCGATCCGATGAAAGCGGGTGCCGACCTGATTGGAGGAGATGGGAATTCGATGGCGTTTCTGGATGCCTATTATCAATCAATGGGCGTTAGCGGTTGGCGGGATCGCTATCGGCACGGGGGCAAGTATGACCTTGTTGAAAATGGCTACTATGACGCGCAAGGTGCGGAGGCAGAATTAAGCCGAACGGGAAGAACTTTGCAGCAAGCGCTGAAGGACGGCTCGGCTCTCTATGTTGCCCCTTTGCCTGTTCTGGTACAGCTCAATGACAATTCGCTTAATTTACAATTGTCGAACTATTATGCGACAGCCGATGTGGCTGTCGTGGCTCTCTCCGCCAACGATTTTCCGGCGTTGGCACCCTATCAAAATTTTCTTCCCGTGCATAAGCTTGTCTTCGATGCTGGCGTTTCTTTGTCCGATCTGCGGTTTTCCTGGGGGACAGCGAATGCATCCATGTCAGGAACCGGAAGTGTTTCGACCCATGCCACGCTCAATATTTCTTGGGGAACGACAGGTGTGGTTGAGGTGTTAATCCCGCATTTCGACGACCCGATTGGGTCCGGTATCTCGGAGTTTGACTTCGCTGACGGAAGCAAGATCAGCATGGCGGACATCGTCGCGCTGGCGCCACTTGCTCCCTCGTTCGATCCACAATTGAAGGATTATGTATTCCAATCCGGTGCAGGTGAACAGGTGCTCAATCAACCGACCAAACAGATACAGTTTGGGGGCATCGCTCCTTCGCTTGTGACGATTGCACGGGACGGGACAGACCTCATTCTTTCCATTGGCAACACGGGCGATTCAGTTCGCTTGACCGCATGGTACGGCAATCCCAATGCGTATATTAAAGCAGTTGCGACTTTCGCCGACGGCACGAATTGGAGTGAGCAATTCCTGACGCAGCAGGGCCTGATTCAAGATGGCAGCTCCGGCAACCAAACACTTCATGGACTGACTGGTTATGCGAATACGTTTATTGCGGGAGCAAATGACACCCTGATCGGCGGCGGTAGCGGGAATGATCTCTATCGGTTTAATGCCGGGGCTGGCGCCGTCCATATCACTGATAGCAGCGATACAGGCACGATTCAGTTCGGCGTAGGGATCACGGCGGATCAGATTTCACTCAATCTCGAATCCAATCTCGGCTCGCTGATACTGAAGGTAGGCAATAATGGAGACACGATTTACATTGACGGGTTCGACCCATCTAATGTGCTTGGTAGCAGCGGCGTTTCGACCTTTCGTTTTGCCGATGGCACGACGTTGAGCCTGAACCAATTGCTGGCGGGTGGTTTTGACATCTATGGCACGAATAGCGATGAAATATTGAATGGTACCAGCGTGAATGACCGGCTCCATGCTGGCAACGGCAATGACACCTTGGTCGGTGGTCAAGGCAATGACGTGCTGATCGCAGGGGCCGGGATTGACGTGTTTAATTTTTCATCTGGAGATGGTCAAGATACGATCGATGAAACTGCCAAGACAAGAGCTGTCACCGGCACGGATGTGATCGCATTCGAAAACGGCATTAGCGCATCCAGTCTGAAATTCAAAATTCAGGGAACGGATCTGTTGATTACCTATGGCACTCGTGGCGACAGTATCCTTGTCAAAAATCCGATGGCCGTCGGCAAAATCACTTTTGCCGACGGCAGCTATACCACTTATGCCAATGACGGACAGGGTAAGACTACGCTGACGACCTATCGTGCTAATGCAACTGTGCTCGGTAACATTTCGTTGAGCGACGATGTGAATGGCAACCAGAATAATGTTTGGCAAAATGCGGACGGCACGCACGGCACCGACACTCATAACGTCGATGGTTCCGGTGCAGGGACAAGCTACGCCGCAGACGGCAGTCACAACAGTTATGTCATTGATACCCAGGGAGACGTCACTACAACATTTTTCAATGCTAGCGGCAACAAGCTCCGTGATAGCTGGCTTAAAGCAGATGGTACATCGGGCCAGGACGTCTTCAACGCCAACGGCTCCAGCAGCGGGGCGACGCATCGAACCGACGGGAGTTACAGCAAATATACCAATGACGGAATGGGAAATATTGTCACGACAAATTACGATGTTATCAACAATAAAGTGAGCGATAGCTGGACCAAAGCTGACGGGACATATGGTAATGACACTTTCAACTTGGATGGAAGCCGCAACGCCTATACCAACGATGGGCTGGGTAATGCTAGGTCGGTGAAGTACGACGTCAATGGGAATATAGCTGGTGATTCCTGGCAGAAAGCGGACGGCACGCACGGCACCGATATTTATAGCCGCAATGACGTCAATCATATCCTCGACGATATTATTAGTACGACTTATGGCTCGCACGGTGATGTCATCAACGTCACAACGGCGCGCTTCGATGCCAGCGGCAATAAAACCGACGACATTTGGACCAAGCCAGATGGCTCGACCGGCAGCGATACGTTCCACGCCGACGGTTCCAGCTCAGGTACAACAAAGAGCGCTGATGGCAGTTATAGCAGCTACGCCGCTGATGGACATGGCGATGTCACTACGACTAATTTCGATACGAATGGCAGCAAGATCAGCGATAGCTGGAGCTATTCCGGTGGCAGCCACGGTACCGACATGTTCAACGCCGACGGCAGCAGCAGCGGCATAAGTTACAACTCTGACGGCAGCTATTACACCTACACTCAAGATGCTTCAGGTAACAGCTATGCTGAACTGGACTATGGCGCCAATGGCGATAAACAGAGCGACAATTGGTATGATGCCGATGGAAGCTCGGGACAGGATGTATTCAACGCCGACGGCTCTAGCAGCGGCACAAACTACAACCCGGATGGCAGCTATAGTGAATATACCAACGATGGTCAGGGCGATATCACGGCCAACAATTATTCGTCTTCTGGTATCTTGAACGGCCAGACTGTGGTGGCCGACCACGGCTACAACAATGTCACGCTAGGCGACGGTACCGATAGCGTGACAGTCGGAAATGGCGGCAGCTCAATCCAGGTGGGCAATGGCGACGATTTGATAACGCTAGGCAGCGGCTCTAACAGTGTCACCCTAGGCAGCGGCACCGATCGGGTCGTGCTGGGCAATGGAGTCGATACGCTTCAGTTGGGTAGTGGCGTCGACACGGTGGTTATCGGCGCTAATGCCGGTAAGTTGTCCGATACCGGTCAGGCAACCGTTGTGGCGTCGCCGACGGGAACTAGCGAACTGCTGTTTGCCAATGCCAATAGCGATCAACTGTGGTTCCAACGTTCTGGCGATGACCTCGATATCGGTGTGATCGGTACGTCGTTTCAGCTCGATGTATCGAGTTGGTATGGCTCTTCCTCGAACCATGTGCAATCCATCGTTGCGGCCGACGGTAAAACACTGATCGACAGTCAAGTCGATGCATTGGTGAGTGCTATGGCTTCATTCAATCCGCCGGCGTCTGGTGCCACCGTGTTGCCGGATGCTTACCAAAATCAACTTCGGCCGGTGATTGCGGCTAACTGGCATTGATCGGACTTTCTTAGTACAAGAAAAAGAAACAAATTCACCGATGGTGATGCAGCCCCTTACGGGGCTGTATTGCTGTGGGCATAACCCAAGTAGACTTTGATGACTGAACCGAGAAACCTCAAGAAAATATCGATAGCGGCCTGGAGGTTTTCCTGATGATGGCCAGCTTGCATGGGGTCGCCGCCGATGCCGCTCAACTGCGTCACGAACACGGCGGCCAAGTTTTTAGCGCCCAATCCGTCTTGCTCGCTGCCAAGCAGTTAGGCCTGTCGGCGAAACTGGTGCAGCAAAGCCCAGAGCGTTTGGCTCTGGCATCGTTGGCGGCAGTTAAGCCGCATGATAGCCACCAGTCGAACCAGAGCGGAGCGGCATGAGTCGGATCTTGCTGGCGTGGGAACTGGGCTTGAATCTGGGACACCTCGGACGCTTGCTGCCCGTGGCGGTACGCCTGAAGGAACGCGGTCATGCCGTGCTGGCCGCAGTACGCGACGTGCCGGCCGCGGCTAGCGTGTTCGGGCCGGTCGGTGTTTCCTTCGTCGCCGCGCCGTATTTCCCTCAGGGAATCGCGCTGGGGCGCCAGCCGAGCGGTTATGCCGACATCTTGTTGTCGCAAGGCTGGAGTGATCGCAATGCCTTGTGGGGCTTGGTACATGCCTGGTGCAACTTGTTCCGCTTGTTCCAGCCCGACATCGTGGTGCTCGACTATGCGCCGACTGCCCGCCTGGCGGCACGCATCATGGGACTGCCAGTGGTGATGATCGGCAATGGCTTCGAACTGCCGCCAACAAGCGCGCCGTTACCAGCGTTCCCCGGCTACGGACCAGCGTTGCAGCAGCAAGCCGAGGCATCAGAAGCGCTGGCACTCGATAGCGCCGGCGTTGTGTGTGCCGCATACCAGGTGGCGCCGCTAGCGGCTCTGCGCGAATTGTTCGAGGTGGAAGCGTGCCTGCTGGCCACTTTTCAGGAGCTGGACCACTACAGCGCGCGTGGCACCGGCCGCTATGTCGGACCGTTGTTAGGGAAAATGCCGTGCGAAAAAATCGAATGGCCACCAGGCAACGGCCAGCGCATCTTCGCCTGCGTGCGGCCCGACACGCAAAACGTGGACATGATTTTGAACGCCCTGGCGGCGAACGGCGCTGCCGTCGTGTGTTTTGCGCCAGGCTTCAAGGCGGAGCGGCTGGCACCGTTTCAGGAGCGCATACGCTTCAGCGCCAAACCGCTCGATTTGCAGTATTTGACCGATGCGGATGTGTGCGTCAGTTATGGCGCGGAAGGGACGGTGGCGCATTTCCTGCTGGCTGGGGTGCCGCAGTTGTTAGCGCCGCATTATGTGGAAGCGCAGGCGGCAGCCAAACGGATTGAGGAGTGGGGCGCGGGGCTGGTGCTGCGTGGTGCGCAGACGGTGGAGAGTGTAGGAATCTGCTTAAATCGATTGATAGCAGACACACACTACAAATTGCGTGCGCTAGCGTTCTCGGATCAGTACCGAGGGTTCGATGCGGAGCGCGGGGCGGATGCGGTGACAGATGTGGTGGAAGGGGTTTTGTTGAGTTGCGCGGGGCGACGCGATATGCCGAATGACTCGGCGCGATCAGCTATTTAAAGGCACGCGGATGCCCGGAGAAAATACAGAAGATAACCCACGCATTGCCTTTTGACGGTTGCAGTTGATTAGTCGTCCAATCTCTTTATATGAATTCGGTGCGTCGGTCTACAAGATGCCTCCTCGGATGACGCAGGTCAGATATTTTTCACATTGCAATTTATAACGCTAATTTTTCAACCAAGCTCAACTGTGCCGGCAAACAAATCGTCCGTAAATCGTATCTGTCGACGATTGTGCGACGCGCGTTGCGCCTGATCTCATCATGTCTGCGGACATCTTCAAGCGCTTCGACGACACGTTGCGCAATATCGTTTGGAGAAAAGAAATCCACGAGTATGCCGTTCGCGCCATCCTGAATGACTTCCTCCACGGGTGGAGTCCTGGAGCCAATCACCAGACATCCTGCTGACATTGCCTCTAGCATTGACCACGACAAGACGAACGGATAAGTGAGATAGACATGGGTGCGTGATATCTGCAGAATTGTGAGAAAGGATGAATACGGCACTTTGCCAAGAAAATGCACGCGCCGGAGATCGATAGCATCTCCCAATTCGTCCAGCAAGCGCCGTCGAAACGTGAGCCCGTCGGGCAATCCCGGTCCATAGCTGGTTTCATCGCCACCGACAATTAATACATGTGCGTTTGGACGGCGATCCAAAATTGCAGGAAGACTCCGCATGAAACTGGGGAAGCCACGGTATGGCTCCAGGTTACGTGCGACGTAAGTGACGACTTCATCTCCATATTTCAGCGTGAAGTCCGTACCTGGGATCGTAAAGTGTGCCGCATGATTCGGTGCCACTACCTGTGTATTGATGCCTTCGTGAGCCACGCTTAGAATCGGTTGGTACCGTAAGGGATAAACCGATCTTTGCCACTGGGTGGGACATTGTCCCCAGTCAACGGCTTCCAGCGCTAGTAGATTACCGAGATTCTTGGTTCTCAATCGCGGTCGCGTATCGGGCGTGAGCTGTTCCTTCGGATCAAAACCGACATCGGCACCTTGACTGCGATAGAAAAATTCAAAATAACCCAGCAGCGGTGTGTTTGGAAAAACATCTTTCAGATACCAGATTTCACCCCAGCCATTGTGACCTAGCATCACATCTGGCACGAAGCCGGATCCCTTCAAATCCAGGGCAATTCGCGCGACCTCCTGCGCATTCAATATGCCGGCTTCTGTGCCGCCCAGATAGTGATGGATGCCTGGCGTCACAATCCTTTTCGGTTTGTAGATGATCTTCTTCACGCCTGGAATCATCGCGTCCTGGCGTTGAGTGATGAAGATGACTTCGTTGTTTGGCGAGGCGCCCAGATGCCGGGCGAGGTGGAGATATTGGCCAGGGAAATTTTGATGAACGAAGAGAATTTTCATGCGTGTCGATCACCGATTTTTTTGACTTGAAACGGCAGGTAAATATTAATCATGAGTAATTCGTCTCTATTTTGAGCTATTGCTTAGCGTCAAGAAGATATTTATTTTTCTTTGCAAAAGGCAAAGTATAATTTTTCTGCGGAAACAAATGGAATTTTTCTAGAATATTGGTAAGTTGATTTATTAATGATGATAATGCGTTGTCAAATATTAAAGTTTGTCTCAACAGATCTTGCTGAGGGGGGCAAACAATCTGCTTTGACTCATACGTTTTTGGCCAATGAGGTAATTTGGCAAAATTGAGATTTTGTGCACCAGGCCTTGTTCAAACAACTGAAGATATTGATGTTCGATGAAGCTATCAAAATAACGGAGATGTGCAGTTGTCTGAATTGTGTACAAAGGCTCCCATTAGTTTCGAGCCGGTGTATCTCTACCACTTTAAAAAATCTCCTTCGAACACGAATTAATGGCGGAGGTGAGCCAGAACCGCCGCAATGGCAGTAACCCGAAGAAGGTGCCGACGCAAGCGGCAAACTGCGTTGAGCGCGGCAGGTGAAATACAACAAGAACAACTTCGAACGGAATTACAGAGGAGAAAAAATTGAATATGAAACATCTAAACCAAGTACTAGTCCGATGGATACTCGCTGTTGCAATGTGCAGCGCGCTCATAGCGTGTGCATCGTCGTTGACATTAGGCTCTTATTCATCCTTCGGTTTTGATATGGGAAAAGATCAGCAGGATGCAGTTGTCTTGAATTATCGCTATGGAAACGATAAGTACTTTACACAAGCGCCCGAACAGATCATTAAAGAAGGCAAGGGAATGTATTTTCAGAGTATGAGTAATTTCCAATATCGTATTGATTTTCTATATGTGAAATGGCGCAGTACTACCAACGGACAAGTATATGAGGACAAAGTCGATCTACATCGCAGTTTGCCTCGCGATATGAATGACCAAACGGTCTATTTCATGATCAAGGGAGCGCAGTTGTACGTATACCTAATCGCGCCAGAAAAACGTCTTCCTGGTACACCGCCGATTGGGCCGCGCATGTACGCATCCCAGAAAATCACGACGCTTTATCCAGATCAAAGCAAACCATAATACTCAGTACTCCAGAGGAATGACATGACTACAACGGCCATCTTGAATTCGGACCATATACAAAATGGTCGCTGTCCAGGCTGGCGTGTGTCTTATCCTCAAATATTTCATAAAGAATGAAAGATAGTAATGAAACTCTCTGCTAGCAAGCCGCTCAAGTGGCTATATTGCCTAACCTTGGTGGCGATAATTTTTCCATCTGGACTGAAGGGCGCAAATGGTTGGACAGCACTGGTTACTGGTGGGGGATTGCTGCCTGGCGGGGTCATTCTATGGCTCCCTATTTTTGTTTGGCGAATTTTCGTGGTGGTGCGCAATCCAGATGCGCTTGACGCCATCGTCACCGGAAAATTTGTCAAAGCGCTTCGCCTATTCAGTATTTTTTTAATGCTGCTAGGAGCGCTGGCTTCGGTAGCAATCCTGTTTTTGAGACCAATTGCAATTGCCATTTTTAGTCAACCTGGTGACAACGGAATTGCCTTCTTTGTAACGGGAGTATTTCTGTACTTGATATCCGGTGCAGGATTTCTGGGGGTCGTGTTATTTGAAGTAATTCGTCTTTTTGGCTCAAAACAGCAGGACGCTCCCGTTTCTAGTAAGTGACAAATTTAAGATGTTCTATTTTCCTCAGAATAAGGAATGCGCTGTGTTAAAAATACTATCAAAATGCATGTTAATCCTAGGGGGCCTCATGAGTCTCAATGCATGTTCAAGCGATTTTGTCACTTGGCAGGAAGAAGTGAAATTTAATGATGGGCGAGTCATTACAGTTACCCAAAAGAAGCACGTAGATGGCGGCATGGCTCGCGAGGCGTGGCTTACGATCAATCTTCCCGAGTTAAGCCCTCAGCCGATTGTATGGCACGGACATTTGGATCCTATGGTACTTAATATTTACGAAGGAAAGTTATACGTGGTCGGGATGCCACCTACTCAACGTGAGTTTGAGCAGCTTGGCAGTCCTCGACCGCCATATCTTGGTTATATCTGGGGAGGCGGTCAATGGAAACGATTACAGTTTTCGGAAATCCCAGTAGCAATTTACGATGCCAACATGCTCTTGGAGGGACTTCCGCCTGCACACACGAAACTTGTGACACTGGCGCAGAAGGAAAAAAATGCGCTGGGGGGATATTCATGGTGGCAGAAACGCATCGATGCAAATGCTACGGGTAATTTCTATTAACCTTTTAGTTGTAGATCAGGATAGAGCATGTCAGCAATACTTGTAACTCCAGCAGATTACGCGCTTTTGTCAGCCGCAGTGTATAACGATAATCGCGGGAGCGGAAATCGCCTTAATCTCCCTGCAGGATGGACCAAATTTATCACTAGTGTATCTGATACTTCAAGCAATCCTTTCGGTAGCGGATTTTCAGCAAGCTCGTTTCGCAACGGAGATAATATTGTTATCGCTTTTGAGGGCACAGATTTCCTCACTGACCCGGGTGAGGGACAAAACAAAGGACAAACTGCGTCCGATGGCCTTGCCGACTTGGGGCTCGGATCTGGATTGGGCTCTCAGCAATTGCTTCAGGCGGTCGCATATTATGAGCAAGTTAAAGCGGCGGCTCCCAAGGGAACCGTGATTTCCTTCACGGGGCACTCGCTAGGAGCAGGCTTGGCTTCTCTCATGGGAGTGTGGTTTAACCAATCAACGACGATCTTTGCAGATGCGCCATTTGCACCGTCGGCGGTAAATCCGATTTTCATTGGGGCTGTCGCAGCAATGTTAGCGTCGGCTAACATCTCAGACCCAGATTTTATCGGTAATTCTGCTCTCAGCATTTCGCCGATATATGACGCTGCCGTGGTTGCTGCTCGTGAATCTAAAGTCACTGCTTACTACGTTCAAGGCGAGGTGTTAAATAAGTTGTTCGGCTGGGCAGGCAAAGCATTGAGCGTCTATGGGACAAACAATCCATTGTCAATTGGCGGAGGTGGGGCCGTCAGTTCGGTGACACTGCATTCGATTTTGCTGCATGCCGCCATCATGATTTCGAGGCAGTCTGGTTCAAATCAATTTTTAAAAGATACCGTCAATTTACCCACTCTCATAGCATCGCTCTTTGATCCAAGTTTATATGCCGCGTCCCTGCAAACAAGTAACCATGACTTTATGTCCTTGCTGGTGAATGGTATCCCATCAGCTGCTTCGAATAATCAATCATCTGCCGCAGTGATTCAATTTGCGGACGATCTGTCGCATATCAGCAAGGGATCAGCTGTCGCTCCTTCTCCTTTGGTAAACGCAGTCATTTCCTCCGTAATTGAGTATTATTATTACTCTCTTTCAAACGCCAAGCCAGGAGGTTCTTTCGCTGAGTTTCTTACGAGCGTCAATGGTGGCGTAAATTTTAACTTGGGTAATATTGCACTCCCTACGTCGCTTACATCTAGAGCTATACCTAATCTTGAGAGCGCTGTCGACAGCCTTCTTGGTGGCAGTAACTATTCTACTGCAGCAAACATTATCAACAGTGCCAACAACTGGTACGTTCAGACTAGTACAAACGGAATGTCGGCTGATGGGCAAAGTAGATCCGGCAACGACGTGATGATTGGGGGTGGAACAAATAATTCTTTGGTGGGAGGAAACGGCAATGATGTGTTGATTGCAGGTGCTGGCAACGATACTTTGGTGGGGGGTAAAGGCCAAAATTATTTGCAAGCAGGGTTCGCCGGTGACACGCTTTCAGCTTCTGGAACATATGACACATATGAAATTTATAATTCTGGAACTGCTACTGTCGGCAAAGACACAATCATAGACGGTAGTGGAGTAGGAACGATTTCTGTTGGCGATACGCGACTGACTGGCGCAAGCGGAAATGGTGTGAACTTTACGTGGACTGCCGGTGATGGCACAACTTACACATTTGTTCCTGGCCTAACGAATGGTGTATTGCAGCAGACCGGCACAATGACCATTACCAATGGTGCCTTGGCTTCCGGTGATCAGTTAGTCATTGAAAATTTCAACCTTGCCCAAGCAGAAAATCATCTAGGGACTGGCTTTCTTGGTATCCACTTTAACTCTCAGTTGGCGGTTGAAGCAGGTGGTACGAACGATCCATTCGTCACGGGGGACTTCGGTTCAGTCAATACCTCTGTCGCAGCGCAAGGCGACGCGCAAGGGATGACGATCTTTGTTTCGGCAGTCAGCGATCAGCCGCAAACTGTAACGCTGGCCCTGGCAGGTGCCGACGCCTCGCAATTCAAGCTCGATACTGGCACCGGCGTGCTCGATTTCAGCAACGGCAGTGTCAAGCTGACCATCCCAGCCGGTCAAGACAATATCATGGTCGGCTTGGTTTACCTCGGCGATCCATCGCAAAAACCGGCGGTGCAATTGACCTCGACACTGGTCGATGCGAACGGTGCAGCAGAGAGTTCATCGGCAAGCAATACGCTCAGCATTACCTACAATGGGACATCAAATGCCGACCCTAAGAACACAACAGCCCTGACCGGCACTGACGGCCCCTTCTGGGGTAACGACCCCACTAGTCCCCCAATCAACTCCACCTTCTTCACACTGGACGGGACCAACGACCTAGTGCAAGCCAACGGCAAGCCTATCTTGGTCGCACCGGGAAGCGGCGCCAACGCAGGGAGCGGCGACAACAATATCGCCGGAAGTAGCGCTAACGACTTCGTCACCGCAGGCAACGGCAACAATCTCATCGTCGGCAACGGCGGCCACGACCTGCTATCAGCTGGCGACGGCAACAACAAACTCTACGCCAACACCGAGGTCGATCTCGAAACCGCACTAACGCAATCTAAGAACAGCACCGCCACCGGTCAGCAAGGCAGCCTGTTGGCGGTAGGCGATGGCAACAATACCTTGGTCGGCGGTAACGGTAACGACCTGATTCTGACCGGCTCGGGTAACAACACCATCGTGCTGGGCGCCGGCACTAACTTCGTCGTCAACGGCGTCGTCAGCAACGCTCACGAAATTCCGGTCGACAACACATCCAACTGGGGTATAAATCCGACCAGCGATAGCTGGATCAAAGGTGTCAATCTCGCCAACAAGGAAACCGGTGTCACGTTTCAGGGTGAAGGTTCCGCCATGACCGCTGCTACTAGTGAAGCTACTTCGTTATATCTGGAACCGGCGGCTAGTCCCGGCACCACACCCACGATCCCGATCTCAGGCATTGGCAATGACACGATCTACGCCGGCAGCGGAAACAACTTTATGATGCTGTCCAATGGCGATAACTACGTCGATGCCAGCCGTGGCAATGACTGGATATACTCCGGCCTGGGCAACAGTACTGTGTTCGGAGGCAGCGGCACACTCACGATGCGCGGTGGTGCTGGCGACGACAATGTGGTGGCCGGTAGCGGCAATGCCCTGATAGTGGGGCAGGGCGGCAACAACAACATCATCGGTGGCAGCGGCAACGACACCATTTTCGCCGGCGCCTATGGCGATCCCTGGGCCAGCGGCGAAACCGGCAACAACTATGTCGAATCGGGTGACGGCGCCAGCGTCGTGTACGGTTCAGGCGGCAACGACACCCTGATCGGCGGTGCTGGACAGGAGACGCTACGCGGCGGCGCCGGCAACGAAAATATGCAGGCCGGCAGCGGCGCCAACCTGCTGATCGGCGGCACGGGCAAGGATACGCTGCTCGGCGGCGCCGGTAACGACACGCTGCAGGCCGGCGACGGCGACACCACGATCTACGGCGGCACCGGCGTTGACAGCATCTGGGGTGGCAAGGGCAACAACGTGCTGTATGCCGGCGACGGTGGCCAAGGCACCAACTATACCCAGGTGGTCGCTGGTAAAGGCGACACCACGATCCATGGCGGTGCTGGCGTCGACGTGCTGTTCGGCGGCGATGGCAAGGACGTGATTTATGTCGGCGACGGCGGTGGCAATGGCTATTACAGCGAGGCGCACGCTGGCAGCGGCGACACCACCATCTACGGCGGTGCCGGTGTCGACCACATCTTCGGTGGTGCGGGAACCAATGTCCTGTACGCCGGTGACGGCGGCAACGCCAGCATGTCAACCCAGGTCAGCGCAGGGGCCGGCAACACGACCATCTACGGCGGTGCTGGTATCGACAATCTGGTCGGCGGGGCGGGTGCCGACATGATCTACGCCGGCGACGGCGGAACCGCAGACAACGCCACCTCGGTCACGGGAGGCAGCGGTAACGACACACTGGTTTCCGGCGCCGGTACGGATGCCTTTTTCGGCGGGAGCGGCCCCACCACCTACCAAATCAACAATGCTAGCGGCAGCCTGAGTATTACCAATAGCGGCGCCGGCGACACCTTGCAGTTCGGTGCCGGCATCGGTATTGCGGATATCACGGCGACTCAGGGGACCTATGCTGACGGCACCACGGGCGTGATCCTGAAGCTCAACGGCGGCGGATCCGTTACTATCGCACCAGGCGGCTTGAGCACAGCGACGTTTGCCGACGGCGCCGTCGCCAGCTTGTCGCAATTGCTGTCGCCCCAATTCACACTGGGCAACACGACCTACTCGTCGGTGAATGGGACGCTCGCGAATACGACGAGTAGTTCACCCGCAACACAAAACCTTACGCTGTCCGGCACCGCCGATGTGAGTGGCACCGGCAACAACGTCAACGACGTGATCACGGCCAATGCCGGCAACGACACGTTGATTGCAGGAACTGCCAACGACACCTTGATCGGCGGCGGCGCATCGGCGCAATATGTTGTGAGCGCTGGTGCTGGCACCGTGACCACCATCAACAAAAGCAGCAGCGCGGACACCTTGAGCTTCGCGGCCGGGGTCAGCCTCGCCAATTTGAGTGCCAGCACCGCGGCTGCCGCCGACGGCAGCTTGATCGTCACGCTGCAAAATAATCAGGGTGGCTCGGTTATTATCAATGGAGGCAAAAGCAGCGGCGCAAGCGGTGGCGCCAATAGCACTTTGCTCGACCAGATCAGTTTTGCCGACGGCAGCAGCGGCTCGCTCAGCACATTGCTGGCGCAAGCGACCACCGGGATTACCGCAGCCACCTCGGCGACGAGTGTCACCTTGCCTAATGGCATACAGAACATGACGCTGACCGGCAGCGCCGACCTGACGGCCACCGGCAACGCATTGCCCGACGTGATCACCGCCAATAGCGGCAACGATACCCTGATCGCCGGCACTGCCAACGATACGCTGGTGGGCGGCAGCGGCAATGACACCTTCATCGCCGGTAGCGGCGCCACCACCATGATCGGTGGCACGGGTAACACGGTGATCGCCGGCGGTTCCGGTAGCGATGTGATGGTGGCAGGTTCCGGCAATGCCACCCTCACCGGCGGCACCGGCAATGCGACCTTTGTCTTCAACCAAGGCTTCGGCCAGACAACGATTGCCGATAGCCAGGGCCTGGACACCTTGCAATTCGGCAGCGGCATCGCGGCGAGCGATTTGGCGGTCAGCTTTAATAGCAACGACGATGTCGTGATCGCCGACGGCAGTAGTGTGCTGACCATCGCACGGGGTGCGGTGTCGAACATGACGGCGGTCAACTTTGCCGATGGCAGCAGCGCGACGCTGGACCAATTGACGGCGGCAGCGGTGCCTGTGTCTGGCGTCGGCGTCCATCCCGGTACCGGTAATACTCGAGGTGGCGGTAACGACACCATCAGCAAAATGGGTGGACACCAAATCCTGTTGGCCGGCAGCGGTAACGAATCCTTGATCGGCGGCGGTGGTTATGACCTGCTGGTCGGCGGCCCTGGCAACGATACGCTGGCGGCGCTGGACGGCAACGATTCGCTGGTTGGCGGCACTGGCTATACCGTGATGCACGGCGGCCACGGCGCCGATACGTATATGCTGACGCAAGGCGCCACCGCCGAGATCGGCAATGACAACGTCAGCGGCGCGCAAGCGATCTGGCTGCCGCATGGTATGAGCTTCGCCGATTTCACGCCGGTGCAGGTCGGAACCGACTTGTACCTGAACTCGCAAAGTGGCGATACCACGGCCATCGTCAAGAACTTCTTCAGCCCGAACGGACAGCCGGCGCAGTGGATGCTGCTGGCGGAGAATGACCAGCCGCAATCCTTGTCGAGCTGGGTGGCGGCCAGCCAGGCCAGTAGCACTTATAACGACCAAATCGACACCTTGCGGGCGGCATTCGGCAACGCGCTGGGCGCCGATCTTAAAAAGCGCGGCACTGCCGGTGAATCGCTCGGCACGCTGCCTGACCTGAGAATCGGCCAACAATTCGGCAATGCCAACAGCACGGACTACACCTTCGGCGGGGTCAAGAGCGTCGATCTGAGCGCCGATGGCAATACCACGCTGACGTCGTCCGAGTCCGAACAGAGCAGCATCAGTCAGACCAACACCACCGTCACTACGACGCTGCCGGTGTACAAGGAGGTGCAAGGCAACGCCAGCGCCGACTATACGTTCACGATCCATTTGCCGCCGGGTACCAGTGGTGTACCGCTGCCGCCGGGTGCCTCGGTCGTCGATATGCCGCCGAAAACGGACCAGAACGGTAACGTTGTATTCAACCCGGACGTGGTGATCGATGTGCCGGGCACGGCAACTTATCATCGCGTCCAGACCGGGGTGGTCACCCAGACCCAGACGATTGCCACCAATACCGCGACTGTCGGGCGCAACTTCACGATCCAGAACGTTACCGGTACCAACGACGATATCTCGATCAACGTTGCAGCGGCGACCGGCCAGGATGTGAATGGTCCTTACAGCAGCGCGTTCCGCGGCACCGTCGTCACCGGCGACGGTAACGATTATGTCAATCTCGGCACGTCCAGCAATACCGCCCCCGATTGGGCGAGCTTTGACGCAACTCCGGGTCTCTGGCTTCCACCCAATCTGAATTTGGGCCTGGGATTGGGCGCCTTCATCCAGGGCGGCAACGGCAATGACACTCTGATCGGCACCGATGCCAGCGACGTGATTTCGGCCGGCACCGGTTTTAATTTCATCGATGGCGGCAACGGCGGCGACACTTATTACGTCAACCTGCAGGGCGATGCCACCGACGTCATTAACGACACGGGATCCCCGGACCCGCTGGCGGTGATGTACGGCGGCAAATTAACGAGCGATACGCTAGTGTTGCCGCCCGGCGTGACGCTAGACAACCTGAGCTGCAGCTTGTTCACGGATCCGCAATACCCGGGAAGCCAGGTATTGCAGCTCAATTACGGCACGGCGAATGTGTTGATCGTCTATCCCGACACGATCGGCCCGAACGATACCGCGTCGAATGCCGGAGTGGAACAATTCCAGTTCGCGGATGGGAAAACGCTCACGCGCGGCGATTTGCTCAAGCTCGCTACCGTGGTGCAAAATCCGTTCACGACGACGGTAACGTCAGCCGACCCGATTCTGAATGTCGGCCAACCCGTGGCAGCATCGAGTCTGTTCACAGCGACCGATAGCAGCGGCAATGCGGTCACTTGGTACAAAATTAGCGGGATGAATGGAGGCTGGCTCAGTGGCTCTGACTTCAAGCCCGCGGTTGGCAACACCCAGTTGGTCAGTGCAGCGCAATTGCAGAACTTGCAGTTCACCAGTGCTGGGTTTCATGCCAACTTCAGCGTGAGCGCGTTCAATGGCGAGGTATGGAGCAAACCGGCAACGGTGAACTTGACCAAGATCAGCGGTAGCTGGAGCAAAGCCGATGGCTCCACCGGCAGCGACACGTTCAACGCTGACGGCACGTCAAGCAGCATTGTCAACGATGGCAAGAACGACGTTACTACGACTAACTTCGATGCCAAGGGCAACAAAATCAGCGATAGCTGGAGCAAAGCCGATGGCTCCACCGGCAGCGACACGTTCAACGCCAACGGCACGTCAAGCAGCATTGTCAACGACGGCAAGAACGACGTTACCACGACGAACTTCTATGCCAATGGCAACAAGATCAGCGATAGCTGGGGCAAAGCCGATGGCTCGACCGGCAGCGACACGTTCAACGCTGACGGCACGTCAAGAAGCATTGTCAACGACGGCAAGAACGACGTTACTACGACGAACTTCGATGCCAATGGCAACAAAATCAGCGATAGCTGGAGCAAAGTCGATGGCTCGACCGGCAGCGACACGTACAACGCCAACGGCTCCAGCTCAGGTACGACGTTGAACGCCGACGGCACGTCGAGCAACTATGCTGACGGTGTCAGGGGAAACATCTTCACGACGACCTTCGATGTTCGCGGCAAGGAGATCAGCGATAGCTGGACCACCTCCGACGGCAGTCACGGCACCGACGCGTTCGGCACCGACGGCAGCATGATCAGCGATAGCTGGACAAACTCCGACGGCAGTCATGGCACCGACGCGTTCAGCACCGACGGCAGCAGCACCGGCATAAGCTACAACTCTGACGGTAGCTATTACACCTACACTCAAGATGCTTCAGGCAACAACTATGCTGAGCTGGATTTTGCAGCTGATGGCAGTGCGACGGGATCTTATGACTGGACCCTTGATGCACAAGGTAATTCCCTCGATGTGTACTATGACGCCAATGGCATTAAGTTGAGCAGCGATTGGGGTCATGCCGACGGAAGCCATGGAGAGGATATATTCAACATCGATGGCTCCAGCGGAGGTACAAGCTATAGATCAGATGGCAGCCTTGCTACTGACTATACCAACGATGGTCAGGGCGATATCACGACCAACAATTATTCGCCTACTGGAGTCTTGACTGGTCAGACTGTGGTGGCCGACCACGCCCACAACAATGTCACGCTGGGTGACGGTACCGATAGTGTGACAGTCGGCAGCGGCGGCAGCTCAATCGTGGTTGGCAACGGTGACGATTTGGTTACGCTGGGTAGCGGCACTAATAATGTCACGCTCGGCAGCGGTATCGATCGGGTCGTCCTGGGCAATGGAACTGATACGCTTCAGCTGGGCGGTGGTGTCGACACGGTGGTGATTGGAATTCCTGCTGGCGACTTGTCCAACACCGGACAGGCGACCGTTGTGGCATCTCCGGCAGGGACAAGCGAACTGCTGTTTGCCAATGCCAATAGCGATCAGCTGTGGTTCCAGCGTTCCGGCAATGATCTCGATATTGGTGTGATCGGCACGTCGTTTCAGCTCGATGTATCTGGCTGGTATGGATCTTCTTCGAACCATGTGCAATCCATCGTCGCCGCAGATGGTAAGACGCTGACCGACGGCAACGTTGATGCGTTGGTGAGCGCGATGGCGTCATTCAATCCGCCGGCGTCTGGTGCCACCGTGTTGCCGGATACTTACCAGAGTCAACTCCAACCGGTGATTGCGGCTAACTGGCATTGATCAGGTTTTAGTACAAGAAAAAATAGCAAAATCGCCCGCGGTGATGCAGCCCCTTTACGGGGCTGCATTGTTGTGGGCATAACCCATGCAGACTCTGATGACCGAACCAAGAAATACCCAAGAAAATATCGATAGTGGGCTGGAAACTTTCCTGATGATGGCCAGCTTGCACGGGGTCGCCGCCGATGCCGCTCAACTGCACCACGAGCACGGCGGCCAAGTCTTTAGTGCTCAAACGATCTTGCTTGCTGCCAAGCAGTTAGGCCTGTCGGCGAAACTGGTGCGGCAGAGTCCAGAGCGTTTGGCCCTGGCACCTTTGCCGGCAATCGCGATTGATAATGAAGACCGCTTCTTCATTGCCGCCCGCGTAGATGCTAGCAACAAGGAATCTCCTCGCGTCCTGATCCAGCGCCCGGGCGAGCCGCCGGTCGTGCTTTCCATGGCCGACTTTATGGCAACCTGGAATGGCCAACTCATTTTCTTCACCAGCAAAGCCAGCTACGCGGGAGAAATTGCACGCTTTGATTTCAGTTGGTTTATTCCCGCCGTGGTCAAGTACCGCAAGCTCCTGACAGAGGTGCTACTCATCTCTTTCGTATTGCAACTGATTGGCCTGGCCACTCCCATGTTCTTTCAGGTGGTGATGGACAAGGTATTGGTCAATCATGCGATGAAAACCTTGAACGTGATTGCCATAGGTTTGATTTGCGCGACGATGTTTGAAGCTGTGCTCACGGCGCTGCGGACCTATGTCTTTTCTCACACCAGCAGCAAGATCGATGTCGAGTTGGGCGCACGCTTGTTTCGGCATCTGCTCCATCTCCCCATCAGTTATTTTCAGGCACGTCGCGTAGGCGACTCAGTTGCTCGCATCCGCGAACTGGAGAATATTCGCTCCTTCCTGACTGGCAACGCGATGACGCTCGTACTGGACGTGCTCTTCTCTGTTGTGTTTTTGGCGGTGATGCTGTGGTACAGCGTGTGGCTGACCCTGATCGTATTGGCCTCGATTCCGCTGTACCTGATTCTGTCGCTGGTGTTTACGCCTATCTTGCGCGCGCGTCTGAACGACAAATTCAATAAGAGCGCGGAAAATCAGTCCTTTCTGGTGGAAACGATTAGTGGTATCGACACCGTCAAAGCCATGGCGGTGGAGCCACGCTGGCAGGCCAAGTGGGAAAAACAACTGGCCGCCTATGTGGCCGCAGGCTTATCCACCAATAACATCGCGATGGTTGCCAGTGGTGGCGTGACGCTGGTGAGCAAACTGGTGACAGCTGGCATCATGTGGTTAGGTGCCACCCTGGTCGTGGATAACAAAATGACGGTCGGCGAACTGGTTGCCTTCAACATGTTGGCAGGGCAGGTTTCGTCACCGATTCTGCGCTTGGCGCAACTGTGGAATGATTTTCAGCAAGTGGGTATTTCCATGAGTCGGTTGGGCGATATCTTGAACACCCGTACCGAAGTCGTCGGACAGAAGAGTCGGATCCCAAGAATTGAAGGCGCCATCGAATTCGACCAGGTATCGTTTCGCTATCGTCCCGACACTCCTGATGTGCTGCGGACAGTGAAATTGGCGATACAGCCAGGCGAAGTCATCGGCATTGTTGGCCGATCCGGTTCCGGTAAAAGCACGCTCACCAAACTAGTACAACGCTTGTATGTGCCAGATCGCGGGCGCGTGCTGGTCGATGGCCAGGACATCGGCATCGTCGACACCACCTCGCTGCGACATCAAATCGGCGTGGTACTCCAAGAGAACAATCTTTTTAACCGCTCGATACGAGACAACATCGCGCTATCTAATCCGGCATTGCCTATCGAAGCCATCATCCAGGCCGCCAAGCTGGCCGGCGCCCATGAGTTCATCAGCGAACTCTCCGAGGGCTACGATACCCAGGTCGGCGAGCACGGCACGGGATTGTCAGGCGGCCAACGCCAACGCATTGCCATTGCCCGCGCCCTGATCACCAATCCGCGCATCTTGATCTTTGACGAGGCGACCAGCGCCCTCGACTACGAGTCGGAAAAGATCATTCAGGACAACATGCGCAGCATTTGTGTAGGACGCACCGTGCTCATCATTGCGCATCGTCTGTCAGCAGTGCGCGAAGCCCATCGCATCGTCGTCATGGAACGTGGACAAATTGCCGAGATTGGTAGCCACGATGAGTTGCTGCGCAATCCAGACGGTATCTATCACCACCTGTATCAATTGCAGCAGGGTAGCCAGGCACAGTTGGCGACGCCGATGCTGACGGCAGTCCATAACGTCAGTGAGGTAGCTGCGTGAGCGCACGTCATCGTTTGGCCGCGTGGGCGGCCTTGTGGCAACACTATCGTGCTGTCTTTGCGCATGCCTGGAAAGAGCGTAAAAATATGGGCGGCGGTTTGCTGAATGAGGACGAAGCTGAGTTCCTGCCTGCGGCGCTTTCCTTGCAAGAGAAGCCACTGTCAGCCACGGCACGTTGGACCGGGCGCATTTTGATGGCCTTGGTCGCCATTGCCATCATCTGGTCGATCCTGGGAAAGATCGACATCATTGTGACGGCCACCGGCAAGATCGTGCCGTCCAATCGTACCAAGACCATCACCTCGGTAGATGTCGCAGTGGTACGCACCTTGCATGTGCAGGAAGGGCAATTAGTCAAGGCCGGCGAGGTCTTGATGGAATTGGACGCCAGCGCCACCGACGCTGAGCATGACAAGGCACAAGGCGACGCGGCAATGGCCGCGCTAGAGGTAGCGCGTTCACAGGCCATGATTGTGGCTGTTGACCGCTTGCAAGCTCCCCATATGCCCAAGGTTGATGGCGTCAGTCCAGAGCAATGGCAAGCTGCTCAGCGCCAATTGGAGGGGCAGTGGCAGGACTTTCATGCCAAGCTGGCACGTCTGGATGGCGATATGGCGCAGTATGCGCAGGACTTGCCGTTGGCTACTCAGCGTGCCAGCGACTACAAGATTCTGGCGCACGACCATGATGTTTCCGAACACGCCTGGATGGAGAAAGAGCAAGCACGCATTGACCTGACAGGGCAACTGGCGGACGCCAGCCATCAGCGGCAGGCCTTGATCGCCCAGACCCGCAAAGAAGCGCACGACGCGTTGACCAATGGCGACAAGACAGGTGCTGCCAGCCGCCAGGACGAGCGACGGGCGGGAGAGCATAGCAAGTTGTTAAAGCTGATCACCCCGGTGGATGGCACGGTACAACAACTAACGGTGCACACCGTGGGCGCCGCTGTGCCGGCAGCCCAACCCTTGATGCTGATTGTTCCCCAGGAAAAGCAAGTCGAAGTCGAGGCATTTCTGGAGAATAAAGATGTCGGCTTTGTGCAGGAAGGCCAGAGCGCGCAAGTGAAGATCGATGCATTCGAATACACCAAGTACGGCACTATTCCGGCTCATGTCACTCATGTGTCGCGCGATGCCATCCAGGATGAAAAGAAGGGCTTGATCTACGCCGTCAAGATCACGCTGGATAAATCGAGCATCGATGTGGAAGGGCGCGATATGCCCTTGTCTGCAGGCATGTCGATCAATGCCGAAATCAAGACCGGTACACGGCGGGTGATTGAATACGTACTGTCGCCCCTGGTCCAGCATCAGCATGAGGCTTTGCATGAGCGCTAGAAACAAAAGTCTGGGCCTGCTTCTGTTGTTGTGGTGTGTCAGTTGCAGTGTGCAGGGGCAAAGCCGAACCATCACCTATAGCAACCTGCTTCAAGACCCATTGCTGACCCGCCCCCCGGAATTGGTGACTGGGGCGACCTTGCCCGGTGACGGTGCTCCGGTACAGTGCGCCGGCCAGGAGTTAAGAGACCGGCCGTTGGCGCTGGCGGAGGCTGTCGACATTGCCTTGTGCGCCAATCCGCAAGTGCAAAGCACTTGGGCCGCGATTAAGGTACAGGCTGCCGCGTTGGGTGAAGCCAGGGCAACCTACTGGCCGACGGTCGCGGCCGGTTTGAGTCGCGTCAACGACCGTACGACCTTTCCTGGTTCCAAGCTGCAGCCTACTGCCGTCCGCGACAATTCAAAAAACATTGGCGTGAGCTGGCGTTTGTTTGATTTTGGTGGACGGGCGGCCAATAACAGGTCAGCGACGGATCTGCTTAACGCAGCCCTCGCCAGTCACGACGCGACCCTGCAAAAAACCTTGGAAACCTTGATCGGCGCCTACTTTGATGCGCAAACCACCTTGGCGGCATGGCAGGCAAAGCTGACGAGCGAAGAACTCGCGCGCAGCACGGTGGAGACCGCACAGCGCAAGGAAAGCCGTGGCGCCGGTGCGCAGTCCGACACGCTGCAAGCCACAACCGCCTTTGCCAGGGCTTCTTTAGACAGAAGCCGGGCACAAGGTGATTATAGGAAAGCGATGTCGATGTTGATTTATGTGTTGGGAATACCCGCCGAGACACAGCTGCAACTGGCGCCCGATTTGGCCGATGACAGTCACGACATGGGCAAGGATCTCGATACCTGGCTGGCGCAAGCCAAAGACCAGCATCCGGCAATTGTGGCTGGCAGGGCGCAGGTAGAGGCGGCTAGGGAAAAAGTGAAAGTCATCAGATCGGAGGGTCTGCCATCGATTGATGCAACTGGAAATATGTATAAAAACGGTAGGCCAAATCAGGGCTTGCCATCGGTGAACACCACAGAAAAAGTGGCAGCGTTGACCTTGAATATTCCGATCTTCGACGGTTTTGCGAACAAATATAAAGTGAGCGGCGCACAGGCGCAAGTCGAGCAGCAGCAAGCCAATCTGCTAGACACCACACATCAGGTGCAGATGGACGTGGTCAAAGCGCATGCCGATGCGCAGTCGGCCCTGGGCAACCTGGAGTCGTCTCAGCTCCTGCTTCAATCTGCGCAAAACGCACTAGCCTCCGTGCAGCGCAAGTTTGACCGAGGGGCTTCGGATATTCTGGAGATACTCAGTACACAGGCGGCGCTGGCTGATGCGCATCAGCAGCGCATACGCTGTCTGGCCGAGTGGCGTTCGGCCCGGTTGCGTCTGTTGGCCGCAAGTGGAGGGTTGGGACATAGAGATATAAGCGTGTCTCAATGAGAGTCCCCGCGACAATCCACCGGCGGATTCGGGCTGACAGCAGGCATTGGGGAAAGGCAGCTTAAGACCCTAGGCGGGGAATGGAAGAGATAGATTCTTTCGTATTCAAGAGTTTCTCTTCCAGATTTCTACGAACGTCTGGCCATTCATCATCAATGATGCTGAAACGCACAGAGTTTCTTTTGCGGCCATCCGGCATGATTCTTTCATGCCGGACGATACCTTCCTGTTTTGCCCCAAGCCGCAATATGGCGCGTCGGGATTTTTCATTGATTTCGTCTGTCGTGAATTGCACCCGTACACATGCGAGTACCTCAAACGCGTAGCACAGCATAAGGAATTTGGCCTCGGTATTGACATAAGTGCCTTGCCAAGAAGCCGCTAACCAAGTGCTGCCAATTTCAAGTTTCCTGTTTTGACGGTCGATTTTCCAGAACCGGGTGGAGCCTATCACTTGATTGGTTTCCCTGATCTCTGTGACAAAAGGCATGACGGTTCCAGCAGCCTGCCCCTCTAACGCTACGCGGATGTAGTGCTGAACTGTTGCGGCGGAAGGTACTACCGTGAAAGGCAAATTCCAAAGTTCACCGTCGGCGGCAGCCTCAACCAGGGCGTCAGCATCCGACGCGAGAAGCGGACGCAGTCTGATTCTTTGACCTAAGAGTGCTTCCATATGTGTAATAGGGCTCTAATTATTTCGAATCATTTCTAACTATTCATTAATAGTCATTAAGCTTGCCGGCAAGGGCACTACGTTGGCAGGCAGCGGCAATCCCCCCATTTTTAGGATGCGGCCACGAGTATTTTTTGATCTGCTACTGGTTCAGACCGGCCTCAGCGGACCAAAAACGTGATCAAGCGACTGCCATAAGGGAAATATTCGACTGCCAGCTTCTGGCCGCGATGCATCGGCCGTTCATCAGCTTATAACTTTTCGCCGGGTGTTTTTTCCCCGGAAATAAATGTTACTTTGGCGATTTTTCCATCGTGAACTTCATAAATTGCGATCGCCTCCATGACACCCGGTCCTTCGGGCAGTGTGACGCGAATGCGCTCATGGTCGATGACGGTGTTTCCCATGACAATGCGCTTTACGATGATGCAATGCAAAATCGTATCGCTGAACCGTGCCGTATAGCGCTTGCGCATTTCCTCCTTTCCCTTCGCCGATGGTGTGTTCGGAAATCCAAACAGCTCAGCCTCGTCCGCAAACACGGCAAGGTACGCATCCATGTCGCGCGCATTGTAGGCATCGAGCTGTTTCTGGACGACTTCCTCGGCAGAACTCGTCTCGACAGCTGACGCGGACTCAGGCATCGCTAAAGCGCGAAAAATCAATGGGGCGTAGATGACTGATTTGAATATGTTCTTCAAGCAAGACTCCTTCTCGGGGTAAGTTGACCATCTACCGGTTGAATCCACAGGCGATTGTTGCCTGTGGATTCAACCTTAAGCAGCCTATCAGGCGAGCCTGCCAAATCTGGAAAGGCTCACTCACCAGAGATAGCACCAGCAGGCATCAACGAATGCAGCGTTTGGCTACTGCTGCTCTTAAAGCAACAAAGCACCCGCCAAGCCACTAATCACCCCAATCAGCATGGTCAGCAAGGCTACCGCCACCAACACCTTGGCGTCGAAATCCTTGCGCAGCATCAGCAGCGACGGCAGGCTGATGCTCGGCAAAGTCATCAATAACGCCACTGCTGGCGCCATGCCCAGGCCTAGCGCCAACATGGTCTGCACGATGGGGATTTCGGCCGCGGTCGGGATCACGAACAGGGTGCCGGCGATGGCCAGCGGTACCAGCCAAAGCAAGCTGTTGCCCATGGCGCCGTCGACATGGGGAAACAGCCAGACCCGTGCCGCTCCCAGCGCCAATACCGCCAGCACATACACCGGAATAGTGCTCCAGAACAGTTGCCACAAGCTGCGCGTCCAGCGTCCCAGGAAATTTTGCGGATCGGGCGAGCTGGCTTCTGCGACCGCTTCTTGCGCTGGCTCAGGGATTTCTTCAGGACCGGAAATGCGTTGCGCAATCAGCGACACGCCCAGCACCAGCACCAGGCCCGCTACCAGGCGCAGGGCGGTAAAGCCCCAGCCCAGCACGAAACCCATGAACACCAGGGTTGCCGGGTTAAGCACCGGATTGGCGATCCAGAAGGCTAGCGCCGCGCCTACCGAAACCTGCTGGCGGCGCATGCCGGCCACCAGCGGCGCCGCGCAACAGGAGCACATCATGCCAGGCAGGGCGAACAAGCCGCCGCGCAATATCGAGCCAAAGCCGGCGCGGCCGAACAGGCGCAGCAGCCAGTCGCGCGGGATCAGCACCTGCAGCAGCGAACCCAGGATCACCGCCAGTAGCGCGGCTTTCCAGATTGCCAGGAAATACACTTTGGCGTAGCTCAGCGCTGCAGTAATGGGGGCGTCATGGTTATCGTCGAGGATGGAAGCGCCGATACTGTGCTTGTCCGCAGCCAGGAAGGATTTGAGGTAGTAGGGTGACCATTTGACGTAATAGAGGCCAGCCACGGCTACCAGTACGAACAGCGCCGGCTTCCACCAGAACGACCAGCCTTGCGCGCGGGATGGGGGGGATAGACTGTACATGGAGAATTGACCCTGTTGAAAATAACAGCGCATGATAACCCAGCATAAGCGCTCAGCATAACCCGGCCCGGCACAGCCCGCGTTTTCTATCTTTCTGGCTGATCGGCGGGGTGATCCGGGACTTGATCGCGCGCCACGGCGAAACAGATAAGAGCAACGCCGATTGAAAAGATAGCCAGCACATACGCCAGCCGTTTGCCATGCCACAGGCTGCCCAGCCATCGATTGAAATCGGCGATCAATATCAGCGAGGTGCCGCCATACAGTTCTGCATCGCGCCGATAGGCCTTCGAAGCGCCAGGTGCGACTTCATAGGCATTGCCATCCACCACCTGGTAATTGCTGGCGGCGCTCATCTGTTCCGCAGCCGCACGATAGATCAAGCCGGCCGACAACAGCCCGACCAGCAGGACCGCCGCGCCTATCAGATAAAGGGATAGTTGGAGATTCGAAAGCTTGCCGTGCATACTGTATCCATTCATGTCGCCTTAGTACTTGAGCCTATACCCGGTCTTGAAGATCCAGGCCACAATCGCCAGGAACACGGCCAGAAACGCAACGGTCATGGTCAGGCTGATGCTGATGCTGACATCGGCAGTGCCGTAGAAGCTCCAGCGGAAACCGCTGATCAGGTACACCACCGGATTGAACAAGCTTATTGTGTGCCAGACCGGCGGCAGCATCTTGATGGAGTAGAAACTGCCGCCGAGAAATGTCAGCGGCGTGATGATCAGCAGCGGCACCAGCTGCAGTTTTTCGAAATTGTCCGCCCAGATGCCGATGATGAAGCCGAACAGGCTGAAAGTCACCGCCGTCAGCACCAGGAACAGCACCATCCAGAACGGATGCTCGACATGCAGCGGCACGAATAGTCCGGCTGTGGCCAGAATGATCAGGCCGAGCAGCATCGATTTGCTGGCGGCGGCGCCGACATAACTCAGCACGATTTCCCGATACGACACTGGCGCCGACAGCAGTTCATAGATAGTGCCGGTGAACTTCGGGAAGTAGATGCCGAACGAGGCATTCGAGATGCTTTGCGTGAGCAGCGACAGCATGACCAGCCCCGGCACGATAAATGCGCCGTAGCTGACGCCGTCGACCTGGGCAATGCGCGAGCCGATGGCCGCGCCGAAAACGACGAAATACAGCGAGGTCGAGATCACCGGGGCGACGATGCTCTGCAGCAGGGTGCGCCCGGTGCGCGCCATTTCAAACATGTAGATTGCGCGGATTGCATGGAAATTCATTGCTCGTCCTTGATCAGGTTGACGAAAATATTCTCAAGCGAACTCTGGGTGGTTTGAATATCCTTGAACTGGATACCTTCTTCGCTGAGGGCGTTGAGCAGCGAAATGATGGTCACCCGTTCGCCGTTATTTTCGTAGGTATAGACCAGATGGCTGCCGTCGCTGGACAGCTCCAGCTGGTAGGCGGCAAGCGCAGGCGGAATCTGCTCCAGCGGTTGCTCTAGCTGCAAGGTCAGCAGTTTTTTGCCAAGCTTGCGCATCAGTTCTTTCTTGTCCTCGATCAGGATGATCTCGCCCTTGTTGATCACGCCGATCCTGTCGGCCATATCCTCGGCTTCATCGATGTAGTGGGTGGTGAGGATGATGGTCACGCCGCTCTCTCTCAGGGAGCGCACCAGCTGCCACATGTCGTGCCGCAGGTTGACGTCGACGCCGGCGGTCGGTTCGTCGAGGAACAAAATCTGCGGTTCGTGCGACAGGGCCTTGGCAATCAGCACCCGCCGCTTCATGCCGCCGGACAGGGTCATGATCTTGTTGTCCTTCTTGTCCCAAAGGGATAAATCCTTGAGCACCTTTTCGATGTAAGCGGGATTAGCCGGCTTGCCAAACAGGCCACGGCTGAAGGAGACGGTAGCCCATACCGTTTCAAAGGCGTCGGTAGTCAGCTCTTGCGGCACCAGGCCGATCAGCGAACGGGCCGCGCGGAAGCCGCTGACGATGTCGTGGCCGTCCACCCGCACCGTTCCGGTTGAGATATTGAGGATGCCGCAAATGCAACTGATCAGGGTGGTTTTTCCAGCGCCGTTAGGGCCTAGCAACGCCAGGATTTCGCCGCGGCGAATCTCCAGGTTGACGTTCTTGAGAGCCTGATAGCCAGAGGCGTAGGTCTTCGAAATATTTGTGACGGAAATGATGTTTTGCATGAGCCTATCGATCGTGGTAAATGCAGGATTAGCCATGCATTCTAATCCTGATTGCAAATTATTTTTGGCAGCGGCCAGGGTTCTCCGGAGCGTCCTGATTTTCCCGATTTTCACTATCCTCAAAGGCATCGATCAATTTGATCATGCTTTCCATGCGCGACTGTTCCTGCGGCGTCGTTGCGCGATTCCACAGGAGATCGAATTCAGCCACGATCATGTGGTACTCAGCTTCGCCAATAGATGTTTCCTTGGTTTCTTTCTCAAACATATACATATCCCCTCAAGGTGGGAAAACACAAACAGATTGCCACTCAGGCGGGCACCGCGCTCTCCACCGTTCTGGTACGCAAGAGCAGAGCGCCAAGCGCAGCGCCCAAAGCGGCGAAACATGCGCCCACCAGGAAGGCTGTCTGATAGCCGCTGTTGAGTGCGGCTAGCGGTGGATTCCCAGCCGCCAGCAGATTTTCGGTGTGCAAGGCGGCCAGGCTGGCCAGCACCGCCAGGCCAAGCGCACCGCCCATCATGAAAGAGGTGTTGACCACTCCCGAAGCCAGCCCGGATTCGGCTGGCGCGACATCACTCATCGCGGCCAGCAACACCGGATTGAAAGCAACTCCCGCACCGAGGCCGAGCAGGATCATGCCGGGCAATACATCGGCAACGAAATGGCCGTCGAGCGGGGCGCGCGCAAACAGCAGCAGGCCGCAGGCCGCCAGCAACAAACCCGCCGCCAGCGGCCGCCGGATGCCGAAACGCATCACCAGTTTCGCCGAAATTCCCACGGAAAAGACGGCCATGATCAGATTGGCCGGCAGGAAAGCTAGCCCGACTTGCAGCGGTTTGTAACCCAGCACCAGCTGCAGATAAAGTGCCGACAGGAAGAACCAGGCAAACATCGCCGCCGCCCACAGCACGCCGACCACATTGGCGACCGCGACATTGCGTAACTGGAACAGCCTCAGCGGCATCAGCGGCGCCCGCACCCGTGTCTCGATCACCAGGAACGTCAGCAGCAAGGCCGCCGCAATGGCGAGCTGGCTCAGCGTGCGAGGCGAAGCCCAGCCAGCCTGATTGCCATTCACGATGGCATACACGGCAAGCATCAGCGCGGCGGTGACAGTGACGGCGCCGGCTACATCCAGATGCCGCGACTGCGCCTGGTTGTGGATTGCCGGCAGCAAGCGCAACGAGAGCGCGATCACGGCGATGCCGATCGGCAGATTCACCAGGAAAATCCAGTGCCAGCTCAGGCTGTCGGTCAGCAGGCCGCCCAGCATCGCCCCGAGGCTGCCGCCGCCGGCACAGACAAAACCGTAGATTCCCATCGCCTTGGCGCGCTCGGCCGCTTCGCTGAACAGATCCATGATCAGCGATAGCGCTACCGCAGTCACCACCGCGCCGGCCAGCCCTTGTACAGCGGGTGCCGCCAACAGGAAACCTTGCGTGGTGGACAAGCCGCAGGCCAGAGAGGCCAGTGTAAATAGCCCGATGCCGAGCAGGAACAGCCGCCGGTGCCCGTACAAATCGCCGAGCCGGCCACCGAGCAGCAGGAAACCGCCGAAGGTCAGCATATAGGCGTTCACCACCCAGGCCAGAGAGGTGTCGGAGAAACGCAGATCGGTCTTGATCGACGGCAGCGCCACGTTCACGATGGTGGTGTCGAGCACGATCATCAGCACGCCGAGGCAGAGCACGATCAGCGCCAGCCCGCGCCGGTCGCGATGTTCGGTTGCGCTGGAGATAGAGTTTTTAGTCATATCGCATTTTTTTCCAAAGATGAGTGGCTTTGCAACTCTGCAAGGAGACAAAAAGAGGCTGTCGAGCTGCGTAATGCAGCGAGCCTCGAAACCTAGTCGAACCGGAATAGCCGAAATCGACATGCGGGCAATGATTGCGATGTCGGATTGCCGTTTGAATAATGTCGCTCTGTTCAAACTCGCGGGGATTACTGTCGATACATTCGGTCGTCGCTAATGTTACGCTCGCCTGTGTTTTTCGGCTTGCGTAGCTTATTTGTAATTCATAGAAAGAGTGTCATATGTCTTGGTTAAATGAGTTTGCATTGCGATGCCGTCAGTGCATCGATGATGGCGGGGGAGCGGTTGAGATCCGTACTCTGGTCAAACAAGTCCTGGCGGCACACGCCGCTGATTTTGTCCAAACGGAAATCGATCGTATCGTCTATCGTTCCGCAGATCTTTTTATTGTCAGCCTGGCCCAGCCGCCCTACGGCAACACCCCGATTCACGATCACGGTTTTTGGGCTGTCATAGGAATTGCCGACGGCTGCGAGGAAAACGCATTCTTTGAGCGCAGCGAAAAGGGTTTGATTGATAAGGTGAAACGGGTTCAAGTGAACGCTGGTGAAGCGATCATCCTGGCGCCGGATGCGATCCATAAGATTCGCAATCCACTGGGGACGAAGTCGCTGGGGCTGCATGTATATGGCGGCGATCTTACTGCGGCCAGGCGCCATATGTGGAATCCGCATACGGGACAGGAATTGCCGCTGGAACAGTCGCAATTCGAGGCCTGGTGCGAACAGCTGACCGCTGCTGCAGCTAGTCCGGAAAGGCAATCCTGCAATTGGTAATGATTGCGGGCGTGCCTTTCCGGATGGCACATTTCTGAATTCTGAATCGACCCCGCTAGCTCAGGAACTTGGCTTACGTAACTGAGACCAAAGCCGTTCGGCCACCGGCCCGTGGACGACATCGCGCCGGCGTGCCGCGTAGTGCTGCAGCGTGGCGCCTCGCAAATGCCGCCCTTCAAGCGAGAGCAAGCGCTTTGCCTTCAGGTCGGCGTGCACCAGGTGGATGGGCAGATGACCCCAGGCCAGACCTTGCACGATGAGCTCGCGTTTCATCAACTGGTCGGCGACGCTGCATGTGCGTGCACCTTCAATCAGGTAATAGTTGGCCTGCGAGGGACGCTGGCTCGAATCTTTGATCACGCACTGCAGGTAGGGGCGCATGTCGTCGGGCGTGAGCGCATCGCTGATCTGGCCAGCAAAAAATCCCGGAGCGGCAACCGGCACCAACTTTACCTCGAACAGTGCGATTGCTTCGATTTGCGGGTCTGGCTTGTCGAGGTGGTGAAAGATCAGGTCGCAATCACCGTCAGCCAGGCGTTCCCAGGGGCCGCTGATGGCCTCGACCATGAGATTCAGGCGGGTACCTGTATTTAGCCCGTTATTTTCCCCAAAAAATCGTCGCAGCATGCCCAGCGTTTCCGGCAGCGGGCATAGATCGCCGACAACCACGCGTAATTCGGGTTCTTCGCCGGCTGCCAGTTGCGCAGCTTCGCGCCTCAATTCGTCGAATTGCCGCAGAAACAAGACCACGCGCGCGTGAAACGCCGCACCTTCAGCGGTCAGCGCGACCCGGTAGCCGCCGCGATCGAGCAGGACAATGCCGAGTTGCTCTTCCAGCGACTTGAGCGCGGCATGCACGGTTGGGTGGGTACGATTGAGATGGCTTGCCGCGGCCGAGAAACTGCCATGCGCAACCAGCGCTGCGAAGCATTGTAGTTGTAATAACGTTGGTTCTGACATTGTCGTCAAATCCTTCTATCTTTGTAAAAACAAAGTAATTTTTTTAGACATTGATCGATCTTAACATGGTGTTTCAACCTACTTTGGAGATCGAAATGAGGGCAATCACACGTAAGCAGTTTGGCGGGCCGGAGGTGCTGGAAGTGCGCGACGTTGCGGCGCCGACCATGCAGCCGGGCAGCGTCATGATCGAAGTGCGGGCATTTGGCCTGAACCGGGCCGAGTTGTACATGCGGCGCGGCGAGTGGGCAGAGGTGGCAGCGATCAGCGGTATCGAATGTGTCGGCCGCGTCGTAGCCGACGCCACCAATCGGCTGCGGCAGGGACAAACTGTCATGGCGTTAATGGGCGGAATGGGCCGAACTATTGATGGCAGCTACGCCGACTATACGGTGGTTCCGGCAGGCAATGTCATTCCGATTGACAGCAGCCTGCCGTGGGATCTGCTGGCGGCTTTGCCCGAAACCTATGCAACTGCATGGACCTGTTTGCAGCGCAATCTTGCGCTCAAGGCCGGGCAGCGGCTCGTAGTGCGGGGCGGCAGCTCCAGCCTGGGACAGGCCGCCATCGACATGGCGGTACAACTGGGGGCCGAGGTGATCGCCACCACGCGCAGCGCCGAGCGCGAACCGCTATTGCGCAAGCTAGGTGCGCACCATGTGGTGACAGCAGACGGCGAGTTGACTGCGGCATTGGCGCCCATTGGCGGCAAAGTCGATGCAGTACTGGATTTACTGGGCAACAGCAGCATTCTCGATTCATTGCGCGCCACGCGGCGCGGCGGCCGAGTATGCCTGGCGGGCTTCCTCGGCGGTCTCGCTCCCTTGGTCGATTTCAATCCGCTCAGCCAGATGCCAAGCGGGGTCCATCTGAGCTTTTTCGGTAGCTTCAATTTTGGTTCCGGCGACTTCCCCTTGTCGGACGTGCCGATGCAGCAGATCGTCAACCTGATCGCAGACGGACAGCTTCGGGGGCGGCCAGCGCGCAGCTTCGCGTTTTCCGAGGTGTCCCTTGCGCACCAGTTAATGGAACGCAACGAGGCGCTGGGCAAGTTCGTTGTACTCTGCTAGAACTATCAAAGCGCCACCATCAATCCGTCAATATCTGCAATCGCCCATATCCATCTATACTGCAAGCTTGAGTCACACCACTGCTGATGGTCTATGGGCGATTGCAAGCGCCGCACACCGCAAGCGACAGGAAACAATGCATACAACACGACGCAAACTGATGAAATCTCTATTGGCCTTGAGCACGATGGCTGTCGCCGCCACAGCCTGGGCTGGTTACAACATCTGGTCCAATGAATATACGTTTTCGCAAAAGCAACTGCAGAGCGCGATCGAAAGCAAGTTCCCGCAGCAGCTGCGGTATGCGGAAGTGTTCAACGTTAATCTGAAAAATCCTCGCCTGACCCTGAATCCGGCGCAAAACCGTGTGCTGACGCAGGTGAACGTCAGTGTGCTTAGCCCGCTGTTGCTGGCGGCGCCATTGAATGGCGCGATTACGCTGAGCAGCGGTTTGAGATATGACAAGGCGAGCCGCGCCATCCTGCTTGACAAGCCGACCGTCGACAGCATCGATTTCAGCGCCGTGCCGGCGCAATACAAGCAGCAGCTGAGCCAGATAGGCACGATCGTGGCGGAGCAGGTATTGAAGGATTATCCGATTCACACCTTTACCAGCGACGAGCTGCGTTTGAGCGGGAAAACCTTCGAGCCCGGCGCCATCACCGTGCAGCCTGACGGTATTGCGGTAGAAATCAACGAGTCCTGATAACAGGCTCTAAGCCCGGCGCTTGATAAATGTCGACTTGGTATAAGCCAGGCTAAAGCCGGCGCGTTCGGTGTTGCGGGCGCTGCTGTTGGCCGGCCGCGCGGTGACGCTGGCGAGTGTGCAACCGGCATCCTGGGCCGCCGTCAGTCTGGCGTGCAGCAGCGCAAGTTGAGCCCCGCGTCCTCTATACGCCGGCAGTGTGCTGGCGATATACAAATGCGCCAGCAATCCTAAAGGTGTCTCGATCAGGCTCATGCCGGCAGTGGCGGCTACCTTGCCGTCTACGGTTGCGGCAAAAAGCAAGGTGTCGCTTCGTTGCAGCGCTATCTGCGCGAGCGTTTCCAGCAAGATGAGCGGGCGGTTTACCGCCTGTAAGGAAAATCCGGTAACCGAGTTGCTGATAAATGTGCGTGCGACTAGAGCTCTATCGGCGATTATCTCGATCCCATTGCCGCCATGTGCGGCGGCGTAGGTGTCGGCCGGCGTCAAATGCCGCACGTAGGTGTTGCTGAAAGCGTTGACGACATATCCGCGCTCGGCCAACACCGTTAGCGTACTGCTGTCGGCATGCGGGCAGATATCGCATTGCGTCTCCAAGCCCTGGGCGTCATAGATTGCTTCCAGTTGCGCCAGTTGGTTGGAGTTCACCGGCGCTCCCATGCCGAGCCCTGTGACGTGATTGAGTTTGCGTCCGAAACCGGGATTTGTGAGCGCTGCGACGCCGCCGCAAATGGCGATGGAGCGACATTCTTCGCGTCCGCTCAACTGCCTGTACGCGGCAACTTGCCGGCTCAAATGCGTTGCTTCGGCGGCTTCAAGCGTATGGGCGAGTTCGGGTCCGGTCAAAATCATGGCAAGTCGGTGCAAGGTTTCGGGAGGAGGCTGCCGTCTGTTTGGGCGCTCAAATCAAGCCGGGATGATTGTATCCGAGTAGATCATTTGCCGCGACTCCCCCATCAAAAACGCCCGGTTCGGCTCGATCACTTGCCGCAGGTAACTCCAGAGTGCCGCAACCCGCGCCACATTACGGGTTTCGGTGGCGGCCACCAGCCAGAACGCGCGCTGGATGTCGACCTGGCCATCCAGCACCGGCACCAGATCCTCGCTTTGCTGCGCCAGGAAACAAGGCAGAATTGCCAGCCCCTGGCCGCTGCGCGCCGCCGTGTACTGGGCGATCACGCTGGTGCTGCGAAAGGCGCGGAATGCGGCCGGCGCGACATTGTCCTTGTAGCGCAACTCTTCGCTGAACACCAGGTCGTCGACATAGCCGATGAAAGCATGGCTGCTCAAGTCTTGCACCGTATTGATCGGCGCGTGATTCGCCAGGTAAGACGGAGTGGCGTACAGCTTGAGCAAATAATCGGTCAACTTGGTGACAACGTAATTGCCGCTTTGCGGGCGTTCGATGGTGACGCCGATATCGGCTTCGCGCTTGGACAGGTTGACGAAGCGCGGCACCGGCAGCAGGTCGACCGTGATGTGCGGATGCCGTGCACAGAAATGCGCCAGGTGCGGCGCCAGTACAAAAGTGCCGAAACCTTCGGTGGCGCCGAGCCGGACTTGTCCTGACAGCAGGCGGTTGTGGCCGCTCAATTCCTCGGCGGCGGCATACACCGTGCTTTCGACCCGCTCCGCATATTCGATCAGCCGATGACCTTCTGCGGTCAGGGTGTAACCCTGGTTGTTGCGCTCGAACAGCTGGCTGCCGACCTGTTCCTCAAAGCGGCGCATGCGGCGTGAAACGGTCGAGTGGTCGATGCCGAGTTTTTTTGCCGCTTCAACCAGGCCCTGACTGCGCGTCAGCTCCAGAAACACCCGCAGATTATCCCAATCCAGCATCGCGTTCGTTGATTTCATGGTGTCTCCTTGCTGTGCATAAATGCAAAGTCATTGTGGATTATTGTCTATTGTTTCAATAATAATGCACATGCAGAATGTCCCTGTAGAAAAATTTTTATAAAAACGGTTCTCGGCCCGCAGCGGCTGCAAGAACTGAAAAACAGGAGACAACGATGTTGACAAAGCACCACCAGTTGCTTGCACGTAGTTCTGCCGTGATCTTCTCTTGCATGGGTTTGCTGGCGGGTTTGCTATCCGTTAGCCAGGCCTTGGCCCAGGACAGCGATGTCTACAAGGTCGGCATCCTGACCGATATGTCGGGGCCGTATTCGGCGATGGGTGGACCGGGCTCGGTGGTGGCGGCCAAGATGGCAATCGAAGATTGTATGAAGGCCGAATGCAGGGGCATGAAAATCGAATTGCTGACCGCCGATCACCAGAACAAGGCCGACATCGGCGCCTCCAAGGCGCGTGAATGGATAGACCGCGACAAGGTCGACGCCATCGCCGACCTGACCAATTCCTCGGTGGCGCTGGCGGTGCAGCGTTTGATCCGCGACAAGGGCGGCGTCGCCATGTACAGCGGCCCGGCAACCACCGTGCTGACCAACGCGGAATGCGCGAGCAACGGTTTCCACTGGATGTTCGATACCTATTCACAAGCCGCCGGAGCGGCCGCCGCATTGACCAGGATGGGGCAGAAATCCTGGTACTTCGTCACCGTCGATTACGCCTTCGGCCAGTCGCTGGAAAAAGATGCCGGCGATGTCGTCAAGCGCCTCGGCGGCACTGTGGTGGGATCGATCCGCCATCCACTGAACGCCAGCGATCTGTCTTCGTTCCTGTTGCAGGCGCAGAGTTCGAAGGCGCAGGTGATCGGCTTGGCCAACGGCGGCCAGGACACCGTGAATGCGATCAAGCAGGCGCGCTCCTTCGGCATCGGCAGCAAGAATCAGCGCCTGGCGGCCTTACTGGTGTTCTTATCGGATGTACATGCGCTGGGCTTGAACGATGCGCAAGGGCTGGTCTATACCGACGGCTTCTACTGGGATTTCGATAACGATACGCGGGCTTTTTCCAAGCGTTTCGAAACGCTTTATAAGGGCAACAAGCCGACCATGGTGCACGCCGGTGTCTATTCCAGCGTGTATCACTATCTGAAAGCGGCGGCCGCTACCAAGTCACACGATTGGAAAATCGTGACGCAAAAAATGCGTGATATCCCGATCCAGGACGCCGTCATGCGCAATGCTTCGATTCGTCCGGACGGCCGGGTGATCCATGACATGTATCTGTATCAAGTTAAAACGCCGACCGAATCGAAAGGCCCTTGGGATTATCTGAAACTGCAGTCGACGATTCCGGCGCAGCAGGCTTTCAAGCCGATGGACGCTTCCTGTTCATTGGCAAAGTAACGCATACAGCCGGTTGTTCTGCGCCGCGGCGGGAACACCATTTATTTTTTATTGTTCGAGGAAATCATCATGTCCGCTACCACCAACATCCCTAATGTTCCCCTGTACATCGGCGGCAAAACCGTCCAATCCACCAGCACCGAATGGCGCGACATCCACAATCCGGCAACCCAGGAAGTGGTGGCGCGGGTGCCGTTCGCCACCAAGGCCGAAGTCGATCACGCGGTAGCCAACGCCAAGCAGGCGTTTGCTGGCTGGCGCAACACTTCGCTGGCGCAGCGCATGCGCATCATGCTCAAGTTCCAGCAGCTGCTGCGTGAAAATATCGCGCCGCTGGCCGAACTGATTACACGCGAGCACGGCAAGACCTTGCCCGACGCCGAGGGCGAAGTGATGCGCGGGCTGGAAGTGGTCGAGCATGCCTGTTCCATCACTTCGCTGCAATTGGGTGAGCTGGCTGAAAATGCTGCTACCGGGGTCGATGTCTACACCATCAATCAACCGCTGGGCGTCGGCGCCGGTATTACCGCATTCAATTTTCCGGTGATGCTGCCTTGTTTCATGTTCCCGGTGGCGGTAGCTTGCGGCAATACCTTTATCCTGAAGCCGTCCGAGCAGGATCCGTCATCCTCGTTGTTCCTGGTGGAACTGGCGCAGCAGGCCGGTTTGCCGCCGGGCGTGTTGAACGTGGTGCATGGCGGCCCGGAGGTGGCCAACATGTTGTGCGATCACCCTGACATCAAGGCGATTTCCTTCATCGGCTCGACCCACGTCGGCACCCATATCTATCGCCGCGCCAGCGAAGCCGGCAAGCGGGCGCAATGCATGATGGGAGCGAAAAACCATTGCATCGTGCTGCCAGACGCCAACAAGGATCAAGCCATCAACAATCTGCTGGGCGCGGCTTTCGGCGCCGCCGGCCAGCGTTGCATGGCGAATTCGATGGTGCTGCTGGTGGGCAAGGCGCGCTCCTGGCTGCCGGAAATTGTTGAACGTTCACGCGGCTTGAAAATCGGCCCCGGCAGCGATCGCAAGGCCGACCTTGGACCGATGGTGTCGAAAGCCGCCAAGGCGCGCACCGAACGGCTGATCGGAACTGGTGTGGAGCAGGGCGCGCAATTGCTGCTGGATGGCCGCAACTGCGAGGTGGCTGGTTACCCGGACGGCAATTTCGTCGGGCCGACGATTTTTTCCGGCGTCACCGCCGAGATGGATATCTATACGCAAGAGATTTTCGGCCCCGCCATGTGTGTGGTCGAGCTGGAGACGCTGGATGAGGCGATTGCCTTCATCAACGCCAATCCGAACGGCAACGGCACCTCGATCTTTACCTCCTCCGGCTGGGCTGCGCGCAAGTTCCAGAACGAGATCGACGTCGGCCAGGTCGGCATCAATGTGCCGATCCCTGTGCCGGTGGCTTATTTCAGCTTTACCGGTTCGCGTGCTTCCAAGCTGGGCGATCTCGGCCCTAACGGCAAGCAGGCGGTGCAGTTCTGGACCCAGACCAAGACCGTGACTGCGCGCTGGTTTGCGCCGGATGCGGATGGCGGCGAAATCAACACCACGATTTCGATGAAGTGACGCCGGTTTGCCGATAAATAAGAGGAAAACAAGAGGAGATTTTCATGAGCAGCGAAATCGTTTTTATCGGCCTCGGCCACATGGGTTTGCCGATGGCGCTGAACCTGGTGAAGGCCGGCTGCCAAGTCAGCGGCCATGATCTGGTAGCGGCCAGCGTCGAGCAGTTCGTCGCCGGCGGCGGCAGTACCAATGAGGATCTGGCGGCCGCACTTGGCGCCGCCAAGGTCATCATCACCATGCTGCCGGCCAGTCGCCATGTCGAAGGAGCCTATCTGGGCCCCAATGGGATTTTGGCGCAAGCTGCGCCAGGCGCCTTGCTGATCGATTGCTCGACCATCGCGCCTGACGCTGCCCGCAAGGTAGCAGCCGCGGCACGCGATAAAGGTTTCACCATGCTCGATGCGCCGGTCTCGGGCGGCACCGGCGGCGCTGCTGCCGGTACGCTGACCTTCATGGTCGGCGGTTCGGACGAGGGTTTTGCGCTTGCCAAGCCGTATTTCGAAAAGATGGGCAAGGCGATTTTTCACGCCGGCGATAACGGCAGCGGCCAGACCGTCAAGGTGTGCAACAACATGCTGCTGGGGATTTTGATGATCGGCACTTCCGAAGCGATCAGGCTGGGCATGGCGAACGGCATGGATCCCAAAGTGCTATCGGAAATCATGGCGAAAAGTTCGGGCCGCAACTGGGCGCTGGAAGTGTATAACCCTTGTCCCGGCGTGATGGAAAATGCGCCGGCGTCGAAAGGTTACAGCGGCGGTTTCGGTGTCGATCTGATGCTCAAGGATCTGGGGCTGGCGGTGGAAAACTCTTTATCCACCGGCAGCAGCGTGCCGCTGGGAGCGCTGGCGCGCAATCTGTACGATATCCACAGCAAGAGCGGCGCCGGCGGCCTGGATTTTTCCAGTATTTTCAATCTGCTGGCCAAAGCCGAATCGGCTTAGTCAGCCTGACTTCAGCAGGCGCTTGCGCTCTGCCGTGTATGACCACCACGGCAGCGGCTCGGCGCCTTCCATATATCGCACCACCGACATGAAGACATCGATCACGCATGGATCGTGCCGGGAGCCGGTCTTGGCGCACAGTGCGTCGTACATCTGCAGCGGCGATTTGCCGACCAGTTGTTCAGGGCGCTGAATACCGATGCAACGCAGATCGGCGGCGCCGGCCTTGCCGATATTCGGCAAATCTTCCAGGCGGACCACAGCCGCTCTGTCCAGGTATTTGGGCATGGGATTTCTCATGAGATTTTCTTTTTCTCAGTTTCGGGCACGGAAACCCGGCCTGCAAGAGAATTTATATCCACGCCATTCTTCTTTAGCAAGTCCTCTAATGCAGGCAATAAAACCCCCAATTTCTCTTCAAGCGTGGCGCGCACAGTATCCACTACGACTTGGGTGCCGCGTTCAATCTCGATATTAATCATATCTCCGACAGCTTTTCCCTCGAAATTCGTGACTCTGCGCGTTTCCGGTATAAGCCAGATTTCAAACCAGCTCTCTTCCCGATTTACTTCAGAAACAGTCAAGCTGGTCCCGTTCAGAGCGATATATCCTTTAGGAAAAATATAGCGCTTCCACACTGGCGGCACTTCTATACGCATGCTGCAGTTGTTGCCAAATTTATTGATACGACCGATTTTTGCGGAGAAATCGACATGACCGGAGAGTGGGTGTCCGCCTATTTCAGCGCCATCCCTGGCCGCTCGCTCAACATTAACTTGAAAGCCGGAGCTGGTCGAACCGAGCGTGGTCACCAATAAACTCTGATGCATGACATCAAATCTGACCCGGGTTGGACTTAGTTTCTCGGTAGCGGTCAGGCATACTCCATCAACGGCAACGCTGCCTCCGATAGCCAGATCGCGGCAAAAATCCGGTGAGAATTCAATCTCAAAAGTTCTGATGCCGCCTCGTCAATTGACGAGTCGATAACGGCAACGCCTTGAGTGATACCTGTAAACATCTAACGCTCCTCAAGAAGACCGGCAGAGGCCAGGGTGACGTGCATGCCGACGAATTTGCCATAGTAACTGATCGAATAATTTCTCAATCTGACGCAGGTTAAATTTTAAAATTCCGGCAAGTTTTGCATCGGCATTGACCTGCCTCCAAGACTGCGCGGCGTTCGGGTAACGGTGTCAGCTCGCGTAAGGCCTAATCAAGAATCCTTCTGCGATATTCCCGCACAAGGGGTTTTATCCGTAAGCCTGCACATATGCTTATGCAAGAAAATTAGTTGACGGCAAGTATCTGTATCGAATATAAAGACAGTATGAAGTCCAGTCGATTTGCCGTGGCGGCACATATTTTAGTCAGCGTCGAGTACGCTACCAGGGGCGGGGAAGTGTATTTTCCTTCCACCGCGATTGCTGCCAGCGTTAATACCAACCCGGTTTTTGTGCGAGAACTTTTGCGCAAGCTGAGCAAGGCCAGGCTGGTGCTGACCAAGGAGGGCAAGGGCGGCGGCGTGCAACTGGCGCGGCCGGCCTCGGCGATCAACCTGGCCGAGATCTATCAGGCAGTGGAGGAGGGGCCGGTGCTGAAGCACAATACGCGCTCGAAAGACCTTTGTTGTCCGGTGAGCTGCGGTATGGATATGGTGCTTGATCCAGTGGTGTCGGAAGTGGAAGGCGCCTTGCTGGAAATTCTGCGGGGAAGAAAATTGTCCGATCTGGTTAATAAGATTGCTGACAAGACGGGAAAGTAGTGGTTTTTTATGATTAACTGTATAAAAATTAAATACAGTTAATTTGGTGAAAAGGATCGTTTTGATCCTATTTTTATATTCTTAACTGTATTAAAAAATAATACAGTTTAGTCGAGCGTTATCAGACATAAACGAACAGGAGTTTCACATGGAAAAAAATCTGGCTACGGTCACAGTCAGCGCCCAAAATGACAGCCTTCTCGATCTACCCATTCCCGCCAGCAGCGCGCCGTCAACCTTGCGCTCCTGGTTGTCAGTGGTGGCGGTGGCGACCGGCGCTTTCGCCTTTGTGACTACCGAATTCCTGCCGGTCGGCCTGCTGCCGCAAATCGCCCACGACCTTGGCGTCTCGCCTGGCACGGCGGGCTTGATGGTAACCACGCCGGGGGTTATCGCGGCGATCTCGGCGCCGGCCTTGATGCTCGGGGCGGGGCGCATCAATCGCCGCCTGATCCTGTTGACTTTGTCGGTGTTGCTGCTGGCGTCCAACCTGGTATCGGCGATGGCTCCCGGTTTTGGCACGATGCTGCTGGGCCGGGCTTTGCTGGGCGCCGCCCTGGGTGGGTTCTGGACGCTGGCGCTGGCGACTTCGGCGCGGCTGGTGCACGAGCAGCACGCCGCCAAGGCGACGGCGATGATACTGACCGGCGTCACCTTCGCCACGGTGATAGGGGTGCCGCTAGGAACATTTATCAGTACCCTGGCTTCCTGGCGCGCATCGTTTGTCGCCACCGGCGTGCTGGCTGCAGTGGCGCTGGCTGCGCAAGCGCTGCTGTTGCCGTCGCTGCCGTCGAAAGCGGCGATCCGCCTTGCCGATTTGCGCGCCTTGCTGGGGCGCGCCAATACCCGTAAAAGCTTGCTGATGGTAGCGCTGGTGTTTGGTGCGCACTTTTCGTCCTACACCTATGTCACGCCGTTCCTGGTGCAAAGCGCTGGCTTCAGCCTGCCTGCGATTACCTCGATATTGCTGGGCTTCGGCTTGGTCGGTTTCATTTCGAATTTCGTGGTCTCGACCACGGTCAGCCGCAGTTTGCAACTTTCCTTGTTTGTGGTGGTGGCGATATTGATGGCGGCTCTGTTGGCATTGCCGCTGCTGCACGCTTCTCAGGCTGGCGTAGTGTTCATGATATTGGCATGGGGCGTTGCATTCGGCGCGATTCCCTTGTGCCTCAGCATTTGGCTGCAATTGTCTTCACCCGATTTGCCGGAAGCCGGTTCCGCTCTGTTCGTCAGCATCGTTCAGGTGGCGATCGCGGTGGGTTCGTCGGTCGGCGGGGTGGTGGTCGATGCGCATGGCGTCCACGCCACCTTGTTCCTGGGCGGCGCCCTGGCGCTGGCAGGCCTCGCAGTGATCGCCAGTTTTGGCATCAATAACAAGAAACTGGGCGAGATATTAAGTCAGTAACGCTGACTCGATAGTTTATGACGAAATAGCTGGCCGGCGCTGGTTAGTGGCCTGCCTGACTGGGCCGGCGGCTGCCAGCGGGCGCCGGCTGGTTGGCGTTAGCCGTGGCTTGCGCTGACCGTTGGCCAAGCCAGACGCTGATAAGGATGATCGCTGCGCCCAGTATTTGCAGTGGCGACAGTTGTTGATCGAGTATCAGCCAGCCGAGCAAAGTGGCTGTTACCGGACTCAGCAAGCCGAGTGAGGCAGCGGCCGCCGGCTGTATTTTTTGCAAGCCGCGGAACCAGAGCCAGTAAGTCAGGCCGGCGCCGATCAGGCCGAGATAAATGAAACCGACGATATTCTGCACGCTGAGCGCGGGCAGCGGCGGTTCAAGCCAGAGTGCCAAAGGCAGCAGCAGCAAACCACCGGTAGTCAGTTGCCAGGCGGTGAAGGTGAGCGGCGCTACCGGCGCCTGCCAGCGTTTGCTGAGCGCGGTGCCGATGGCCATGGACACTGCGCCCAGCAGGCCGGCGGCGATGCCAATGGCGTCTAGTCTGGCCGAGGGCGTGAGCACCAGCAAGGCGACGCCGGCGATGCCAGCCGCGCCTGCGACCAAAGCCAGGCGGCGCGGCATCTGGCTGAACAGCAACCAGGAAAACAGCAGCACCAGCAACGGCTGGATCGCGCCGACTGTCGCGGCAACACCGCCTGGCAAGCGATAGGCGGAAACAAACAGCAAGCTCCAGAACACGGTGAAGTTCAAGGCGCCGAGCACAAATACGCGCAACCACCAGATGCCGCGAGGAAGTTTTCGCAGCAGCGCCAGAAGCAGCAATCCGACCGGCAGCGCGCGCAGCATCGCCAGCATCAGCGGATGGCCGGCAGGCAGGAGTTGGGTGGTGACCAGGTAAGTGCTACCCCAGATCGCAGGCGCGATGGCGGTGAGCAGGGTGTCATTCAGGGTGGTGTTTATTTTCTTCATGGTATTAATCTTTACGTGAACTATCTTTATATCAAGATAAGTGCATTTTACAGAAGAGTATCTTGATGTCAAGATATCGACTTTGATCTCAGCAATTCATCAGAAGCGGATTATTTGAATGGCAATGGATAAAGTCGATAAGATTCTTGAGCAGTGGCAGCGCGAGCGGCCGGATCTGGATAGCTCCCCCATGGGCGTCATCGGCCGTATCGGCCGCTTGGCGCATCATCTGGAGCGCGGGGTGAATCAGGGGCTGGATCAGTTTGGCTTGAGCAACTGGTCATTTGACGTGCTGGCCGCTTTGCGCCGCGCCGGCCAGCCGTATCGGCTATCGCCCAACGCCTTGCTGCAATCGCTGATGATTACTTCCGGCACCATGACCAATCGCATCGATCACCTGGAGCGTGCGGGCTTGGTGGAGCGCGGGCATAACCCGGATGACAGGCGTAGCGTATTGATCAGCCTGACTCCAAGCGGCCTCGAGTTGATCGAGAGGGCAGTAGCAGCGCATGTCGCCAACGAGCATCGCTTGCTGGCTGAATTGGGGGCTGCGGACAGAGAGTTGTTGGCGGGATTGTTGCGGCAACTGCTGGTCAAATTTGAATCTTGACGGGTTAAATCTTGAAGGGTTAAATTTTGATGCGGCCGCTTCGGATCGTCACGTGACAGGCGTAAAAAAACGCTGCGGATAATCGGCAGCGTTTTTTTGCAGGAGGGGCTGTGTTAGCCCCGTTTTTTAACCGCGCTTTTTAGCCACGTTTCTTGAACTCGTTGGTGCGTGTATCGATTTCAATCAAGTCGTCCGAGCTGACGAACAATGGCACCATGACTATGTGCTGATTGGCTTCGATCGCGTTTTCGATCTTGGCTTCTTTCAAGACGTTGCCCGAAGTATTGCCCTTGACCGCTGGTTCCGAGTAGACCACCTGGCGCACGATAGTGGTCGGCAGTTCGACCGAAATTGCCTTGCCGTCGTAAAAAACAGCTTCGCATTCCATGCCGTCTTTCAGGTAGTGCAGAGCATCGCCCAGGTTTTCTTCTTCGATTTCATACTGTTCGTAGTCGGCGTCCATGAACACAAACAGCGGATCGGCGAAATACGAATAAGTCACAGGTTTCTTGTCGAGCACAACGACATCAAACTTGTCGTCGCCGCGGAAAACGTTTTCCTGCGGGCTGTTGGTCAGCAGGTTCTTCATCTTCCACTTGTAGGTGAAGCCCGTGCGGCTCGAACCGTTGACGTCAGAGCGCAAAACGATCATAGGCTTGCTGTCAACCATAATGATGTTGCCGACACGAATTTCTTTTGCTGGTTTCATAGCGAATATACGTAAAAAGTAGGTTACATAAAAATCATCTGTAGCCTACTGGCAAAAAAGCGCCGCAAGCCCACGTATGATTGAATTTTTAAATGCGTCAAAAATTAGCCCTATATTTTAACCTAATTTTGAGAATCTCTTAAGCTACTGTTTTGGCAAACTTCAGTAAATTGGATGCCAGGTCACCATTTGCCAACATTTGCTGCTGCCAATCCGTGGCCATGATGGCAATTTTTGGCAGATCGGCTTCGAATTGCAGCCATAGCGCAGCCCAGTCCACTGCTTGCGCATCTTCTTTTGTGGCTTCATTCCAGCTCAAGGAGAATTCGGCCAGGCTCTCCGTCGTGGCCGCATAGCGCTGCAAAAATGCATTCAATTTAACGTGATGCAAGTCTTCGTCTTGTGGATAGATATGCCAGATAAAGGGCCGGCCGGCCCACTGCGCGCGGACGAAGGAATCCTCGCCTCGCACGAAATTGAGGTCGCACGCCCACAATAGCTTGTCATAGTCCGGCTGCGGAATGAAAGGCAGCACTCGCACGGTCAATGCACCGCGGCTGGCGCTGGCCCCGGCTTGCGCGGTTTGTCCAAGAAATGCTTCGACTGCATCGGCGGCAACGCCTTCCGGCACCAGGCAGGTAATCGCTTTGCCGCCGTTTTGCCATGCCTTGAACAGGGCCGGCGCCGGCGCCTGCGGGTAGCAGAACAAGGAAATCTTTGTGGATGCCATTTCTGACGGCGTGACGCCAAACCGGCCGAGAAAAGCCGTGATTGCAGCTTGGTCATGCTGGAATGCCTGGCGCTGTTGCAGCAAGCCCGATTCCAGCAGCAGGCCACCGGTTTTGCTGGTGAAGCCAGGAAAGAAGAAATATTTTGTCAAAGATCGCGATTGCGGCGACGGCAGTGCGTGACAACCTTCTACCCATGCTTCCGCGCTCAGCCCTTCCAGATTCAGCCACACAGGATGCGGTACGCGCTCCGCCATCGCTGCAATATAGGCCGGCGGTATGTTGCAAGCAAAAAACTCGATCACGATATCGGCCACATCGCTGGCAGTAAACACACCATTTTGATCAGGCCAATGGCGCACCGTCACAGTGCCAATTTGTTGTACTTCAAGGTCGATAGCGACTTCCGGGCAAATCCGCTGAAAACTCTGCAAATCGTCCACCCACAAAGTGACGGCAATGCCATGTTCCTGTTCCAGTTGCCTTGCCAGACGCCAGCAGATCCCGATGTCGCCATAGTTGTCTACGACTTTGCAAAACAATGCCAGCGACGTTGTCTGGTGGTTTCGCGGATGCATTGTTGGATGGTCCAAGATTCAAATTCCAATAGTAATTGACACTTTTTATTGCCAGGCAGTTTTGCATTTGGCCGTGTAATGTAATAATGCCAGCCCCGTATGATACTGGACGATGAAAGATGACCGATGTGCGCGACCTGATTGCCAATCTGACGCTGGCAGTAATCGATTTGGCAGGGGCTGTGGCGCAAATAGCGGAAACCATGCCGGAGCATACCCAGGCGCAAATCAATGATTCGCTGAATGTGGCGGTCACCAAGCTGGAGCAGGTGGCCATCGCCATCAGCGCCGGTGATGGCGATGATGGCAGTGTGGATGGGGCTGTGGCAGAGGCGGGAACTGAAACCGAAGTTAAAGCTGAAGCGTAAAGCGGCTAAGCAGCTCGGCCGAAGCTGGCGTTTTCCAGCAAATGGCGGGCGATGATTCGGTGAAATGGCATGATGGCAGTCAGGTAAGTTCGTCCCAAAAGATTATGGGTTTTGACCACCGTGGTGAGCGTCACCTGGGCGCCGCTGATACTGTCTGGCGTCACCGTCACGCTGACCCTGAAATCCAAATGCTTGTCGTCGAATCCCAGCACCACTTGCTGCTGTGATTGCGAGACGATAGGAAAAGCGCCAACGTATTGCGATCCGCTCGGATCGTCTCGCACCATTGCCGCCGTTTTCAATTGAAACGGCCGCACCAGCCGGTCGCGCGCCGCCATCAGCTGTTTGATCCAGCCGGCTGGATTGCTGAGGATAGCGTCGGCCGCCTGGCGCGCGTCCAGCTCCGGAATTCCGGTCTGGACCCGGAAAGCGTCGACAAAATCATGGCCGGGCAATAGCGACCGGCAATCGATGCTCGGCGCTACCGGGATTGCCGCTACAGTCGCTGCGCCGCTCATTTTTTGCCACTCCTGGCCCGCTCATGCTCTGCCGCAGCGCTTTCAAAGCGCTCACGGGTGGTTTCTTCGTCGCGGCTGCCGAAGGCGTAATTCGCCTCTAGCCACATGACGTTGATGATGCCGAAAGCCAGCGCCAGGCCGACTCCTAGAATCCATGCGAAGTACCACATAATTTTCTCCTGTATTCCGGTTAGCCGGTTAGCCGGTTAGTAAGCGGTGTGCTCGTTGTTTTCAATATGCTTCAGGGTGACTTTGCCGCGCATCACCCGATAGACCCAAGTGGTATACAGCATGATGATAGGCAGCATGATGACCACCACCCAGAACATGATGCCCAGCGTCTTGTGGCTCGATACCGCATCCCAGATCGTCAGGCTGCTGTTGGGATCTAGCGACGAGGGCATGATGAACGGGAACAAGGAGGCGCCGGCCGTCAGGATGACGCCAGTCACGCTGAAGCCGCTGGCCAGGAACGCCGCCATTGCCTTATTTGTAGCGCTGAACACTACGCACAGCAGCGCAGCGGCGACGGTGACGGCCGGTAAGGCCCAGATGGCAGGCCAGCGCGCATAGTTGTCGAACCAGGCGCCGTTGGCCGTTACCACGGTTTTGACGATCGGCATGAAGGCGCTATTCGGATCCGGCATGCCGGTGATGCGATAGCCGTGGATGCCGAAGGCGACCCAGAAACCGCCAGCGACGAACAGCAGCACAGTCGCCAGGCCGGCAATCTTGGCTACGCTGCGGGCCCGTTGCGCAATCATCGCATCGGTCTTGACTTGCAGGTAAGCCGCACCATGCATCAGCAGCATGGCAACGCTCAGCAAACCGGCCAGCAGCCCGAACGGATTCAGCAGTTGAAAAAAGTTGCCGGTATATTCAACCCGCATGGTGTCGTCATAGTGGAAAGGCACGCCGAGGAACAGGTTGCCGAACGCTACACCGAAAATCAGCGGCGGTACGAAGCCGCCGGCGAACAGTCCCCAGTCCCAGGCATTACGCCAGCGGGTGTCGGCCACCTTGCTGCGGTAGTCGAAGCCGACCGGGCGGAAGAATAGCGAAAACAGCAGCAGCATCAGCGCCACATAAAACCCGGAAAATGCGGCGCCGTAGACCAGCGGCCAGGCAGCGAAAATCGCACCGCCGGCAGTGATGAACCAGGTTTGGTTGCCTTCCCATGTGCTACCGATCGAGTTGATGATGACGCGGCGCTCGCCGTCCGTTTTGCCGATGAACGGCAGCAGCATGCCGACGCCGAAATCGAAACCGTCGGTCAACGCGAAGCCGATCAGCAATACTCCAACAAAACCCCACCAGATTATTTTTAATGTTTCATAGTCGAAGATCATGGTTTTCCCCTTATGCCTTGGCGGTGTTGTCGTGAGCGACGATTTTCTGGTCTAAGGTTTCCCAGTGGTATTTGCCGGTATGCAGGCTGCTTGGTCCCTGTCTTGCGTACTTCACCATCAATATCATTTCAATGACGAACAGGAAAGTGTAGAAGCCGAGGAAGCCGGCCAGGCTGAAATACAAGCTGCCTGGCTGCAAGGTCGAGGCCGACAGGTGGGTCGGCAATATGCCCGAGATGGTCCACGGCTGGCGGCCGTATTCAGCCAGCAGCCAGCCCAGCTCGATCGCTACCCACGGCAATGGAATGCTGTAGACCGCCAGGCGCAGCAGCCAGCGTTGCTTGGCCAGTTGCTTGCGGATCAGGAAGTAGAACGAGCAAGAGAAGATGAACAGGAACAATAATCCCAGGCCGACCATCAGCCGGAACGACCAGAACATCGGTGCGATTTTGGGGAAGGTGTCGTTGACCGCCATGACGATTTGCTCGGGCGTGGCGTCGATCACGTTCGGCGTGTATTTCTTCAGCAGCAAACCGTAGCCGAGATCGTGTTTCAGGCGGTCGAATTCGGCCACCGCTTGCGGCGATTTGTCGCCGGATTTGAGGCGGGTCAGGGCGGCATACGCCAGCATGCCGTTACGGATGCGTACTTCATGCTCTTTTTTCAGGTCGTGTATGCCGGCAACTTGCTTGTCCGCCGAACGGGTGCCGATCAAGCCCAGCACGTAGGGAATCTTGATTGCGTAGTCGGTGCGCTGTTCCTTCTCGTTGGGCCAGCCGATCACGGTGATGCCAGCCGGCGCCGGCTCGGTATGCCACTCGGCTTCCATGGCCGCCAGTTTGACCTTGTTGACTTCGCCGGCGGTATAACCGGATTCGTCGCCCAGCACGATCACCGATAACACCGAGGCCAGGCCGAAGCCGGCGGCAATCGCAAACGAGCGCAAGGCAAATGCGGTGTCGCGCCCTTTCAACAGGTAGTAGGCGGAGATGCCGAGCACGAACATGGAAGCGGCTACGTAACCGGCCGACAAGGTGTGGACAAACTTGACCTGGGCCACCGGATTGAAGATGACGTCGACGATGCTGGTCAGCTCCATGCGCATGGTTTCATAGTTGAACTCGGCGCCGACCGGATTGTTCATCCAGCCGTTGGCGATCAGGATCCACAGCGCCGACAGGCTGGAGCCGAACGCCACCAGGAAGGTAACCAGCAGATGCTGGACCCGCGACAAGCGATCCCAGCCAAAGAAGAACAGGCCGACAAAAGTGGATTCGAGGAAGAACGCCATCATGCCCTCGATCGCCAGCGGCGTGCCGAAGATATCGCCGACGTAGTGCGAGTAGTAAGACCAGTTGGTGCCGAACTGGAATTCCAACGTGATGCCGGTGGCAATCCCCATGGCGAAGTTGATGCCGAACAATTTTCCCCAGAAACGGGTCATGTCTTTATAGATCGGGCTGCCGGTCATCACATAGACCGACTCCATGATGACCAGGATCCAGGCCAACCCGAGGGTCAGCGGTACGAACAGAAAATGGAACATCGCGGTCGCTGCAAACTGCAGGCGAGATAACGCGACGACTTCGTCAATAGGAATCATTGCTGGGTCTCCGAGGTAGAGGGATGGGAGGGGAGTACGGCCGGAGGCTGGCTCAGGAAATGCTGTTCGACCAGTGCGGTCGGCATGCGCATTTTCTTGGTTTGCGGCTCAGAGAAGAAGGCTTTCCATAGCAGCATCAAGAGGGCAATCTTGACGATCAGGATCAGCGTGATCTCGATCGCCAGCGGCAAACGCGTGAAGCCTTTTTTTGCGGAGAAAGACTGCATACTTCTAATCCTTTGGGTGAACTGCCAGTTGCACATCAGGGTGATCGTTATGGGTTTTGCTGCTGGAGGAGCTGCCGCGGAATTTGTCGCGCACATCCAGCAGTTTCTTGACCTTGGAGCCCATCTTCATCAACGACGCCAGGGTTTCCGGCGACAGGCGTTGCACATCGTCGAACCAGGAACTGGACAGCTCGATCAGGTTGTACATCTCGCGCATGCGTTGTTGCGCCTGCTTATCGATGTCGTTCGCGGGATTTTCCAGCAATGCATCGCGCAGCATCGACAAGGTCGGCTCGATCTCGCGCCGGCGGCGTTCTTCCAGCAGGGTCTTGAAAATGTCCCAGATATCCTTGGGCGGTTCGAAATATTCGCGGCGGTCGCCAGGCTGATGCAGCAGCTTGACCAGGCGCCAGGATTGCAATTCTTTCAAGCCCATGCTGACATTCGAGCGTGAAAAAGTGAGGTAATCGGCAATCTGATCGGCGTTGAGCGGCTGACCCAGCACGTAAAGCAATGCATAAATCTGGCCAACAGTGCGATTGATGCCCCAGCGGCTGCCCATTTCACCGAAGTGCGAGATGAAGCGCTGGGTGAGTGGCGTAAGGGGGGTAAGCGGACTGCCCGCGCTAGGGACATTGCCAGAAGGAGTGGAAGGCATCATGTTTTGAATTTTCAGTAATTACTGAAATGTAAGGCAAAACAGAAATATAGGACAAAACTGGAAATATTGCAAGACTGTTGCTATGGGGCAATTGAATAATAGTGCAATTAAATGAATTGGTGTTGCTCAGGCAACTAAATCGATGTTGCATCGCACGATGAGCCTTGAGCCGTTATAATTTCGAGCTGAGAAGGTTTCTGCAGCAAATTTTTATTATTGACGAGAGCACACCATGAGTCTGAATCAAGTATCGGCCGGGCGCGATTTGCCAAACGATTTCAACGTCATCATCGAAATCCCGATGAATGCCGATCCGATCAAGTATGAAGTCGACAAAGAATCCGGCGCGATTTTTGTTGACCGTTTCATGGGTACTGCAATGCATTACCCTTGCAACTACGGTTATATCCCGCAAACCTTGTCGGAAGACGGCGATCCGGTCGACGTGCTGGTGATTACCCCGTTCCCGCTGTTCCCTGGCGTGGTAGTGCGTTGCCGTCCGATCGGCGTGTTGAAGATGTCGGACGAAGCCGGCCAGGACGCCAAGTTGCTGGCGGTGCCGGTCGACAAGGTGCTGAGCATCTACACCCACTGGCAAAAGCCGGAAGACATGAATGAACTGCGCCTGAAGCAGATCCAGCATTTCTTCGAGCACTACAAGGATCTGGAAAAGGGCAAATGGGTCAAGATCGACGGCTGGTTCGGTCCGGATGAAGCGCGCCAGGAAATCCTGTCGGGCGTAGAAGCTTATAAAAAATCTATCGCGGCGTAATTCCGCGAAGCGGATTGGTTTCTTGAAAAAGCGCACTTCGGTGCGCTTTTTTATTAGCGTGGCGCTTTTACCAACAGCATCAAACGGCCGCCGAACTGATTCAGCAGCAAACCGCACAGCACCAGCAACCCAGCCATGATTTTCCATGGCTGCAGCGCTTCGCCCAATACCAAGGCTGCGCTCAGCATGCCGGCTACCGGCACCAGCAGCGAGAACGGGGCGACGGTGGCGGCCGGATATTTACGCATCAGGGTCGACCAGATGGCGAAACCGAGGATGGTGGTCGGGTAAGACTGGAACAACACAGCGCCACCCGAGACCCAGTTGAAACGGCTGGCCGCATCCTGCCAGGCGGCGGGGCCTTCGAGCAGCAGCGAAGCCAGCAGCAAACCAGGAGCCGCTAGCAGCGAACCCCACACCACCAGCGCCAGCGGATTGACCTTGCCGATTTTCTTGGTGACGATATTGGCGGCAGCCCAGCTGAGGCCGGCACCGACCACCAGCACGAAGCCGGCGACAGTTGCTGCGCCGTCCAGATGCGCGGCCACCAGGCCCATGCCGGCAAACGCAATCACGGCGCCGAAAATCTGTGCGGCGCGCGGACGTTCGCCCAGGATGAGGACGGCCAGCCCGACCGTGAAGAAGACCTGCAACTGCATCACCAGCGACGCCAGGCCCGGTGCAAATCCGAGTTTGATGCCATAGAACAGCAAAGAAAACTGGCCGGCGAACTGCAAACCGCCATACGCAATCAGCAAGCGCCACGGAATCGCCGGCCGTTTGATGAAAAATACCAAGGGTAGCGCGGCAAAGACAAAACGCAGGGCGCAAAACAGGATGGGCGGCAAACCTTGCAAGCCGATCTTGATCACGACGAAATTGAAACCCCAGAGGGAGACAGTCAGTATTGCCAGCAAAATGTCGGTGGGTTGCATGTCGGAGTGCTCCGCAAGGGAAGGATAAAGAAGGATGAAGCAAGTTTATTGTTTCTATGTGATGATTAAAGCAGCTTTTATAAAATCATTGTTTCCCTATAAAAAATATGATCGATTTGCAAAGAATGGTGGCGTTTGCCGCGGTGGCGGATCACGGCAGCTTTTCGATTGCAGCAGCGCGGCTGCAAGTGTCGAATTCGCACATCAGCAAACAGATCAGCGCGCTGGAGCGTGAGTTGCGGGTGCGCTTGTTGCAGCGGACCACGCGCAGCCTCAGCCTGACCGAGGCCGGCGAGGTGTTTTACCGGCGTTGCAAGGCCATCTTGTCGGACGTGGCGGAGGCGGAACAGGAGGTGTTGCGCCGCCAGGATTCGCCGCAAGGCATATTGCGGGTGACAGGGCCGGCCAATTTTTCCAACGTCTGCCTGCCGGATATCGTTTGCAATTTCATGCAGCAGCATCCGGATATCAAACTGGAGCTGACGCTGTCCGACCAGTTCCTCGATCTGGCCGAGCGCGGCATCGATGTGGCGTTGCGCATCGCCACCACGCCGCCGGAAAACGTCCACGCACGTTTGCTGTATCAGATCGACTGGAGCGTGGTTGGCAGCGCCGAGTATTTCGCCACGCGCCGCCAGCCGCAGACATTGGCCGAATTGCCGGCCTATGACTGCCTGGCCGACAATGTGATGTCGGCCAAGGATGTCTGGCAATTCGAGGAACTCGGCGGCAAGCAGCCGCAACGCCATGAAATCAGGATCGATCCGCACGTCAACTGCAATAACAGCGTCTGGCTGCGTGAATGCGTGCTGCGCGGGATGGGCATAGGTTTGCTGCCGGATTACATGATAGGCGCCGACCTGGCGCAAAAGAAGCTGATCAAATTGCTGCCGCAATACGCGCCCTTGCCGCGCCGCCGCCTGTACGGCATCTATTTACCGAACCGTTACCTCTCGTCCAAGGTCAGGCTGTTTCTTGAGGCGGTGGAGCAGGGATTAAATCGCAGCGTTTGAAGCGGCCGCTCTGAGCCGCCTCATGCCCTGGCCTTCAACGCCCGCAACAGGCGGACGCCGAATTGATTCAAGGCGAGGCCGCCCAGCACCAACGCGCCGGCGACGATTTTCCACCATTGCAGCGATTCACCCAGCAGGATGGCGGCGCTCAACATGCCCACCAGCGGCACCAGCAGCGAGAACGGCGCGACCGTGGCGGCCGGATATTTGCGCATCAGGATGGTCCAGATGCCGTAGCCGATAATGGTATTCGGATAGGACTGATAAAACACTGCGGCTGCCGAGACCCAGCCGAAGTGCGTGAAGGCAGTGTGCCAGGCAGCCGGTCCTTCGAGCACGGCCGAAGCCAGCAGCAAAGGCGGCGCCGCCATCAGCGAACCCCAGGCCATCAGCGCCAACGGATTCAGCTTGCCCATTTTCTTGGTGACGATATTCGCGCTGGCCCAACTGAGGCCAGCGCCGATGACCAGCAGAAAACCGACAACGGTGGCCTTCGCTTCCAGATGGGTGGCGACCAGCAGCATGCCGGCCAGCGCCACCAGTGCTCCCAATAATTGCGTCACCAGCGGCCGTTCGCCCAGCAGCAGCACCGCCAAGCCGATCGTGAAAAATGCCTGCAACTGAATCACCAGCGACGCCAGGCCGGCCCCTAGCCCTAATTGCATGCCGGAGAACAGCAAGGAAAACTGCAGCGCGAACTGGAACAGGCCGAAGCCGATCAGCAAGCGCCAGGGAATCGCCGGCCGCTTGATGAAAAAGACCAGCGGCAGCGCAGCAAACACGAAACGCAGCGCCGAAAACAGCAGCGGCGGCAAACCTGCCAGGCCGATCTTGATCACTACAAAATTCAAACCCCAGATCGTGACAGTCAACAAGGCTAGCAAGATATGGGTGGGTTGCATGGAGGTTCTTTATGTGGAGTCGGGCCGCTAAGACGAAGCTGATCGAAACGGATGTTTGTGCATCGGGTGGCTCGGATGTCGTGGCCGACAATGGTATTTGGATCGGGCTGATACAGCAAGTGCCAGTACCGCCGTTACCGATGTCAGGCTAAATAAGCAACTTATATGACAACAGACAACATGAGATGATAACTCTCAACGCAGTCAGATAGCGCTGCAAGTCAAGCATCCATGCCGATCATTCGATACGGATAGTGGTCTCGAAATAAGAAGCACTGCTTTATCTTTTTTTTTTGAAGAGTATTTTCAAACAAATCTTGCGAGGCGATATTTTTGGTTGTACGATGACCGACATCTAATTTTACCGGCATACCTACTTAAATATCTCGAATAGGCGCTAAGTTCAGCGCCAGGATTAACACCAACGTTTGGAACTGGAGACAAGCATGTCGAACATAAGCAATCCTCTAGCTGTCAATGAAACACCTCGCATCGTTTCCTTGCAGGTAATACCCGTCGCGGGCCGAGACAGCATGCTGCTTAACCTGAGCGGCGCTCACGGACCTTACTTTACCCGCAACATCGTCATTCTTACCGACAGTTCTGGTAATACGGGCGTTGGCGAAGTGCCTGGGGGCGAGAAAATCAGGCAGGCATTGGTCGATGCGCGACAGTTGGTGGTCGGCCAGTCTATCGGCGATTACAACAATATCCTTAACCAGGCGCGCCAAGCCTTCCAGGGCAGGGATGCCGGCGGCCGCGGTTTGCAAACCTTCGATTTGCGTATTGCAGTACACGCTGTCACGGCACTGGAAGCAGCGCTGCTTGATCTGCTGGGTAAGTTCTTGCAGGTGCCTGTAGCAGCGCTACTGGGCGAGGGGCAGCAGCGCGACGCAGTAGAAATGCTGGGTTACCTGTTCTACATCGGTGATCGTAAAAACACGGACTTGCCGTATGCCTCAGCCGGCGACGAAGCTGATGACTGGCTACGTCTGCGTCATGAGGCGGCCATGACCCCTGAGGCTATTGTCCGCTTAGCACGCGCCGCCTATGAGCGATACGGTTTCAACGACTTCAAGCTCAAAGGCGGCGTATTGCGCGGCGACGACGAAATGGAAGCCGTGACTGCTCTCTCGGAGCAGTTCCCCGAAGCTCGCATTACGCTGGATCCCAATGGCGGCTGGTTGCTTAAGGATGCGATCCGCCTATGCCGTGACAAGCGCGACGTGCTGGCCTATGCGGAAGATCCGTGCGGAGCGGAAAACGGCTATTCCGGTCGCGAAGTAATGGCGGAATTCCGTCGCGCCACCGGTCTGCTGACGGCGACAAATATGATCGCCACCGACTGGCGCGAGATGCGCCATGCGATTCAATTGCAGTCGGTCGATATTCCCTTGGCCGACCCGCATTTCTGGACTATGCAAGGTTCTGTGCGCGTAGCGCAAATGTGCAACGAATGGGATTTGACATGGGGTTCTCACTCGAATAACCACTTCGATATTTCTCTGGCGATGTTTACCCATGTCGCTGCGGCCGCACCGGGAAAAATCACCGCGATAGACACCCACTGGATCTGGCAAGACGGGCAGCGACTGACAAAAGAGCCCTTGAAGATAGAAGGTGGGCTGGTTCAGGTTCCCAAAAAACCTGGCTTGGGAATCGAGATCGATATGGTTGAGATAGAAGCAGCGCATCAGCTCTATCGAAACATGGGACTAGGTGCGCGAGACGATGCGATAGCGATGCAATATCTCATTCCAGGCTGGAAATTCAATAACAAAATGCCTTGCATGGTCCGCTAAAAAAATAACAGTTCCGGCAAATCGAATCCAAGGAGACAGCAACATGAGTACACTTCTATCAGCTGACGCTGAAGGTGATGTCGCAACTAATAGGAATGTCCGAAGCGAATTGGAGGTTGCGATCAGCAAAGTGAAATGGCGGATATTGCCTTTATTCGTCGTCATGTTCATCGCAAACTACATAGATCGCGTCAATATCGGCTTCGTCCGTTCCCATTTACAAACCGACCTTGGCATAGGCGCTGCGGCATTCGGACTCGGAGCCGGCCTGTTTTTTGTGGCCTATGCGGTATTTGAAGTGCCTTCGAATATCTTGCAACAGCGTTTTGGCGCCAAGGCCTGGCTGACTCGCATCATGTTCACATGGGGCGTCGTGGCTACGGGAATGGCGTTCATTAGCGGTGAAACATCGTTCTATGTAATGCGCCTGTTGCTGGGAGTTGCAGAAGCCGGCTTCTTTCCAGGCGTAGTGTATTACTTTACCCAGTGGCTGCCGAACGGTGAACGTGGGAAAGCAATGGCGATTTTTCTGAGCGGGTCGGCTTTGGCGTCGGTGATTTCCGGCCCGCTTTCCGGCGCACTGCTACAGATCGAAGGCGGCGGATTTCACGGCTGGCAATGGATGTTTATTATCGAAGGCCTGGCATCGATTGTCTTGTGCCTGGTAGTCTGGTTTAGACTTGATTCCCATCCACGTGACGCGAAATGGCTGACCGACTCCGAGCGCAAGGTGTTGGCGGACGTTATCGATGCCGAACAAAAAGAACGTGAAGCCAGCCGGCCAAAGCATGTGAGTTCACTGTCATTGCTCAAAGATGGCCGCATCGCGCTTTTCTGTTTCATCTATTTTGCGATCCAACTTACCATCTATGGCGCGACGTTCTGGCTTCCAAGCATCATCAAGAAAATGGGGCATTTCAGCGATTTTCAGATCGGCTTGTTCAACTCCATACCTTGGCTGATCTCTATCGTTGCAATGTACATTTTCGCCTCTCTGGCGGCGCGCTTCAAGCATCAGCAGATGTGGGTGGCCGTAGCCCTGATTGTCGCGGCCTGCGGGATGTTCATGTCAACCACCAGCGGCCCTGTATTTGCGTTTGTGGCGATCTGCTTTGCAGCGATAGGATTCAAGGCCGCTTCCTCGCTTTTTTGGCCCATTCCTCAAGGCTATCTGGACGCCCGGATCGCGGCCGGCGTTATCGCACTGATCAATTCATTGGGAAATTTAGGCGGCTTCGTTGCGCCAGCAACCTTTGGCTATCTGGAGCAAAAAACCGGGTCGATTCAGGGCGGGTTGTATGGCCTGGCTGCAGCATCGATAGTTGCGGCAGCGTTGGTCTTCCTGACCAAAAAAAGGGCGGCGGCAAACTTTCCAGCCCGATCTTGATCATCGGCGATGCCGGCAGCTTGCGTGACTGCCGGCTGTCTGACAAGGGCGCGCTAAAACGGCGCCGATCGAAACGGATTGCGATCATTCAATTCATCCATATAACTATCGATGCCGTCCGCCTCGCGCTCCAGGAAATCGGCTACCGCATCGGCGAAGGCGGGATGCGCCAGCCAATGCGCCGACCAGGTTTTTTGCGGCAAAAAGCCGCGCGCCATCTTGTGTTCGCCCTGGGCGCCGCCTTCAAAGCAGGCGATCTTTTGTTCGATACAGAACTCCAGCGGCTGGTAATAAGCTGTTTCAAAATGCAGGCAAGGCACGAATTCCAGTGCGCCCCAATAACGGCCGTACAGGGTTTGATCGGTATAGATCAACAGCGATGAGGCAATCGGCCGGCCGTCGCGTTCGGCCACGATCAGCAGGATATTCTGCGGCATGCTGGCGCCGATCCTGAGGAAAAAATCCAGGTTCAGATAGGGCGTGGAGCGGTGCGCCGCATAGGTTTGCGCATAACAGCGATTGAAAAATCTCCAGTCCGCCTCGCTCGCATCTTGTCCGCGCACCCGGCGCAAGCGCACGCCGGCGTCGGCTACCTTGCGCCGTTCGGCGAGGATATTCTTGCGTTTCTTGCGTTCCAGCGTATCGAGAAATTCCGTGAAATCGCGATAACCCGGATTCAGCCAGTGGAACTGGACGCCGCTGCGCAGCATGAAGCCGGCTTGTTGCAAGGCGCTGGCTTGGGCCGCGGGCGGATACAGGATGTGGGTGGAAGATGTCTGCGTATCTTTACGCAATGATTTCAATACATCGATCAGCGCCGCCCGCGCCGGCTCGTCGCGCGCCAGCAGACGGCCGCCGGTGACCGGTGTAAAGGGAATCGCCGACAGCAGTTTTGGATAATATTCCAGGCCGTTGCGCTCGTAGGCGTCGGCCCAGGCCCAGTCGAACACGTATTCGCCGTAGGAATGAAACTTGACATACAAGGGCAGGGCCGCGATCAGTCGCGGCTGGTCGTCAGCCTGGTCCCACAGAGTCAGATATTGCGGTTGCCAGCCTGTTTTTTCGGCAGCGCTGCCGCTTTCATGCAAGGCATGCAGAAAGGCAAATGAGAGGAACGGATTGGCGTCGGCTTGCAAGCCTAGCAGTTCGTCCCACGCTGCCTGGCCGATTTCGTTCAAGGATGAAACGATACGCGTGGTGGCCTTGCTTGTCGTCTGGGTTGTCGTCTTATTAATCAAGGACTTGGCTAGCCGTGAATGTGGATGGCGAAAGAGAGGAGTTTAGCACCGTCGTCCGCGCTCTGCCGTTCGCTCTTAGGGGCAAGCCATTAGCGTGCGATAATTGCACTCATCCGTAGAGCGCAGGAAGAATGATGGCAACCACGATGACAACTAATACGTTTCTGAACCTTTATTCCCATGATTTCGCGCGCGTCGCCGTCGCCATCCCGAATTGCCGGATCGCCGACCCGGCCTTTAACGCCGCCGAAACCATCGCGCTGGCCAGGCAGGCAGAGCAGCAAGGCGCCGTGCTGGTGGCGTTTCCGGAGCTGGGTTTGTCCGCCTACACTTGCGACGACCTGTTTCATCAGCGCGCTTTGCTGGATGCCTGCGAAGCAGCATTGGCGACAGTGGTGGCGGCTTCGGCCCAACTGTCGCCGGCCTTGATCGTCGGCTTGCCGTTACGGGTCGAGCATCAGTTGTTCAATTGCGCCGTAGTGATTGCCGGCGGCCGGATCCAGGGCGTGGTGCCGAAGAGTTATCTGCCAAACTACGGCGAGTTTTACGAAATGCGCCAATTCAGCGCCGCTGAAAATACTGCAATCAGCCAGATCCAGTTGTTGGGCGCCAGCGTCCCATTCGGCACTGGATTGCTGTTCGAGGTGAGCAACCTGCCGCTCCTGAGATTCCATGTCGAAATTTGCGAAGACGTATGGGTGCCGATTCCGCCGTCGTCATTTGCCGCACTGGCCGGCGCCAGTGTGCTGGTCAATCTTTCCGCTTCGAATGTGGTGGTGGGAAAAGCCGGCTACCGCCATCAACTGGTGGCGCAGCAATCCGCGCGCTGCCTGTCGGCGTATTTGTATACCTCGGCCGGCAAGGGCGAATCGTCCACCGATCTGGCTTGGGACGGCCAGGGCTTGATTTACGAAAACGGTGAGCTGCTGGCGGAGTCCGAGCGCTTCCTGGACAGTTCGCATCTGATCTTTGGCGATGTCGACCTGGAGCGGCTGTCGCGGGAGCGGATGCGCCAGACTACTTTCGGGCAATCGGTGCGGCGTCATGCCGATGAGGTCGCCAGATTCGAGGTGGTCCGTTTCGAACTGAACTTGCCCTTGGATAAGGCGTTGCCGCTGGCAAGAACGGTCGAACGCTTCCCTTATGTTCCGGCCGATCCCAAACGCCGCGATGAACGCTGCACCGAGGTCTACAACATCCAGGTGCAGGCGCTGGTGCAGCGCTTGTCCGCCAGCAAGATAAGCAAGGTAGTGATCGGCGTCTCGGGTGGCCTCGATTCTACCCATGCCTTGCTGGTGTGCGCTAAAGCGATGGACCGCTTGAAGCTGCCGCGTTCAAATATCCTGGCGTACACCATGCCCGGTTTCGCCACCAGCGATCGTACTCTGCAGCAGGCCAGGCAATTGATGCAGGTAGTCGGCTGCAAGGCGGCGGAAATCGACATCCGTCCGAGTTGCCTGCAGATGTTGAAAGACCTTGGCCATCCTTACGCCGCCGGCCAGGAACAGTTCGACATCACTTTTGAAAACGTCCAGGCCGGCGAACGCACCAACCATCTGTTCCGGCTGGCAAATTTCAATCATGCAATTGTCATCGGCACCGGCGATCTGAGCGAGCTGGCCCTGGGCTGGTGCACTTATGGCGTGGGCGATCACATGTCGCACTATAACGTCAACGCCAGCGTGCCGAAAACCTTGATCAGCCACCTGGTGCGCTGGGTGGCCGAGACCGGCGCCATCGGCTACCTCGGTTCCGACGTGCTGCTGAACGTGCTGAACACCGAGATCAGCCCGGAGTTGGTGCCCGGAAAGGCCGGGGCCGGCAGCCAGCCCGGGCAGATCACGGAAAACGTCATCGGGCCGTATGAATTGCAGGATTTTAATCTGTACTACATCCTGCGCTATGGCTTCGCGCCGTCGAAAGTCGCTTTCCTGGCGTTCTCGGCCTGGCAAGACAAGACTAAAGGCAACTGGCCGCACAACGCCGAGGTGGCCCGCAACCAGTACGATCTGGCGGCGATCAAGCGCAATCTGGCCATCTTCCTCGATCGCTTTTTCAGGACCAGCCAGTTCAAACGCTCCTGTGTGCCGAACGCGCCCAAAGTCGGCAGCGGCGGTTCCTTGTCGCCGCGTGGCGATTGGCGCGCGCCTAGCGATTCGGAAGCGACTGTGTGGCTGAATGATCTGGCGAATATTCCCGACTGAGCGTTGGCCTGATCGAAATAGGAAAATGCGTCGAAAAAAATGTGCGATGTTATGCGTTTAGAGGCACATATTGTTTTACCGTGATAGACAAATAGAGATTTTCATATACTCTCTGGATTGTGCTTTCACTAAGCTGTACGGCCTTTCCGGATGCAGCGCCGCAAAGATTTATGTTTAATGCCTAAAGGAGTTGTCATGAAACAAATTACCGCCGTTATCAAACCCTTCAAGCTGGACGAAGTACGCGAAGCCCTCGCCGAAGTGGGCGTCACTGGCCTGACCGTGACTGAAGTAAAGGGTTTTGGCCGCCAGAAAGGTCATACCGAGCTGTATCGCGGCGCTGAATACGTGGTCGATTTTCTGCCGAAAGTGAAAGTCGAACTGGTGATCGACGATGCCCTGACCGAGCGTGCAGTGGACGCCATCATCAAGGCAGCACGCACCGGCAAGATCGGCGACGGCAAGATTTTCGTGCGCAATATCGAACAGGTGATTCGCATCCGCACCGGCGAAACCGGGCCTGATGCGGTTTAATGCGCGAGTTAATACTGCCTGATACTGTCTGATGCAGTTTTTGTAGCGCACTGATCGCTACTGTTTTCTCCCTTCCTTCCGCCATTCTCTATCTTGGCCGCGGTCCTTCGATGTCATGGATGACTGACCGCGGCGCCAGGCTTATCCTGTTCCTATCGATAGAAACTTAGCGGCGCCGTCGGCGCTGATACATTTCCATCAGCGGTGTCGAGGAAATTCCATGCAGCACAATCGACATCGCCACCACCGTCAGCACCAGCGAAGTGAGGCGCGGCGCCAACGCCGCCGAGTGAAAGCCGGCAGGCGCCAGCCAAGGATATTGCAACGCAAACACCAGGTAATACAGCGAGCCGATCCCCTTGATGCCAAACCACGCCATCAAGCGCCGCTGCAGAGGCGTGACGTCGGCCCGTATCAGCGCCAGCGCAACCGAGAGCGGCCGGATCACAAAAAACAGCAGCAGAGCCAGCAACACGCCTGCCGCGGAAAATCCGACATGCGATAGCAGGATGCCGGCGAGCGTCACCATCACAAATTCAGCGAACTGTTCCAGTTGCTGATTAAAGCCGAGTACGGTTTCCGTCATGTATGCCGAGGCTTTGGCCGGATGGGTGGCAATTTCTTCTTTGCCGCTCACTGGCACGCTATCCACCACTGTCTGGTACTGGGCCACGTCCAGTTCTTGCTGGCCGCTATTGGTCGATTCGATGCGGCGCATCGCCACGCCGGCGGCGAACACCGCCAGAAAGCCAATGCCATGGATGGTCTCGGTAACGCCATAGGCGAGCGCGATCAAGCCGATGCCGAGAAATTCTTCCATCCCCAGCGCCAGCCGGAAACGCCGCCGCAAGCCAACCACCGTGCGTCCTAGCAGCCATCCCATGAGCCAGCCGCCGACCAGCCCGGCGCTGACGCCCCAGGCTACCTGCAGCACTGCATAAGTATCGATGTAAGCGGCGGCAGAAGGCACGCCGAGCAAGGCCAGGCCGAGCATGACAAACGGAAAGGCGGTACCGTCATTCAAGCCGCCCTCGCCGGTGAGGCTATAGCGGATGCGATCGCGATCGCCAACATCCTTTAGCTGTACATCGGACGCCAGCACCGGATCGGTGGGCGCCAGGATCCCGCCCAGCAGAATTGCGGCGCCTGGCGGAAGGCCAAGCATGAACATGCCGGCCAGCGTCAGCAGCGGAATCGTGACCAGCATCGCCAGCACGCCCAGGCGCAGCGGCAGGCGCCAGATCCTGGCGCGGAATGGCATGCGTAATTTCAGGCCGACAGTGAACAAGGACAGCAGCAACGCCATCTTGGCCAACGCTGTCAGTAGTTCGGCGTGCTGGTCGGGCGCGACATTGATCAGGCCGCTTACCGCCGGCCCCAGGATGTAACCTATGGGCAGATAAAACATCGCCGGGCTGACCGGCAAGCGATCCAGCAGCGAGGCCATCAAAGCCATCGACAACAGCAAGACGCCAACGATCAGGTACCAGATGATTGATTGATCGATGGCGACACCTCCTGCACATTCAATGCGACTATCGTTGCCTGCCTTAGTTACTTCGCCGACATGGATGGACGCAGCCGAACACGCTGGCTAAGTGTATCGGCGGATTGCTAAGGCATGGATTCCGTATCGAGTCTGCGCGGATTGCTCGAACCTGACTGTATGCCAACGCACATAAGTGCGGCACCGAACCGACATCGGCTCTGCTCGACAGCAAAATCACTGCTACGGATATCAACTTTTCAGATCGCCGATCTGCATTTGATTTGCATTTTGCAAAGCGAGTCGCACACACAACAAACCGGAGAAAACACATGGATACCTTCAATTTCAATAAAGCATCGATTCGCAACGCACTGATGGCTACCGCGTTTTTTGCTGCATTTGGCGCGAGTTTGAGCATGGGCATGGGCGCTGCGCTGGCCGCCTCCAGCGATGCATCCATGCCGCAAGCACATAGCGACGGCGTCGGCGCCGCAATCACCGACACCGCGATTACCGCCGGCGTGAAAGCCAAGCTGATGGGTGAAGACAGCCTCCGGAAATCCGACGTCAGCGTAACCACTACCAACGGTGTGGTTACGCTCAACGGTAGCACGAGCAGTTCACACGCCAGATCGGTGGCGGAGATGCAAGCCAAGTCGGTCGACGGCGTCAAGAGTGTCGACAATAACCTGAGCACGGCAACCAGCAGTGCCGCGGAAGCTAAAACCAACAAGGCCGTTGCGCAGACCACGCGAACCGTATCCGATAGCTGGATTACCACCAAGGTGAAATCCGAGATTATGGCCAGCAGTCTCACCAAAGGTCTTGATGTAAGCGTAAAGACAAGCCACGGTGTAGTGGTGTTGAGCGGCGCTTTGGCAAACCAGGATGCGGTCGATCACGTGAAGGATATCGCTGCAAAAGTGAAAGGCGTGAAGAGCGTGGATACGTCCGCCATTATTGTCGCCGGCAAGTAACTGCTGCGCCACTGGGAAAAAAGTCTCGCAGTGGCTGAATGATCGCTGTTGCAATCGGTGTTATTTGCGCTAATATACTGTATAAACATACAGTATTAAGTGCAGCCATGTCAGATTATCAAACAAAACGTCCGCCCCAGGTGATCAACTTCCAGCCCGCCGGCATGGCGCGTAAAGGCCGGGGCGCGACCAACAATATGCAAGGCCGCTATGAGAACGATCAGCGTGAGAATTTTGACGATGGCTGGGCTCAGGAAGAGGGTGACGAGGTAGTTGCGCTGCCAACTATCGTCACCGAGGAGCAGGCAAAAACCATCTTGAGCCGCAACGCGTCGCCGGATCTCCCATTCAACGTCTCATTGAACCCCTATCGCGGCTGCGAGCACGGCTGCATTTATTGCTTCGCCCGGCCATCGCATAGCTATCTGGGTTTGTCGCCCGGGCTGGATTTCGAGAGCCGGATTTTTGCCAAGGTCAATGCACCTGAAGTATTGATGAGGGAACTGGCCAAACCTTCCTATCTTCCTGAGCCGATTGCGCTGGGCATCAACACCGACGCCTATCAGCCTTGCGAGCGGGAATTGAAGCTGACCCGGCGCATCTTGCAGGTGTTGCACGATTGCGAACATCCGCTGGCCTTGATTACCAAGTCGTCGCTGATCGAGCGCGATATCGATCTGCTGGCCAGCATGGCGGCCAAACGGCAGGCGGTGGTAGCGGTCACCATCACCACACTTGACGCTGCCATCGCTCGTACCCTGGAGCCGCGCGCGGCAGCGCCGGCGCGGCGTTTGCGCACCATCCGCACGCTGGCGCAGGCGGGCATCCCGGTCAGCGTCAGCATCGCGCCCATGATTCCGTTTATCACCGAACCCGATCTGGAACACGTGATAGAAGCGGCGGCCGAGGCCGGTGCGGTGCGCGCCAGTTACATCGTATTGCGCTTGCCGTGGGAAGTGAATCCATTATTTCAGAACTGGCTCAACGCGCATTTCCCCGAGCGGGCCAAACGGGTGATGAACCGCATCCGCGAGATGCGCGGCGGCGCCGATTACGACGCCGATTTTGCCACCCGCATGCGCGGCGAGGGCGTGTGGGCGGATCTGTTGCGGCAGCGTTTTGAAAAAGCTTTGGTCAGGTTTGGCATGGGACAGCGCGGTTCGTTCGCGACTTTGGATGCGAGCCGTTTCCGGCGGCCGTATGTGCAACCGGAAAAGGATCGGCTGTCAGGTCAGTTGGGTTTGTTTTAGCAGGAGCTAGCTGGCCTTTATGAACCGCTCTGGCCCTTCAACAGCACCAGCAAGGCGCCGGAACCGCCTTCGGCAGCGGTGGCCTGGCAGAAGGCCAGCACTTCTTCCTTCTGCACCAGCCAGTTGCGGACTTTGGATTTCAGCACCGGTTCCTTGTTGACCGAGCCCAGTCCCTTGCCGTGAATGATGCGCACGCAGCGCCAGCCGCGTTTGGCGGCCAGGCGCAGGAATTCGGCCAGGGCCTCGCGTGCTTCTTCGCGCCGCAAGCCATGCAGGTCGAGTTGCTGCTGAATGGTCCAGTGGCCGCGCCGCAGTTTGCGCATGACATCGGGGCCGATGCCGTTGCGGGCGAAGCTGAGCGCCTCGTCGCTATCGAGCAGGGTTTCGATGGTGAAATCGTCCGACAGCGATTCGTGCAGCGCTGCTTGCTCATCCGCCAGATGCTGGCGTGCGATCGGCAGCGGACGTGGTGCGTTGGGAGTGAATTTGGGCGGCACGCTGAGCGGCTTGACGTTACCGATGCTGCTGCGAAAGATATCGGCGTCGCGCTCCGTTTCCTGCTCGCGGCGCTGGCGTTCGGCTGCGGCGGCCTGGCGTGCTTCGTCCTGCGTTTTGAGTTCTTTGCGCAGAGACTTGAGAGCGTTGAAATCCTTGATCGGGCCGGCCATGATGTGTGCGTCTACGAGTTTTGCAGGGTTGTTAATCGGAATCGGAAAGATAGAAAGCTTCCGAGCCCGATTAACAGTGTAACGCTTTAGTCTTCCAGGAAGCGTTGCGCATCCAGTGCCGCCATGCAGCCGGTGCCGGCGCTGGTGATGGCCTGGCGATAGATGTGATCCTGGACGTCGCCGGCAGCGAATACGCCTGGCACGCTGGTGGCGGTGGCCATGCCTTCGAGGCCGGTCTTGGTCTTGATGTAGCCGTTATGCATTTCCAGCTGGCCATCGAAAATGCCGGTGTTCGGTTTGTGGCCGATGGCGATGAAAACGCCGTGCAGCTTGATCGGCGTGATGCTGCCGTCGGCGGTCGACTTGATGTTGATGCCGGTGACGCCGCTGTCGTCACCGGTGACTTCGTCCAGCGTGTGATTGTATTTGATGACGATCTTGCCCTCAGCCACCTTGGCGTTGAGGCGGTCCACCAGGATCGGTTCGGCGCGGAATTTTTCGCGGCGATGGATCAGGGTGACTTTGGTGGCGATGTTGGACAAATACAGCGCTTCTTCGACCGCGGTATTGCCGCCGCCGACCACGGCGACTTCCTGGCCGCGATAGAAGAAACCGTCGCAAGTGGCGCAGGCGGAGACGCCTTTGCCCATGAAGGCTTCTTCCGACGGCAGGCCGAGGTATTGGGCCGAGGCGCCGGTGGCGATGATCAGGGCGTCGCAAGTGTATTCGCCGGAATCGCCGATCAGGCGAAATGGTTTTTCCGATAACTTGGTGGTGTGGATATGGTCGAAAATGATTTCTGTGTTGAATTCTTCTGCGTGTTTGAGCAGGCGTTGCATCAGTTCCGGGCCTTGCACGCCGTGCGGGTCGCCGGGCCAGTTTTCGACATCGGTAGTGGTCATCAGCTGGCCGCCTTGCTCGACGCCGGTAATCAGCACCGGCTTCAGGTTGGCGCGGGCGGCGTAGACAGCGGCGGCGTAACCGGCGGGGCCGGAGCCGAGAATCAAGACATGGGCGTGCTTGGCAGGTTTGGTAGTGGTCATTGTTTGCCTTAGGTAACAGATATCAAGCAACTGCTTGTGGAATACTGATGAATGCGGATTTATGGACGCTTGTGGCGGATAAATATTGTCAAGATCATCAAATTGCGCTCAAAAACTCGGTAAGATTATAGTCGAGCAAGGGATTGCTGGTGTGCGGCGCATCAAAAATCCGTGCCCGCCACGCCTGGTTTTTGCTCATGTTTCAAATGGAAACATCAAACACTGGTTATACATATAGGTATTGGGTGCATAATTTCAACATGTGAATGTATTCTGGCCACCCAGTAAAGTAATAACGAAGTGACATTAACCGGATTTATGACTAGAACAAGCCAAGCCTATACCCGCAACACCAAACCGCAAGAGGCACAGCCGTTGCCGAGCCGCCTGGTCCGGCTCTTGTATGAAGCGCGCTGGATCATCTATGCGGTCATCACAGCCTATCTGATCATCATTTTCGCCAGTTACTCGAAATCCGATCCGGGCTGGTCGCACGCCAATGTGGTGCCGCATCTGCATAATTGGGGCGGTCGCATCGGTGCCTGGCTGTCCGATCTGATGCTGTTTGTGTTCGGCGCTTCTGCATGGTGGTGGTGTGCGCTGCTGCTGCGCACCTTGTGGCATGGCTACCGGCGCATTTCGCAGCGTTTCCTGGTGGCGCAGGCGGCCGAGCCGGAGCATCATCAGGAAGGTTTGATCCGTGGCGCAGGTTTTGTCTTGATCCTGATCGGCAGCATGGGCATCGAATACACGCGCATGTCCTCGCTGCACATGCAATTGCCGCGCGCGCCCGGCGGCGTCCTCGGCCAGTTGATCGGCAGCGGCGCGCAAACCGCGCTTGGCTTCACTGGTTCTACGCTATTTCTGTTGCTGTTGTTTGCGCTGGGCATCAGCTTGTTTTTCCATGTGTCGTGGCTGACCGTGGCGGAGCGCATTGGCGCCGGCATCGAAAACGCCGCGCTGTGGCTGAAGAATTTCTATGTCGCCCGCGAAGACCGCAAAGTAGGACAGGTGGCAGCCGTCAAGCGTGAAGAAGTTGTGGTACAGGAGCGCGCCAAGATCGTGGTGGCGTCGCCGATCAGGATCGAGCCGCAAATCGTTGCGGTGCCGAAATCGGAGCGGGTAGAGAAAGAGCGGCAAAGCACCTTGTTCACCGATCTGCCGGACACTAACCTGCCGCCGCTGTCGCTGCTGGACGAAGCGCCGCCGCAGCAGCAAACCGTGAGCGTCGAGACGCTGGAATTCACCAGCCGCCTGATCGAGAAAAAACTTTCCGATTTCGGGGTGCAGGTCAAAGTGGTAGCGGCTTATCCGGGGCCGGTGATTACCCGTTATGAAATCGAACCGGCGACCGGCGTCAAGGGCAGCCAGATTGTCGGCCTGGCGCGCGACCTGGCGCGTTCGCTGTCGCTGACCTCGATCCGTGTGGTTGAAGTGATTCCCGGCAAAATGTATATGGGCCTGGAGTTGCCGAATCCTAAACGTCAAATCGTACGCTTGACCGAAATTCTCGGCTCCAAGGTGTATAACGACGGCGTCTCCAGCCTCACCATCGCGCTCGGCAAGGACATCGCCGGCCATCCGGTGGTAGCCGATCTGGCCAAGATGCCGCACTTGCTGGTGGCCGGTACTACCGGTTCCGGTAAATCGGTGGGGATTAACGCCACCATCCTGTCCTTGCTTTACAAATCCGATCCGAACCAGGTGCGCCTGATCCTGATCGATCCGAAGATGCTGGAGCTGTCGATCTACGAGGGTATTCCGCATCTGCTGGCGCCGGTGGTGACCGATATGCGCCAGGCCGGCCATGCGTTGAACTGGGCGGTCAACGAGATGGAACGCCGCTACAAGCTGATGTCGAAGATGGGTGTGCGCAACCTGACCGGCTATAACCAGAAGATCACCGAAGCCGACAAGCGCGAAGAGAAGATCCCGAATCCGTTCAGCCTGACGCCGGATGCGCCGGAACCGTTGGAAAAGCTGCCGACCATCGTCGTCATCATCGACGAACTGGCCGATCTGATGATGGTAGTTGGCAAGAAGGTGGAAGAACTGATCGCGCGTATCGCGCAAAAGGCGCGCGCGGCCGGCATCCACTTGATTCTGGCGACGCAGCGCCCATCTGTAGACGTGATTACCGGCCTGATCAAGGCCAACGTGCCGACCCGGATTGCGTTCCAGGTCAGCAGCAAAATCGATTCGCGCACGATTCTCGATCAGATGGGAGCGGAAGCGCTGCTCGGCATGGGCGATATGTTGTACATGCCGCCCGGCACCGGCTTGCCGATCCGGGTGCATGGCGCTTTTGTTTCGGATGAAGAAGTGCATCGTGTGGTCGATTACCTGAAGGAGCAAGGCGAACCGAATTACATCGAAGGAATACTCGAAGGCGGCGTGCTGGAAGATGGCGCCGATGGCGCAGCTGGTGGCGGCGCAGCCACCGGCGGCACCGAAGGTGACGAATTGTATGACCAGGCGGTGGCGGTGGTGCTGAAGAACCGGCGCGCTTCAATTTCGCTGGTGCAGCGTCATCTGCGCATCGGCTATAACCGTGCGGCGCGTTTGCTGGAGCAAATGGAAACCAGTGGACTGGTCTCAACCATGCAATCCAACGGCAACCGGGAAATCCTGGTACCGGCGGGGAACAGTAATACGGAGTAGAAATATGCAAAAGAAAATTACCGCCAGCGTGATCGGCAGCAACAGGAGCAATATGTTTGCAAAATTTAAATCGGGGCGTTTGATTGTCGGTCTGTCATTGAGCATGGCCTTGTCGCTGGCGCATGCCAGTGCGCTGGAACAGTTCAAGTCATTTGTCAGCAGCACGCAATCGGCCAAGGGCGAGTTCTACCAGCAGCTGGTTAAAATCGACGCCGCCAGCAAGACGCCGAAGGTGTCCAGCACCTCCAGCGGCATTTTTATTTTTGCGCGGCCCGGTAAATTCATCTGGACCTATCAGAAGCCGTACGAGCAGATCTTGCAAGCCGACGGCGACAAGTTGTATATCTACGACAAGGATTTGAACCAGGTCACCACCAAGAGCCTGGGTAATGCGCTCGGTTCGTCGCCAGCGGCGATTTTGTTCGGCAGCAATGACCTGGAAAAAAACTTCATCCTGAAAGAAGGCCAGTCCAAAGATGGCATGGAGTGGCTGGAAGCGACGCCAAAAGCCAAGGACACTACCTTCGACCATATCGGCATCGGATTGAAAGACGGTTTACCGCAGGCGATGGAATTGCGCGACTCGTTTGGCCAGGTATCGTTGCTGACATTCAAGAACTTCGTCAAGAATCCGCCGCTGTCGGCCGGGCAGTTTAAATTTGTCGTGCCCAAGGGCGCGGATGTTTTCAGCAATTGAGCGATTATTGAACGACTGAGCGCTCAGGCCAGCTTCAGAAATTCCAGCTTGTTGGCGACTTCGCGCCAGGTTTCATGATCCGGCAACGGCGCTTGTGAGCGGGTGATCGGTTTCCAGTCCGGGTGAGCGGCCAGACGGGCGTTGATTTCGATGAAATGGCGCTGCTCGTCGGGCAGATCGATTTCGTTGTAGATCGCGCCGACCGGGCATTCCGGCACGCACATCGAGCAGTCGATGCAGTTTTCCGGAACGATCACCAGGAAATTCGGCCCTTGCCTGAAACAGTCCATAGGGCAAACCTCGACGCAGTCGGTGTATTTGCAGCGGATGCAGGAATCGGTGACGACAAAGGGCATGGTCTGGCGGTGAGTGTGCTGGTCGAAATCGACAGGGATTCTCTCACAAACGCCGTCTTTGCGCAGAAAACCGCCGCCATAACTTATGCATTCTTACTTAGTTAAGACGGTTTATCGTTTCTCATTTTTCAAACCAAGACCCTATTCACCGAACCATCCCTATGTCCGATCTCTTCAAAGTAGAACCCACTCCGCCACTAGCCGAAGCCCTGCGTCCGGCCACCCTGGATGAGGTGATTGGGCAGAGCCATTTGCTGGGAGCGGGCAAGCCGTTGCGGCTGGCGTTTGAATCAGGCAAGCCGCATTCCATGATCCTGTGGGGGCCGCCGGGCGTCGGCAAGACCACGCTGGCGCGTCTGACGGCGAACGCCTTCGATTGCGAATTCATCCCGCTGTCGGCAGTGTTTTCCGGCGTCAAGGATATCCGGGCGGCGATGGAGCAGGCGCAGCAATATCTGGCGCAAGGCAAGCATACGATCTTGTTCGTCGACGAAATCCACCGCTTCAACAAATCGCAGCAAGACGCCTTGCTGCCATATGCAGAATCGGGCCTGGTGACTTTTATTGGCGCCACCACCGAAAATCCCTCGTTTGAAGTCAACTCGGCTTTGCTGTCACGGGCGCAAGTGTATGTGCTGCAGGCGCTCAGCGAGGATGAGCTGAAGCAGTTGCTGGCGCGGGCGCAAGAGCGAGTCTTGTCGCATCTGCAGTTTGACGATGCCGCTGTCGATACGTTGATCGGTTATGCCGATGGCGACGCCCGCAGGTTGCTCAACTTGCTGGAGCAAAGCGGCAGCGCCATCAAGGCTTCCGGCGTGACGCAGGTGACCGCAGAGTTCCTGGAAAATGCACTGACCTTGAATGCGCGCCGCTTTGATAAAGGCGGCGACAATTTTTACGATCAGATTTCAGCCCTGCACAAATCGGTGCGCGGCTCCAGCCCGGACGGTGCGCTGTATTGGTTGTGCCGCATGCTGGACGGCGGCGCCGATCCCAAATATCTGTCGCGGCGGATTGTCCGCATGGCTTGGGAAGACATCGGCCTGGCCGACCCGCGCGCGATGCAGATCGCGACCGACGCCGCCGCCACTTACGAACGGCTGGGTTCGCCGGAAGGTGAGCTGGCGCTAGGGCAGGCGGTGATTTATCTGGCGGTGGCGGCCAAGAGCAATGCCGGGTACAACGCCTTCAATCAAGCCATGGCGTTTGTCAAAAAAGATAAGTCGAGAGAAGTGCCGGTGCATCTGAGAAATGCGCCGACCAGGCTGATGAAGGAGCTTGGCTACGGCCATGAGTATCGTTACGCGCACGACGAGCCGCATGCCTATGCCGCCGGCGAAACCTATTTGCCGGATGGTATCGGCGATCCCGGCTGGTACCAGCCGGTGCCGCGTGGCGTGGAATCCAAGATTGCCGAGAAAATGCAGTTCTTGAGAAGTCTCGACGATGGCGCCAACAGCGATAAGTGACGCTGAGGTTCGGAGGCTCAGATTCGGAAGCTTAGTCTCGGCAGGCTAGACTCGAAAGGATTTCAAGCCACGCGCACCGGTGAAAACAGTTTGGCGAAATCGACTTCCTTGCGCTGGCTAGTCTCGGTCAGCAGCTCGGAGGCATATTCGCCGAGGTGGTGCTCCATTAATCTGGCAGCGCGTTCGGCATCTCCTTGTTCGATCGCATCGAGTATCGCGCTGTGCTCGTCGGCCGAGCAGCTATTGCGCTTTGGCTTTTCATACAAGCCTATCAACAAGGAAGTGCGCGCAATCAAGGTGCGCAGATAGGCGCTGACGATAGTGTTTTGATTGGCTTCGCTGAGCTTCATGTGGAACTCGCCGGAAAGGCGGATCCAATCCCCCCAGTTGCCTTGTTCGCGCAGCGCATGTTCTTCCCTTACCAGTTCGCGCAGTTCCGGCAAAGCCTTGCGTTTGCCGGCCAGGCTTTTAATCGAGCCGGCTTCGAGGATGATGCGCGCTTCGAATACTTCGCGTGCTTCCTTGCCATCGTACATGGCGATCACGGCGCCGCGATTCGGCTGCAAATCAATCACGCGCTCATGCGCCAGTTTCACGAAAACCCGTCTTAAAGTGCCGCGCGTGACGCCGAAAGCTTCGCATAGCGGCGCTTCGACCAGGCGTGTTCCTGGCGGTAATTGATGATCAAGGATGGCGTTGATGATGGACAGGTGGATGCGAGCGTCGATTTCATCGTTGCTCAATTCATCTTGCCAGATCTTGGGAGTGGCCCTCATGCCAGGGCTCCCATCGTTTGCTTGGGCGGCATTTCAAAATGAGCTGGAATCAATATTGTGCACAATTTACGCATGGTCGCAGGATATTTTTAAAGTATTTCTGCAGTATAAATCCTAACCACTCATTCTGCACGGCCGCCATTTTCGCTGTGCGTCGCAACATGTATTTTTTACCAACTATTTCAAAAGAGTGCTACATTGCAAAGCACGTGCATAAATATTGTGCACATTATTTGTCTGTATTGAACACACAATTCTTGATCCTGTACATCATGGCAGTCATTTGAGGAGACACGATGGAGAAGCACAATGCAATTATCAAGCCTTCGTATGACGACAGGCTGACCAATGAAGATCTGGCGCCGCTGAGAAAGCAAAGCTGGAACAGCTACAATATTTTCGCGTTCTGGATGTCCGACGTCCATAGCGTGGGCGGCTATATCACTGCCGGGAGCTTGTTCGCGCTGGGCTTGAGCAGCTGGCAAGTATTGGCGGCGCTGCTGATCGGGATCTTGATCGTGCAGTTCTTCGCCAACCTGGTAGCCAAGCCCAGCCAGGTGACAAGTGTTCCCTATCCGGTCATTTGCCGCAGCACTTTTGGTGTGCTTGGGGCAAACATTCCCGCGCTTATCCGCGGGCTGATTGCGGTGGCCTGGTACGGCATCCAGACATATCTTGCGTCCAGCGCCTTTCTGTTGATCGTGCTCAAATTTTTCCCTGAGACGGCAATCTATGCCGACGTCATGCAATACGGCTTTGCCGGCCTGTCTTACCTTGGTTGGGCTGCTTTTGCGGTGATGTGGGTATTGCAGGCAATCGTCTTCTGGACCGGCATGGATGCGATCCGTAAATTTATCGACTGGGCCGGCCCGGCGGTATACGTAGTGATGTTCTTGCTGGCCGCCTGGCTGATCCACAAAGCCGGCTGGAGCAATATCGATCTGAATCTGGGTGGCATCAAATATAGCGGCGCGGCGGTGATTCCGATCATGCTCAATGCGATTGCGCTGGTGGTCTCTTATTTTTCTGGACCGATGCTCAATTTTGGCGATTTCACGCGTTATTGCAAGGATTACAAGGCTGTGAAGCGGGGGAATTTCTGGGGCTTGCCGGTCAATTTCCTCGGTTTTTCATTATTGACCGTGGTCTGCATCGCCGCCACCTTGCCGCTGTATGGCAAGTTGATCACCGATCCGGTTGAAATGGTCAGCCATATCGACAATACCTTTGCGGTGGTGCTGGGCGGCCTGACTTTCATGATTGCTACGGTGGGCATCAATATCGTCGCCAATTTCGTTTCGCCGGCTTTCGACTTTTCCAATGTGGCGCCGAAATTGATCAGCTGGCGCATGGGCGGCCTGATCGCCGCAGTCGGGTCGATTTTCATCACGCCCTGGAATCTGTTCCATAGTCCGCAGATGATTCACTATACGCTGGATATTCTGGGCTCTTTCATCGGCCCATTGTTCGGCATCTTGATTGCGGATTTTTACCTTGTAAGAAAGCAGCAAGTGAACGTCGACGATCTGTTCACCATGGACCGCAACGGCGCCTATTGGTATCGCAACGGTTATAACCCGAGAGCCATCATGGCGCTGATTCCGTCAGCCTTGATTCCGATGCTGTGCGTATTGCTGCCATCACTCAGCAACCTGGCCAATTTCAGCTGGTTCATCGGCATGGCTTGCGGCCTGGCGATTTACTCGGCTATCAGCATCAAGCAGGGGGCGGCGGCAAAAGGGGCGGGCGTCCAATTTGAAAATAAAGTCATCAATCCGAATACTAAAGAAGGCGCGGAGGTCTAATTTTGAAAATTAAAATCATCAATCCCAACACAACCTGGAGCATGACCGAGAAAATCGGTGATTGCGCGCGCCGGGTTGCCGCCGCCGGTACCGAAATCGTGGCGGTCAGCCCGAGCATGGGGCCGGCGTCGATCGAAAGCCATTACGACGAAGCGCTCAGCGTGCCGGGAATCCTTGACGAAATCAGGACAGGCGAAGCCAGCAGCGTCGATGCCTACGTGATTGCTTGTTTTGGCGATCCCGGCTTGTATGCCGCACGCGAAGCTGCGCGTGGGCCGGTGATCGGTATTGCCGAAGCGGCGATGCACGCAGCGAGCCTGATCGGCAATAGTTTCAGCGTGGTCACCACGCTTGAACGGACTTGCGGCATCGCCTGGCATCTGGCCGAGATGTATGGCATGCGGCGTTTCTGCCGCAAGGTACGCGCCTGTGAATTGAATGTGCTGGATCTGGAACAACCCGGTTCGGACGCCTACCGCATCATCCTGGCGGAATGCCGCCAGGCGATGCAGCAAGACAAGGTCGACAGTATCGTGCTTGGCTGCGCCGGCATGACGGATCTTTGTAAAAAGATTGAAAGCGAGCTTGGCATCGCCGTGGTCGACGGCGTGACGGCTGCGGTAAAGCTGGCGGAGAGCCTGGTGCAGCTTGGCCTTAAGACCGGCAAGCGGCGCGACCTGGCGTTTCCTTTACCTAAACCGTATACCGGTTTGCTGGAAGATTTTTCCAGGGATCGGGTGCCGGCCGGGTCATAGGTCATACGTCATAGATAGCCACGCGTGAAGTCGGGCGACACCACTGCGGAGTGCAGCAGATTGACGACGTGATAGATGCCGAAGATGGGAAGCCCGGTCGCGGCTTGCACCGCCGTTGCGTACGGTTGCAAATTGGTGCATTCAAACAGGAACGCTCCCAAATCGGGCGCTTCAGCCAGCATAGCCTGGCACACGTCTACCACTTCGCGTCTGGTCTGGTCCACATCAAGGGCGTAATCGGGATCGTTGCTTGTGCCCAGAATGGTTCTGAAAGACGGGAACGACTCCATGCCCCGCACCAGCAGCCGCCAGCCGGGTTCGACGCCAGCAGCTTGCAGATGATCGGCCGACAAGCTTTGCGCATCGGCGGTGACTATGCCGATGCTGCGCATCGGTCCGAGCATGCGGCGCAGCATCGGCAGCAGGAACAGGCTTGAGGTAATGACGGGAACCGTCACAGCCTCGGCAATTTCGTCCTGGACTACGGTAAGGAAGCCGCAGGTAGTGGTGATGGCGCGGACGCCGTCGTTTTCCAATTCCCTGGCGGCTTCAATGAACGACGGCAGCAGCGCGCGCGCCCGGTCAGGGGCCGCCACGATTTGTTCTGGCCTGGCTCCAGGCACGACCTTATATCGCACTGGAAAGTCAAATGTGGTGGCGTTGCCGACATCACCGGGGATTCTCGGAAATTTCGTGTCCAACACAAGAATGCCGACACTTTCTCCATATATGGCGCGTCCGCCGCGAATGATCATGCTGTCTCCCGAGAGTGATGCAAGCTTAGTCTGAAGTCACCGGAACCGCTTTGCCGAATAGGGCGCTGGATCGATTACTGTGGGCCGGCCAGAGATGAAATCGGCGACCAGCCGGCCAGAAACAGGCCCCGAGGCCAAGCCGATATGTCCATGTCCAAAAGCATGAATCACATCCTGGCAGCCGGACGCAGGCCCAAGCACCGGGCGGCCGTCGGTGGTTGACGGCCTGTGCCCCATCCAACGCTGGATGACTGCTGTTTTGATGATCGACGCGAGCGCCGGATAGGTTGCCACGGCGTGCCGTAAAAGTGTCTCGGCCCGGCTCCAGTCCGGCGCCGTCTGCATTCTGGTCAGCTCCACTTGTCCGGCGATGCGCAGACCGGCTAAGGTCGATGTATTGCCGGTTTTGGCGTCGGCTGGCATCACCGGCACCGCCAGTTTGACTGGCGGGTTTTCTATGACGACGTGATAGCCGCGTTCGCTTTCCATGATGATCTTGTCGCCGGCTGATTTCGCCAAGGACTTGGAATGAATACCGGCGGCGATGACGGCGCGGTCGCAGGACAGTTCGCCGTTGTCGGTAAGGACGGCGCGCAGGCGGCCGTTTTGCAAATCGAATCCGCTAGCCTTGGCACGCTGCAGAATGGCTCCCTGCTCAAGCGCATGGCGCACCAGCGCTGCCACATAGGCTCCCGGATCGGCACAGTGCGCACCTTGCTCTAGCAGAATGGCGAATTGATATTTTCGGTCAAGTTCGGGGACCAATGCGTGGATTGCTGGTGCGTCCAGCTCCTTCCAGCTCACCCCATTGTCGCGGCGTAAACGCCAGGCCAGCGCCTCCGTCTCGAAGGCGGCGCGGTCAGGATAGGCGTACAGCAGCCCGCTGCTCACGATCAGATCCGCGACACCGGCTTCTTGCGCCAATCCGCGGTGCCGGGCGGGTGCATCGTGGAGCAGAGCCGATAGCGCACGCGCGGTGGCTTCGACGCGGGCCACGCTGGCGCCGGCCCAGATGAACCTGATCAGCCAGGGAAATAGCGATGGCAGTGCGCTCCAGCGGATCGTCAGCGGACTGTTTTTATCGAACAGATACTTGGGTATTTTTTTCCACAAACCTGGCATGGAAACCGGCACCACCGAAGCCGGGCTTAGCCATGCCGCGTTGCCGTAGCTGGCGGCTTGTGCGCCGCCTGGCTGGCCCGGGTCAAGCAGCGTGACGGCGTGGCCGTCGCGCAGCAATTCGATGGCGCAGGCGGCGCCGACAATACCCGCACCGATGACTACCACGCGCAAAGCAGCGGGCGGGCTGGTTTTTGAATTCAAGCTGTTTCCTTCTGATTCGGAAGAGGAGCGGCGCTATTGCCCAGTCGATTGCCCAATCTATTGCACACTGTTTTTGAAGCGCGACAGGAAGCTGCGGGTAGCTTCTTTCTGCGGATTGTCGATGACAATTGCGGGCGGCCCGGATTCGACCACCACACCGTCGCGCATGAAAATCACCTGGTCGGCCACCTCTCTTGCAAAGGCTATTTCATGCGTAACCAGGATCATGGTCATGCCTTCCGCCGCCAGCGAGCGTATGACGTTCAGCACTTCGCCCACCAGTTCCGGATCCAGCGCCGAAGTGGCTTCGTCGAACAGCATTACCGCCGGTTTCATGGCCAATGCCCTGGCAATCGCGACCCGTTGCTTTTGTCCTCCCGACAGCATGCTCGGATAAGCCTCTGCACGGTCGCTCAAGCCAACCCGTTGCAGCAGCGCGTCGGCGACGGCGCGCGCCTCTTGCTTCGGTGTTTTCAACACCGTGACCATGCCTTCCATCACATTCTGCTGGACGGTCATGTGCGGGAACAGGTTGAAGTGCTGAAAAACCATGCCGGTCCTGGAACGGAATTTTGCCAGGTCCCGCGCTTTCGGCAGCGTCGTGTTTTTGCCGTCAAATATGATCGACTGGCCGCCGACATCGACCACGCCGGCGTCCGGTATCGTCAGCAGATTTATGCAGCGCAGCAAGGTCGATTTGCCGGATCCTGACGGCCCGATCATTGCCACCACCGAGCCCTTGCTTATCTGTAAGGAGATATCTTTCAAGACGACGTTATCGCCAAAACATTTTTTAAGATTCTGGATTGAAATCATTTCACTGCCCATTGCTAAGCTCCCCGCCCATCAGACATTTTTACTTCAAGCCGCTTGGCCAGGATTGTTGCCGGCAGCAGGATCGCAAAATACAGGGCGGCGATCAGCGAGTAGATTTCCAGCGGCCGATAGGTATCGTGGGCGATGATTTGCCCTTGATAGAGCAGGTCGGGTACCGCCAGAACTGAAAGCAGCGAGGTGTTTTTCAACTGCATGATGGATTGGCTGACCAAGGGCGGCGTCATCCGCTTGAACGCTTGCGGCAGCACTACGCGCCGCATCAGCTGGAATTGCGTCATTCCCAACGCCATGCCAGCTTCCGATTGCCCGGGGTCGATGGAAATCACGCCGCCGCGGATGATCTCGGAATAGAAGGCGCCTCCATATAAGGTCAACGCCAGCACTGCCGCCATGCCTGGCGTCAGTTCGATGCCGGTCAAGATAGGCAGCGCATAGTAAAACCAGATCAGTTGCACAAGTACCGGCGTGCACCTGAACAGTTCTACATAAGCCCGAAACGGCCCGGATATGTAGACCTTCGGCGACAGCCGGCACAGGCCCGCAATGAGGCCAACCAGCAACCCCAATATGACGACGATGACGGTGTAGCCTACTGTGTAACCAAAACCTATGAAAATGATGTTCCGGTACTGCCAAAGCGTATGGAAATCCCATTGATACATGCCTGCCCCTCAGCTTAATTCAACTTGATTCGGCTTAACTAACTCAGCTTAAAAATGAACTTGGGATGGAAAAGCGCTCGGCGGTACGCCGACCAGGGTTTGCATATTGGAGAGGATGGCGTTTTTCACCTTTCCTGAGGCCCTGGCTTGCTCCAGCCAGGCATTCACGGCCTTGGTGAAAGTCTGGTCGGATTGTTTGCGGATGCCGACATTGGTTGGATTGGTTTCGTCCGGGGTGGGGAAGACGATATGGCCGATGTTAGGCAGCTTGGTCAGCAGCGCGGTCGACAGCAGAATCACCAGTACCTGGCAATCGACCCGGCCGGATTGCAGCGCCATGGTGGCGGCGGCGGAAGTTTCAAAGCGCAGGATATTCGCCTTTGGCAAGATCCTGGTAACCAGCTGATCGTGGCTCGAACCGACATCGACCGCTACCTTGACGTTGGGTGAGTTGAGCTGTTCCCAGTGTTCAAAATTAAAGCCCTTCTTGGCGACCACCGTGTTGTAGTTCTGGAAAATCGGATTAGAAAAATCAACCACTTCGCGCCGCGCCGGGGAGGGCGCCATGCCCAGCTGGCAATCGATTTTATTGGTCTGTACGTCCAGCACGGCGTTGCCCCAGGTTGTTTCAACCCATTCAACCTCAGCTTTCAGATACTTGGCAAGATCGCGCCCCAGGTCCACCATGAAGCCGCGCCATTCACTGGTCGCCAGGTCCTTGGTGAAATACGGCGAGGCGCCGTTAATCGCCCCCATGCGCAGCTTGCCGGTGCGCTTGATCCTGGCGGCGGTTGACTCCGGTTCCTGGGCAAAGGTCGAACCGACTGCTGCCAATGAGCCAACAGCAATGGTTTGAGCGATGAAGTTGCGTCGATTGATATGCATGTCTGTCTTCTTGAGTTGAGGTTGGCTGGGAAAACTACATCTGAAAATACTCGGTTTGAAGTGTAAAGTCACCCGAAAATGCATCTGCCGCCTGTCATTCCTAAGCAAGATTGAGGCCCATTGTGCGCGGTATGGAGAGATCGGCTTCACTCCACGTTCTAAGCTAATCTGAAAAAGTAGCTTGACTCAAATTGTAGTGTGACTATAATTTCCGACGCTCAACCAATGAAGTCGCGGCGCTAATGGCCGCCGTAATAAAGCTAAATATTAAAAAATTACTCTTGAATCAATGCGACCAAGATCGCGCTGATCGATTTGGAAGTAATAAATACAAGAAACGACCTGGTACAGGCCGGAGACAGAAACAATGGAAATGCCACAGCTGGGGAGGTCGATCCGCGCGCGGCGTCATGCTATCAAGAAGACGCTGGTGCAAGTCGCGACCGAAACCGGATTGACCGCAGGATTTATTTCGCAGCTTGAGCGCGGCCAGACCAGTCCCTCGATTACCTCGCTGGTGGTGATCGCCAAGGCGCTGGGCGTGGCCATTGGCGATCTGATCAAACAACCTGCGCAATTGCGGCCAGACACCTATCGCAGCCAGCGGCAACCGTATTCGGTCGCCAGCGGCCGCGTCAAATACGAAAGACTATCGACGGTATTCCCCGGCAGCCAGGTGCATTCGGTGAAGTTCACCATGCCATCCGGTTACAAATCGGAGATGGTCTCGCACGAAGGCGATGAAATGATCTTTGTGCTGAGCGGACAAATCGGCTACACGGTAGGTAAAGACAGCTATGTACTGAATGTTGGCGACAGCCTGCATTTCGACGCCAATATCCCGCACAGCATTGAATCGCTACCGCACGAAAATGAAGTGGCGGAGGTGATCTGGGTCGGCACCGTGGCGCTGTTCGACGGTCCGCAATCGCCGCTATCCGAGGAGCAGGAGCAGCTGTTGCGCGGGACCGAATTTTTTTGATGCGCCGAATGGATGTTGGCGTATGGCATGATTTTTGCATTTGCAAAACGCGACGCTTGCTGGTGCTGTCGTGAAGCTGAGCAGTGAACTTGAACAATGGTGTCAGTAATGACAGCGCAACGGAGTAGGGATGGAGCAAGCGATGGATCAAATCATAATCAAGCAAATGTCCCGTGTGGAGCAACATGTTTAAGCCCGCCATCTACGCCCAGCGCCGAGGCCAGCTGAAGCAGCGCTTTGCTTCCGGCCTGCTGCTGTTGCCCGGCAATACCGATGTCTCCATGAACTATTTGCATAACCATTACTGGTTTCGCCAGGATTCATCGTTTTCTTATTTCTTCGGTTTGAACCAGCCTGAACTGGCGGCGCTGATCGATATCGACGCCGATAGCGAGATCCTGTTCGGCGACGATCCCAGCCTCGACGATGTGATCTGGGTCGGGCCGACTTCTTCTTTGGCGCAGCGCGCCGAGACAGTAGGCATCACATCGGTGCAGCCGTATCGGCAACTGGCCGAAGTACTGGCGCAGGCGCGTCGCCAGGGCCGTACGATTCATTACCTGCCGCCGTATCGCGGCGAAACCGTGCTTGAACTGGCCAGCCTGCTGGATTGCACCCCAGAGCAATGTAAGGCCGGCGCTTCCGAAAGCCTGATGGCAGCTGTGATTGCGCTGCGTGAAATCAAGGGCGAAGAAGAAATCGAAGAAATCGAAAACGCCCTTAGCGTGACGCGCGACATGCATATCTCCGCCATGCAATTGGCCAAGGCGGATGTCTTTGAATACCAGGTGGTGGCGGCGATGGAGGGCGTCATGCGCAGCCATGATCTGCAAAACGCCTATCCGATGATTTTTTCCCGCAGCGGCGAGATTTTGCATAACCGCGATCACAAGAATCGTTTGCAGGCGGGCGATCTGGTGGTGAACGATTCCGGCGCTTCCAGCGCTTTGGGTTATGCCAGCGACATTACGCGCACCTTTCCGGTCGGCGGCCGTTTCAGCGAACGCCAGCGCAACCTGTACGAAATAGTGCTGGCCGCACAGCAGCTGGCGATTGCCGCCATGCGGCCGGGTGTCTCCTATCTCGAGGTACATAAACTAGCCGCCGGGCACATGGTCGCGGCGATGTCCAAGCTTGGATTTTTTTATGGCAGCCCGGAGCAGGTGGTCGAATCCGGCGCCTACGCCATCTGCTTCCCGCATGGCTTGGGTCATCAGATGGGGTTGGACGTGCACGATATGGAAGGCTTGGGCGAAACCCGGGTTGGTTACGACGCCAGTGTCAGCCGTAGCGAACTGTTTGGCCTGCGCAATCTGCGCCTGGCAAAACCTTTGCGCGCAGGCATGGTGGTGACGGTGGAGCCAGGCATGTATTTCATTCCAGCCTTGATCCAGCGCTGGCAGGCGGAAGCGCGCCACAGCAGCTTGATCAACTATGAAAAGTTTGTCGAGCACATGGGTTTTGGCGGCATCCGCATCGAAGACGATGTGCTGGTGACCAGTTCAGGGGCAAGAGTGCTGGGGCCGGCGATTCCTAAAACCTGTGCCGAGATCGAGGCGTTGATGTCGGCTTGAAGTAAATAGCGATATTGCAAACGGATGTTGCAAGCGGCCATAGACGTTGTACATTCAAGCTTGTGTTGACCTTGTGAATTGTTGTTAAATGGATCAGTTTCACCATAACCTAAGGAAAGAGACCTATGATGAAAAGAAAAATGATTGCCAAGGCCGCGCTGCTCGCCGTCTTGTGCGCCACTGCCGGTTACGCGACAGCGGCCAAGACCCTGGTGTTTTGCTCGGAAGGCAGCCCGGAAGGTTTCAACCCCCAGCTGTACACTACCGGCACCACCTTCGATGCGTCGTCGGTGCCTATGTATAACCGCCTGGTCGAATTCGAACTGGGCACCACCAAGATCCTGCCCGGCCTGGCAGAATCCTGGACCGTCTCCGACGATGGTATGACTTATACCTTCAAGCTGCGCAAGGGCGTCAAATTCCACAGCAGCGCAAAATTCAAGCCGACCCGCGATTTCAACGCCGACGATGTGCTGTTTTCGTTCAACCGCATGGGCGACGCCAATCATCCCTTCCATAAGCTAGCCGCCGGCCAGAGTTTCGGCTACTACCTCGACATGGGTATGGACAAGATCGTCGACAAGGTTGAGAAAACCGATGACAGCACCGTGGTGTTCAAGCTGAAGCATCCGGAAGCCGCGTTTATCGCCAACCTGGGCATGGATTTCGCCTCTATCCTGTCGGCCGAATATGCCGACACGATGAAGAAGGCCGGCACGCCGGAAGTGATCGACCGTGAGCCGATCGGCACCGGTCCGTTCCAGTTCGTGTCCTACCAAAAAGACGCGGTGATACGCTACAAGGCGTTCGACGCCTACTGGGACGGCCGTCCCAAGCTGGACAGCCTGATTTACGCCATCACGCCTGACGCCTCGGTACGTTACGCCAAGCTCAAGGCTAACGAATGCCAGGTCATGGCGTACCCGAAACCGGCTGACATCGAATTGATGAAAGCCGATCCGTCGATCAAGATGATGACCAAGGAAGGCTTGAACATCGGCTACATCTCCTTCAATGTCGAGAAAAAACCGTTCGATAACAAGCTGGTGCGCCAGGCGCTGAATATGGCGGTGGATAAGCAAACCATTCTGAAGACGGTTTACCAAGGCGCAGGCCAGGCAGCAAAGAACCCGATTCCGCCAACCCTGTGGGGCTATAACGACAAGATCAAGGACTACGTCTACGATCCGGTCAAGGCCAAGGAGTTGTTGACCAAGGCTGGTTATCCAAATGGCGTTGAAGTGGAAATGTGGTATCTGCCGGTCACCCGTCCCTACAATCCGGACGGCAAGCGCATGGCTGAGCTGATCCAGGCTGACTGGGCAAAAATCGGCGTCAAGACCAAGCTCACCACCTACGAATGGACCGAATACCTGAAGCGCAGCAAGCAGGGCGACCAGCATTCGATGATGTTCGGCTGGTCCGGCGACAACGGCGATCCGGATAATTTCTTCGGACCATTGCTGAGCTGCGAAGGCGTCAAAGGCGGTGGCAATACGGCGCGCTGGTGCAACAAGGATTACGAAGCGCTGATCCAGAAAGCCAAGCTGACGCCGAAGCAGGATGAACGCGCCAAGTTGTATGAACAGGCACAGGTCATCGTGCACGAAGAAGCGCCTTGGATCGATCTGGCGCACTCGGTTCGCTTCACGCCGGTGCGTAAAGAGGTAGTCGGCTTCAAGATGGCGGTGTTTGCTCACCATCACTTTGAGAAGGTCGATCTGGCCAAGTAAGCCATGGTCTGATTTTTGTTCTGATCTTAGGCCGCCGCTACTGCGTGTAGGGGCGGCTTAAATTTACCGATATCAATAGATATCAAAACAACCGACGGCAATCATGTTGCTGTCATCTTTCTTCGAACAGGTACGCGCCAATGTTTGGATTTCTCCTGCGCCGTGTCGGTCTGGTCATTCCGACCTTTCTCGGCATCACGCTGCTGGTGTTTTTATTGATACATCTGATCCCGGGCAACGCGGTCGAAGCCATGACCGGCGAGCGCGGCATGGACCCTGCGCGTTATGCGCAAATGGCGCATGAGCTGGGCCTCGATCAGTCGCTTTACATGCAGTATTTCAATTATCTGGGCAATGTCTTCAAGGGCGACCTGGGCGTCTCCATCATGACCCATACTTCGGTCCTGAGCGAATTCAAGACCCTGTTTCCGGCAACCCTGGAACTGTCTTTTTGCGCGATGCTGTTTGCGCTGATAATCGGCGTGCCGGCCGGTATCCTGGCGGCGCTGAAACGCAATACCGTGTTCGACTATTCAGTCATGGGCGTGTCGCTTACCGGTTATTCGATGCCGGTATTCTGGTGGGCCTTGCTGCTGATCCTGCTGTTTTCGGTGACGCTGGGCTGGACTCCGGTTTCCGGTCGCATCGATATCCTGTTCGACGTGCCGCCGGTAACCGGCTTCATGCTGATCGACAGTCTGCTGGCCGACGATAGCGGCGTCTTCAAATCCGCGGTCTCGCATCTGATCCTGCCGACGATTGCGCTCGGCACCATCCCGCTGGCGGTGATTGCCCGCATGACGCGTTCGGCGATGCTGGAAGTGCTGCGCGAAGACTATGTCCGTACCGCGCGCGCCAAAGGCTTGTCGCGCAGCCGGGTGGTAGTGGTGCATGCCTTGCGCAATGCGCTGATCCCGGTGATCACGGTGATCGGCTTGCAGGTTGGCGTGATGCTGGCCGGCGCGATCCTGACTGAGACCATCTTTTCCTGGCCCGGCATCGGCAAATGGCTGGTGGCGGCAATCCAACGCCGCGATTATCCGGTAGTGCAGGGCGGGATTCTGCTGTCGGCCACCATCATCATCGTTGTCAATCTGATCGTCGATCTGTTGTACGGCGTGATCAATCCTCGTATCCGGCATGGCTCATGAATAACGTCAATCCTACTCAAACAAGTCCGGCCTCGGTCAACGCACCGGCTACCCCCGCTGCCGCGCCACCGCATCCGGCACGCGAACTGTGGTCGTATTTCAGCCAGAACCGGGGTGCGGTGATCGGCCTCGCCATCATCATCGTGATGGTGCTGGCGGCTTTGTTCGCTGACTTTATCGCACCGCATTCGCCGATCGAACAATTCCGCGATGCGACCTTGGTGCCGCCGGCCTGGCAGGTGGGCGGCAGCAGCAAATTCCTGCTCGGCACCGACCCGGTCGGGCGCGACATGCTGTCGCGTCTGATCCACGGCGCCCGGCTGTCGCTGATCATCGGCCTGGTGTCGGTCACGCTTTCGCTCGCCATCGGTATTTTGCTAGGGCTGGCGGCCGGCTACTTCCGTGGCGTGGTCGAGACTGCGATCATGCGCCTGATGGACGTCATGCTGGCCTTGCCGAGCCTGCTGCTGGCAGTAGCGGTGGTGGCGATTCTGGGGCCTGGCCTGATGAATGCGATGTATGCGATTGCGATCGTGATGATGCCGCACTATGCGCGCCAGACCCGCGCCGCCGTCATCGGCGAAATGTCGCGCGACTATGTCAACGCCTCGCGCATCGCCGGCGCCGGTCCCTTGCGCATCATGTTCAATTGCGTCTTGCCGAACTGCCTGGCGCCCTTGATCGTGCAGGCCACTCTCGGCTTTTCCGAAGCGATCCTGGACGCCGCCGCACTGGGCTTCCTGGGGCTGGGCGCGCAGCCGCCGACGCCTGAATGGGGTTCGATGCTGGCCAGCGCCATGGAGTTCATCCAGAGCGCCTGGTGGGTAGTGACTTTCCCCGGGCTGGCGATCCTGATCTCGGTATTGGCGTTCAACCTGATGGGCGATGGCTTGCGCGACGCGCTTGACCCTAAACTGAAACGATAGAGCGTACCCACATGGCATTGCTAGAAATTAAAAACCTGAGAGTCGAATTCGGCTCGACGGCAGCACCATTCACCGCCGTCGACGGCCTCGACCTTGAAGTCGAGGCCGGCGAAGTGATCGGCATCGTCGGCGAGTCAGGCTCCGGCAAGAGCGTCACCTCGCTGGCCTTGATGGGTTTGATCGACTACCCGGGCCGGGTCAAGGGCGAGCGCATGGCTTTCGATGGCCGCGATCTGTTGACCATGCCGGACAAGGAAAGGCGCGGCTTGCTGGGTAAGGATATCGCGATGATCTTCCAGGATCCGATGACCAGCCTGAATCCGTCTTACACGGTGGCCTATCAATTGATGGAAACCCTGCGCGTGCACCAGGGCGGCTCCGGCAAGGCGTTGCGGGCGAAAGCGCTGGCGCTCTTGAAGCAAGTCGATATCCCCGATCCGGAGCGGCGCCTGGACGCCTATCCGCATCAATTATCGGGCGGCATGAGCCAACGGGTGATGGTGGCGATCGCGATCGCCTGCAATCCGCGCTTGTTGATTGCCGATGAGCCGACCACCGCTTTGGATGTCACGGTGCAGGCGCAAATGCTGGAGCTGTTGCTGCAACTGCAGCGCGACCGCGGCATGGCCTTGATGCTGATCACCCATGATCTGAGCGTCGTCGCCCAGACTGCGCAGCGGGTGATGGTGATGTATGCCGGGCAGGTAGTGGAGACCGGCCGCGTGCCGGATATTTTCAACGCCCCCAAGCATCCTTATACACAGGCGTTGCTGGCGGCGCTGCCGGAACACAATATCGGCCGTGCACGTTTGCAAACCATTCCTGGCGTGGTGCCCGGCCAGTACGACCGGCCCAGCGGTTGCCTGCTCAGCCCGCGCTGCGCCTATGCGCAAGACCGTTGCCGCCAGGTCCGGCCCGAGTTGCTGGGCGTGGCGCAGCAGCAAGTGCGCTGCCATTTTCCGCTAGATCATGCCGGTCAGCCGACTAACGGCTGGTCAGAAATATCCCGCAAAACACCCGATCCAATGCTCAGCAGTGGGGTTGCATGATGAAGAGTTCAACTATCAACGAAATCGCCAACCGCGTGGTTTTGCTCGAAGCAAAAAGCCTGGTCAAGCACTACAGCGTATCGCAAGGTTTGTTCAAGCCGAAAGCGACGGCGCGTGCGCTGGACGGCGTTTCCTTCCAGCTTGAACCGGGCAGGACGCTGGCAGTAGTGGGTGAATCCGGTTGCGGCAAATCGACCCTGGCGCGTCAGATCACCATGATCGAACCGCCCACCGGCGGCGAATTGTGGATGGATGGCGCCAACATCGCCGATGCCGATCGCGCTACGTTGAAACGGGTGCGGCCGCTGGTGCAGATGGTGTTTCAAAATCCCTATGCCAGCTTGAATCCGCGCAAGAAAGTCGGCCAGATGCTGGAAGAGCCGCTGATCATCAATACCGGATTGAATCACAGTCAGCGCGCCGAAAAGGCGCAGGCGATGATGGCCAAGGTCGGTTTGCGGCCGGAGCACTACGGCCGTTATCCGCATATGTTTTCCGGCGGTCAGCGGCAACGGGTGGCGATCGCGCGCGCCTTGATGCTGGACCCCAAGGTGATCGTGGCCGATGAACCGGTGTCCGCGCTCGACGTCTCGATCCAGGCCCAGGTGCTGAACCTGCTGATGGATTTGCAGCAAGCCAGCGGCGTTGCCTATCTGTTTATCTCGCACAATCTGTCAGTAGTCGAACATATTGCCGACGACGTGCTGGTGATGTATCTCGGAAAAACCGTCGAACACGGCAGCAAGCAGCAAGTGTTCAGCCGGCCGCTGCATCCTTACACCAAGGCTTTACTGGCCAGTACGCCACGCATCGATCCGGCCCAGCGCCAGCAAAAAATGATGTTGCCGGGGGAGTTGCCGTCGCCGCTGGCGCCGCCGCCTGGTTGCAGTTTTAACAATCGTTGCCCATATGCGATCGAACGCTGCCGGCAAGAGGTGCCGCTATTGCAGCCGTTTGACGGCCGTTTGGTGGCTTGCCATCGGGTAGCCGAGATCTCCTGAGTGGCTGACTAGCCGCCGATCTGCCTTTGGGCATATCGGCGGCTGGCTGGGCTTGGTACAATGGCGGCTTAATTTTCCGTCTATTTACCCTAAGTCTCCTAAGCCCATGATCGACATCCAACTTCTTCGTAAAGACATTGCTACAGTCGCCGCCCGTTTGGCGGCGCGCAAATTCCAGCTCGACGTCAACGGCTTCAACGCGCTGGAAGCCGAGCGCAAGCAAATCCAGACCCGTACTGAAGAATTGCAAATGCAGCGCAACTCGCTGTCCAAGCAAATCGGCATGCTGAAAGGCAACGGCGAAGACGCTTCGGCCGTGATGGCGGAAGTGGCCGGTATCGGCGATGAATTGAAGGCGTCCGCAACCAAGCTGGACCAGGTGCAAGAGCAGGTCAGCACCTTCTTGCTGGCGGTGCCGAATATTCCGCACGAAACAGTCCCGGTCGGCGCTGACGAGACAGGCAACGTCGAAATGCGCAAAGTCGGCACGCCGCGCAGCTTCGATTTTGAAGTGCGCGATCACGTCGATGTGGGCGCCATGCATGGTTTGGATTTCGACGTCGCCGCCAAGCTCACCGGTTCGCGTTTTGCCGTCATGAAGGGCGGCATCGCCCGCCTGCATCGCGCCCTGGGCCAGTTCATGCTGGACACCCACGGCGCCGAACACGGCTATACCGAATGCTATACACCCTACATCGTCAACGCCGATTCGCTGCGCGGCACCGGCCAGTTGCCGAAGTTTGAAGAAGATTTGTTTGCAGTGAAAAAAGGTGGCCAGGAAGGCGAGCAGGGCGCCGACCATGCCGCGCTGTACCTGATTCCGACGGCCGAGGTGCCGCTCACCAATATCGTGCGCGACGAAATCGTTGCCGGTGAAACGTTGCCGATCAAGATGGTTGCGCACTCGCCGTGTTTCCGTTCGGAAGCCGGCAGCTACGGCCGCGACACCCGCGGCATGATTCGCCAGCATCAGTTCGACAAAGTCGAAATGGTGCAAATCGTGCATCCGGAAAAATCATACGAAGCACTGGAAGAAATGGTCGGCCACGCCGAAAATATCCTGAAAAAACTCGGCCTGCCGTATCGCGTGGTGTCCTTGTGCACCGGCGACATGGGTTTCGGCGCAGCCAAGACCTACGATCTGGAAGTATGGCTGCCGGCGCAAAATACCTACCGCGAAATTTCCTCGGTCTCCAACGTCGAGGCGTTCCAGGCGCGCCGCATGCAAGCCCGTTTCCGCAACGCCCAAGGCAAGACCGAGCTGGTGCATACGCTGAACGGTTCCGGCCTGGCGGTCGGACGCACCTTGGTTGCATTGCTGGAGAATTATCAGCAGGCAGACGGCAGCGTCGAAATCCCGGCGGTGCTGCATCCGTACATGGGCGGCATTACCAGGCTGAGTGCATAAGTAGCTGATTTGAAAAGACTATTTTGCAGGATATGGACGTCGGCATTTTTCGTAGAATGGTGTCAATAAAAAGACGTTCCATAGTCAAAAAGAGTCTGCTATAATCTTGCGCTTTGCTGCATTAAACACAGCAAGTCGACCGAAACCGGAGAGGTGGCAGAGTGGTCGAATGTACTTGACTCGAAATCAAGCGTACGTTAAATCGTACCGTGGGTTCGAATCCCACCCTCTCCGCCAATATTAGCAAAAACCCCTTGATTTCATTATGAAATCAAGGGGTTTTTTGTTTTAACCATCAAATCGACATCAAATTCAAATTTGCATGTCCTGCCTATCATTCCACACCCATTGAGAATCACTTTTTCAATAATCGCTTCATCAGCAGAGTAGCGAAATCCTGCCTATGCCCTGCGACGACGTACACATAGATGTCATCGTCAATTCGTCGGTAGACGAGCTTGTGATGCGATGTAAAAACGTTCTGGTATTCAAAGATGCCAACCGACGCCAACTCTTTTATAGCAGTGCCTGGGTAGCTCTTGGCATCAACCTTTTCAAGTTTTTCAAAAATCTCGTCCTCGGCCTTCAGCCATTCGACCTCCCCCCACTTGTCAAGCATGTACTCCTGAAGTGAAAGCAAGTCCTCTTGCGCATCGGGAAGAATGATGACGGCCATTATTTGCGGCTTTGACGGACAGCACGAAGTTGTGCCCGAGACTTGTCTGCGGTGATCCCTTTGCTCTGCAGGCGATCTTTTTCACCCAAGGCGATGATTTTCAGCGCTGCAATGAGCTCTTCTTTTTCCTGAAAATGTTTGACGCTTTCAATCACCATGCTGGCCTCACCATTTTGCGTGATGACGAATGGATTTCCATTCAATTCCAGATCTTCGGAAATCTGGGCAGCATGGCTTTTCAGATAAGAGATGGACTTGATGTTGGCGACGGACGGCATGACGACCTCTCTTTACATGAGTAGACCCAAATTTAGGGCTTAATTCAGTTGGAGTCAATAGTTGACGCCTATCCTGCTTGAGGGAATAAAGTAGGTGTCACATTCAGGGATACCAAAAATATTGGGACTACGGCGTGTCATGCATCACGCCTGACGGCTTCGCTGCTATGCGGGCAAGCGAGAGCGATCTTATTCAATGGCATAGCACTTGGTTTTTTACAAATCTGAAAATTATAACTACGAGTGGAAACGGCAGGTGCATGAACACGGTAAGCGAATGTTGCCTCAATACAACATTAAATGTAAAAAAACGTTAATCTTTTCTCATCGAGATACTCGTCACCTACTCTAGTGATAGAGTCGCTAGGCGTCACGTTTCCAGTTTGCAAGATTGTCGTTTGATAACGGTGTTTTTTACTGTTGACACCTGACAATTTTGACAGTTACACAACAATGCTCGATCGTGTAGGGTGCGTATCACTTTAAAAAGTGTATTCCGTTCCCTCAGTCTTCTCTCCATTTAACAGCAGCGTTTCCACTGTTAATCATATTTTTCTTATTTCATTAAGGGCATCACTATGGCAATTGACGTTTATCTGCAAATCGACGGCATTAAGGGCGAATCTACAGACAGCGCTCACAAGGATTGGATCGAGTGCAAATCGGTCCAATGGGAAGTGCTGCAGCCGAAGTCGGCTACTGCATCCACCGGAGGCGGCCACACTGCCGAGCGTTGTGAGCACAAGGACATTGTGATTACCAAGATTGCGGATTTGGCGACACCACTGTTGCTGCAAAACTGCTCATCAGGCAAGACCATTCCTAAGGCGACGTTTGAGTTTTTACGCGCTGATGGTAAGGGTGACCGCATCACATATTTCACAATCGAACTGACCAACCTGCTGATCTCCGATGTGACGCCATCGGTGACAGAAGGCAGTGTCATGACCGAAAGCGTGAGCCTGAAATACTCCCAGGTCAAATGGAAATACGTACAACAGAAAATCGGTGGTGGCTCAGGCGGCAATACCTCTGGCGGATGGGATTTGTCGACCAACAAGGTCGTGTAACTCGCTGCGCCGATAAGAAGAGCCGTGGCGTTTCGACGCTGCGGTTCTTTTTAGCAATGATCATTTTGACTGTACGCTACCGTCCTGCGCCATCACTGCGATCTATCAACTGCTCCCCCGCATTATTTGTTAAACTTACATGGTTTTGCTATGTGGCAATGTCGTGTGTAAAGGATCTGCATGGCTGACGCCATTAAAACGCTGCGAAGCTTGGCCCAGAATCGCCAGCACAACCGAATTTTGCGCCTCTCGTTTGCGAATAATGACGCCCCGAAAGCTGAGCTGTTAGTCAATCGCCTGGATGCCAGCGAAGCCCTGAGCCGCGATTTTTCCTACACCGTTGAGCTATTGAGCGATGACGCAAACATCCCTCTGAAATCGATGATGGGGAAATTGCTTTGCGTAGAACTGGTACGGGGGGACGGCAGCACCCGTTTCTTCACCGGCTACGTCGAGAGTTTCCGCTTCAAGCGTACCGACGGCAGCTTCGCCTTTTACGAGGCGCATCTGGTGCCGTGGCTGACGTATCTGAAATCGCGCAAAGACAATTACATTTTTCATCAGTTGTCTCTGCAGGATTTAAGCGCCCACGTGTTTGCCGATTATGGCGCGTATGCCGCATGGGATTGCAAGCTGAATCATGCTGACGCAGTCGTTACCGAAATATTTCAGTTCGACGAAAGCGACAGTAACTTTGTCCATCGCCACTGGGAAAATCTAGGCTGGCATTATCACTTTGAGCATACAGCTAAAGGCCACACCTTAAAGCTGTCGGATGACTCTACCTATGCCGAACCAATAGACGGCAAGGCCGAAATTCCATTTCAGCGCCACGCCGGCGCAATCGAGGAAGACGCTATTTCCGACTGGTCGCCGGTGCGACAGTTTTCCATATCGACGGTTGCCGTCAGAAGTTTTGACTTCAAGAACCCGCGTCCACAAGAAGCCAGCGTCCCTACGCTCAACAAGCAGGGGGCGGTACCGGCAGTGGAGTCCTACGAATATGCGGGCGCTTATGGTTTCGCCAACGGCCAGGATGGCGATCGCCTCAGTCGCGTGAGAATGGAAGAACAGGAAGCCATTGCAAAAACTTTCGATGGCGCCGGCAACAACCGTTACGCGCAACCCGGGCGGACTTTCCGGCTGACTGGGCACTTTTCCGAAGACTGGTCGCCACACAACGATAAACAGAGCGGAGAACAGGATCATGAATTCCTGATCATCAGCGTCGAGCACAGCGCTACCAATAACTACCTGCAAAACGCCGATGCCGCGCCAGCCTATTCGAACCGGCTGACATGCATCCGCAAGAAAATTCCCTGGTGCCCGGGGCGCGGCTACAACAGCGAAGAAACTCGCATCTATGGTTTGCAGACGGCCACCGTAGTTGGCCCTTCAGGCGAGAATCTGCACGTCGACAATTTTGGCCGCGTGAAAGTCCAGTTCCACTGGGACCGCGTCGGCAAGAACGACCAGGACAGTTCCGCCTGGATCCGGGTTGCCAGCGGCTGGGCCGGCGCCGATCAGGGCTTCGTCGCCATTCCGCGCATCGGTCAGCTAGTGATCGTGCAATGGCTGGATGGCAATTGCGATCGGCCCATCATCACCGGCTCTGTGGCCAGCCAGAACAACATGCCATCGTGGGCCTTGCCTACGCAAAGTGCGCTGTCCGGCATCCGTAGCCGGGAATTGACACCCAATGGCGGCAATACACCGGGCGGCAGAAGCGGGCACCTGATTTTCGACGACTCCAATGCGAAAATACAAACGCAGCTCCGCAGCGATCATCTGGACAGCCAAATTTCCTTAGGCAGCATCACTCGCATTGAAAACAATGCCGGCCGCCAGGACGCGCGCGGAAACGGGTTTGAGCTGAGAACTGACGGCCATGGCGTAGTGAGATCTGCCGAAGGATTACTGCTCACCACTGAAGCAAGACCGAAGGCGGCCGCCCACATCACCGACATGGGCGAGACCGTGTCGCGCCTGACCCAGGCCCGCAGCACGCAGGAAAGCCTGGCTAACCTGGCGCAAGAACACCAGGCGCAAGACAAAGGTGCGGACCAGAGCGACGTCGCCAAGGCCATCAAATCGCAGAATGATGCGATCAAGGGCAGTGGCGGCGCAGATAAATTCCCCGAGCTGTCAGAACCGCACCTGGTGCTGGCAAGTCCGAGCGGCATCGAAGCCACTTCGGGCGCCTCCACCCATATCGCCAGCGCGGAACATACAGCGCTGACGGCGGGCAGTCACGTGTCCGTGGCGGCGGGAAAATCGTTCTTCGTCAGCGTCGCCGAAAAAGTCTCCATCCTCGCTTACAAGCTCGGTATCAAGCTCATCGCTGCCAGCGGCAAGGTACAGATCCAGGCGCAAAACGACAGCATGGAATTGCTGGCGCAGAAGGTGGTCGATATCATCAGTACGCAGGACTGGATCAATCTCAAGGCGAAAAAAGGCATACGCCTGAACGGCGGCGGCAGCGAATTCGTGATCAGCGACGGCATCACCGGATTTACCAGCGGTGCGCACGAGGTCCATGCCGCCAACCACCAGACCATGGGCCCGCAAAGCAAACCTGCGCAATTCCCCGGCTCCAAGCTATGCCCTTCGCAAACGGCGGGCGCAGCACAGTCTGGCGCTGCTTCCGTGCCGCTGGCTTGATCGATCAATCTGCTTACGAAATGCGCTAATGCAAAGTATCTCTCCCCCAGGCGAAGTCATCCGCAACGGCTATCTGCTGATCGATGCATCCAATATCGACGATGAAACGTTTGCAGAACCGTTGCCGATGCTGCGCTGCACGCCGGGATTGCTGTCAAACGCGGACGACCTCATGCCTCGATTGATCGATGTGGCGTCACTCTCACCAGAGCAGCAGGATGACGTGACTTTGGCATTACTGCGTGAGACCACCGGTAACAGGCCACCCGTCATCTGTGCGTGGCTGGACAGCTCCACAGATATCGATGCACTGGCACGTCATGTTGCTCGCTTTCTCGTTGGCCCTGACTCTGAAGGTGATTTCGTCTTCTGGCGTTACTACGACCCACGTGTATTTTCACTAGCGATGACATTGTTTTCACCGGTACAAAAAGAAGCTTTGTTAGGACCGATTACCAGCTGGAGATTCCCATGGTGCGAACACTGGTGGAGCGTATCTGGACCTGGACGCGAAATCGATCCGCTGGGCGGATGCAAATCAGCCTGGCCAACCGGAAAGCAATGGAACAGTCTCAATCATAGTCGACTTGTAGCGCACGTCCTTTTGCAAATGCAAATAGTGTCAAACAAACAGAGTGCCATGCTTCCCTCAGAGTGTCTGCGTTGCCAGAGGGGGATTGATATTGCTCTGATAAACGGTGAACAGCATTTGAAGCTGACGGATGCCGATGAATTGGCCGAATACGCACTGTACAGCGTGCGCTACGGCGATGCCTTCCTGCGTCATCCAAAACTCGACACAGCATGGACTGACCTTGTGCATGGAAAAATCTCCTGGTCGGATCTCCAAGCCCTCCTTGATTCCGACGATCACAGGGTGCTGAACCAACAATCTCAGTGGACCCAACTACCAACCGGAGCAGCTTAATGCTTAAATGTGATTTTTGTGACCGAAAAGGTTTGTTGATCTACCCGGTCCGTTATGCAGTCGCTTGCCCCGCCGGCGCCTCCGGTGTGCCAGCCTTATCTGGTAATTTCAAGATAGAAGGCGCACCGCAAGATATAGGGACGGCTAAATATACGTTGCGCGCCGTGCGGGCTGGCTACCTGTACACCTATGACGAGAAACGTAAGCGCTTGAAAGCTTATATGGTGACGGCATCGGGATATCTTTGGAACTTCCCTATTGAACACCTCCCGCCGAAGCCAGAAATGGTGCCATTCTCATGCGTCGACACCGGTGAAGTTGTACGCGCTAAATGTGTCGATATTGTCCATTCACCCGGCGACTTGGCAACTAACTTATGGATCGGCTGGACAAGCGTTGTATGGACTCCTGCTCTAATTAAAAATGCAGAGGATCCCAACTGGCGCAAAACCCACATGCAATGTGTCAACGTGCCAGCGATGCTAGAAGAAAAGGCCGCGCATGCAGCAGAATTCAAAGCGAATTACAGTAAAGTTGCGCACTTCGGCATAAATTCCGACGCTATGCGCAAAGCTTTTGCGTATAGCAATACGCCGACCATTGCGGAAGCTCGACAACATAAATTAGGGCCAAAGATGGCCGACATCATGGGGACACAGGAGCCCCATAAAAAAGGCTTTATCGTCGCAGTCAATGATCCAGTCGGCATTACCAACGATCTAAGCGAATTGACTTTACCTGGCCTTGACTCCGGATTCGACGAGAAAATGTATCAAGCAAAAATGGTGGCTGATTTGCTAGAGGGGACGGAGCAAAGTGTGCGCACGAAAGCTCGGAACAGCATTATCGACGACGATAGAACGGCAGATGCCTATACCGCCGAAGGTACGGCGTACTCAGATATGTTCACCGCTTTGTTCACCAAGGGAGGCTCGCGCCGCGTCGAAGAAAAACATAAGCGTGAAGAGGAACTCCGCCAGCAGAAATTACCTGGCCGTCAAAAGGAAGCCGAGGATAAGGCTTGGGAAGAATTAACGACCGAGAACGGTAAAGCGCTCCTTGACGAGAATCAGTGGAAAAAGACATTTCCGGCACAATACGACGCCGCCATTGAAGTTTTCAAACCTACTTTAGATAAATTGATCAAAGCGCATGTCGATTGGCTCAAAAGTGATCAATTAGGAAAGTGGATGGACGGTGTGCATGACAAAAACGATATATGCAGTGGTTATGCTTACAGTGAGTCAGTTGCTCAATGTATTGGAAAGGGCGTCTCAACCGATCTATGCAAAGACCAGCTTTTGTTCTGGCTTAATAGTCCGAAGTTATCAGATATTCGCAACTTGTATAGCAGAGGATTGTTATTTAACCAGAACGACATCATTGCGGCAACAGAACCACACCTCAAAGGTAGCGATTTCCAATTTGAAAATGTCCTCAATTTATACAAGCGAGCGTTGGAGCGGTTAGACCCAAAATACACTTTAAAGTTAATTGACCGATTGGCGCTAGCTACAGGAAATGTCGTCATCAGAGCAATTAATCGAAGTACTTATACAGTCGCGCGGCAATTGGCCTTGGTACACCTCAGTATGCTCGGCGGTGTCACTATCAAAGCCAGTAATATGAGCGCAAGTGATCTTGCAAAATGGGCGATTGAACAAGCCAAAACTCAGCACATTGATCTTGATACCAATAGAACGCAAACTAGGGCCGACGCATACAAGGAAGCAAAGAGCAACGTTAAAAAACTCCCCACTGATGACAAGCTACTAGCCTATGAATTGGACATTGCGAAACTCGAGCAGGAGGGGCGAATTGCATCCGGGAGCATCAAATCTATAAAATTACCTGGTATCGATGCGACCCAAAAATGGCTCGGCTCTTCCGCGCCACGGGAATTCCATCTTGGCGTTGTAACCGCGTTGATCCAGCTAGTAGCATTGGGATTTGCGACCCAAGACTGGGCCAACAATGACCAATTCAATGCCACGGAGACTCGAACCAAAGCAGCTCTAGCCGTGGTCAGCTTGGGTGCAACGATCGTCGACACCGTTGGTTCGACAGTCGAAAAATCGGCGACACATCCTCTCGCCGTGTTTCTGCGTCAGCAGTGGGCGGTAGACGTTGAAAATGCGGCAAAATATGCCAAGGCCGCCCGTTGTATCGGAGCTGCAGCAGGGATGGCTCTCGGACTCTTTGATATCTTGAAGAACGCACCGGATGCGTTTTCTGACGGGAATAAAACGCTGGGATGGCTATATAGACTTAATGGTGTCTTAGGTGTTGGCATCGCCCTTGTCGCATGGCTTGCCATTGGATCACTTTTCTGGCCTTTGTTAATATTATCAGTAATAGTCGGCATAGTGATTGCACTAGTCAGCAGTGGGCTCCTCAAAACATGGATTTCGCGCTGCCACTTCGGCAAAAGTGAACACTACCACGACTTTGATGCTGAGTTAAAAGCTTATAACCATGCTGTAGGAGCTTAAGCTATGGACGAACGCGTATTTCTGTATAAGGTAGGTCAACCAATCCCAGAGTGGGATCTGCAGCATCGACTTCCGATAAACAAACCGGTCGGACCAGAGTGTAAGGACACCGGTACCATCTTCCAGATCAATTCGACCTACATGGATGTGACGGATCAGCCGCATGGAAGCCGGCAATGGCAAGCGGGAGGGGTCCTCATTGCAGTGGTTGGTGTTGTCATGGGATTTTGGATGGAGTATGAAACAAGATTCATATTCCCAGATGCGGGAGATCTACTTGGTGATTTATTTTGTCTAGGAGTGATTTTAATTTTCGGTTACGCAGCGTTTAGATTCGGTCGCGACGAATTTTTTGCGCTCAAACGTCGCCCCATTCGTTTCAATAGGGAACAGAAAAAAATATTCGCAATACGGCGGCGTCGCTTTTTTGCAAAACAAGGAGAAGGCGATGTCACCTGGGACGTGCCTTGGAACGAAAAATCCATCTTCTGTATCCATAAAGGATCTGGCAACAACCAAAATTGCTATCATATTCGGTGCTATGACGTCGACGACAATGGTAACGTAGTACGCGCGTTTTCTATTGGACGAGAATGGGTGGGAAGCGCCAATCTGGAGGGGGTATTATCTCAATGGAATTATTGGTGCTGGTATATGAACCAAGGCCCTGCTGACCTTCCCAAACCACCACTATTTTTTAGCGAAAATGAAAGTGTGCGTGAGAGTTTTTTGTTTTGCATGTACGATTTTGGCACTCGAGCCAGTCCAGTGTTTCGCATGATTATGATGCCGTTCATCCTGCTGATGACGAGCTTTCGATTATTGGCACTCTGGACTTGCCGCGCTCCAGTTTGGCCTAATGCAGTGAAAACCGTCAGCAATATCGCTGCCGATGATGCGTTCAATCAACCACGTGGCACCACTCCGGTAGGCTGGGGTGAAACCGCTCTGGCACAGCAACGTCACGACTATCCTTTCGACCCGAAAAAGGAAATTAGTAGCTGGATTGGTGAACAGGATGGTGCCGCCAATGCGTCGTTATGGGCAAAAGACATACCACCGAAAATTTGAGTGGCAATGAAAATTTCACATGGATGAACGCGTATTTCGATACCAAGCAGGCCTTCCAATTCCCGAATGGGATATGTGGCATCGATTGCCTATTGATAAATTAGTTGGGCCGGAGTGTAAAGATACTGCCACCACCTTTCGGATCAATTCGACTTACATGGACGTAACGGATCAACCGTATAGAGATCGGCAATGGCAGGCAGGGGGAGTACTTACCGCGTGCCTGGGCGTCGCAGCACCTTTATGGCTCGTGGGATACATGCTTCGGCATCCTCCAGAAAAAATGGTTGCTGGATTGATTTTTCCTTGTTTGGTTCTTTTTTTGGGAATCATCGCTTTTGGCTACGTCGCCTTCAAATTCGGCCGTGACGAATTTTTCGCGCTCAAGCGCCGCCCGATCCGTTTCAACCGAGAACAGCAAAAGATCTATACGATACGGCGGCGGCGCTTCTTTGCAAAGCCAGGCGAAGGCGACATTACCTGGGAAGTCCCGTGGAATGAAAAATCCATCTTTTGCATACACAAAGGATCAAGCAATAACAGTAATTGCTATCACATTCGCCATTATTCGGTCGATGACAAGGGCAATGTGGTAAGTGCCTTTGCCATAGGCCGGGAATGGCAAGGTCGCGCTAATCTGCAAGGACTGCTGTCCCAATGGAACTACTGGTGCTGGTATATGAAGCAGGGGCCGGCAGATCTGCCTAAGCCTGCATTGTTTTTTAGCGAGCATGAAAGTATCCGCGAAAGCTTTTTGTTTTGCATGTACGACTTCGGCATGCGCGCCAGTGCGACCTATCGCATCATCATGATGCCGTTTATTTTATTGTTGACGAGTCATCGCCTGATGGCGCTCTGGACCTGTCGCGAACCCACCTGGCCAAAATCGGTAGAACAAGTCAGCAACGTCGCAATTGATGATGCTTACAACCAACCGCGTGGCGACACGCCAGTTGGCTGGGCAGAAACTGCTCTGGCACAGGAGCGGCACGACTATCCCTACGACCCGAAAATGGAAATGGACAACTGGCATGGTGAAAAAGATGGCGCGGCTAATGCTTCTCTTTGGGCAGAAGACGTTCCACCTAAGATCTAAGCGAATTTGAGAGGAACCGATATGAAAGACGAACACGACCGTGGCGTAATCCGCCTAGGCGACAAGACCTCGCATGGCGGTGAAGTGATTACCGCCAGCGACAGTTTTAAAGCAATGGGAATAGCAGTAGCCCTGGAAGGCGACATGACGACTTGCCCTCAATGCAAAGGCAAGTTCGCCATCCAGCCGGCGAACAGCACTCGCATGCATCACGGCAAAGCCGTCGCCTATCACGGCGATTCGACCGCATGCGGGGCGACACTCATTTCATCTCTGTAAGCCAGGAAGTTGTGGTCGGAAATCGCAGCGTATAAAGCAGAAACCTAAAATGGCGGGTAAGCACTGCCTCCCAACGCCGTCCCCCGGCGTTCTGCTTGTCCTGGCAAGACCCTTGTAGCAGCTTGGTCACGGCATGTTCTCTCGCTGCAATCATTGTCTATATGTCATTGTTCTTCGGGTAAGCAGAATAAGAAAAATTTCCCACCTGTTAATTGCAGCAGGTTTCTCTGTGGAAATACAGGTCTACAATTGCCTGCATTGCTTCCCATCCCCGTCATTCATCGCCTGACTACACCTCTGCAACCGCAGCGGCGCAGTTGACGAACGCGCAGGCAATGCTTTGCCAATATCCGTTGGCGCTGATCGCGGTATTGAGACAGGGGCGCAGGGCAGGCTGTCGTCGCTTGAGCGGCATGGATAGATGCACAACCATTTTTTAGCTGGATAACTTAGTCTAAATAGGGGGAGCAAATGGCGAACAACCTTGGGCAGGCACCGACGCGCTGGGCACGCGACTATGTATTCGACATCTTGAGCGAACTCGGCATTCACTATATTTTCGGTGTGCCGGGAACCAATGAAATTCCAATTATCGATGGCACCTCCTATCCGGAAAATAAGGTGGAGTACATTGAGTGCCTGCATGAAAACATCGCACTCGGTGCAGCAATGGGATCTGCGCGCATGACCGGTTTACCGGGGGTGCTGGTGGTGCACGTCACACCGGGTATTGCACACAGCATCGGCAATTTATTCAATGCTTCGCGCTCGCAGGTGCCGCTGGTGATTTTATGCTGCCAACAGCAAAATGAACTGGTTACCCAGGAACCGCTGCTGGCATCCAATCTGGTTGATTTAGCCAGGCAATACACCAAATGGGCGCATGAAGTACGCGCCGCGGAAGAACTTCCGCTGGTACTGCAACGGGCCTTTAAAGAGGCGATGGCGGCTCCGAACGGCCCGGTGTTCGTATCGATTCCGTGGGAGTTCACCATGCGCGAAATCGGCGCCAATGACAAGATCAAAGGCGTAACGCGTATTTCGCCGCATTTCACCGGCGCACCGGAGTCGATTACCCAGGTTGCCAATGCGCTCAAAGAAGCAAGAAATCCCATCATCATCGCCGGCGATGCGGTCGGCTATGCCAACGCCTGGCCGGAACTGCAGCAAATGGCGGAATTGATCGGCGCGCCCGTATTACTGCAAACCTTCAGCGCCGTGGCGAATTTTCCGAATGACGATAGCCATTGGCAGGGTGAGCTGCCAGGTACCCAAGCCGGCGTGCAAAATGTATTCAAGGATCATGACGTGGCATTTCTGTGCGGCTTTAGCAACCAGGCACAGGTTACGATTTTTAAATATTCGGATGGTGCTCTGATTCCCCCGGCTGTCAGACAGCTTTACCTCAGCAATAATATTTGGGATATAGGCAAAAATTATTATGGCGAAGCGGCAGTGTTTGGCGATATCAAAGCAACGCTGCCACTCATTAATGCACAGGTAGGCAGCGCTCCGTCTGCGCCGGCCGCCGCGCGCAATGCGAAATTGGCCGTGCTCGCGGCGCAGCGGCGAGTGCAGTGGGATAAGTATTTTATTGAAGCGCTGGCGGCGCCGAATATTTTAGCGGTAGTCATTGCCCAGGCTTTGCGTGAAGAAATCAAGCAACGCAATCTGAACCGGAAATTTGTCTATGTGCACGAGGCGGTTTCCGATCCCGCACCGTTCCAGTACCTGCTGCCGTTCGGTACCGAAGGCGCCGCTCCGATCAGCTATTACTGCGTTGGCGGCGGTTCGTTGGGCTGGTCGATGCCGGCGTCGCTCGGCATTAAGTTGAGCCCGCAAGGCTGGCAACAGATCGATACCGAGTTTGTGGTGGCGGCGGTGGGCGACGGTTCGTCGCTGTTCTATCCGCAAACCTGGTGGACCGCGGCGCATCGCAACTTGGCGGTGCTGTACATCATCACCAATAATCATGAATACCATACCCTGCAAAACGGCTTGCAACAGCTGGTCGCAGCGTACGGAAACGCGCCAGGTTATGAATGGCACCCCAAAGACTACAATACCGATCCCTCTTATCTGCGCATACAAAGTCCGGTGATGGATTTTGTCGCCATTGCAAAAGCGTTGGGCGGTCTCGACGGCGAGGTGGTCCGCACTCCGGAAGACGTCAAGGCGGCCGTGCGGCGCGGCATGGATCATGTCCTGCAGCATCAGCAAGCTTATATTCTGGATATGCGCACCGCACAGAATCCGCCACCGCCGCCCAGCACGGATGACGACACCGGAAAACAAGCAAAACACGCAAGAGCGCCGGTGCAGCCCGCCTTGAATCTGTTCCATCAGAACGGACAATTGCTTGCCGCCGCAAGCCCTGGCGACAATCAGAACACCCCGGTGATTTTCTAAGCAGCGTCGGCAGCAAATGCAGCACCCTGGGTGCTGCCGGGCATCGACATGTTGCCCGGCTGGCTCCAGGGATTGGTTCTTCCACTTACTTGCATAAAAGGGGATTACGCATCATGGCAGATGAAAAAATCGATATCGCCATCGTCGGCGGCGGCGTTTCCGGCGTATATAGCGCATGGCGGCTGAAACAAGCTAACCCGAAACAAAAGATCGTGGTGTTCGAAGGCAGCGATCATATTGGCGGGCGCTTGCTGTCGGTAACGCCGCCCGGCATTCCCGATATGGTGGCGGAACTGGGCGGCATGCGGATTCTGCCCAAGGTACAACCGCTGATCAGCACCCTGATTCATGCGCTGAATAAATTGCTGCCGGATAGCGAGCAAATCACACTGTATCCGTTCCCGGTCGACGAACCGCAAAACATCGCCTATCTGCGTGGCACCTATTTGCGCCTGTCCGACTTTACTACCAATCCGGATGAGGTCCCGTACCGGCTTGGCTTCCCGAATCACGGGCAAACCGCCGGTTCCATCATGATCAATGCGATTGAGCAGATCGTGCCTGGCATTACCAGCCCGGATCTCACCGAAGATCAGCGTCGCGAAATGGCGCAGCAAGCCATCTTCTCCGGCAAACCTCTGTATCAACAGGGATTCTGGAACGTGCTGATGCGCGTAATTAACGGCGAATCGTATCAATTTTCAATGGATGCGGGCGGCTATGACTCGACTATGTGCAATTGGAACGCAGCCGACGCCATTCCCTGGTATTTGTCTGATTTCGGGGTTCAGCCAGTTTACAAGGGGTTCACCAAAGGCTTCCAGGAAGTGCCCCGCGCTCTGGCGCAATTATTCGTCGAGGCCGGCGGTGAAGTACGTTTGAACAGCAGCGTGTCGGCGCTTGAAAGTCTGGATGGTGCAGTTCAATTCCAGGTTGACGGCAAGTCGATCCGCGCCAGTTCCGTGATCCTGGCCATGCCGCGCCGCTCGCTGGATCTGCTCGCGGACAGTAGCCCGATCCTGCAGGAAGCCAGCGCTCTGATCTCTTCTGTCACGCCGCGTCCGCTGTTTAAATTATTCACCACCTATGCCAGTCCGTGGTGGCGCGCAGCCGGATATAGCAAGCCTGACGGCAGCGTGGTGCCGGTAGAGGCGGGACGCAGCGTAACCGACATCCCGGTGCGGCAAACCTACTACTGGCCCAAAAGCAATGGTGCGCCGGTCAAAATCGGCCCCGCCATGTTATTGGCCAGTTACGACGATGGCGACAATACCGGATTCTGGGACGGCTTGCGGCCGCAGCGGCATCAACCCAAGGTCAGGGGCCAGCATATTGCCAAAGTGAACGAACCGTTTGTGGCTGAAAACCGCAAACAAAATCCGGAGCTGGCCTGGGATCAGTACCAGGCGCCATACCGCATGGTTACCGAAGTGGCGCGTCAGCTGGGCACCATGCATGGCTTGAGCTACACCCCGAAGGTACAAGACGCCTGTTTCCGCGATTGGGGCGATGACCCCTTCGGCGGTGGCTGGAATAGCTGGAACATCGGCGTTAAAAGCTGGGAAGTGAAACAAAAGATCATCCAGCCGATTGGCCGGCAGCCCTTGTATATTTGCGGCGAAGCCTATTCCGATGCCCAGGGTTGGGTGGAGGGGGCGCTGCAAACTGCAGATATGATGCTGGAGAAATTCGGGCTGGAGAAATTAAAGAAGCCGTAATCCAGTCAACGATGGAACAAGGCCTGGCAATTGTTATTTGCCCCCAACTAAACATACATAGTTCGGATGTTTAGCTAAGGAAAACTCTAAGACACCCCTCTCGAAGGGGTGTTTTTTTGTCGTGCGGAATATGAAGATATGACCTGCGCCGCTCTTACGACTCCTCAAAACCCAGCGTACATAGATCAACATTGATCTGTTTAGACTGCGGCGCAGTTTAGTTAAACTGCGCCGCCGTTTAGTAGCGCAAAAGCCACATATGTCGCCAACCCAGCGTTCTTGGTCATCGCCCTGTAACGGGAAGTCATTAGGCTCTCGCACTGCTGCACTATCCCGATATTTTTTCAATAAGGCCTACTGATGAACAAGAATTCGTATCCGGCGCTGCGCCGCAATGCGTCCCAAATCGCTGTCGCCGTGGCGACTCTGTGCGCCGCCGTGGCCGGCGGCCAGGCATACGCCCAGGCCGTGGCCGCGGCGGTTGCGCCTGATGCGGCAACGGTTGCGCCGGATGCAGACAACGGCCAGGTAACCGCTGTCGAAATTTCCACGCGCAAGACGCGTTCTACGGTATCCATGAGCGGCAATGAAATCCAGAAAATCCTGCCCGGCGTGAATCCGCTGAAAGCGTTGGAGACGCTGCCTGGGGTAAGTTTCCAGACCGCCGACCCGTGGGGAAACAACGAACAGAATCTGTCGCTGTTCGTGCATGGCTTTAATGGCCAGCAACTCGGCTACACGATGGATGGGGTGCCGCTCGGGGATCAGCAATACGGCAACTACAATGGCTTGTCGCCGCAGCGCGCCATTACAAGTGAAAACGTGCGCCGGGTTGTATTGTCGACTGGCGCCGGCGATCTCGGTACGGCATCGACCAGCAACCTCGGCGGCGCCATCGAAACCTTTTCCAGCGACCCGCTGATGACGCACAATGTCAACCTCCAGCAAACCGTCGGCAGCCACAATACCTCGCGCACCTTCATCCGCGTCGATACCGGCGAATTCGGCGATGGCAATAGCGCCTACATTTCAGGCCTGCACCACGAAGCGAGGGCCTGGGATTTCAAGGGCCGCCAGAGCGACGATCAGATCAATGCAAAATTCGTCCACAGTGGCAGCGCCGGGAAGTTAACCCTGTACGCGGACTACTCAGACAAGACCGAGCCGAACGAAGATGCCACCGTGCACGTCGCTGGTGAAAAAAGCGCACCCTATACCCGGCCATTCCTTTATCCGGATTTTCCGGCGGCACTGGCCTATCTGTCGCCAACCGGCGCCACACCGGCCGCAGACGGCAGCAACTACCGCAACTACTATAGCGATGCGCAACGCACCGATTTCCTGACTTACGCCAAATACGAGGCCAACCTTAGCGACAACCTGACCTGGACCAATCAAATCTACTTCCATCACAACGACGGCGTCGGCGTGGTGGCGGGGCCTATCGGCGCGGCAGGGCTGCCGGCCTTGTTCTCCGTCTATTATCCGAATCAGAACCTGAAACAAATCTTCGGCAACTCGGGTTACGCTACACGCACTACCGAATACACCATCAACCGCGACGGCTACCTGTCGACGCTGCGCTGGGAGACCGGTAATCACCAGATAGAATCGGGTATCTGGCTTGAGCATAATCGCTCGGAAGCATATCGGCGCTGGTATGCCCTGGACGTCAATAATCCAAGCTCGCCATATACGCGTCCGTCGAATCCGCTGATCACTCAGTACGGCAGCGGTATCGACAACAAGGTAGCCCAGTTCCACCTGCAAGATGAATGGAAACTGCATCCGGATGTCACGCTGCAAGCCGGCTTCAAATCCAGCCTGCAGTTCGCTGACGGCCGCTTCCCGGTGCAGGAAGCGCCGGCAGCCATCGGCAACGGTTCGCAGGCGTTGCCGGTAGGCGAGATCGTCACCAAGAACTGGTTCTTGCCGGGTGTCGGCGTGCGCTGGAATCTGTCGCCGCAAGACCAGGTGTTCGCCAACGTCCAGAAAAACATGCGGCAATTCGTTACCTACGGCGCTGGCGGCGCATCGCCTTGGAGCCTGGCCAGCCAGCAGGCGTTTGATTTATTCAAGTCGACGGCGAAGCCGGAAACTTCAATTACCTACGAGCTCGGCCTGCGCGACTCTCGCAAGCTTGATTGGGGCGTGATCAAAGCCTTCGACGGCCAGATAGATCTCTACCATGTTGATTTCAGCAACCGCTTGCTGTCGATCAGTCCGACGCCCGTCATCAGCTCGATCGTAGGCGGTACAGCCATCCTGGCCAACGTCGGCAGCGTCAAGACCGACGGCGTCGATCTTGCCGGCACCTTGCATTTTGGCCGCAATATCTCTTTCTACGATGCCATCTCTTACAACAAATCCCAGTACGACAGCAACTACACGTCGGGTACCAATGTGGTGCAAACCGCCGGCAAGACGGTGCCGGGTGCGCCAACCTGGATGAACAAGTTCGTCGGCACTGCCACCGTCAGCGGCGTAGAGATACAGCTAATCGGCGATTTTGTCGGCAAGCGCTATGCGACTTATACAAACGATCTCCATGTGTCCAGCTATTTCCTGATGGGCCTGAACCTGTCCGGCAAGCTACCTTACATGGGCAGCATATTGAAAAATCCGCGATGGAACTTTAACGTGACGAATCTGGCGAACCGGCAAGGTCCGCTGGAAGTGGTGGTAGGCGCCGCCAGCGGCACCTACAACACATATCCGATTCCGCCGCGCCAAGGTTTCCTGACCTTGAAGGCCGATTTTTCATGAGGCCTGGCATATAAATATAAGCCGCCACGCGAAGTTTAGCGCCGCCAGCCATCAGGATGGCCGGCGGACAGGTGAAGCCACTTATCATGCCTGCGGTGCTATAGAAATCAAATCAATAAAGCAGATGAGTATGGATTCGGTCGTTTAGCGCGCTACTTCTTTGAGATAAGTATTGCGGGCAGCAAATGCGGTAGGCGTGAAATCTGTAAATACGCCGTCAACACCGGCTCGGAAGAAGGCCATGTACTCTGTCTTTGGATCCCCCTTATAAGCACCTGCCAGGTATTTCACCTCGTTGCGGAAGGTGAATATATGGACGAATAGACCGGCCTTGTGAGCATCACTGATCAGGCTGGTTGGCGTGACGCTGTCGACCTCGGCCAAGCTGGCTTTGGACAACGAATCCCTGGCTGGAGCGGCGCTGAGCGACATTGCCTGCGGCTTCCACGGACCTATGCCGTCGGCGTAGGTTTTGACCTCGGCCAATCCTGCAGGCGTAAGCATGGCGCCAAAGGAGCGCGGATCACCCGCTACGGTCCAGCTGTATGGGCGGCCACTGACGAAGGTGTTGGGTTTGTCAGTGATGAAAATGGTTTCGCCGGTCTTGAAGTTCATGCCGTTGCCATCGACCAGCTGAACCGCTTTGGATTTCAGGCCGATGGAGCGCAGGTATTTCAAGCTGGCCGGGTCAAAGCTTTGCACAAAGACCGGGGCCTCTTTGCGATTGAGATCGTTGTCTTTGAGGGCTTTGAGGAAAGCCTCCTCAAACGGATGGCTGCCCGGTGTGCCGCAACCATTGGCAATCGCCTGGGCATTGTTCCAGATCGGATTTTTGCTTTCTGGATAGGTCGTAATGACGCGACCTGTCGCTGCGCTTTTAGCTTTTGCAATGTCGATCACCTCCTGAAAACTCAAAATCGGCAACTTGCCGTTAAGTTCGGTTGGGCGCTGCTCGCGCGCATCGTAAGTGGTACCGCCTATCCATTGCCTCAGTTCGGCCATCGTGAAATCGCTGATTGACCAGTCGTTGGTATGGTCTTCGCCATCAACGATTAATGATTTCAATACCGATTTCGGATCGGTGGGGTCGGTCAAGTCACTCAGGTACTGTGCCGGACCATTTTCTGTCGTGGCGGGATATCTGACATTGACCAATACGCCTGGAACAGTGCGCTTACGGCTTGCAACTTTGGGATTCGTCTGCGCGACTTCGCTGATGTTGGTGTTGTCGCTCAACCATGGATTGTGGCGCGCCACCAATACGCAGTCTTTGGTCATGTGCAGATCCAGTTCGAGCGAATCGGCGCCGGCATCGGCTGCATTTTCGTAAGAAGCGCGGGTCTCCTCTGGATACAGTCCCGGCAGGCCGCGATGTCCGATAATTAACGGCGGCGCACCGTCAAGGGTGTTGAACGCAGCAGATGCGGTTGGCCCGGAGCCAGGTGAACTCCCATTCATACTGTTACAAGCGCTCAATAGCAGGCCGCATCCAAGAACGGTAAAGTGGGCCAGGGATTTTGTGACAAGGGGCGGACACAGGCGAGTGTACATGGCTAATCTTTCAAGATAGTGGGGAATGGCTGGCAACCGATAATAGCTTAGGCGCATGACAGAATCGTGACGATGCAAGTACGGCCGTCAAGCCTGACCAATTACGGTCGTTTCAAACAGATACAAATAATTGCGGAAATTGCGCAGCCAGACCCCATGTAGGGTGGTGTTGAACCAATGGGGCGGTTATGCAGGCCATATGCATAATATTCGCTTGAGTAATTCTTCTTCCTTGTTATAGGAGCAATCGTTATGAGTCCGCAAGAAACCCAAGCACTACAAGATTTTCTGAATCAACTGATCCAGGTGCGAGGCATAGCCAAAGATCCACAAGCCGATGCCTTGATTGCCGGCGCCGTCGCACAGCAACCGGACGCAGCGTACCTGCTGGTCCAGCGCGCGCTATTGATGGAGCAGGCGCTTAACACCGCCAAAACACAAATTGCTTCGCTGCAGAGCCAGATCCAGATCCAAGCAGCGCAAACTACCCCATCACGCAGCTTCTTCGATCCCAATGCATGGGGTAACACTTCGGCTACAGCATCGCGCCCGGTAGCACCGCCGGCAGCACCCCCAATGATGGCGAGCATGCCTGCGGCAATGCAGCCCCCTCTTATGCAAAGCCCGGCGCCAGTGGCGTCGCCGGGCTTCTTTGGCGGCGGCGTCGGCAGTGCGCTAGGCACCGTTGCGGCTACGGCTGCAGGCGTGGCGGGCGGGGCGTTCCTGTTCCAGGGAATTGAGCACCTGATGCATCCCGGCAGCAGCGCCGGATTTATGAATCAAGCCGGCATGGCGCCTTCGACGCCATCAACGACATCGACGGAGAACAACACCGTCAACAATTATTACGGCGCCGATACGGCAAAGGATGACAGCACAAGCACGGACGACGTGGTTGCCGACGATACCAGTGGAGATGATGATTCCTCGATAATCTAGGCGTCAGTGCGCGCCGTCGTAATCGATTCAACGCCTCACCTTAGCCGGTGGGGCGTTTTTGTTTGTGCCGGCGACGCCAGCCAAGAGATATAGCCTGCGATGTGGGCCAACAACCTTTACCTAAAGGGTAGCCGACGAGCTGTCTGTTCACATCACCCCGGAAGCCTTTCCGCTGCAATAAATTTATTTCCGATAAGCACTAAAAGATATAGATCGTTCTACCCATGTCTTGTACAATTCCTCCACATGTCAGCTTGAAATCCTGAGCATTTTTACGGTTGCCTGGCGATTGGCGGCAGTTTTCGCGTCAGAAGATAGCGTCTTGTCATGCTGTTGTTTTGCTTACAGACGTGCTGCAGCAAGTTTGACATTTCATAGGAGAGTACGTGGTGGACAGCAAAAATAGGGCGGGCAGAGACAAGCGCCAGCAAATGGTGGAAAAGGCGACTGAGCTTTTCTCCATGCACGGTTTCCATCCGGTCGGCGTCGATCGGATCATTGACGAATCTAACGTTGCGAGAATGACCATGTATCGTCATTTCGCTGGAAAAAACGACCTGATCGGGGAAGTCTTGGCACAGCGCTTCACTTTCATTATCGACAGCCTCGTCCAGCATCTGGAGCCGATGGCAGACGCCAGCGCCCGCATCAAAGGTATTTTTGACTGGTACGGAGCCTGGTTTCGCAGCCCTGAATTCGCCGGCTGTCTGTTCGAACGCGCGCTGGCGGAATTCGGCACTTCCTATCCCGGCGTGTCTGAGGTTGCCATTCGCTACAGAGTGAAAATGCTCAGCTGGTTCGAAGAACTGTTACTGGAAATAGTACCAAGCAAGAATGCAAAGCAGTTGGCCGGCATTTTCATGATGCTGCTCGACGGCGCCACGGTCGATGCCCGCGCGTTCAATGATCCGTCGGTGGCAGAGCGAGCCTGGCAGGCCGCGGAGCTGCTGTTGAATCAGGCCAGAAACCCAGCGTAATCAGTGTAATCAGCGTAATAAAAGCGGCGGGGGAGTTGTTTCGCAGGCGGCCCATTGAGGGCGAAAAATGGAAAGAGGTTCAGAAAGCTAAATCGTATAACAACATCGTGCGCGCCGTGAGGAACTATCGCCAGCAGACAGTAGCGGGCGGCTTAGGAACCGGTGGCCAGCTTTCAGTTCAGGGCGATAACGATACTGCGCCGCTCCAAACTAAAAAGAAAACCACGAAGCGCCCGCCTACTCAATAAGTTTCAGCGTAAGCGGCGACCCCATGCCCACCGTGTGTTCGCGCCACATGATTCGGACCAGGGCCGAATCGAGCAGTCATGAAGTCGACAAAGCTGGCGAGCTTGGCCGTCAGCTTGCGTTCGGGCAGATAGACGATATGTACCGGAAACGTCGGCGCCGGCAAGTCGGCAAACAGTCGGATAAGTCTCCCTTCGGCAATCTCGCGCTCCAGCATCATCTCCGGCTGCAAGATGATGCCGAGGCCGGCGAGCGCGGCTTCACGTAATGCCAGGCCGCCGCCGACATCGAGGCGGCCAGGCACGCGCACCATCTGTTGCGAGCCGTCAGCGAGGATGAAACGCCAATCGCGCTCAGGGCCGCTGTCAAATCCGAAAGCGAGGCAGTGGTGATTTTCCAGATCCTTCGGTGTTGCCGGTGTTCCGTGTTTTAACAGATACTCGGGCGCCGCGCAGACGATCCGCGGCGAGGGCGCCAGCGGCCGCGCGATCAGATTCGAATCCGGCAAGGCGCCAACACGGATCGCAGCATCGAAACCGCCATCGGCAAGATCGACCACGCGGTCGTTCAGCGCCAGCTCCACATGCACATCGGGATAGCTGTCGAGGTAGTCCCTCATGGCCGGTGCAAGTTTGCAGGTGGCGTAGATGATCGGTGCACTCACGCGCAGGCGCCCGCGCGGCCGTGCTCGCATATCGCGCGCATCGATTTCCGCCGACTGCAGCTGCGCCAAAATGCTGATGCACTGTTCGTAGTAGTTGCGGCCGGTTTCAGTCAGATTCTGGCGTCGCGTGGTGCGGTTGAGAAGGCGCGCGCCAAGCAGGCGTTCGAGCGCACGGACGTGGTTGCCGACCATGGTCGGGGTCATGCCGCTGCCTTCCGCGGCTGCGGCAAAGCTGCCGCGCTCGATGACGCGGACGAAGATCGACATGCTAACGAAGCGGTCCATTCAGAAGCCTGATTCAAAAAGTTTAGATTCAAAAGGTTTAGATTCAAAAGATCTGGATTCAAAAGACATATTTACGAGTGAAGTAAATAGATCATCGTTTATCAAATTCAACTATGCAAACATAATTTGCACACGTCATTTGACGCAATCAACAAAGGATCGGCATGAACTTGCAAAACAAGAAAGTTGTGATATTTGGCGGTAGCTCCGGCATCGGATTTGCGACCGCACGCGCCGCGCTGAACCAGGGCGCGACGGTGCTTGTATCGTCCTCGCGCCAGGACAAGGTGACGGCGGCGGTCGCGGAACTCGGTGCGGGTGCCGACGGCCAGGTTGCGGACTTGACCGACGCCGCTTCGGTCAGCCAGCTGTTTGCCGACATCGGCAGTTTCGATCATCTGGTCTATACGGCTGGCGATAGTCTGCAACTTGACGAACTGGCGCGTACGGACATGAGCGTGGCGCGCAAGGCCTTCGATTTGCGCGTGTTTGGCGCGATTGCCGCGGTGCAAGCGGCGGCGCCGAATATCCGGCACGGTGGATCGATAGTACTCACCAGCGGCATCGCCAGCGTGCGGCCGCAGAAAGGCTGGACGGTGGTTGCCAGCATTTGCGGCGCGATGGAGGGCTTCATGCGTGCACTCGCGGTCGAGCTGGCGCCGATCCGGGTAAACATCGTCAGCCCCGGTTTCGTGCGCACACCGTTGTGGTCGAACGTTCCGGAGAGTGAACGCGAAGCGATGTACCGCCAGGCTGGTGCGGGGCTGCCGGTTGGGCGGGTCGGCGAGGCCGACGATATCGCGCAAACCTATATCCATCTGATGAACAACGCGTATGCTACCGGGCAGGTGATCGTGATCGATGGCGGTGGCGTTTTGGTCTGAATCAAGGGATGGAAAACGAGGAGCGCTCAAACCTTAACCGGCCTTGGCCAGAATGAGCACGGCGCTCTTGATGGCATTCGCGATATTCGCGCCGACCTTCTCGTCGTCGGCCGAGCGTGCTAGCGTGACGCCGCCGGACAATACCGATAGGATGGCCCATGCGGTCTTGCGACGTGCGGCTAGCGTGCCGTGCTGCAAGCCGTTGGCTACGGCATCCACCACCTTCAGCAATTCTGCCTCATAGGCGATCTTGGTGTCGCTATCGGCGCGCGCAACATCCGGTGTCAGGCTCTGCAGCGCGCAGCTTTCTCCGAGTTCGCAGCTGCGCCTTACGCTAGTGTAGAAGTCAGCGAATGCAGCCAGCCATGCATCGCCTTCGCTGGCGCGCAAATGTTCTATCCCCTCGCGCAGCTCGACCAGGCCGATCAGGGCGGCAGCTTTGAAGGCCTCGGCCTTCGAGGGGAAATGACCGTAGAACGCGCCCGAGGTTACGCTGGCCTCCTTGGCCAGGCCGTCGACACCGATGCCGCCATAGCCAAGGCGGCGGAATCCCCGCCCGACCGCGCCGAGAATCCTGGTTCGCGCCTCTTCTTTTTGTCCTGGTCCGTACTTCATATTGGTTCTCGCACTGATCGTTTGTGATTTAGGGCTTGACTAAATAACGATCGTTATTTATAACATTGTATAACGATCGTTATTTTTAAGGATGTATAGCGATCGTTATATCACGGCCTCGCTTTGCCACGCAACGCACGCAACATTCCGTGGCGACCCCCAAACCTCACGATTGGAGATACTCATGCCCCTCACACTCACCCTGACCGAAGGCGTATTACCCAAGGGCCAGGAAAAAATCGCATTCGCTCGACTCTCCGAAGCCATGTTGAAATGGCACGGCTTGAGCGGCAACAAAGTGATGACGCCCAACGTCATTGGTTCGATCCACGTTCTACCCAAAGAGCAGACGTTCACCGGAATGCAGGAGACGGCCGTCGCCTTCATCGAATGGAAAGTACCGTCTTTCGCTTTCACCAACCGCGAGGTCCAATTGGGTTATTTCGAAGAAGCCACAAATATCATTTACGAAATGTCTGGCGGCAAACAGCCCAAGGACAACATTTACATCAATGTCGTTCACGCCGTGGATGGCGCCTGGAATCTAGGTGGCAAGGCGCGGACCAATACGGAGTTGGGTGAACTCGTCGCCCGAAGCTGAGCCTGGTGTTTTGATGCGGGGCGGGCATGCCGCAGAAGCAATGAATGGCCGGTCTGATACAAGCAGGCGCACAACTCTGCTTTTATCTGTGGCCGGCCAGTTTTCACCTCAATCCTATCGTGGAAAGTATTTGACGATTCCTTCAAGCAGCATGCGAACGTCGCCGAACATCGTCGCTATTTCAAAGGTGATGATGAACAGCGCCGCCTGATAGGCCGCAGGGTAGTGAGCCAGCAGCATGCTGCTGCGCCGGCCATAGAGCTTGATCACGCTGGTCCGCGTGCTGAGCCAGACACAGGCTAAACCCAAAATTCCGCCAGCGAGAATATCGGTAGGGTAGTGCAAGCCGAGATACACCCGTGGCAGGGCAATAAAAATAAACGTATAGAGATAGAGCAGGGTTCCAGTCATTCTTGAAATCAAAAAAATTCCGGTGGCAAGGCTGAAAAATAAAGTGGCGTGATCGCTAGGGAAGGAATTCCATATATACAAAGCCTGGCTCTCTGGCACCGGTAGTCCGACGAATGTGTGATAAGGCAGCGCAGTGTTGGCAAACGGGCGCGGCTGATACGGGCCCATATTGTTCGCGGCTCTGGCAACGAAGACGGCGACCACGCAGCCGATCAGGGTGGCGATAATGATTTCCCTGGTCTTTGATTTAGGATCGCTATCCCTGAACCAGAAATACCAAAGTATGCCCATGAAGGGTATGCCCTTGAACAGATCCGAACCGGAAATGTAGTGAACGATCTGGTTGAAGGGCGCTGACATCGATGTGAATTGCGCCAGCCAATTCATCACAGAAAGATTCAGATAATTGTTCCACATGATAGCCGCCTCCCCTTAGTCATACTGTTACGCATTTTGTTTGCATGGCAGGCTCCAGCGTTCGGAGCGCATGCCGTCTTCTTCGTTTTTTTCATTAGCATCTGTTGTGGGTAACCCGGCTGTGACTGTAATCCATATGGTCGTTGTTGCGTTATTTGTTGCGTTATTTGCTGCGTTATTTTATCCGGCAGACCGCGCAGGAGAAGCAAGCCGTTCTGCTGAAATCCAGGACAGAAAATTTCACCCCCCCGTTTTGATCTCATCTTAAGTTTGAATAGCCGAAGGCGCCTTTGCGCACATTTTTGTTGCCTTGAGTAATCATTTTCGATGGGCCGGATATTTAACGAATTTGTGCCTTGCACAATTAAATATCTGGACGATACTAAGGGCTAATAACATTCATCCGAATCTCTTGTAAATCGCAATGAAATATTGTCCAGCAGAAATTTCATAGCTGCCGAGATACGATAATTGGATAAATAATATCTCATACATTTCTATGATCTTTCGTATTCGAAATTTTTTATTTTCATTATGTGGCCTGTCGGCAATGCCCATTCTGTAAGGGTTCGACAACGATTCATATTCGGATATCTTGCATGCAGCTAAGTCAAATCTCAAGGTTTGACATGCTGGCAATCTTGATGCTGCCACATTTTTTTTCGATCAGCAGCTTAGTTGTTAATGTGAAAACCGATGTGCTACTAATTGTAAAAAAACGGGCCTTGAATGAACTCACGACATAAATTGCAGTCTCTAGGTGACGTGCTTATGTTGTATTGCAGCATAGGCCGCGCAACTCCTTTTCATGTCGAAAAGCCGGGCTAACTTCTCTTTCCCTATTTAAAAAAGGTAGGGGAGCGTGGGAGCCAGTTCCGACTTTGCTCAGATTCCTGATATCCGCCAGTACCTGGTGTGATAAGTATTTTGTTGAAGGAAAGATCATGCAAAAAACACGTCTCTCTGATGCGCCACGCGCCAGATCAATATTGCAATCCCGTCAGGACAACGAGGCATCCGGCTGCGGCCCACAAGACGAGCACTTAGCGTTCGCCTGATGCCGATACCCGTGTGACAAACATTGCGCAAGGGCCTTTGCATGTGCTGCAAACACGCCCTGCATTCCATCCATCATTTTTCTTGCCGTTTCTGTTTTGTCTTTAGCGCGCTTTGATGTAGCCGCCGTTGTAACAGCTGACCTGAAAGTTGAAGTAAAAGCTGACACCAAGCAACTGCGCGATTCAATCCTGCGATGACAAGAAGCGGTGCTTATAACTCGCGTTGTGTACGTTTGCGTACGGAATCGATCGACTTATTAGTTTACTTTTCGTTTAGCTTTCGCCCGTGGCTTGCATCTTTTGAAAAATACATGCTTCGCCAGTTACCGGTTTTCCGACGAGCCGATCTGATTTTTTAAACGACTGTTCCTGCCATTTTTTTGGAAGGAAGAAAGTTTTTTCAAGTGTCAGTGAAGTCTAGTCAACAGATTTTTGGTGCAAGCAACGCACTATAAGAGGTATGCAATGAACAGAAGAACAAACCGCCGCGCAGGATTTTTCCAATTGTCATGTAAGGTAATTTTTCTCTTGCCAATATGCTCCGGCGTACCGCTGCTAGCCGTCGCCAACGACTTGGTGCCGACAGACGTCATGCCGCCGCCCGATGTCATTGTGGCAGCGCCGGATTCGGTCAAGCCCTATGCCGGTTACGGCGTCAGCTATGACAGCAATCTGCTGGGATTGCAAAATTCCGCCGCCGCGCAAGCCATGGGGATAGGCAGCGATCTATCGGATTACACGCGCAGGGCGCTGTTCGGCCTGGCCATCGACAAGAGCATCAGCCAACAGCATCTGACGGCGAATGTGAGTGTCGCCAAGGTCGATTACGACAGATTCCAGCAACTCGATCATCTGGATAAAAACCTGGCCGCCAACTGGAACTGGCATGTCGGGCCTCACGTCGAGGGCAATGCCGGCATCACCTATTCGCAAGGACTGACTCCTTTCATCGATTTCCATTTGCTGGAAAAAAACCTGCGCACGCAAGAGACTGCCTATGTTGACGGCTCTTGGCTGTTCCACCCGAGCTGGCGCGTACACGCCGGCTTGGTACACAGCAAATTGTCGTACGACCTGGATTCGCAACGGCCGGCCGATAATTCACAGAATCAAACTGAGGTGGGGCTCGACTATCTGGCCGCCACCGGCAGCACCGTCGGTGTCCAGCTGCGTCATACCCGCGCCGATTTTCCGAACCCGGAACAGATCGCCGGTTCGGAGGTGTTCAACGGTTATAACCAGGATGAAATCAAGGGCAAGGTTGACTGGATGTTGAGCGGCAAGACCAAGCTGCACTTTTTAGGCGGCTGGGTCAGTAGAAAACAAGATGCCCCGTCCATCAGGGATTTCAGCGGCATCAATTCGCGGGTCGCCGCAGACTGGTCGCCTACCGGGAAAATCGATCTCACTGTCGCCGCGTTTCGCGAGATCGGCGCCGTCGACGATCTGTCTACTGTCTATTCCATGAATCACGGCGGCAGCATTGCGTCGGCTTGGCAGTACTCGGAAAAAATCCGCCTGGTAGCGCAATTCAAATATCAGAAAAGAGATTTCAGCCAATCGATAGAGACCGGCACCCCCGGCTCGCCGAATCAAAACGATGTACTGCGCAACACGGCGCTGACCATGATTTACAACCCGACGCTGCATTGGCAAGTCCAGTTGTCTGGCATCCGCAGCACACGCGCTTTAACCAGTACGCCAGGCGGCTTTGTGAATAACGGCGTGATGCTGAATACACGCTATGCATTTTGAGGTAGGGAAAAATGACCGAGAATGACATCCCGCTAGTTTCCTTCTTCAAGCGCCTGCTTGACCCGGCTATTATTCTTGGCTCCTTGTATCTGGTCATCGTGGCAAAGGACGAGGTGTTCACCGGTAATTACCTGGTGCTGATGATTATCGCTTTCTTCATTTCCTCGTATATCTACGAACAGATCGACTTGTATCGCACCTTGCACGTTGTCAAGCAACTTGGTTACGCGGGCGATATTTTCTTTGGCTGGATGATCATCGTTGCAGTCCTGGCGTTGATGGGGCAGGTGACAGGATTGCGCTATGAATTTTCCGACAGCGTCATATGGACCTGGTTTGCGCTGGCCCCTTTCGCGCTGCTGCTGAGTCGTTTGACCGCACATAAGCTGGCGTTCAATTTCGGCAAGAAAGTTGAAGTCCGCTCGGCGGTAATCGTCGGTTCCAACGAACCTGGGAGCGATATTCACAAGTCCCTGATGTCGGGTAGCAACGCTGGCATCGATTTACGCGGGTTCTTTGACGATCGCGATCAAACCAATCGGCCCTCTGACCTGACTAGTCCGTACCTGGGCCCTATCGCAGAGGTTGGATCTTATGTACGCGAGCATAAGATCAAGACGATCTTCATCTGCTTGCCAATGTCGGCGCAACCGAGAGTGCTGGCCTTGATGGACGAGTTGCGGGATACCACAGCGTCGGTCTACTTCGTGCCCGACATTTATACCTTCGGACTGATACAGGCGCGTCTCGACCATGTCGGCGGCATCCCGGTAATCGGCATCTGCGAAACGCCATTCACGGGTCTGCGCGGCGTAGTGAAGCGCGGCAGTGACATTGTCCTGGCGTTGTTGATTCAGATCCTGCTGCTGCCGGTCATGCTGGCGATTGCGATAGGGGTAAAGCTTTCTTCGCCGGGCCGCATCATTTTTTCCCAGCGCCGGTACGGCTTGAACGGCGAGGAAATCGTGGTCTACAAATTTCGCTCGATGGCCGTCACCGAGGATGGCGCCGTGGTCAATCAGGCTAAGAAAAATGATGCCCGCGTGACGAAATTCGGCGGTTTTCTACGACGTACCTCGCTTGACGAACTGCCGCAGTTTTTTAATGTATTGCAAGGCCGCATGAGTATCGTCGGCCCGCGGCCGCACGCTGTCGCCCATAACGAAATGTATCGCAAGCTGATTCAAGGCTACATGTTGCGGCATAAGGTGAAACCGGGAATTACCGGATGGGCGCAGGTGAATGGATACCGCGGAGAGACCGATACCTTGGACAAAATGCGTTCGCGCATCGAATTCGATCTGGAATATTTGCGTAACTGGTCATTGGCGCTGGATCTATGGATCATCGTTCGTACGGTCAAGGAAGTGCTGAAAAAAGACAGCGCGTATTAGTTCACTCAAGTTTATTCAATGTTTTTTCGGGAGAAATATCATGCAAAGAACCATGTTGTTGATGAGTTTTGCATTAGTAGTTTCTTGCAATGCTGCGTCAGCGGTAACGCCGGTGTTTCAAGTCAATACGCCCGAGGCCGGTACGCAGCGTCTGCTGGCAATCGATGCCTATCCATCAAACGCCGGGCGCGTCGATCCGGTTGCGACGATGTCCGGCGCACTTGCGTCCCATCCGGCGCGGCCTGCTTCGGCGGTTCCGGTTGTTTTCAGCTCAAGCGGAGAGGCGAGCGAGACCTGGCGCGGCGCCAGCCTCATTCCCACCCCGGTGACTTTTTCACCTGCTACCGATGACGGCAGCCGCGCTAAAAAAATATCTTCCAGCTTGAGCAATCCGGATGACTTGCTGTTTTATTTCCTGAAGGATTTCCGGGCGCAACCGCCGCAAAAACCAGGGCGCTGGGCGCTGCTCCTGGTCGGACTCTGCTTCGTGCTGTATCAGGTACGCCGTCGTCCCATGCGTACATCTATTGGTTTCTTTTCTGCGTCGAGACAGCTCGGACATCTTAGTGCCTGATGCCTGGCCAGGTAGCCGTTCTGCTGCGGTTCTGCTGCGGCTTGCAGCATAAAAAGTGTATTGATGAAATCTGATTTATTTATAGGAGTCGAATTTTGAGTTGCTCTGAACGATTCGACTATTTGTCTGCAATCGGTGGCGCGTTTAGTGACGTGTTGCGCGGAAAAAACGTCGGCATCCTGATGTTGCTTGCTGCAATCAGCCTGTCTGGCTGCGGTGACCAGAAGAAAAAGGCCGGCAAGATACTGGCCCGTGTCAACGGCGATGAAATCACGACGCTTCAACTGGAAGCTGAGTTGCAGCATGCAGGCGGCGTAGCGGAAGAAAACCGCATGCAGCCGCCAGCTGTGCGCAAACAGGCTCTGGAAGCGTTGATTGATCGTCAGGTTTTGCTGGGGGAAGCGATGCGGGAAAAAATCGATCGCGATCCTAAATTGCTGCAGATTATCGAGCGCTTCAAGACGCAAGCGATTGTGCAAGCTTATCTGGAGTCAAAAGGGGAGAGTCTGGCTAAACCTTCCAAAGCGGAGATCGATGCCTATTTTCAGGATCACCCGGAATTATTCGCCCATCGCAAAGTTCTTGATATCGAACAATTGGCCATAGCCGCGCAAGATTTTAGCGAGCCGCTCAAAGCGCAGATGGATACGGCAACCTCGCTCAATCAAATGGCGGCCTGGCTGGAGCAGCACAAGATCGCCTATGTGAAAACCCAGCTTACCTACTCCAGCGCCGACCTGCCGGCGCAGATCATCGGACAAATCAAGAAGCTGGGCAGGAATCATTTATTTGTCTTGCAGGACGGCCAACAGAATCTGCTCTGCGCACTGACTGAATTAAGAGATAGCCCGGTAACCGGGGATATCGCTAGCGCGCAGATCGAGCGCTATCTGCTGAATAAGAAGATGCAAGAAGTTGCAGCGGCAGAAATCGCCCGTTTGCGTTCTTCGGCGAAGCTCGAATACGTCGATAAGAGCGCTGGAGTGGTTGCAGAAGAAGCGCCGGTCCCCGGTGCCGCCAATTTGAGCGGCAAGCAAGCGGCCGTCGCAGGGAGCCAGAATCGCACGCGCGAAATGGCGGAAGTCAAATGAGCAAGATGAAGATGTGGCAGGAAAAATAATTTAACAGGATGACGATAATGATGAAACGAGTCTACGCATGCTTGTTGGCGACGTTGCTGGCAATTTACGGAATGTCCGCAATTGCTGCCGATACGCCATTGGGGGCGGGGGATGCTTTGAAAATCTCCGTGTTCGGCAACCCCGATTTGAGCCTGGAAACCAAAGTCAGCGAAGCGGGCAGCATTACCTTCCCGCTCATCGGTGACGTCAACATCGGCGGCTTGTCCACCGCGGACGCAGAGAAAAAAATCTCCGGTCTGCTGACAGGGGGCGGCTTTCTGCGCAAGGCCGAAGTCAATATCCTGGTCACCGAACTGCAAAGCCAGCAGGTGTCGATACTTGGCCAGGTGCTGCATCCGGGCCGCTATCCGGTCAGCGGCAAGCGCAGCGTGACCGATATGCTGGCGGTAGCCGGCGGCGTTGGCCCTGAAGGCGGCGATACCGCCACCATCGTGCGTATCCGCAATGGAAAAACCACCAAGCAAGTCGTCAATCTGGTCGAGATGATTCAGTCCGCCGACATGAAAACGAATCTGGAACTGAGCAATGGCGACGTGGTTTACGTGGAGCGCGCTCCCAAGTTTTATATCTACGGCGAAGTGCAGCATCCCGGCGGCTACAAGCTGGAGCGCAATATGACCGTGATTCAGGCGCTGTCGATCGGCGGCGGCCTGACACCGCGCGGAACCCAGCGCGGCATGCGCATCAAGCGCCGCGACGCCAAGGGAAACTTGCAGGAAATAGATGCGAAGCAGGACGAAACGCTGCAGGCGGACGATGTCGTGTACGTGAAAGAGAGCCTGTTTTGATCTATCTGAATCAGGCTGATTCTGCGGCCGCCGCTACCGATACTGCTGCTGTTGTTGTTAATGTGCTGGCGTTTTTTCACGCCACTGTTGAAGGGGTGTTCCCATGACTTTTTCTCAGCTTCTCACGATTCTGCGGGCGCGCTACAAGGTCATTGTATGGGCCTTGCTGGTCACGGTAGCCGTCACCGCTGCCGTCAGTCTAGTACTGCCGAAAGTGTATAAGACCTCGACCACGGTACTGCTCAATTACAAAGGCGCCGATCCGGTGTCCGGCCAGATCTTGCCGGCCCAGCTGGTGTCTGGCTACATGGCAACCCAGATCGATATCGTCACCAGCAGGCGCGTCGCCTTGAAAACGGTCGACAATCTTGGGTTGGCGGAACAGCCAGCCTTTAAGCAGCGCTTCCAGAAGCTCACCAATGGCAACGGCTCGATCCGCGAATGGCTGGCCGATTCCTTGCTGAAGATGGTAGAAGTGTCGCCGTCGCGCGAAAGCAGCATGATCGAAATCACCGCTAAGGGCAACGATCCTGCATTCGTCGCCCAGGTTGCCAACGGTTTTGCTGCAGCTTACCAGCAACTCAATCTGCAAATCAAGGTTCAGCCCTTGCAGCAGGCAGCCAAGTATTTCACCGAGCAAGTCAAAACCTTGCGGGTCGATCTGGAACAGGCGCAGAACAAGCTATCCAAATACCAGCAAGAGCATGGCCTGGTCAGTACCGACAACCATCTCGACGTCGAATCGGCGCGTTTGAACGATCTGTCCAGCCAACTGGTGCTGGCGCAAGGACAGGCGGCGGAAGCATCGTCGCGCGGCAGTCAGGCGATGGGCAGCGGCGGCCGGGATTCGCCGGATGTGATCTCGAACATGCTGGTTCAAAATCTGAAATCGTCGTTGGCGCTAGCGGAAGGAAAGTTTGCCCAGCTGTCTAAGAACCTGGATGTAAATCATCCGCAGTACCAGGCCGCCAAAGCCGAGGTCGACCGCCTGCGTGCCGAGCTCAACAGTAATATCAGCGCAACCAACAACGGCGCCGCCAACAACGGCCGCATCTTGCGCCAGCGCGAAGCGACGATGCGCGCTGCGCTGGCGGCGCAGACTGCCAAGGTGCTGCAACTCAACCGCGCCCGCGATGAAATGTCGGTACTGGTCAAAGATGCGGAAAGTGCGCAGAAGGCATACGACGCCGCCAATCTGCGCCTGACGCAGACCGAGCTTGAAGGGCAATCGAATCAATCGGATGTCTCGGTGCTCAATCCGGCGGTGGCGCCGATGTTTCCCGCCAGCCCCAATGTGCGGCTAAACATAGTGCTGTCGATTCTGCTCGGCGCCATGCTTGGACTGGCCTTGGCGGTATTGGCGGAACTGGCAAATCGCCGCGTCCGATCCAGCCTCGATCTGGTCAACGTGCTGAAGGCGCCGGTACTCGGCACGATCACCTGGGGCAAACCCGCGCGAAGATCTACGTTCTCCAATCTGTTTCTATCGCGGTGATTCCGTACAAGCTGGAAAGGCCAAGCAAATGAGTAAGACCGTAAGTTCTATCGCCAGTGCCGGCGCGGCGTCCCGCAAGGACGCCAACATGGGCCGCATGCTGGTCGAGCAGGGCAAGCTGACGCTGGAGCAGGTGGAAAGCGTACGGCATCTGCAAAAAGAAGAGGGACTCCGCTTCGGCGAGGCGGCACAACGCCTGGGCCTGGTTACCGAGGCCGATATTCAACAGGTGCTGGCGCGTCAGTTTGATTACCCTTACCTGCAGGCGGGCGGTGGAAATTACCCGACGACGCTCATGGCTGCCTATCAGCCTTTCAGCGCGGAAGTTGAAATGCTGCGCTCGGTACGCAGTGAGTTGATGCTGCGCTGGTTCCGTCCCGGGCGCAAGACCTTGGCGATTGCCAGTGTCAACCCGGGCGACGGCACCAGTTTGCTGGCGGCCAATCTGGCCGTCGTGTTTTCGCAACTCGGTGAGCAGACGCTGCTGGTCGATGCAAATTTGCGCAATCCGAGCCAGCACAAGATATTCAATCTGGCCGCCAGCAACGGGCTGGCCGATGTGCTGGCCGGGCGTGCCGGTCTGGACATGCTGGCGATGGCCGAATCGTTCATTGACCTGACGTTATTGCCGGCTGGATCGCTGGTGCCTAATCCTCAGGAGCTGATTAATCGCGGCAGCTTCGTCGCTATGAATGCAACCCTGTGCGACCGTTTCGACATCATCTTGTATGACACGCCGGCGTTCTCAAGCGCAGCGGATGCCTTGACCATTGCCTCGCGCGCCGGCGGCGTGCTGCTGGTGGTCCGCAAGGATCATACCCGGGTCGCTGATCTCACCGCCTTTAGCGATCAGCTGCGGCGCAGCGGCACTGAAGTTGTCGGCTCGGTGATGGTCAGTTTCTGATGGAGATATAAGTCGTATGCAATTTTTTGCCAACATCAAGAATTTCATTTTCCCTGGCCGAGCTGATCAAGCCGGTTCGTCGGTGCCAGACGGACGGATGGCGTTCTGGATTCTGATGGTGGCGCTGGTGTATCAGGCGGTCTTATGCGCGATTCATACGAATGTCCATGCGATTTCCGTTGCCGGCGTGGGACTCACCGAAGCCGCCATCTACCTCGCCTGCATTAGCGTTTTGATCAAACGCATCCGGCTTGAATTCCTTGCCGTCGCAACCGTGGTCGTCGCCTATCTGTTGCTGATGGCGATCTTGCGCAATCAGCTGGATCCGAAAGGGTTCCGCGACGTGATGATTCCTATCCTGTTCTACGGACTGGGGCGGGAAATCGGCGATGTTAAATACACCGATCGCCTGCTTAAGCTGATGGTGCTGGTGGTGCTGGCTTTCGGATTTTTTGAATTGTTCTTCCTGGATTGGTTTTCACGGGTTTTCAATATTTTTTCCTATTACGTCAACCAGGGTGGCCTGGCTGCCGGGTCGAACTGGGCCAAAGATAGCGTGCTGGGGTTGAACGGGATACGACCGGAAGGGATCGGACGCACGATTCTGCCTTCGCTGATTGGCAACCACCGGATATCGTCGATTTTCCTGGAGCCCGTTTCACTCGGCAACTTTGCAGTCATCATCGCGGCCTGGGGCTTATCCAAGCGGCGCGACGAGATCAAGGAAATGGTTTTTTTCGTGCTGGCCGCCGCCATCATGATCGCCTTGAGCGATTCGCGCTACGGCATGATCACGGTTGCCGCGCTGGTCGTGCTGCGCTGCCTGCCGCTTGGCAGAACCAACGCCTGGGCGATGGTGTTGCCATTGCTCAGTGTGGCGCTGCTGCTGTTGCTGGCGACGGTGTTTGGCGGTCACTACAGTGACAGCGTCCTCGGCCGGCTGTTCGTGAGCGGCAAGACATTGTCGAATCTGGATCTGGGAATGATATTCGGCCTGGACGGATTCAATACCAGCTACGGCGACATGGGCTATCCCTCTCTGCTAACGCGGCTTGGCCTGCTGTTATGCATTTTTCTTTGGGGCGCATTCTGGATGCTGAAAATGGCGGACGAGAGAGGCGACCGCTTCCGCGCTTACATCACGCTGTACATGTCTCTCATCCTGTGCGTCAGCGGCACTTCTCTGTTTGCGTTGAAAACCGCCGGTGTTCTGTGGTTCCTGGTGGGCTGTTACGCAGGTCGCCCGAAGGATGTGCCGGCGCCGTCGCCGGTCACCGCCTCACAGCCATCCGCTACCTGAAAGGAAACAACAAATGTCTATTAAAGTCGTGCACATTGTGCGCCAGTATTCGCCGTCCATAGGCGGCATGGAAGATGTGGTGCAGAATATCGCCAGGCAGCAGCGCGAGCACCATGATCAGATTCCCAAGATCGTCACGCTCAACCGGCTGTTCAGGAACTCTGCCGAATTTCTCGCCCCGCAAGCGCAGATCAACGGCGTTGGCGTGGTGCGGCTGCCGTTCCACGGCACCAGCAGATACCCGCTTTGTCCGCAAGTGCTGCAACATGTCGCGGACGCCGATGTGATTCATGTGCATGGCGTTGATTTCTTTTTCGACTATCTGGCGCTCACCAAGCCAGTGCATCGGCGGCCCCTGGTTGCTTCTACCCACGGTGGATTTTTTCATACCAAGTTCGCGTCGAATCTTAAAAAGATCTACTTCAATACGGTAACCCGTGCCTCGTCCATGGCCTATGACAAGATCATTGCCACCAGCGACAACGATGGCGATATTTTTAAAAAGATCGTCAAGCCGCCGAAACTGGCCGTGATTGAAAACGGCGTCAATGTCGAAAAATACAGTGACCTGGCGGCATCCGCGCCGACCCGGACGCTGATCTATTTCGGCCGTTGGTCGATCAATAAAGGCCTGCTGGAAACGCTGGCCTTATTCAAGCAACTGGTCGCGCGCGAACCAGCCTGGAAACTGATCATCGCCGGTCGTGAATACGATCACACGGCAGAGGAACTGCGTACCGTGGTGGCTCAGCAGCAGCTTGCCGGCTCGGTGCAAATCGTGCCGAACCCTTCCGATCACGAACTGGCGGGCCTGATCGGGCAATCCAGTTATTTCATTTGTTTGTCCAGGCATGAGGGTTTTGGCATCGCGCCGATTGAAGCCATGAGCGCCGGGCTGACGCCAGTGTTGAGCGACATCCCGCCATTTCGCCATCTGATCGAGCAATCACGGATCGGGCTTCTGCTGGAGGCGGAAAATCTCGAAGGAAATATAGCTGGCCTGCTGAAATTGCATGAAGAGACGCAAGCGGAATATGCGCACAGACGGGTGCAGCTGCAGCAGTTCGCGGATCGCTATAACTGGCGTCATATTGCGGACAAATATGTCGATGTCTACAAAAGACTGATGGCTTAGTTTTGACGGAAAAGAGGATACACACATTGATAGTCATTCTTAAGAATAGTTGATACGGGTCATGGAAAAAACAAGAATCGATGCAATCACAGGCTTGCGCGGACTGGCGGCGCTGCTGGTTGTGTACGGCCATTCGGTGACATGGTTTTCTCTGCCCTGGAAAATCAATTTTTCCGGTGAGATCGGCGTGATGATTTTCTTTTCATTGAGCGGTTTTCTCATGGCTTATCTTTATCTTGGAAAGAAATTCTCGCTCCTGAGCGTGACCGACTATGCGATATCCCGGTTTTCAAGGATTGCACCGGCCTATCTCGTCATCCTCTTGTTTTCCTATTTCATCTATACCAGCATCGACCCGAACTTCGTGTATGGCATTTCGAGCCAAAACATCCTGCGCCACATTCTGTTCTCCGGCAATGTATCGGTGTTCTGGAGCATCACGCCCGAAGTCGAATTCTATTTTCTGTTCGTCCTGGCCTGGGCCGCAAGCAGCCGCTACCTGACCCGTTCGGATATCGTCGGCCTGGTATTCCTGACCTTCGGCAGCCTGATTGTCTTGTCGTACCGAGATGTATTTCCAGGTACCTTCGTCGGCGCCAAACTTCATTATTTTTTATTTGGCGTGATTGCCGGAATCATTCGTTCGAGAGTCAAGACCGAAAACCAGGGTCGCAATTCGCTCACCATCCTGCATGGCTTGCTGCTGGTCTCGATGGTGTTGATGGAAAGCGGGTGGGTAAGCCTTCCTTTTTCCAGCAACAAGGATTTTTATGACAGTATTTTGACAGCCGTTTTCGGCTCCTTCCTGGTATTCGGTTTTTCGTTTCCATCCGCGCTTGGCAAATTTTTCTTCGGCAACAGGCTGATCGTTTTATGCGGCGAATGCAGTTTTTCGATCTATTTGCTGCACATGCCGATTATTTATCTCTGTCACAAATTCTTCCCACCGCTGTCCACGCCCCTGTTCCAGCTGGCCTTCCTGCCTCCCTTTGTGCTTCTTGTGCTGCTGTTTTCGTGGCTCAACTATCAACTGGTTGAAAAGCCCGGAGCGCGGCTGATCAAATCCATCGGCAGTGCATTCAAACGGAAATTCATTCCGCTCTTTCCGCTGGCGCCCAGCGCCCAACCTCTCTCCGTTGAAAGTGAAACCAGATGACTAACTTCCTGCCTTCCTTGCTAAGCCCGGCGCCTGGCCGCGCCCATCGGCCCCCGAGAATCTGGCGCCGGGCGCTAGCCATTGCGCTGGCTGCCGGATGCCTGCTGTTTAGTGATCTGGCGGCTGCCAATTGCCTGGACGGCAAACGCATGGTCGGCGTCAATCTGAGCGGCGCTGAATTTGCTGCGGATAAATTGCCAGGGACTATCTTCAGGGATTACGTCTATCCCGATCTGGCCGACATGCGCCATTTTCAATCGCTCGGCATGAATACCTTTCGCATGCCATTCCTATGGGAGCGGATACAACCGCAATTATTCGGCGCACTTGATACGGCGGAATTGCAAAGAATGAAAGATAGTGTCGCCGCCGCCCAATCGTTGGGTGTCTGCATTGTTCTCGATGTTCACAATTTCGGTCAATATCGTGGCAATCCTATCGGTTCGTCCGCGGTGCCGCGTGCGGCGTTTGTCGATTTGTGGGAACGCTTGCTGGCGGAGTTCAAGGACCCGGCCAATACCGCGTTCGACCTGATGAATGAACCCGCCAAAATGACAGTGGCGGCCTGGGCCTCAACTGCGCAGGAAACGCTGCGCGTGCTGCGCAGGCGCGGCTCGAAACATCTGATCCTGGTTGCCGGCGGCAGCTGGAGCGGCGCCCATTCCTGGGACGCCAAAGATAACGGCGTCTCGAACGCGGATGCGTTCCGCTCGTTTCGCGATCCTGCAAACAATTACATGATTGAAGTGCATCAATACGCCGACTCTGATTTCTCCGGAACCGCCAACACCTGCATCGATCCCGCGCGCTTGAGCACGATCATGGCCAACGTCACGCTATGGGCCAACCAGACCCGTCAACGCTTGTTTCTCGGCGAATTCGGTGTGGCCGTCAATGACCCTTGCATGAAGGCGCTTACAGCAATCATGGATGGCATGAAAGGCAGTGGCGCCTGGGGCGGTTGGACTTATTGGACCGCCGGTAAGTGGCTGGGTGGCTATCCGTACAGTCTCGAGCCAGACGACAACGGCGACAAGCCGCAAATGGCGATTTTGAAAAATTACATGACGCCTTGAAAGCCACATTGCGTGATGGACCCGATGTGCAAGATGAGTAAAAGGAAAAGTAAATGAAATTTTCACTGGTGTTGGCCACGGTAGGGCGCTCTGACGAAGTGGCCCGGCTTTTAGCATCGCTGGACGCGCAAGATTATCGGAACTTCGAATTGATCGTGGTCGATCAAAACAGCGACGACAGGCTGGTGCCGATGTTGACCTCGTATCGCCAGAAATTTTCGCTGGTGCATGTGCGCTCGGCAGCGCGTGGCGTGTCGCGCGCGCGCAATCGCGGCCTGGAACTCGCGGATGGCGACGTGATTGCCTTTCCCGACGACGATTGCTGGTACCCGGACGGCTTGTTGCAAAAGGTCGCCACTGTATTGCAGAACCATCCGGAACTGGATGGTATTACCGGACGTTTTACCGATGGCGACGGCCGCACCGAAGGGCGCTGGCTGCAAAACAGCGCCTTGCTGAACCGCTATAACGTATGGCGCGGAGCGATTGAGTTCAGTATTTTCCTGCGCCGCCGCGTGGTCGACACCATCGGCCAGTTCAACGAATCGCTGGGAGTCGGCGCCGGCACGGTGTGGGGAGCGGCGGAGGGTACCGATTATCTGCTGCGCAGTCTGCGCCATGGTTTCAAGTTGAAATTCATGAGCGACATGGTCTTGCACCATCCGGTGAAGACCAGCAATTTCGACGCCAGCGCCTGCGACCGCCAGCAGAAATATGAGACTGGCATCGGCCACGTGATGCGGATCAACGACTATCCGCTCTGGTATTTTCCGAGCACTTGCCTGCGCACTTGCGTCGGCATTTTGATTGCTATGGCGAAGGGTGATTTGCCGAAGGCGCGCTTCAAATACGCCAGCGTGCTGGCACGGGTGCAGGGCTGGCGTGGCTGAGCTCGGCATAACCTCCGATGCGATTGAAGGAAATGTTCATGCTTGAATTTTTTACAAGAATGGGAGCGCAATGAGTCAGAACAGCGGCGGTGGCCTGGCATCCGGATCGATCTGGTCGATCGTGGATAACCTCGCGCAGCAAGTCTTGTCATTCGCGGTGTTTGCGGTTCTGGCGCGCTTTCTGACGCCGGACGCATTTGGCTTGCTGACGATTGCACACCTGTTCATTTTGTTTACCCGGCTGGTGGTATTCGACGCCATTGCCATGCCCGTCGTCCGCACCGCCATACCAGACGACCGGCTCTATTCCTGGGTATTCACGTGTTGCACGACTGTCGGCTTGCTGCTGGCCGGGGCGATGTTTTTTTCTGCGGGAGCGGTTTCCTCGCTGTTTCGTGCACCGGAGCTGAAAACGGTGTTGCAGGGCATGAGCGTTTCGGTTCTGTTCTTTGGCATGGTGCGCGCCTATGAGGCGCGGCTGGTGCGCAACATGATGTTCCGGCAGTTGGCCATCCGTTCGATTTTTTCGGTCACCATCGGTGGCGCTATCGGCATCGTGCTTGCCGCCAGCGGCTGGGGTGCGATGTCCCTGGTGGTGCAGCAGGTCACAGCGTCGGGCCTGGCGTTGCTGCTGGTCGTAATGCAGAGCCGTTGGCTGCCGCGCGTGGTTTTTGACGGCGTTCTGACGCGCAAATACTGGAACGATATCCGGCAAGTGGGGTTGACCGGCGTGCTGGGATTTGCCAACACCAATGGCGACTCCCTGTTGGTCGGCATTTTTCTGGGGCCGTACGCCACCGGCTTGTACAACCTGGCAAAGCGTGTGACTTCATCCGTGTATCTGGTCATCTCCGCCTCGATGCACAGGGTTGCGTTGCCGGTGTTCTCCAACGCCGGGACGGATCTGGCGGCGCTGCGTCGCGGTTATTTGAAAATCCTCGGCATCACGCTGTTTTGCGTCGCTCCCTTGCTGTGTTTTCAGGCGGTACTGGCAACGCCTTTGGTAGTCACTGTTTTCGGCGAAAAATGGTTGCCCGCAGCACCTACGGTCGGCGCCCTGGCGCTGCTGTACCTGATCTCGTCGATTGTGCAATTGAATGATTACTTGTTTTTCGCGCTGGGAAGAAACCGCGTTCCGGTGCTGCTTGGCATCGCGCAACTGACGCTGGCAACCGGGCTGGCTGCGATTTTCTACCGCTTCGGCCTGCTCGGCATGAGCCTGTCGTTTTGCGCTGCTTACCTGCTGGTGTTTCCGGTCTCGCAAATGCTGCTGAACCGGGCGCTTGGCTTGAGCCTGCGCATGGTGTGGTATGCGCTGGCGCCGCCGGTGGTGGGTAGCGTCATTCTGTTTCTGGGTTTAGGCGCTTATCTGTGGTTGATGCCGCAGCATTTCACCAATGTGACCCTGGTCGGCGGCGGGATTTTTGTTGCCTGCCTGCTGTATCCGTTCATGGTGATCGTCACAGGCTGGCGCGTCAGAGCGGTGAATGGTTCCTGGCAGGCGTTGTTGCTGTCGGTGGATCGGCTGCGTCGCCGCTTCTTTGCGCGATGAGTTGCGGTGGCGGCATGACGGTTCGAGGTCAAACATGCGCCGACCAAGATTTTTGCATCTTTTATTTAGGTATTGCTGTTAAGAAGGAGTTGTCCATGAATGCAGAAAATATCATTCCGATCGCTGGTTTTCCAGTGGTCAAAACCACTTCGCCGGTGTTGAGCAGGTATCTGTTGCGAACGGTGCGGGCCAATCACAAGGCAACATTGTTCTTTGCTAATACCAATTTCATTGTTCAATGCCGTCATCTGCTTGACAAGATCAAGAGAGGCGCCGTGACGATTGTGAACGACGGCGTCGGCATGGATATCGCGGCGTTCCTGTTTCGCCGGGAAGCATTCAAGGAAAATTTGAATGGCACCGATTTCATACCACAGTTATTTTCCGGCGCGAGGATGCCGATGCGCGTGTTTATGCTGGGCGGCAAGCCGGCGGTATTAAAAAAATCCGCAGATCACGTCTCCAATGTGCTGCAACAGACAGTGGTCGGCAGTTGCGACGGTTACGATGGCATGGCGCTCAATCGCGCAACACTGGTTGAATCGATCAATCGCTCACAGGCAGAGGTTGTGCTGGTGGCGCTTGGCAACCCGATCCAGGAAGAATGGATACTCGCCAATCGCGAAGCGCTGAATGCAAATGTGGTTATCGGCGTCGGCGCCCTGTTCGATTTCTGGAGTGGCGACAAGCCGCGTGCGCCGCTTCTGGTGCAGCGTGCCCGGCTCGAATGGCTGTACCGGCTATGCCTTGAGCCGCGCCGATTATTGCGCCGCTACACCGTCGATATCATGGCATTCCTGGTTTTGTGCAACAAGTATCGCGAAGGAAACCGGCAGAACTGAGGCCGCCGATCGGGTGCCCGCTGGCGAACGACGACAGGCTGCGGCGCCCGACCTTACTTTTGATTACTTATTTTTGACTAATTCTTATGAGGTAGGAAACATGAAAGCAATGATTTTAGCCGCCGGCAAGGGCACCCGTGTCCAGCCATTGACCTACGATCTGCCGAAGCCGATGATTCCAATCCTGGGCAAGCCGGTAATGGCTTACCTGGTCGAGTATCTCGCCAGCTACGGGGTGCGCGACATCATGGTGAATGTCAGTTACCTGCATCACAAAATCGAAGAATATTTCGGCGACGGCAATCAGTTCGGCGTACAGATCGGCTATTCCTTCGAAGGCTATGTCAATGACAGCGGCGAAGTGGTGCCGGAGCCCTTGGGTTCGGCTGGCGGCATCAAGAAGATCCAGCAGTTTGCGAATTTCTTCGATGAAACCACCATCGTGATATGCGGCGACGCCCTGATCGATCTCGATCTCACCTCCGCCTTGTTCGAACACAAGCGCAAAGGGGCGCTGGCGAGTGTCATTACCAAAGAAGTGCCGTGGGACAAAGTGCACAACTACGGTGTAGTCGTGACGGATCAGGATGGACGGGTGCAATCGTTCCAGGAAAAGCCGAGCAAGGATGTGGCGCTATCCAATTTTGCCAGCACCGGCATTTATATCTTCGAACCGGAAGTCATCGACCTGATTCCTGCCGACACCACGTTCGACATCGGTTCCGAGTTGTTTCCCCTGATGGCGCAAAAAGGCCTGCCGTTTTATGCGCAACAACGATTTTTCAACTGGATCGACATCGGCACCGTGACCGATTTCTGGAGTGTCCTGCAAAGCGTATTGCTGGGTGAGGTAGCGCAACTGGAAGTTCCCGGCACGCAAATCGCCGATGGGCTGTGGGTTGGTCTTAACACCAGCATCGACTGGGACGGGACGACCATCGAAGGCCCGGTGTATATCGGTTCCGGATGCAAGATCGAGGCCGGTTGCAAAATCGTCGGCCCGACCTGGATCGGACATGGCAGCCATCTGTGCGCCGGCGCTGAAGTGGTGCGCAGCGTGCTGTTTGAATATACCCGGATACACGAAAACGCCCACCTGGATGAAATGATTGTGGTCAAGGAATATAGCGTGGACCGCGCCGGCAACATGCGCAAATTGCCGGATGCCGGCAGCGATGACTGGGGCGATGCCCGCGATCGTCTGCCGGAAAGAGATTCGGAAAGTGACCCTGAACGCGCAGCATCTTTAGCATTGAGCAACCTATGAAAATATATCCCGTTATCCTTGCCGGAGGTTCCGGCACGCGCTTGTGGCCGCTGTCACGCGAGGCATTGCCGAAACAACTGCTGCCGCTATGCTCAGACCGTTCGATGTTGCAAGAAGCGTTGCTGCGCCTGGCGGATTGGCCCGAACTAATGCCGCCGCTGCTGACCTGCGGCAACGAACATCGTTTCCTGGTGGCAGAACAATTGCGCGCCATCGGCGTCGCCCCGCTCGGTATTTTGCTGGAGCCTGAGGGTAGGAATACCGCGCCGACGGTGGCGGTGGCGGCGCATTATTTATTGCAGCAGGATAAAGACGCGGTGATGCTGGTGCTGCCGGCCGATCATGTGATCGGCGATGTGGAAGCCTTCCATGCCGCCGTTCAGCGCGCGATCCAGGCCGCCGAGAACGGCTCGCTGGTGACATTCGGCATCGTGCCGTCCGGCCCTGAAACCGGCTACGGCTATATCCGCCGGGGTAAGCTGGCCGTGCCAGGAGCAGGCGGCGATGGCTGTTATGCGGTCGAAAAATTCGTCGAAAAACCTGATCGCGCTACTGCGGAGGTTTTTGTCGCAGATAAGGCATATAGCTGGAACAGCGGCATGTTTTTATTCCAGGCGCAGCGTTACCTTGAGGAATTGCGCGAGTTTCGCCCGGCGATTGCAGACAGCTGCCAAAAGGCTTTCGACGGCGCTTATCACGATCTCGATTTTTGCCGCCTGGACGAAGCTTCCTTTGCCGTCTGCCCCGCGGAATCGATCGATTACGCCGTGATGGAGCATACCCGGCACGCAGTGGTGGTGCCGGCCGACATCGGCTGGAGCGATGTCGGTTCCTGGTCTGCGCTGTGGCAGGTACTGAAGGGCGAAGAGGGCGACGCCGACGGTAATGTATTGCGCGGCGACGTGTATACGGACAATGTCCAGAATTCGATGATTCGGGCAGAAAATCGTTTCGTCGCGGTGATCGGCGTCGATGACCTGGTGGTGGTGGAAACCAAGGATGCGGTATTGGTGGTGCACAAAGACCAGGTGCAGGGCGTCAAGAAAATCGTCGAAGACCTCAAGAAAAACAGCCGCACCGAGCACATGGATCATATGCGGGTGTATCGGCCTTGGGGCAATTATGAAGGCATCGATGCCGGCGACCGCTTCCAGGTCAAGCGCATTACGGTTAATCCCGGCGGCAAATTATCGCTGCAAATGCATCATCACCGCGCCGAGCACTGGGTAGTGGTCACCGGAACCGCGCGGATTACTTGCGGTGACGAGGAAAAACTGCTTACCGAGAATGAATCCACCTATATACCGATCGGGGTCAAGCATCGCCTGGAAAATCCCGGAAAAATGCCGCTGCATCTGATCGAAGTGCAGTCAGGTGGTTATCTGGGAGAGGACGATATCGTGCGTTTCGACGATATATACAAACGCAACTAAGGTGCAACCAAGGCGTAACCAAGGCGCAACCAAGGCGAGCCCCGATAAATTTATTTCTCACTCAGATTAAAACCATGCTCCCACTTCAAAAATCCATATTCAAGGCTTATGACATCCGCGGCGTTGTCGGCACTTCGCTAGATACCGGTATTGCGCATCAAATCGGCCGCGCTTTCGGGATTGCTGCCCGCGCTAAAGGCGAAAACACGGTGGTCATCGGCCGCGACGGACGTTTGTCCGGACCCGAACTGGCGGCCGCACTGGCAGACGGGTTGCTGCAAGCCGGTGTCGATGTGATCGATCTGGGAATGCTCGCCACGCCGATGGTTTATTTTGCTACCCATGTGCTTGGCGCCCAATCTGGCGTGATGGTGACTGGCAGCCATAATCCACCTGACTACAACGGCTTCAAAATGGTGTTGGCTGGCGAAGCGATTCATGGCGAGACGATACAGGCGCTATATCAGGAAATCGTCAATGCCAGCGCCGGGCCGACGCTGGCTCAGGCTGGAACCTACCGGACTCACGACATCAGGAATGCTTATCTCGAACGCATCCTGAGCGACGTCAAACTGGCGCGGCCCATGAAGATCGTGCTGGATTGCGGTAACGGTGTCGCCGGCGCTTTTGCGGGAGACTTGTATCGCGCACTTGGATGCGAGGTGCAAGAGTTGTTTTGTGAAGTCGACGGGACGTTTCCCAACCATCATCCCGACCCGGCCCATCCCGAGAATCTGCAGGATGTGATTCGCGCCCTGCAAACCAGCGATGCTGAACTTGGCCTGGCCTTCGATGGCGACGGCGATCGCCTCGGCGTGGTCACCAAAGACGGCCAGATCATTTATCCGGATCGTCAGCTGATGTTGTTTGCCGCCGACGTGCTGACCCGCCATCCTGGCCAGCAAATCCTGTACGACGTCAAATGCACTCGCCATCTGGCGCCATGGATTGCCAAACACGGCGGCAAGCCGTTGATGTGGAAGACCGGCCATTCGCTGGTGAAGGCCAAGATGCGTGAGACCGCAGCGCCGCTAGGCGGCGAGATGAGCGGGCACGTGTTTTTCAAGGATCGCTGGTACGGCTTTGACGATGGCTTGTATGCAGGCGTCCGTCTGCTGGAGCTGCTGAGCCGCGAAAGCGATCCGTCGGCGCTGCTCAATGCATTACCGCAATCGATCAGTACGCCCGAATTG
>NZ_DATMRK010000013.1:0-102411 GCF_035566375.1 Collimonas sp.
TTTGATAATCCAGTTTCCATTTTCGAGTACAACCGCGCGGTCGCAATCGAACTCGTCTTGATCGTTTTCATGACCGGGCAGACTCTGGATCACAACTTCCCCAGCCTTGCGCAATTCAACGATCTTTTCCTTCAAACCTGCTTCTATTCCCCAAGGCGCATGAATCGCACGCTTGCGGATCGCTACCGGAATCAGTCTTGCCAGTTCGCGCAAATCCATCGAAAAACCGGTGGCCGGACGCGAACGGCCAAATGCCGCGCCGACGTCATAACGGCCGCCGCGCAGTATAGCGTTCGGCAGACCAGGGACATAGGCGGCGAAAATCAGGCCACTTTCGTAATGATACCCGCGTAAATCGGCTAAATCGACGGTAACGCAATCTTTCCCTGCTGCTTCTGCCAGAGTTTCCAGTTCATCCAGCGCCTTGGCAATGGCCGGCAGAGCTGGCAGCAGCTGCCGCGCTTGCTGCAACACGCTGGCGTCGCCATACAAACCTGGCAACGCCAGCAAGGCGGCGCGGGTTTGCGGCTTGTAAGCGATGCTGATGGTGCGCAAGCCAGGCAGATCCTTGGCTTCCAGCAAGGCGACCAGTTCACTCTCGTCCACTTTGGCAGCCTCATCGCCGCCGATAATCGTGCGCAAGATGCCAACATGACACAAATCCAGGCGTACTTGCGTGATCCCGGCCAAGGCCAGGGTCGCCAGCGCCAGTTCCTGGATTTCAGCATCGGCTTCGAGGCCGAGATGACCGTAGATTTCCGCACCGATCTGCAGCGGCTCGCGAGTGGCGTGCAAGCCGATCTGGCGGGTATGCAAGACGCTGCCGACATAGCACAGGCGGGTGACAGATTCGCGATTCAGCAAATGGGCGTCGATGCGCGCCACCTGGGTGGTCATGTCGGCGCGAATGCCAAGGGTGCGGCCGGACAATTGATCGACCAGCTTGAAGGTGCGCAGATCGGTGTCCTGGCCGGCGCCGGCCAGCAAGGATTCCAGATATTCCAGCATCGGCGGCATGACCAGTTCATAGCCATACAAGCGGAAATTATCCAGTATCAGACGACGCAGATCTTCAATCTTGCGCGCTTCGGAGGGCAAGACGTCGGCGATATTTTCAGGGAGAAGCCAATTTGGCATAGGAAAAATGAATCAAAAAAATACTTTCCGCTGACAAAGTAAAATTGTCAGCGGAACAAATCATTAACAAAACCTGTACCTGACTCTGGCACAGCAGAAACAAATATGAGCGGCCGTCGAAAATAAGGAATGGCGCCTCTAACGAGGGCGCCATTCCCAGACAACTATTCACTTATTACAACGACTGGCTTACTTGCCGGCTTACCTGCCGAATTACTTTTTGGCGGGAGCGCTTGCCCCGCCGCCGGCCGGACTGCGGAAATATTTAAAGAACTCCGAATTCGGATCAATCACCATCAAGTCCTGGCGCGTCTTGAAGCTGGCGCGGTAAGCTTCAAGGCTGCGATAAAACTTGTAAAACTCTGGATTCTGACCAAATGCCTGGGCATAAATCTGCGAAGCTTTGGCATCGCCCTCACCGCGCATCTTTTCAGCATCGCGATAAGCTTCGGCCAGAATCACCGTACGCTGCTTGTCGGCATCGGCACGAATCTTTTCCGAATCGGCAGAACCGGTCGAACGCAATTCATTGGCAACCCGCAGACGCTCTGACTTCATGCGGTCGTACACCGAGGCATTGATCTGGTCGACATAATCCACCCGCTTCAGGCGAACATCAATGATCTCAACGCCGATCTGCTGGGATTCATCTTGCACCTTTTGACGAATCGAATCCATCACCTTGCCGCGCTGGCCGGAGATCACTTCACGTACAGTGCGCTTGGTGATTTCGTCATTCAACGCCGCTTTGACGATCTGCGACATGCGGTCTTGAGCACGCTTTTCATCGCCGCCGAAACTGACGAAATACAGCTTCGGATCGGTAATCCGCCACTTCACAAAGGCGTCGATCAGAATGTTCATTTTTTCCGCTGTAATAAAACGGTCTGTATCGGGTGGATCGATGGTCAGAACCCGCTTATCCAGGAACAACACGTTCTGAAACGGCGGCGGCAATTTGAAATGCAAGCCGGGCTGGTTGATCACCTGCTTCACTTCACCAAAAGCGAACAAGATGGCGTACTGGCGCTGGTCAACCACAAAGATGGTCGAAAACACCAGCCATAGTGCGACGAAGACAAATATCAACAAAGAGATAAGACGGTTCATTATCTGCCCTCCCGATCACGGGAGTCGCGGCTATCACGCGAACGATCATCCGGCTGCGGCCGCGTTTCGATCGTGCTGGCGCCGTCCTTCATTACTGACGGCGGGATTATTCCTGGGCTGCCGGCACCGACGCCTGATGCGGCGGTAGCCACCGATTGTGAAATCAGCTTATCCAATGGCAAATACAATAAATTACTCCCGCTTTTAGCATCAACCATTACTTTTGTCGTATTTGCAAAAATTTGTTGCATGGTATCCAGATACATCCGGTCGCGCGTCACGGCAGGCGCTTTCTGATATTCAGTCAGAACCTGTTTGAAGCGTGAGGCATCACCCTCGGCATTAGCGGTAACGCGGGCACTGTACGCTTCCGCTTCCTGCAGCAAGCGCGACGCCGCGCCGCGTGCCTTTGGAATCACGTCGTTAGCGTAAGCCTGGCCTTCATTTTTCTGACGTTCGCGATCCTGGCCGGCTTTCACCGCATCGTCGAACGCAGCTTGCACCTGTTCCGGCGGCTGTACGCCTTGCATCGTGACATTGGTAATTTGCACGCCAGCCTTGTAGCGATCGAGGATTTGCTGCATCAGCTGACTGGTATCCAGCGCCACTTTTTCACGGCCTTCGTACAGCACGAAGTCCATCTTGTTTTTACCGACGATTTCACGAATCGAGGTTTCCGCCACCTGACGCACGGTTTCTTCCGGATCGCGAACATTGAAAATCCAGTCGGACGCGCTTTTCAGTGTGTATTGGACGGCAAACTGGATGTCGATGATGTTTTCATCATCAGTCAGCATCAACGCTTCTTTCGGTTGCTTGTTCTTGGCGTTGGCGCGATAGCCGATCTCGACCGTACGCACCTGGGAGACGTTGACGATTTCATGGCTTTGAATCGGGTAAGGCCAGCGCCAGTTGAAACCGGGAGTGGTCGAATGGCTGAGTTTACCAAAAGTCATCACGACGCCAGTCTGGCCTTCTTGCACGGTAAAGAAACCGCTCGCCAGCCACAACAAGACCACCACGCCAGCAATCGCGCCGACGCCGACACCGGCGCCCTTCATGCCCGGATTGAAGCCGCCGCCGCTAGGATCGCCGCCGCCGTTTTTATTGCCCAGCAGACGCGTCAGGCGCTGGTTGAAATCCTGCCACAGCTTGTCCAGATCCGGAGGGCCGTTATTTGGCTTTTTGCCATCGTTATTTTGCTTGTTGTCATTTTGCGAATTCCGGCCCCATTGCGGGTCGTTCAACGAAAATTTCAAACCAAGTTTTTTGAATAAGGTACCAAGCATTCGATCGTTATCTTTAAGTAAATAAAACAAATAGGTTGGAATGCTCGTTAGAGGCGCTTACTTAACTGACACACTGAAACTTTAGAACCGTTTTACACCTGCTGCGTATTTTCAACTGCGGGTAGCGAATATGCCGTTGCCACCGGATTGCCGGTCACGAATTCGGCGATGGCCTGCCGTAATAAATCCAGACCTATGCCCTTTTGCGCGCTAACAAAAACTCGTTGAATTTTATCATACTCATCACGTTCGACTGCCGGCTCCAGTTCTGCTACGTCGATCTTGTTCCACACCAAAATTTGTGGAATATGGTCGGCGCCGATTTCTTTCAATACCAGATTTACCTGCTCGATCTGCTCCATGCGGGCCGGACTGGCCGCATCGACTACATGCAATAGCAGATCGGCATGGATGGTTTCTTCCAGTGTTGCCCTGAATGCAGCAACCAGCTGATGCGGCAATTCACGAATGAATCCGACCGTATCGGAAATCACCACACTGCCAGCCTCGCCCAGATACACTCGCCTGGATGTGGTGTCCAGCGTAGCGAACAATTGATCCGCGGCATACACACCGGCTTTCGCCAGCGCGTTGAATAAGGTCGATTTGCCGGCATTGGTGTAGCCCACCAGCGAAATCGAAATAGTTGCACTGCGTCCGCGAGCGCGCCGCTGCGTTGCATGTTGCCGATGCAACTTATCTAGCCTGGCGCGCAGAGCCTTGACCCGATCGCCTAACAAACGACGGTCGGTTTCAAGCTGGGTTTCGCCGGGACCGCGCAAACCGATACCACCCTTTTGCCGTTCCAAGTGAGTCCAACCGCGAATCAGCCGCGTCGCCAGATGTTGCAACTGTGCAAGCTCCACCTGCACTTTACCTTCATGGCTTTTGGCTCTTTGGGCAAAGATGTCGAGTATGAGACTGGTACGATCCAGAACTCTTACTTTTAGCACGCGTTCAAGATTGCGTTGCTGGGCTGGCGACAAGGCATGATTGAAAATGACGATTTCAAGTTCATCATCAAACACCGCATCGGCTATTTCCTGTGCTTTGCCGGAACCGACAAACAAGGCGGCGTCAGGACTGCTGCGCTTGCCGGTAATCGTGATAAGCGGGATCGCGCCGGCAGACTTGGCCAGCAAAGACAGTTCTTCGAGACTTGCGGCAAAGTCACCTTTACCGAAGTCCACTCCGACTAGCGCTGCGCGCATGGGTACATTCGTGTAGTTACAACCCTCGCCGATGGCGAATAGTTATTCTGCTTCAGTTTCAAGATTCAGATTGACAGCGCGTGCAGGAACTACGGTTGAGATGGCGTGTTTGTATACCATTTGGGTAACGGTATTACGCAGTAAAACGACGTATTGATCGAACGATTCGATATGGCCTTGAAGCTTGATGCCGTTGACCAGATAGATGGAAACGGGGACGTGCTCTTTACGCAAGGCGTTCAAAAACGGGTCTTGTAACAATTGCCCTTTATTACTCATGGCTACTCCACTGTGTTGTTGTGATTAGAAGTCAAATGCACATTAAATAGAGAATCAACTCTGCGAATGACTCGGTGGGTGTTTTACGAATGTAAACGATTTTCGGATTTACTGCTCAGGAAAAAAGTGTTTTTAAAAAATTATTTTTCCGGGCGCGCGTAAGGGTTCCGACTGGATCTGAACTCGATGCGTAATGGAGTCCCAACCAGCGAAAAAGTTTCTCGAAAATGTTTTTCCAGATAACGCTTATAGTTATCTTCGATCGATTCCAAGGCGTTGCCGTGGATGACGACGATAGGCGGATTCATACCGCCTTGGTGGGCATAACGCAGCTTCGGACGGATCGAACCCTTGCGCCGCGGTTGCTGATGCTCTACCGCTTCGATCAAGGCGCGTGTCAGCTTTGGCGTAGTCAGATTGGACATGGCCGCTGCATATGCGGAATCTATCGATTTCATCAAAGGCGTGATGCCGGTCGACTTCAGCGCCGAAATAAAATGGAATTTCGCAAATGAAAGGAAATTCAGTTTGCGATCCATATCCATCTTGATTTCATCGCGGCGGTCGCTGGTCAGTCCGTCCCATTTGTTGACACCGACCACCAGTGCGCGCCCAGTCTCCAGCACGAAGCCGGCGATGTGCGCATCCTGTTCGGAGATATCCTGCTGGGCATCAAGTAACAGCAACACCACATTGGCTTCCGAAATAGACTGCAAAGTCTTGACCACGGAAAATTTCTCGATGGCCTCGAAAACTTTGCCGCGGCGACGGATACCGGCGGTATCGATCAAGGTGTATTTTTTGCCGTCGCGCTCAAATGGAATCTCGATCGAATCGCGGGTAGTGCCGGGCATGTCGAAGGCAATCACGCGCTCTTCGCCCAGCAAGGTATTCACCAGCGTCGATTTGCCGACATTAGGACGACCGACGATGGCGATCTTGATGCCGCGATCTTTACTCTCCGGCTCTTCCACTTCCGGCGGTCGTTGCGCAAACGCCAGATTCAGCGACTCTTCCACCAGATCGGCGACGCCGTCGCCATGGGCGGCGGAAATAACGTAGGGATCGCCCATGCCGAGCTCATAGAATTCGGCGGTGACAGAGGTGTACTTCATGCCCTCGGATTTATTCACCACCAGCATCACGGAGCGGCCGGATTTGCGCAGGAAATCGGTGATGGTCTTGTCGTGCGGCGTCAAACCTTGACGGCCGTCGACGATAAAGATCACCACATCGGCTTCCGCCACTGCCTGCTTGGTCTGCTTCGCCATTTCATGCATGATGCCGTCTTTGGCAACCGGCTCGAAACCGCCAGTATCGATCACCAGGAATGGCCGTTCGCCGACCCGCCCTTCGCCGTAGTGGCGATCGCGGGTCAAGCCTGGCAAATCGGCGACCAACGCGTCACGGGAACGCGTCAGGCGATTAAATAACGTCGATTTGCCGACATTGGGACGTCCTACAAGTGCGATTACTGGCTTCATTAAGTTTGCTTCACTAAGTTTATTACTCTGTCGCAATAGCGATCAAGGTTCCTGCTTTGGTTTGAAAAATCACATTAGAGCCTGCTACCACCGGATTCGGCAGTACCGGGCTGCTGTCTGCACGAATTCGTGCTATCAGTGCGCCGTCTTCACGTGACAAGAAGTGAATATATCCTTCAAAATCACCCACGACTATCGCCTTATCCAATACCGCAGGCGTAGTCAGCACGCGATTGGCGAGCTTCTTGTTTTGCCATACTACCGCACCGTTCTCGACGGTGAACGCAGATACTGCGCCATGTTCATCGGCCGCATACACGTTATGGCCGTCGCTGCCGACGCCGACGTCACTGGAGAATGGCTTGACCCAATGCGCAGCACCGCTGCCTGCGTCAAAACATCCAACCCGGCCCTGATAGGCGACCGCACAGACATCACGACCGACAATCACCGGCGTGCCGGAAGCGTCAGCCACCCGTTCCAGCTCGGTGGTGCCGCGTGGATCGCCGATCGCCATTTCCCACCAAGGGCCGCCATTGGTCAGATTCAGCGCCGACAGACGGCCACCCGGCAAGGATAGGAAAGATGCCTGCGGAACAATCAGGATGCCAGGCGCCGAACGCAAAGTCAGCGGCGGCAAGGTGCGCAGCACGGTCCAGCGGCGCTCGCCGGTTTCTGCATCGTAAGCGGCAATCCGATTATCCTGGCTGCGTACGATCACCAGGCCCTGGCCGACCGCCGGCGCCGACAAAATCTCGCTGGAAGCCTGTGCCTGCCAGCGTTTTTTGCCTTGGGCGTCAAACGCCAGCACAATACCTTTTTCACCCGCCACTGCAACAGTGCTGCCGTCGCTGCCAGCGCCGCCAGTCAAATGCATGCCGGCGTTAATGCGCCAGGCAACTGAGCCGTTAGCGGCGTCGATACGCGCCAAAGTGCCGTCTGCTGCTGCAGCATACACGCTACCGCCGGCAACGACAGGCGAGAAAGCGAAGATGGAGGCGCTGCCAATTGACTGTTTCCAGACCGGCTGCACTTTGAGGCTTTGCGTAAACTCGACCAAAGGCGCAGGCGGATTACTTGGTTTCTTGCCGCTGAACAAGGAGCAGCCGCCCAATATCAACAAAGCACCGGCACAGGCAACCGCTCGCATAGTCTTCACACGCATATTCTTCCTTTTTTCGAATTATCAGGCCGCGGCTTTGACGGGAGCCCCGCCAATCGCATCAAGTTTCAATTGAATCAATTCCTTACCAGGATTCTTGCTTTCCATCTTATCCAAAGCCAATTGATAAGCGGCCCGCGCTTCATCCAACTTGTTTTGCGCTACCAGAATGTCGCCCTTGCGATCAGCCGCTGCGCTGGCGAAAGGTGCAGGCAGATCCACCGCCAGCACTTTCAAACCATCGTCATACGCCTTCTGATCGAGCAAGATGCCGGCCAGCCGGATTCTGGCCAACGCCTTGTAGTCTTCGTCGCGGCCATGGTCAACCACCCATTGCAACTGCTCTTTCGCGGCATTCAGATCGTTAGCGTCGAAAGCCACTTTGGCGGCCGACAAAGCAGCCATGCCGGCATACGCGGTGCGGCTGAATTTCTGCTGTATGTCAGCGGCCGCACGCTGTACCTTGGCGTTGTCCTTGCTCGCCACGGCTTTTTGCTGTTCGTCGTAAAGCTGCGATGCCTGCAACGACTGGTTGAGCTGATAATAATTCCAGCCGGACCAACCGGCGTAGGCGGCCAGGGCGATAATCAGCACCCAGGTCGTCAGATTGCCGTATTTATTCCACCAATCCTTAAGCGTTGCCAGTTGTTCCTGTTCGTCGAGATCGAATGCCATATGATTTTAGTTTTTAGTGATGAATTTAATGGTGAATCTGGTGGTGAATTTAGTGATGATAGTGAATATGTTCATGATCGCCGTGATCATGATCGTCACCAGCACCAACTATCTGATCGACCAGATAATCGCTTACCGCATCGAAAGGTACGACACTTTGATTGCCGGCACTAGCTTTTTCGACATCGCCGTCGCCATCAGCGCGCAGCGTCTTGACGGTCGCAGTGTGGTTAGCCACTTCGTCTTCGCCGATAATGATGGCGTATGCGGCACCGCTGGCGTCTGCGCGCTTCATCTGCGATTTAAAGCTGCCGCCGGCGTTGGCCGAGGCGCAATGTAGCACAACATCCAGTCCGGCATTGCGCAAACGCTCAGCCAGCACGAATGATTGCAGTTGCGCCGCCTCGCCCTGATGCACCAGATAGACATCGCATTCGTTACGCACAGCTTGTTCGCCGTTCGCGCGCATCAGCTCCAGCAAACGCTCGATACCCATAGCGAAACCGCAAGACGGGGTCGGCTTGCCGCCAAACATTTCCACCAGCGTATCGTAGCGACCGCCGGCACACACCGTACCTTGCGCGCCGAGTTGATCGGTGACCCACTCAAACACGGTGCGGTTGTAGTAATCCATGCCGCGCACCAGGCGTGGGTTAATGGTGAAAGGAATATTGTTGTGATTCAGGATCTTTTGCACGCCCTCGAAGTGAGCGAGCGACTCCTCGCCCAGATAGTCGAGCAACCGCGGCGCACCGTTGACCATTTCCTGCATGGTCGGATTCTTGGTATCCAGAATCCGCAGCGGGTTGCTATGCAAGCGCCGTTGTGCGTCAGTGTCCAGCAAAGCCTGATGCTGTTCAAAGTACGCGATCAGGTCGGCGCGATGACGATTGCGTTCTTCCGCATCGCCAATCGAATTCAGTTGCAGCTTCACATCCTGCAAGCCGAGATCGTCCCACAAGCGTTGACACAGCATGATCAGCTCGGCATCGATATCCGGGCCGGTAAAGCCGAGAGCTTCGGCGCCGACCTGATGAAACTGCCGATAACGGCCGCGCTGCGGCCGCTCGTGGCGGAACATCGGGCCGCTGTACCAGAGCCGTTTCGGGCCATCGTAAGTCAGATTATGTTCGATCGCCGCACGCACCACGCCAGCGGTGCTTTCCGGGCGCAGAGTCAGGTTGTCGCCGTTCATCGAATCGGTGAATGAATACATTTCCTTTTCGACGATATCGGTGACCGCACCCAGGCCGCGCGCAAACAAGGCGGTAGACTCGACGATAGGCGTACGGATCTTTTGGAAACCGTAGCTCTTCAGCACCGACTCCACCGTATTTTCAAACAATTCCCACAGGGCTGCATCGGCCGGCAGGATATCGTTCATACCTTTTACGCCAACGATTTTTTCGGCTTTCTTATTTTCTGACATTCTTTTCAATACACAGGTAATGATTAATTTTATTCAAGTCAGGCTGCTGGCTGGCCATAATGGCTCTTCACATAATCCAGCACCACCGCTTGAAACTCTTCGGCAATCCGCTCGCCGCGCAGCGTCAGTTTTTTCTCGCCATCGATGAACACCGGCGCCGCCGGCGATTCGCCGGTGCCAGGTAAACTGATGCCGATATTGGCGTGTTTCGATTCGCCAGGACCATTCACGATACAGCCCATCACCGCCACGTTCATGCCTTCGACGCCGGGATAGGCTTTTTTCCATAGCGGCATCTGATCGCGCAAATAGGTCTGGATCTTGTCCGCCAGATCCTGGAACACGGTCGAGGTGGTGCGACCGCAACCAGGGCAGGCAATCACCATAGGCGCGAACTTGCGCAAGCCCATTGTTTGCAAAATCTCCTGGCCGACAATCACTTCCCTGGTGCGATCGCCACCCGGCTCCGGCGTCAGCGAAATGCGTATGGTGTCGCCGATGCCCTCTTGCAGCAACACCGACAAGGCCGCAGTCGAAGCGACAATGCCCTTGCTGCCCATGCCGGCTTCAGTCAAGCCAAGATGCAGCGGATAATCGCAGCGCCGTGCCAGTTCGCGGTACACGGCGATCAGATCCTGAACCCCGGATACCTTGCACGACAAGATGATGCGATCAGCGGCCAGGCCCAGCTCTTCCGCTCTTTGCGCATTCTCTATCGCCGAGGTAACCAAGGCTTCATACATTACTGCCTGCGCCGGCCACGGCTGGCTACGCAAAGCATTCTCATCCATGATGCGCGCCAGCAGCGCCTGATCCAGGCTACCCCAATTGACGCCGATCCGTACCGGCTTGTCATACTTGCAGGCGACTTCAATCATCTGCGCGTACTGGGTGTCGCGCTTGGCGCCTTTGCCGACATTGCCCGGATTGATCCGGTACTTCGACAAGGCCTGGGCGCACTCCGGATAATCGTTCAACAAGGTATGGCCGTTGTAGTGAAAATCTCCAACCAGCGGCACATCTATGCCCATCTTGTCCAGCTGCTCACGGATCGCCGGAACTGCCGCAGCGGCCTCCGGATTATTCACCGTAATGCGCACCAGCTCGGAACCGGCGCGCGCCAGATCCTTGATCTGGATCGCGGTGCCGATCGCATCAGCGGTATCGGTATTGGTCATCGACTGCACCACCACCGGCGCACCGCCGCCAACCATGATTTTGCGTTCGCCATAACTGATCACAGCGCCGCGGCTAAGGCGTCGCACGCTAGGACCTGAGCCTATCGGCAGATTCGTGTGCGGCATGGGTTTCTCTCTTTCCATCGCGCTTATTTCAAATTCAATCTGGCCACATTGGTTTTGGAACCGGCCTTCAGATCCAGCGGCGCGCCGCGCAGCGTAGCGTCGACACCGGCAAGATTGCCGATAATGATATTGACCGGCTGCGACATGTCGACCGCTTCCTTGCTGCCCGCCTTGACCAGGCGCGAGATCAGTACCGTATTATCGGCACGCTTGATTTCGACCCATGAATCCTGGCGGAAGCTCAAGCTCAGCTCGCCGCCGCTGGCCGCTACCGGGTTGGCTGGCGCAGCCTTTACAGCCACCTCAGACACGGCTGCAACACCTGCAGGCACGGGGTCAGCGACAGCGGCAGCAGAAGCTGGAACAGAAGCGGGAGCGGCAGTCAAAGCAGCGTTAGCCGCCGTATCGGCAGCCTCTACATTGGCTGCAGCTGGCAGGCTCGCATTATCTTCGACGCTTGCCGCGGCGGCAGTGGCAGTAGCCGTGGCAGCCGATTTTTCAGTCAGCGACTGCAGCTTGGCTTGCAAGCCGGGTAGCACATCGAGTCGTATCGCTACTGCCAGCAGCAATAACAGCACGGCCAGGACTACCAGCCATTTATAGGCAAATTTATTGCGCCCCATCAAACTGAAACGAGACTCGGCGAAAGGTGTTGACAATTGGCTATGGACTGGGCTGCTAGCCGATTGCGCGGCAACCGCAGGCGAAATGGTTGCGAGCAAAGCGTTCGCATCCAGACCCAGCAATTTTGCGTAGGAACGGATAAAACCGCGCGTCATCACCATGGTTGGCAGAGCAGCATAATTATCGGCTTCCATGGCGTCGATCTGACGCGGCGCCAGCTTCAGATGACTAGCCACATCCGGCACCGACCAGCCCAACTGCTCGCGCTTGCTGGCCAATTGCGCACCTAACGAAAGCGGGCTGGCGGCGGCTTCGAGAGCTGCACTTTCCAAGTTTTCCGGCTCGACATCTGCTGCTTTCAGCTGCTGGGACTCACTCATTGAACGCCCCGCGCTGATAGGCCGCGAACTCCGGGGAGCCGGCAAAACGACGACGTAATTGCGTCACCAAACTTGCTTCTGCAGCTGTGTCACCCAACTTTCGCTCCACTTTGATTGCTGTCCATAATGCTTCTGCATTTTGCACATCGGTTTTCAATACGAGACCAATATAAAACCGAGCCCGTTCATAATCGTTGCGGTCATACGCCAGCTGCGCCAGCTTGGCATTCGTCAGAGGATTGCTGGCGTCAAACTGAAAGGCTTGCGACAGGTAACGTTGCGCCGCCGCGGTATCGTTGAATTTGAGACTGCAAACACCAGCGTTCGTCAGTGCCTTTGCCGGCGACTGATAATTTCGGCTTTTCAGTGCGGTTTCGAAATGGGTAATCGATTCTTTTGCCCGCCCGTTCTGACACAAGAACCAGCCATAGTTATTGGCGTAATCCGGATTATTCGGGGAAAGCCGCAAGGCGCGCTGGAAATTATCGTCAGCCAACCGGTTTTCGCTCATATCCATGTAGATCAGGCCGCGCACGCTATACGCATCCGCCAGCTCAGGATCTGCAGCCAAAGCCTGTTTGATCTCGTCCAGCGCGACCTCCAGCTGACGCTGTTCGTAATAACCAACCGCCAGTTGCAAACGAATGCCGGCACGGCGTTGCGCTTCTGTCTGATCGGAACTGGTAGCCAGTTCCTTGCGTGAACCGCCGTCACTGTCGCTGCTGCGCGGCGGATTGGTGCAAGCACTCAAGCCAGTCAATAGCGACAATGCCGCTGCAGCGAACATCAGCCGGCCGCGCCAGCCCCCTAGCTTGCTACTCACTTGTTCTGTCACTGAGACACCTCGATGATGCGGCCAAAATTCTTCCCGAACTTCTGCTGATATTCAGTCATTTTTTGCATGCGCTCTTGCACCCGTGTCCGGTCCTGCACTTCGCCGGCAAGCTGGCCGCAAGCCGCATCGATGTCATCGCCGCGCGTCTTGCGCACGGTGGTGACGATGCCGGCGTCCATCAAGATCTGGGCGAAGGCTTTAATGCGTGGATTGTTCGAACGCTTCAATCCGGATTCGGGGAAAGGATTGAACGGGATCAGATTGAATTTGCATGGCACCGCGGGGCTGCCGGCATGGCCTTGCACCAAGGCGATCAACTCGCGTGCGTGGGCGTCGGTATCGTTGACGTCATCCAGCATGCAGTATTCAAAAGTAATGAAATCGCGCGGCGCGAACTCCAGATAACGCTTGCAGGCAGCCATCAGGTCACGCAACGGATATTTCTTGTTCAGCGGCACCAGGCCATCGCGCAAAGTGTCGTTGGACGCATGCAGCGATACCGCCATCGCCACCGCACAATCCTGCGACAGCTTATCGATCATCGGCACTACACCGCTGGTAGACAAAGTCACGCGGCGGCGCGATAAACCGTAGGCGTTATCGTCCAGCATCAGCTTCAGCGCAGTCACTGTCGGTTCGTAATTCAGCAAGGGTTCGCCCATGCCCATCATCACCACGTTGGTGATCTGGCGCTCGCCTTTATGACCTGGCTCGACGCCCTTGGACTTGCGCAATTCAAACTCAGCCATCCACAACTGGCCGATAATTTCACCGACTGTCAGATTGCGGCTGAAGCCTTGCTTGCCGGTGGAGCAAAAGCGGCAATTTACTGCGCAGCCGGCCTGCGTCGAAATACACAAGGTGCCGCGATTTTCTTCTGGAATAAACACCGTCTCCACCGCATTACCCTGACCGACATCGAGCAGCCACTTGCGGGTGCCGTCGGACGAGGTGTGGTCGCTGATCACAGCGGGAGCCGCGATAATAGCCCGGGTCGCCAGTTTGTCACGCAATGACTTGGCCAGATCTGTCATTGCATCGAAATCGTGTGCGCCGAATTGATGAATCCAGCGCAGTAATTGTTTTGCGCGAAACGGCTTCTCACCCAACTCACCGCAATAAGCGGTCAGTTGTGCGGGATCCAGATCCAGCAGGTTGGTGAGAGCAGTCATGGCATTTCCAATTTAAAATAATTGCGGGACAGAGTTCAAGAGACGCAAAACCGCGGCGCTTTACCCTATCCCCAACTATGCAAGCTTTTTAAAGCAATTACATCAGTTTACAAAACAAGTTACCAACAAGTTTTTACTTGTTTTGACTTACCGGCAGCAATTAAGCAGCTGGGAAGAAATAAGCGATTTCAACTTTTGCGGCTTCTACTGCGTCCGAACCGTGCACTGCGTTTGCGTCGATCGAATCAGCGAAGTCAGCACGGATAGTGCCCTTTTCTGCCTTCTTAGGATCGGTTGCGCCCATCAGGTCGCGGTGCTTCAACACTGCATTTTCGCCTTCCAGCGCTTGAATCATCACTGGGCCGGAGATCATGAAATCAACCAGATCCTTGAAGAAAGGACGTTCGCGGTGAACCGCGTAGAAACCTTCAGCTTCTGCGCGCGACAGATGCGTCATGCGGGCAGCAACGATTTTCAAGCCAGCGTTTTCAAAACGGGTGTAAATTTGACCGATTACGTTTTTTGCGACTGCGTCCGGTTTGATAATCGACAGGGTGCGTTCAATTGCCATCTGAAAAACTCCAATAAAATGAAAGGGTTAAAGTGCGTATTTAAATGACTGGTTAATAGTTCAATCAACCTTTGATTTTAACACGAAACACCCATGTAGCATCGTCAAAACTAGCCAAAACGCAAGCTGCAGATCGTGGAAGCCATCGATAGAACCACTTTGCTGCTTTATTGTCTGATGTAAAGATGCTGTTGGTAGTGCTATGATCGCAACAGTTTAATATTTTCGCAATTTCCAAAGGAGTCCCTGATGGACCAAAATCTGCAACCGACCTACTCACCGGGCAGCACCGCACTAAGCGCGCAGCACCGCGTGCTACGCAACACGTACTGGCTGCTGGCGCTGTCCATGCTGCCGACGATTGCCGGCGCCTGGCTTGGGGTACAGATGGATTTTAGTTTCTTTAGAAACAGTCCGCTGATCGGCTTCATGGCCTTCATGGCTGTGGCATTTGGTTTCTTCTATGCAATTGAAAAGACCAAAAATACCGGCTGGGGCGTTTTGCTCTTGCTCGGCTTTACCTTCTTCATGGGCCTGATGCTGTCACGCCTGATCGGCCACACGCTGGTCGGCTTTTCCAATGGCGCGACGCTGATCATGATGGCTTTCGGTGGCACTGCCAGCGTTTTTGTGGTGATGGCAAGCATCGCAACGGTCAGCAAACGCGATTTTTCGGCTATGGGGAAATGGCTGTTTGCCGGCGTGGTAGTGCTGCTGCTGGCCTCTTTGGCGAACGTTTTCCTGCAAGTGCCGGCGCTCTATCTGGCGGTATCGGTAATTGCCATCGCGATTTTCTCAGCCTATATCTTGTATGACGTGCAACGCATCATCAATGGCGGCGAGACAAATTACATTTCAGCAACACTGAGCCTGTATCTGGATGTCTACAATATCTTTGTCAACCTGCTTTCCCTGCTGGGCATTTTCGGTGGCAATCGGAATTAAGCAACCCCAAAAATGTAAAAAGCCGGCTTTTTGCCGGCTTTTTTATTTATAGCATCGCACAACTTAAAGCAGATCGAACACCGCAATCGATTCCACATGGGCAGTGTGCGGGAACATATTCACCACCCCGGCCTGGCTCAAACGATAGCCGCCGGCGGTCAGCAAACCGGCGTCGCGCGCCAAAGTCGAGGGACTGCATGAGACATACACAATGCGCTTCGGCATCAATGTTTTATCAATTTCCGCAAGCCCGACAATCGCTTCGCACACCGCCGCTGCACCATCGCGCGGCGGATCGATCAGCATCCGGTCAAACTTGCCCAACGCGACAAAATCCTCAGCACTTGCCTCAAACAGATTGCGGCAATAAAAAGTGGTCTTGCCGGCCAATTGATTGACCGCTGAATTTTCGCCGGCACGGTCGATCAAGGCTTGACTGCCTTCGATGCCGACCACTTGCTGCGCTTGAGTGGCCAAGGGTAGAGTGAAATTTCCCAAGCCGCAAAACAGGTCAGCCACCCGCTCATGCGGCTGCACATCCAGCAAACGCAGAGCACGCGCTACCATTACCCGGTTGATTTGATGATTCACCTGGGTGAAATCGGTAGGCTTGAAAGGCATGCGCACGCCAAATTCAGGCAAGGTGTAATACAGCTCAGCCTGCGTCGGATAAAACGGGTAGGCGCTGTCCGGGCCTGCAGTCTGCAACCACCAATTCACTTGATACTGGTCGGCAAACGCCTTCAGCTTGACTTCGTCATCAGCCGTCAAGGCCGCCATGATGCGCAATACCAGCGCAGTAATCTTGCCTTGCGGCCCCTCGCCTACCGCCAGTTCTATCTGTGGAATGTGGTCAATCAGGCTCAGCGAAGCGATCAGATGGCGTAGCGGCACCAGCATCGCCGACACATTCGCCGGCAATATTTCGCAGGCTTTCATGTCCGTGATGAAAGATGATTTTCTCTCATGAAAACCGACCAGCACCCCGCCTTTTTTAGGCACATTGCGCACCGATATGCGGGCCCGGTAGCGATAACCCCAGGTCGGCCCATAAATCGGGCGCAGCATGGATTCCGCCTTGACCTTGCCGATATGCCACAGATTGTCTTCCAGCACGCGCTGTTTGATGGCTACCTGAGCAGTCGGTTCCAGGTGTTGCATGGCGCAGCCCCCGCACATGCCGAATACGGCGCACTTCGGCTTCACCCGCAATACCGACTCGTTGTGCAAGGCGGTCATGGTGGCCGCTTCCCATTTCGGCTTCTTGCGATATGACAGGAAACTGACTCGTTCGCCCGGCAAAGCACCCTCGACAAAAATAACCTTGCCCTGGCTGCCATCCTCATTTTGCAAATGGCCGATCCCGCGCGCATCCATGTCGAGGGATTTGATATCGATAGTATCTTGTTGCATAGAAAGCAGTTATACGTTGCCCGTCATGGACAACAAATGGAAAGAAAATAGTCCGAGATTATAGCGCCATCTGCGGCAGGGGTACGGCAGGAATGCTGCCGCAGCGTATCAACGATCTCTTAGAGAAAGGAGTCCTTGCCGACACCTTTGGCGCCCAGCAAGCGCTTCAGCTTGAGCAGCGCCTCTTGTTGGATTTGCCGTACCCGCTCGCGCGTGACGCCTATTTCGGCCGCCAGCTCTTCCAGCGTCGATGGATCGTCGTTATCCAAGCCAAAACGACGCATGATCACGTTGCGCTGCTTGTCCGTCAGCTTTTCCAGCCAGACTCGCACCAGAATCGACATTTCCTGCTGTTCGGCGCGCGAATCGGGATTTTCCTCGGTAGCGCTCGGCAGCAAATCCATCAGGCTGGCCAGCGGATCCTGATCCAGCGGCGCATCCAGCGATGCAGCATGCTCGGACAAGGCCAGCACGTCCTGCACGTCTTCCACCGGCCTATCGACCAGATGAGCGATATCTTCGGCGCTGGCGTCCTTACCGTCGTGGTGCTGTGCTTCCAGATGATATTTGGCGCGCAGGATCTGGTTCAATTCGCGCACCATGTGCACCGGCAATCGCACGGTGCGCGCCTGATTCATGATGGCGCGCTCGATACTTTGACGTATCCACCAGGTGGCATAGGTAGAGAAACGGAAGCCGCGCTCAGGCTCGAATTTATCGATCGCGCGCATCAAACCGAGATTGCCTTCCTCGATCAGATCGAGCAAGGCGACGCCACGGTTGATATAGTGCTTGGCAATCGAGACTACCAGGCGCAAATTGTGCTCGATCATTTTCTGCCGAGCTTCGAAATTGCCCTGTTTCGCCAAGGTCGCAAAATGCACTTCCTCGGTGACCGACAACAACGGCCGGGTGCCGATCTGATTCAAATAGTGCTGCGTGGTGTCAGTCGAAAGCTCGGCTGCCAAGACCTTCTTCAGCTCCTCGACGCCATCGACCACCACCACCACGCCGTCAACCACAACCTCGTCGTCAGCGTCCTGCTCGGTGACAGCATCGACATCATCTTGCCCATCATCGGCAAGCTGCTCCGATGAGACGTCAAGCTCGTCATCCTGATGATCTGTCGGCCGTTTGCTCATTTATCGATTAGGTAAGAATTTCGATGGATCCACAGGTTTGCCTTGCTGGCGAATTTCGAAATGCAGCTTGACTGCGTCGCTGTCCGAATTCCCCATTTCAGCAATTTTCTGGCCCTTGCTCACCGTCTGTCCCTCTTTTACCAGGATGCTCTTATTATGCGCGTAAGCGGACAACAAGTTGCTGGTATGTTTGATGATAACTAAATTACCATAACCGCGAATCCCGCTACCGGCATACATCACCTTGCCGCCAGCTGCGGCAACCACAGTCTGCCCAGCCTTGCCGGAAATATCGATGCCTTTCTTACCCTGATCGAAAGAGGCGACCTGCTTGCCTTCCGCCGGCCACATCCAGTCCACCCGATCTTCATCGCCGGACGATGGCGCCGCCGCAGAGGCTGCACTGCTAGCGGCGGCGGTAGCGGCAGGTGCGGCCACGGCCGGCGCCGTTGCGGGTTTCGACACCTCGCTGGACGAGGCTGCATCAGGTTTCTGCAATTCAGCCAGTGTGCTGTCGGAATACGGGCGTTTGTCACCGCGCGGCCCGCTCTTGTTGCCGGCATTGCCGGCGACTGCGCTGGAGGTTGGAGTTGCCGCCCCCAGCGACCTTACTTCCACTCCCGAGCCAGAGGCTACATTGCCAATCTGGGCGCCGCCGGCCGAACCCGAACCACCGTCCGGGGGCTGCACCCGCAGCACTTGGCCAACCTTGATGTCATTCGCATTTTCCAGTTTGTTCCAAGCCACGATATCGCGATAACTTTGACCGAATTCAAGTGCAATCCGATACAAGGTATCGCCTTGCTTCACAGTGTAAGAGCCGCGTCCTTCAGTGGCTCGTGGTGCATCGGGTGTGGCTGCGCCAGCTACTGCGCCGTTGCCGCCTGGTCGCCGCTCGACTACCGGAGCGGGGGTGCGCGGAGTGGTACATGCGGCAAGCGTACCCACCATTAATCCTAAAGCTATAAAGCGAGTTTTCTTCATTCTCATTACATTTATTAGTATGTGCGACGTGGTCGCTGATTATTCGTCAATTTATTCGTCAATTTATTTCACCAGATGCAACAATTGATTTAATTCTGTTCAAGCTGTCCCGGCACGCAGAGGCACAAAATGACAGTCTTCCAGTGTGGTACTGGTCCAATCAAATTTACTTGTTCGCTGGATGAGCTGCAGTACTTGATGACGGGCGCCGACCGGGGCCACCAGGCGGCCGCCAATCGTCATTTGGTCTAGTAAAGCTTGCGGCACTTCGAGGCCGGCTGCAGCCAGTATGATACCGTCGAAAGGTGCCACTTGTGGCAGCCCAAGCATACCATCTCCGTAATGCAAACGGATGTTGGCAATCCGCAGCGGGCGCAAGTTGCTTCTTGCCAGTTCATGCAACGGCTTGATGCGCTCTATCGAATAGACTTCCTTGGCAACCAGAGACAGCACCGCCGCCTGATAGCCGCAGCCGGTGCCGATTTCCAGCACGCGATTCAAGATGCCGCCTTGCTGGTTATCACGCATGATCTCTATCATGCGCGCCACGATATACGGCTGGGAAATTGTCTGATGATGGCCGATCGGCAGCGAGGCATCGATGTACGCCTGGCTCGACAAGCCTGGCTCCATGAACATATGGCGTGGCACCGCTGCCATCGCGGCCAGCACTTTGGCGTCATTTACACCTTGCCTGGCAACCCGCTCCACCATGGCTTTGCGCACCCCTTCGGACACCATCGAGCCTGAGCGCTCGACATGGCTTGCGGTTTGCATAGGCCGTGACAGCGGCTTGCTTGCCGGCGCCGTTGGCGACACGCCAGCAGCATTCCGGGAGGTCGACCGGGCATTTTCCCAAGCTGCGTTTTTGGTTGCGGTCTGCGGGGTGGCGACGCTACGCTTATTCTGGTCAGCGCCGGATTTCTTGTCGACCAGCGACGACAGCGTCAGCGGGAAACGCTTGGCCTTGTCGGTCATGACAAGTCTTTCCTTAGCCCGGCCAACTGCGCCGCATGCGTCAAATCTATTTGCAAGGGAGTGATCGAGACATGGCCGTTGGCCGTCGCATGGAAATCGGTGCCCTCGCCAGCGTCGCGCGCGGCGCCTGGCGGTCCGATCCAGTATATGTCGCGGCCATGCGGGTCTTTATCCCTGATGACTGCCTCCGACTCATGCCGCTTTCCCAAACGGGTTGCCACTATCGATTTCAACTGGTCGTAAGGCAGATTGGGAATATTCACATTCAGCAGATAAGGTTGCGGCAAATTATCGAAACGGCGTTCGACAATTTCTCGCGCCACCATGGCTGCCGCCTCCAACTCATCCCAGCCTTTGTGCAACTGCGAAAAAGCGATGGCGGGAATGCCAAACAAAAACCCCTCGGTGGCCGCCGCCACGGTGCCGGAATAAAGGGTGTCATCGCCCATGTTTTGGCCCTGATTAATGCCAGACACAATCAGATCCGGTCGAAAATTAAGCAAGCCGGTCAACGCTATATGCACACAATCAGACGGGGTTCCGTTAACAAAATAAAAGCCGTTTTCGGCGCGTTGCACGGATAGAGGGCGATCCAGGGTCAGCGAATTGGAAGAGCCGGAGCGATTGCTGTCCGGCGCCACCACTACGATTTCGGCAATCGGCGTCAGCGCATTCGCCAGTGCGATGATGCCCGGCGCCAAGTAACCATCGTCGTTGCTGATCAAAATTTTCATATCTGGATTTTACCCGAAGCAATGTTACGCATTTATGAAGATTTGGGAATTTTAACCAAGTGCGTCATAGGGACAGCTCAAAGAGCAATTTAATTGCCTTTATATTAAACAACCCATTAAATTGCAAAATTATGTTGCAATGCGGCATAAAAACCACAACCGGTAGATAAAAAGAGGTATTGTTAGCGCTATCAAGACTATAACTGAGTAAGCGTCTCGAACAACTGCACGACTTACTGCCGACCTGTATCAGACAGGCATGACGTCCTGCGGCCCGAACACCGTTTAAATTAATTTACTGTCGTCAGACGATCAAGGAATCACCATGAAATCGTACCGCGTCCGCAATTCCGTCGTCGCCAGCCCAATGAGCGCCTGGACCGACCTGCTGTTCAAAACCGGGGAAATGATGAGCGCATCCGCACAGGTGATCGGCCACCGCACCGCACGCCTGGCGCTGGCCGGCCCGGCGCCAAGCGTGAGCGACCGCAATGAATTCAATCTGATGAGCCAGGAAAAAATGGAGGCGGCAACCGAGTCGGCGCACGCCATGGCAATCCGGATGATGAGCTTGCATCAGGAAGTTGCCAGGCTGGCGATTCAACACATGCTGGATGGCGCCGCCAACCTGATGTCGGTAGCCAGCAGCAGCACGCTGCACCAGTCAGGACATCGCCAGAGCAAACTGGCACATGACACCATGCGCAACTCGGCGGAAGCGGTGTCCCAGCTCAACACCTCGCTAGCGAATATTGCCCAAACCGGATTGCATCCGATTCATGCACGGGCAACAGCCAACGCAAAGCGCCTGAAAAAGCTCTGATATATATGAAGCAGCCGCAGCCAGTGTGAAACAGAAGTACTGCAAAAACACAGGCTGGGTGTTTGAAATTTTGAAAGCCACATGACCATGCCAAACCTTGGCATGGTCAATCCGGATTACATCATTCGGTGCCGTATTTCGGTGAATGCGGACCGTGCAAGATACCGTTCGGCTGATTAGTCGATAACAAACGCTGACTGGTCAAGCCGGCAATGTCGTGGCTCTTGTCGGAAACGTTATTGATAATCTGATTGACGACTGCCGTCACCAGTACGCCAATTAAACCGCCGCCGCTATTATTGTTTCCTTCATTGCTGGAGGCGCTGGCGGTACCCGACCACAGAAGAGCGCCGCTTTTCAAGTCGATCAGCTTGGCATTGGCCCTCACCTCAACCACGCTATTCACCACTGTATAAGTGGAACCGTACTTGCTCACGGTGACATACAGTGCGGCGTCAGCGCCAAAGATTTCCTGCAACTTGGCCGCCGCAATCGTGTGAATGTCTGCAGCGTTGGTCATGCCGTTTTGCTTGAGCGTCTCATCGACCAACGCCACCGGCAACACATAATAACCAGCCTCGGCCAGAGGATAGCTCATCTGCGACAACATGCTGTAGGTTGCCGCGACGTCCGGCGACTCGTTCAATGGCGGCAATATCAGGATGGTTTTAGGACGGCTTTGCTTGAACGCCGTATAGTCAAGCTGCTTGACAGGTGCAGCGCAGCCCGCAGCCAGCAGTACGACCGATATGCAAACCAACGACTTCATAATCTTTTCTAACATGTCCACCCTCTTATTTTTTGAATTTTCTCATCAGGAAATCCATGTAGGCCGATGACTCCGGAAACAGCTCTTTCTCTGTCTGGAACTCCTGCACCACTTGCTCCTCTTTTCCCAGGCTGGCGTATAACATTCCCAGTTGGGCGTGATATCCCGGCGGCGGCATATTCCCGGCTGCGCGGATTTTCTGCAGATCGCGCTCCAGAACTGTCACCTGCTCTACCGAAGCCTGTCCCTTGAAATACTCATAGACCTGCGGCTGATAACTTTCCCACTGATATAGCGGTTTCGGTGGTGTATTGCAGCCTGCCAGCAGCGCGCAAGCGGTCAAGGCAAATGGCAACGAAATTGACAAGACATGCCGTTTTACAAACTTGTTCTTCATGATATTTGGCGTTCTGAGTTGTGGTTATTTACTAGGTTGCCAAGCGCCGGAATCGATAGCGGCGACCAGATTGTTGATGGCTTCACGCATCGCCAGGTCAAGTACTTTGCCGTTCAGCGTGGAGTCGTAACTGGCGGTGCCGCCGAAACCGATGATCTCGCGCGCAGCCAGGTTGTATTCGCCAGCACCTTGGGTGGAGTACACCACTTCCGAAGTTTTGATATTGACGATATTCAGATTCACTTTGGCATACGCAGTCTGCGTCTTGCCACGGCCCAGAATACCGAACAGCTGCTGGTCGCCGACTTCCTTGCGGCCAAACTCGGTGACGTCGCCGGTGACGACAAAATCCGCGCCCTTCAGGGTCTGGGCTTGCTTCTGCAAAGCAGCCTCTTGCCTGATCTCTTCCATATTGTCCCGATCGAGGACATTGAAGCGATTGGTTTGCTGGAGATGGGTAATCAGAATGGTCTTGGCTTGTCCGCCCAGGCGATCGACGCCGTCGGAAAAGATGCCGCGCATATAGCTGGAGCGGTTATCAAATTTACCAACTGCGATCTGAGTACGCGCGCCATTGTATGGCTTGTTGGCGGTCTCTACCTTCAGCACCGGCAAGGCGTTGGAAGTCTCGGTGGCGCAACCACCCAGCGCTGACAGCAACGCTGTCGCGGCCAATATTGGAATCACTCTAATTTGCTTCAATTGCTCTTCTCCAAAACTCCCCCTTGGGGGCAATCGACAATAAGATATAAATAGCTAATACCCAAGCTGATACCCAATTGATGCTATCAACAGGAATCAGCCTTGGCTTCTGATCACCCAGAGTTCACATTTCAACTCGGAAAGTTGTCAGGGCGCAAAACTTAACATTTCTATAAAATTCCGTCCACAAAAAAAGTACAATTTTGCAATATTTGGCGAAATGTTGTTTTTAAGCACAACAAAAATACGGACCATGCGATCTGCCTGAAACCGCCAGGGCCTGCTCATACAGCCTCCGCGCTCTCAAGAATATTTTTTGACACCCATGCTTACCTATACGGCCACCGCAATTGTTGTTGTTTGTAACAGCTAGCGAACAGCGCAGGTCGAGGGCGTATCATTAGCGGCGCGTCGCCCCCAAAGTCACCCACTGCCCTACTGTCTGCCACCACTTGTCTTCGCTTCTCGTTTCAATAATGCCATTGCACAACGTAATTTTTACCTCATCACGACAGATCAAAAAGATCATTTCCGGCTTGATCGTGATTTTCGTGGCGATCGGCGCTACAGGTTGCGCTATTGAACCGGTTCCTGTCTCACCTCAAACTGCCGAGCGATTAAAATCTCAAGCGCCGATTCGGTTTCTGCTGACTTTCGACGATGGCCCGGCCAGACCAAGGACTGACAATCCGACACTGTCCATACTGAACACGCTCACGCATAATCCACTGCAACCCGGCATCAAAGCCCTCTTTTTTGTGCAGACCCGTTCGTCTGACGCTGGCGAGACGGACTTCGGGCGAAACATATTGCGGCGTGAAATTGATGAAGGGCATTTACTTGGCTTTCATACTGCTACGCCACGTCATGCAAACCATCGCTCCCTTAGCCCCGAAATATTCGAACAATCGCTAAACGATGGCATTGCCGACATTGCGTCCATTCAGGGAAGCGCGCCGAAACTGGTTCGGCCGCCGTTCTGGAACTACGACAAGCGTACTTTTGACGTTTACCAACAGCATGGCATGCACATTTTGCTGACGGATTTGAGCGCGAACGACGGCAAGATATATGGCATCAAGTTCAGCCTGAGAAGACGCTCCAACATGTTGCATCTGTTGACTGACGTGCGCGAGCGGATTGCCGCAGGCGAGTTGCCGACGGTCGATGGAAGTATCCCGGTGGTGGTGACTTTCCACGATATAAATAGTTACACTGCCGATCACATGGCGGAATATTTGCAAATACTGATGGATTGCGCGCGTGCGGTCCAGCTGCCGGTTGCAAGCAAGCCGTTTTACGACGACAAGGCCGCACTAGAGCGTGCGGCCCTGGCAAGAAGCGTACGTGACAGCGCACAAGTTGTGCGCCTGCCTGGGTTCTGGAACTGGCTATGGGCGCGGAAATAGGCAACCGTTGTTGCCCGGCGAATCAGTCATTGCCTAACTGTTCCGACCAGGCCGACGGCGTGGCGCCAAGCAGGTAGATCTGCGCTACCGAATGCAAGCGATCGCCGCTGCATAGCGCGATTGCCAAGCCTTGCTGCGACCATGTGCGTGCATGCCATCCCGGCCCTGATCGCAAACGTACCCCACCGGCTACCAGCTCAGGTGACGCTGCGTCGCCCTCCTGGGCCGACATTAATTTAAACACTGCCTCTTTGCTGCTCCACAAGGTATAGAAGTCCGCCACTTTATTTTCGACGGGACGGCTGGATAGCCAACTGCTTTCGGCATCAGAAAAGGCGGCGCGACCAATCGCATCCACGTCGCGCTCAGTATCCAGCGCCTCTATGTCTAGACCCAGCGCCGAATCAACGCTGGCGGCACAAGCAACCCAGCCGCGGCTATGCGACAAGCTGAAGCGGGGGTGCACAGTGCTGGTAACGGGCAGCTGCACCAACGGTGCTTGATTTTTACGCTCGATGACATGCACGGCGTCAGGCGCAATGCCGGCCAGGCGTGACATGGCAAAGCGTAGCAATATCCGGCCTGATAAAAATTCACGCTGGCGCAGCGGCCGCAGGAAACGCTGGTAACGCAACAGCTCCGCTTCACTTAAACAGGCAAGAAAACGGTCGCGGTCTTCATCCGCCAACTGATTGGCGTTGTGCAGAAAAATAACAGCGGACGGCATTTGCAGCGCTAATCCAGACGTTTGAAAATCAAGGATGTATTGATACCGCCAAACGCAAAATTATTCGACATGAAATATTCGCATTGCAAACTGCGCCCCTGATCGACAATGTAGTCCAGGTCAGCACATAGCGGATCCACTTGCTTCAGGTTGATGGTCGGCGCAAACCAGTCGGAACGCATCATTTCGATACCGATCCAGGCTTCCAGAGCGCCGCAAGCACCTAGCGTGTGCCCGGTATAACTCTTGAGTGAACTGATAGGCGTGCGCTGGCCAAATACAGCCGCAGTTGCGTAAGACTCGGCAATATCGCCCTGTTCGGTGCCGGTGCCATGGGCATTGATATAGCCAATCGCTGCTGCCGGCAATGCGGCGTCAGCCAGCGCCAGCGTCATCGCGACCTGCATGGTATCGGCGTTTGGATGGGTGACGTGACAGCCGTCGCTATTGGTGCCGAAACCGACGATTTCGGCGTACATCTTTGCACCTCTGGCACGCGCATGTTCGAAATCTTCCAGAATCAAACTGCCCGCGCCTTCACCTATCACCAGACCATCCCGGCTGCTGTCAAATGGGCTAGGCGTCATGGCCGGCGTGTCATTGCGCACGCTGGTGGCAAACAGCGTATCGAATACCGCCGCTTCGGTAGCGCACAATTCTTCGGCGCCGCCGGCGATCATGATTTGCTGGCGGCCACTACGGATAGCTTCATATGCGTAACCAATCCCCTGGCTGCCGGAAGTGCAGGCGCTGGAAGTGGTGATCACGCGCCCGGTAATGCCGAAAAACACACCGATATTGACCGGCGCGGTGTGCGCCATCATTTTGATATAGGTAGTAGCGGTGATACCCCGCGTACTGCGTTCATCCATCATCCGGCCAAAATCGCCGATCGCCTGCGGCGTACCTGCGGAAGAACCGTAGGCGATTCCGCAGGCGCCGCTTTTCAGCACCGGATCGTCTATCAGGCCGGCATCGATCAGAGCCAGTTCGCTAGCGCGGGTCGCCATCAAAGCGACTCGTCCCATGCTGCGCATGGTTTTGCGGTTATAGCGATCGGACAAGGCGAATTCCGCGGCAGGGGCGCCCAACTGGGTGTTCAAGCCGTCGTAACCGGCCCAGTCTTCCATCCGTACTATGGCGTTGCGATAACTGCCGAGATGAGCGCGAATGGCGCACCAGTCGTTACCGATCGGGCTGATGCCGGACATGCCGGTCACCACTACCCGGCGTGCTGTTGTTGTGCCTGTCATGCCATGCCTCCGTTAACCGAAATCACCTGGCGCGTGATATATGCGGCATCGGCATGCATCAGGAAAGCCACCGTCGCCGCCACTTCCTCCGGTTTGCCGACCCGGCGCGCCGGAATCAGCTTGAGCGCTTCATCCAGCGGCACCTGATCGATCATGTCGGTTTCTATCAAACCAGGCGCCACGCAGTTGACCGTGATGTTGCGTTTGGCCAGCTCGATCGCCAGCGCTTTGGTGGCGCCGATAATCCCGGCTTTGGCCGCGCTGTAATTGACCTGGCCGCGGTTGCCGATCAATCCCGACACCGAAGCCAAAGTCACGATACGGCCAGGTGCGCGGCGCTGCACCATCGGCATCACCAGGGGATTGAGGACATTGTAGAAACCATCCAGGTTGGTCTTCAGGACCAGATCCCAATCCTCCCCCGGCATGGCAGGAAAAGCATTGTCGCGCGCGACACCGGCATTGCACACCACGCCGTAATAACAGCCGTGTTGCTCGATGTCTGCCAGCAAGGCGCTAGCGCTGGCCCGGCGATCGCCTATATCGAATTGCAAGACGCGCGCTTGTAGCCCCAGCTCACGCACGCTGTGCGCTGCGGCATCGGCTGCCTCACGCTGTTGATGGCAATGCAAGACAATATCGTAACCGTCGCGCGCCAGGCGCAATGCGATGGCCTTGCCGATCCCGCGGCTGGAGCCGGTGACCAGCACGGTTTTGTCTAACCGGGTAGTTGGGGGTTCTGCCATATTCAATTCCAACGTCATTCACTACTTCCCTCAAGAAAAACAGCCGCATCAGCCGGCTGAAACACGGTAACGGTGGCGCTAGCCAGTTGCTGCCCGGCAGAATGGATATGGCATTCGAACGATCCTATCCCATTGTCTGCCTGCAATATTCTGTGTACATGTACTTTCAGCTTGCTGCCGATAGCAAAGCTTGGGCAATTGGCTTCGTAGCGCCGGGTGCCCAGCAAGAAACCGATTTTCACCGCATCGTTGCACAACTGCGCGGCATACCCAGCGTAGGCGGCAATTGCCTGCGCCATATATTCGACGCCGACCCAGCCAGGCACGCCATGGGCGTCGCAAAACATACTGTCGGGCCGGATAGTCACCTCAGCCCACAAATCTTCCGGTCCGACTTCCAGCAGCCGGTCCAGCAACACCATGACGCCGGAATGCGGCAAAAAACGGCGAATATCCAAGGATTCGACCGTGTTCGACTGATTTGTCCTCGACTGCTTTGTCCTCGACTGATTTATGATCGACGCACTCATCATTCACGCCCCAACAGCAAACTTGCATTGGCGCCGCCAAATGCAAAAGAGTTACTCAAAACCAAACGCAAAGGTTGTCCCAGACGGGCGCCGATGGGCAACAGATTGAGCTGCGGCAAACCAGGATCGCTGACGCCATCCCACAAATGCGGCGGCAACCGGCCCTGCGGATTATTGTCCTGCATTGCCAGCCAACACAAGCCCGCCTCGACCGCACCGGCGGCTCCCAGCGCGTGGCCGGTGAAAGGCTTGGTCGAGCTGAGCGCCACATGGTCAGCGAACATAGCAGCAACCGCCCGCCCTTCCATGGCGTCGTTTTGCACAGTAGCCGTGCCATGCAAGTTGATGTAATCGATTTGTTGCGGCGTCACACCGGCGCGCGCCAGAGCTTGTTCCATTGCACTGCGAGCACCTGCGCCGGACGGATCCGGCGCTGAAATATGATAACCGTCTGAGGATTCACCCCAGCCGCGCAAACTCACGATGGCCTCAGCCTTGCTCATCAAGAACAAGGCGGCGCCCTCACCGATATTAATACCGTTGCGATTGGCGCTGAACGGATTGCAGCGCGCTACGCTGACCGATTCCAGTGCGGTAAAGCCGGCCACGGTAAAGGCGCACAGAGAATCAACCCCGCCGGTCAACACCGCATCGCATAAGCCCATCTTGATCAAGCGCGCAGCGCTAGCCATAGCCTTGCTGCTCGACGCACAGGCGCTGGAATGCACATAGGCGGGCCCGGTCACGCCCAGCACCGACGCTAAGGTCGCCGCCGGCGAAGCCATTTCTTGCTGTCCATAACCAAAATCGGCAGGAAACTCACCGTTCGCCAGCCGATAGCGAAACGCCGCTTCGCTCTGCGCTATGCCAGAGGTGCTGGTGCCAAGCACGATAGCCACTCGGTCCGCGCCAAACTGTTGTATGGCCGCATCCACTTGCGGCCGGATCTGCGCCAGCGCCGCCAGTGCCAGTTGGTTATTGCGGCTGCGCTGGTCCAACGGCAGCCCGCTGATATCCGGCAGAACCGCCTCCACGCAACCCAGCGCCAGATCCTGCTCCGGCGCCCGCCCCGACGAATAGCGCGGCGTCATGACGACGCCGCTGTCGCCAGCGAACAGGCGGCGGCTGATCTCGGCGTGGTTTTCACCAAGCGGACAAATCATGCCGAGTTGATTGAGATAAAACATGCTTATGGCGCCGCAGTTGGTACGGTTGTGGCAGATGGAGCCGGGGCGTCAACGGCAGTGTCGCTGACCGACTCGATCGTCAAACGATAATGGTAGCGCAGGTTATTCAGTTCCACTTTGCCGTCCCACGGCGTCGGCGTGCTGTAGTTGATCACCGTCACCGTCTCTCCTTGCAGCGACAGGGTTCGCTGCAATCCTTGTTGCTCGATCGCCCAGCCTGCCGGCAGCGCCTGGCGAATTGCTGCCAGTGGCCACAATGTCAATTGCGTATCTTCCAACACATCTTCGGCCCGCACCTGGGACGGCAGCATGGGATGACGCCAGGACTGCAAAGTCTGCCCATCATAATGCAGGCTCAAGACACGCTGGCCGAACGCCAGTCCGACCATATTGAATTGCTGTTGATCGATTTCCAGCGCAGCATCAAGCTGATCGACACGACCATTGCGTTCGACCGTCAAATGCTGTTGCAAACTGATATTGGCGCCTAAGGCTGCCGGCGCCAGTTTCAACCCCAGCCGCGCCGGCGCTTGCGATGCCGGCGTAGTTGTACAAGAGGCCAGTAAAGACGCCAGCACCAGCGCAGCCAACAGCATGCAAGACCGCAAGTCGCCAAGGCCCTGCCAGCCGCTGCGACCGGGCAGATTCAACCGCATATCTCCTCCAAGGTCTTCAGGCGCCGTTTGCTTTCCTTTACGTACGGATTGCTGTCGTCCCAGGCATAGCCTGCCAGGATCGCAGCAATCATGCGACGTATCTCTGGCTGCTGTTGTTCATAAAAAATGACTTTCTGGAATCCGCCCGAATACCAGGAATCAACAAAGGTACGGAAAGTATCGACGCCTTTTTTCAGCGGAATTGCATATTCATTTTCCCAATCGACGGCCGTTCCGGCGAACTGGCGCTGCAAGGCGGCGGCGGCCAGGCTGGCGGACTTGAGGGCGATCGTGACGCCGGAAGAAAACACCGGATCCAGGAATTCCCCGGCATTGCCGAGCAAAGCATAGCCCTTGCCCCACAACGATTTGACGTTGGAGGAGTAACCAACGATCTGGCGTGCCGGCGTATCCCAGCGCGCATTCTTCAGCAAGCTATGCGATGCCGGATCTTGCATTACCAGCGTCTGCAGGCGTTCGCTCTCGCTACCCTTGAACTGCTCCAGGAAAGCCGTTTCGGCGACCACGCCAATGGAACAGCGGCCGCCGGCAAAAGGGATCAGCCAGTACCAGACATCGCAATGTTCCGGATGCACGCTAATGCGGATCTTGTTGCGATCGAAACCTGGCACGTCGATGCCATCTTCGATGTGGGTAAAGATAGCGCCGCGCACCGGAAAATTCGATGGTGTTTCCAATTCCAGCAGACGCGACAATACCCTTCCGAAACCGCTGGCGTCCAGAACAAAACCAGCTTCCACTATGTATTCCGAACCGTCTTCATGACGCACGGTGACCCGCGGTTTTTCTGCACTCCCATCGAATGCCGTGACAGTGTGCTGATAACGCACTTGCGCGCCTTGGCGTTCGGCTTCATTGGCCAGCAATTGGTCGAAATGCGCACGCTGTACCTGGTAAGTAGTGCCCCAGCCGGCAGAATGCTTGTCGCGAAAATCAAAGTCGGTATAGCGCTCTCCGCGCACAAAGGCGGCGCCGTTCTTGTACTGAAAACCGGCTTCCACCACGGCTTGCAACATGCCCGCCTGCTGCAGATATTCCATGCTTTGCGGCAGCAGGCTTTCGCCTATGCTAAAACGCGGAAACTGTTCGCGCTCCAGCACCAGCACTTGCCGACCTTGCTGCAACAATAACGCCGCCGCCACCGAACCTGCCGGGCCGGCGCCAATCACCAGAACATCGCACTGCTCAACTCTTGTTTGCATTTTTCTCTTCTTTTTCCGGTTGTAAATCCTGGTTAAAACAAGGTGCAATCAACCAGACAATCGCAATTCCGATCAACATCGTGAATCCAAATGCATGCAACGGCGGCGTCGCGGACAACGCCAGCAAACCAAACGACAGCAAGGCGCTCGCTGCCGACAAACTAACCGTGAGCCAAGCGAAGCGATCGCGCTGCATGCCTTGTTCTTGCAAGAAAATGCCGTAGTCCACGCCGAGGCCGAGAATCAGCATCAGCGCCAACACATGAAACAACTGCAAAGGCTGTGCCAGCAGGCCAAGCAAAGCCAGGGTGGCGATGCTGGCGACGGCCGGCGGCGTCAGCACACGCCAGGCCGCGCTGCGGTAGCGTGCAAATAACAGCAAATAGATTGCGGCGTAAGCACCTAGCAATACCCACCCCATATATTGCCGGTAGTGACCCAGCACCGAAGATATTTCGCTGACCTTGTCGACCCATGACACACCTTCCAATTGCTCGGCAGCCTGCTTCAGGGTGGGCAGGTTGCCATAATTATTGAGCCCGCGCAAAGCGACAATGCTGGCGTAGACGCTGCCTTGCGCACTCTCAACTTTTCCCAACCAAAGATGGCGCGACGGCTCGCTGGCGGCGCTCTTCAGAAATTCAGCCGGGGTAAGATCGTGACCACCATTCGCGCTTGCCGCCGCGCTCAGCGCCCGGCTGCGCATTTGCGCGACCCAGCCATCGCCTTCACCCAACTGCACCGCCAGCGTCTTCAATGGCCCGTCTGCAGCAAGCAAGGCCTGCGTGACCAAAGCCCGATTCGCCGCCTGCGCCTGCAACGACGGCGTCCAGTTAGACATCGCCTGATAACCGCTGATGACGTGCTTCACAATCAACGGTTCCAGCCGCTGCCTTAATGTTTCCTCGCGCTGCAATACCTGTTCCGCGCTGGCGCCACGCACCAGGTAGAACTGCACCGGCGTTGGCGCATCGAGTAATTTCCCCAACTTGATCTGATCCGCCAGCAATGCTTTCGGCGGCGTCTGCAGGGAGCGGATATCGTCGTTCACAGTCAGGCGCATCATGCCGGCCAGGGCAAAAATCCCGAACAATAGCGCTATCAGCGCCGACGCCCGATTCAAGCGCAGCAACGGCCAATGCCGTCGAGTCCGGCCGACCCAGCTGGCAAAGGGCGAGCTTTTCAGCGTAGCCGCAGTTAACAATGTCGGAAACCAGAAAATCACCGTCAACCAGGCAAACACCAAACCCAGCACCGAGAACAAGGCCATCTGCCGCAAACCCGGAAACGGCGTCAGCGCCAGGCCGATGTAACCGATCACCGCAGCGGCCAGGGTCAGTGCCAGGCCGGGCAACAGGCGCCGCAGCAATTGCCAGGATCCTAGCGACTGATCGGCAAAAACCCGGCTGCACAAGAAATAAATCCCGTAATCCTGGGCCACGCCGATCAAGCTGGCGCCGAATACCAGCGTCAGCAAATGCACTTGTCCGAAAATCATCCAGCACAGAGAAAAGGCCGCCAGGCAGCCGATGCCTATAGACAGCACGATCAACCCGATCGGCCGCAAGGAACGGAAGGTCAGCCACATCAGCAGTACCACGCCCAATAGCGAGCCGATGCCGATGGTCGACATCTCCCGACTAGCTTGCGCGCTGCCGGCTCCCGCATGCAGGACCACCCCGGCGCTGATCAGCTCGACCGCCGGCGCCGCCTGCCGCGCTGCCTTGCCAGCCTGTTCCAGCAGCGGTAACAATGCCTGTTGGGTCGCCATCGAGAATGCCGGCTGCCGCAAATTCATTAGCAGCATGATGTAAGGACGCCCCTTGTCCTCGACGAACAGATAACCGTCGCGCGGACGCACCGGCGTTTCCTGCGCACGGGCTTGCACCCAGCCGCTGAACAAACCGAACGGATCGTCTTGCCAGGCGCTCAGCTTGGGCCCGGAAAACGGGCTGTACAACTGCTGCAGTGCAGTGTCGACCCAATATTGCGGGGGTTGGGTACGCAGCGCTGTTTGTTGCGCCGGCGTCAGCAAGCTGAGCCGCATCTGTTGCGATGGCGCCAGCCAGTCTTGCTGGTTTTGCGCCGACAGTTGAACCCCGCTCTGCAGCAGAGCCGGATGTTTGGCCAGCACCGCGCTGTAGGCATCGGCAGCGGCGCGGGCATGTTCCCAGTCGTCGGCACCGACCAGTACGATCACGCGTTGCTGGGCGGCGTCGACCATATGCGTGAACGCCTGCTGCAGCACCGGGTCGCGCTGCTCGACTGGCAACAAGGCCAGGATGTCGGTATCCGGCACCACGCCCTTGACCAGCCACAGGTAGCCGCCATGCGCCAGCAGCAAGGCAACCGCCAGGGCCCATATCAGCGCCATGCGCCTCGGCCAACTGATCTTCAAGCTGCCACTGCGGCCGAAATCACTCAAATGCCGCCCCTTCTTCAGCCGTCATCGCGCTGCTGCCGCTTTGCAGGCCGGAAAAACTGATTTCAGTGTGATCGCCGCTGGCTTCGTTGATAGTCACGGTCTTGACGTAAGCGCTACCAGTCAGGGCCAATGTGCCGATTGCCTTGGCCAACGCCGGTTGGCGCGCTGTCAGCCCGACTTTCCAGCTATTGCCCTGGACGCTGCCGTCCAGTTCAAACAGGGTTTCCAGTTGACTGAGATCGCCGGCCAGCAATGAGAACAGCACGCCGTTAATCATCCGGACTACCGGTTCTTGCTTGGCGTCCATGCGCATGGCAACCCGATCGCCCTGCATTTGTACGATTTCGTCGCGCTTCAGGCGTAGCGTATTGGGAAACGGTTGCAAAGTGCGCCATAGAACACCCTTGCCGTTTACCACGCAAAACCGGCCGTTCGACAACAATGGCTTCTTGATGCCGACCAGTTGCTTGCTTTGATCGAAACGGCCGCACAAGATTGGCGGCCGCGCCAGCATAGCCTGGATTTTTTCCACTGGCGCTGCAGCATACGCCGTGAAGGCGGCCGACAAAGCGGTACCGGCTAAAAGGACGGCGGCAAAACTTCGCTTCATACTTCGCCTTACATTGCGTCTCATACTTGCTCAATTCCTAATTTTTGAAATAACACGGGCGGCGACGCAAAACACATTTCGCGCGTCGCCATATCCACCGCGACCTGCGTCGTAGTGCCACGGCTAAGGCGCTGGCCGCTCACGCTGTCGGTAATCACGTAGGCTATCTTGAGGCGATTTTCCCACTCGATGACGCTGGCGCTCACCTTGACGCGCTGCCCGAATGTTGCCGGATGAGCATAACGCAGGTGCAAATCGATGATCGGCCAGGAGTAGCCGGACGCCTGCATTTCCGGATAGTTGTAACGCAGCGCATCCAACAGCGCGCAGCGCGCCACTTCCAGGTACTTGACGTAATTGCCATGCCAGACAATCTGCATCGGATCGAGGTCAAAGAATTGCACCTGCAACTCCACCTCTGCCGACCAGCGCCCTTTGGTATGTAAGTCAGTCATGGCGTCACTCGTACAACTGCCATTGCTGGAGGCGTATGCGTTCCAGCAAGCGGCGCAAATCCGGCTCCAGCATGCGGTCTTCCTGTATCACCGCAATGTCGGCCGCCAGCAATTCCATCATCTGCTGCAGATTCTGTTGCGGCTGCGCTGCGCCATCAAGCCGGCTGCGTAGCCAGACACCCTGGCGCACGCTGATTAACAGTGCGGCTACCACTTGTTCGGTCAGTTGCAGCACTCGCAGGCAGTCACGGGCGGCAATCGTCCCCATGCTGACCTTATCTTGATTGTGGCATTCGGTAGAACGCGAAAACACCGAGGCTGGCATGGTCTGCTTGAGCGCTTCGGCGGTCCAGGCGGAGGCACTGATTTGCAGAGCCTTCAAGCCGTGGTTAATGCTGGCGCGGGGCCCTTCGGCGCCGGATAAATTGGCCGGCAAGCCGTGGTTGTAACGGCTATCGACCAGCAAAGCCATCTGCCGATCGAGCAAATCGGCGACATTGGCGACCGCATTTTTCATGCTATCCATGGCGAATGCAATGTGGCCGCCATAAAAATGACCGCCATGCAGCACCCGCTCATTTTCAGCGTCGATGATCGGATTGTCGTTGGCGCTATTCAATTCGTTTTCAATCGATTCGCGCATCCAAGGCAAGGCATCGGCCAGCACGCCGATCACATGCGGCGCGCAACGGATGGAATAGCGATCCTGTAGACGTTTTTGATTGCGCGGCGCGTCGTCCACCGGCAAATCCTGGCGCAGCCAGGCGGCCACTTGCTGTTGGCCGGCGTGCGGCTTGACGGCAAACAAAGTGGCGTCGAAATGATGAGCATTGCCATCCAGAGCGAAACTCGCCATGGCGGTAATGCGGGTGGCGATACGCACCAGGTATTGCGCGCGGTCATAAGCCAGGCAGGCCAGGGCAGTCATTACCGCGGTGCCGTTCATGATCGCCAGCCCTTCCTTCGGCCGCAGGCGCAGTGGCGTGATACCGGCTGTCGCCAGAGCCTCGGCTGCGCCGACCTTGACACCGTCGCGCCAGACTTCGCGTTCGCCGCACAGCACCGCTGCCAGATAGGAAAGCGGCGTCAGGTCGCCGCTGGCGCCGACCGATCCTTCGGATGGGATCAGTGGCAGCAAATCCTCTTTCAGCAAGCGCGCAATCTGTTCCAACAGGCCGACGCTAACGCCGGAGTAGCCTTTGCTGAGCGATGCCAGCCGCGCTGCCATAATGGCCCGTGTTTGCGCAGGACTAAACAACTCGCCCAAACCGCAGCCGTGATAAGTGTACAAATGATGCGGCAATTCAGCGATCAGTTCGGGCGGGACGTTAACGGTGCAGGAATCGCCATATCCGGTGGTGACGCCATAAATGGTGCCGTCCTCACGCAGCAGGCGATCGAGGAAATCGGCGCCGCGGCTAATCACGGCACGGAACGCCGGCGCATCGGACAAGGTAACTTGCGCCGCTCCTGACGCGATATCGACAATGTCTTCGATCGTCAAGCGGCCTTGGTCGAATAGGACGGCGCGTGGTTGAGGCGCCTGCGGTGTCTGCGACGCAGGTAGTGCAGACAGCTCTTTCAGTTCAGCGAGATGCATCTTGGTACCCGGATAAATGCCAGAAATCGTAAAAATTGAACCACTGCAACGGAGCCTTTAGGCAAAAATGCTCCAATCTTGCCGCATAGGCGGTGGCCAGTTCATGAAGGATTTGATCGCGACTCTTGCGCGGCAATTGAATCGCTTCGCGAAACAATTCGAAATGACACTCGGAGCGGCCGTTCTTTGTCATTGAAAACAATAGGTAGACCGGGCACTGCAGCAAGCTAGCCAGTACATAAGGGCCAACCGGAAAGGCCGCTGCCTCCCCCAAAAATGCGGCGTGCGCTACGCGTGGCGTGGCCGACACCGGAACGCGATCGCCGGCAATCGCCACAAATTCGCCGCGCCCTACCTTCTCAGCCAGTAGCATGGCGGTGGCAGGCGTCATCTCGCTTACTTGCATCAGGTTCAACTGGCTGTCCGGATCAAGTTTTGCCAGCAGCCGGTTAAACGCCTGGGCGTGCTTGGTATGCACCAGCACCGTAATCCGCAGTCCGCGGTGCTGGCGCGACAGCACCCGGCATAATTCAAGATTGCCCAGATGCGCACAAATCAACAAGCCACCACGCTGCGCCTGCATGTTTTCCTGCATCTGTTCGCGGCCGAACGAAACCACCTCGGCGGTTTTGAACATGCCGCCCCACAACAACATCTTGTCGAGGATATTTTCGGCAAAAGCCACAAAATGCTGATACACCCCGCGCCAGTCCGGTCGAATCCGGTTGAGCCTGGCCACGCTCGGATTAAAAGCACAAAGCCGTTGCAAATAAGCCATGGAAGCGCGCCGCGCCGCTGGCTTGCTCAGTAAATACCAGGCTAGCACTGGATACAGCACCAGGCGAAACGGCCAGCGCCCGCCGATCCGGTATATCGCGAACAATAGCCGCATGCCGCCGACAAAGCTGGCTTCGTTGATTTGCGCCCAATGGCGCTGATCCGTCCTCAAGATTGACCTCGGCTTAACCCCAGGCGGCGCCCCAGCAGACGCGGCGCGCGCCAGAGCATGCCAAAGAACAAGGTGGCGTGCATACGAGAAATCAGCAGATTATCGAGACCGGCGCGGAAATGGGAAATGCCGTCCGCGGGATAAGTCACGCGGGTCGGCAGATTGACGACGGGCACGCCATCCCAGTACAACCGCACCAGTACTTCAGTATCGAAATCCATCCGCTCGCCCAGTTGTTTGCGTTGCGTCAGACGCATCAGGGACGGCAAGGGATAGACCCGGAAGCCGCACATCGAATCCCTGATGTCCAGCGACAGGGTGTTAATCCAAACCCAGACATGGGTCAGATAACGGGCATAAAAACGTACAGCCGGGACACTGTCGTCGTATTGCGGACAACCGGCAATCAAGCTTTGCGGCTTGGCGGCGGCTTGTTGCAAAAACCGCGGAATATCGTCGGTGCAATGCTGGCCGTCGGCATCGATCTGCAGCGCATGGGTATAGCCGGCGGCGGCGGCATGCTGGGCGCCAGTCAGCACCGCACCGCCCTTGCCGCGATTAACGGCATGGCGCAACAAGGTGACTTGCCCGGGATGAGTGCTTGCCAATCCATCAAGTACCGCTGCGCACGAGGCCGAACTGGCGTCATCCACCAGTACGCACGGCAAATCATGCGCCAGCACCGCCGCCAGCACCGCACCGATGGCATGTTCATGGTTATAGACCGGGATCACTGCGCACGGCCTGAATTGCCCGGTTTTGTGTGCGGGGATAAATGGTGGAATAAATTCAGCTTGCTGCATGGCTGGCTCCAAACGTGATGCGGCCGCTGGCGTGCTGCCCTGCCGTTGAGAACATGCGAAACACCAAGCTGCTCTTTGGCGGATTTTGCATAGAGTCATGTTTCAACTCGTGCAGCAACTCTAACTGCACCACCATGCCCGGCATAATCGCACGTTGAAATTTCAAGCCAAGCATGCCCAGGAATTGCGGCGCCAATGCAAAGTATTGGCGTCCATAGTTGATAGCCCAATCGAGTTGCACCACGCCAGGCAAAATCGGCGCGCCATCAAAGTGGCCGTTGAAATACAAGAGATCGGCCGGCACGGTCAATTCCAACAATACGCGATGGGTGTCTTGCTCCAGCAAACGCACGACGGGTTTGAGCGGACGCCCGGCCAACTCTGAACTGCCTGACGCCGGCGATTCCAACAGCGCCAGCAAAGCGGCGCGTGTGGTCTTGCCTTGCGCGTTCACCGGCATCGTTTCCAGATAGCGCCAGCTGCGCGGCAACGCAACCGTCTCCACCGCATGCGCCATACCGTCACGCAGCATGTTATTCAAAGCCAGCTTGCCTTGCGCCGCCAGAATCTTCAAGCCGGCAGCGGATAGCACTACGAAAGCGGCAAGCCGCTGCCGTTGCTGTGGTTTCAGCTGTGGTTTCAGCTGTGATTCCAACTCTGACTCGGGCTGTTCCACCAACAACACGCGCGCATCCGCTACCTGCATCATTGTTTTCAGTTGCCGCTCCAACGCATCCAGCGAGATACGTTTTTCTTCGACTTTGACAATCCGATCAACGCGCCCCTTCAAGCAAAAACGCTGCTGGTCGACGACCTGTATCTGATCAGCCAGCGCATGCCAGCCGGCGTCCGGCAGATGGGGCGAACGAATTTCGAGTACCTCGTCGTTAGAGGCGACACGCCAGGTAATCGCTGGCATCACCTGCCAGCTGTCATCTGCATCGGCAATCCGCTGACGCCAGGCCACACCGCCGGTTTCAGAACTGCCGTACACCTCGATCGGAACCGATCCCAGCAGACGTCCAACGGTAAAGGCTACTTCTGCCTGCAACGGACCGCCGGACGAAAATATGGCGCGTATCGAAGCGGCCTGGTCTCGCGCAAACACCGCAGGCAACCGCCTCAGATGGGCGGGACTGGAGATCAGGATGACCGGTTTATCGCCTCGCTGCGGCTGGAACTGTTCCAGATAACTGATTTGCTGCGCGTGTATTGCACGGCCTTTAGTCAAGGGCCACAGCACTTTGAATAGCAAGCCGTAAATATGCTGGTGCGAAACCGTCGCAACGATATCGGCGTCGCCGATCCTGTCGCCAAACAACTGTTCCAAAGACGCTACTTCGCTGGCCAGTTGAGATAGAAATTTTGGTACTGCTTGTGGTTCACCTGTACTGCCTGAGGTATAAATGACCAATCCGGGAAAATCCGGCAGCAGCGCTTTGAATTCCGGGCTTGCCTGAATCCCGTCTTCGCTATCGATGGTCAACGGCGCATATTGCGCCGGGAACTCGCCCAGATAACCGTCTACCAGCGCGCTAAGATTGGCGCAGGTGGCAGGCAACACATCACCCGGCAGATAGATCGTCTTGTCAGCCTGCCATGCGCCCAACAAGATACAGGCAAAGGTGGCGCTGTCGCTTGAATACAAGGCGAAACGCGAGCCGGTCTGGCGCGCCAGCAAGCGCCGCCAGGCGGCAACCTGGGCGAGCAGATAGGCATAGCTGAGAGATTTGCCGTCACGCCATGCGAATGAGCGCTCCAACTCCTGGCCGGGCAGCTCCCTCAATAAGGTCAACAGATCAGGAGGATTAGACATGTTGTCCGTCCGACTGCCCGTCAGCTTGTACTGCGAGTTGGCGATGGCGGCGCCTGACGACGATCCTCACCAGATATTCACCGGCAAACAAGCAGCCCATCAGTACATAAGCCAGCACGCCGTTGTAGAGCGACCAGACGGCAGCGGAGGCCCAGACGGCTGTCAGCAGGGCCAGCATGCCATTGATGACAAAGAATCCGCACCATACCTGAGTAACCCGGCGGGTGTACGCAACCGCGTAGGCAGGTAGAGCCGGATCGCTCAGGCGCGCCATGCGTTCAATCATCGATGGCGGCGCATACAGGCTGTAACCAAAGACCGTCAACATGCCGAGATTGACCAGCACGGGATACAGCTTCAAAGGCAGTAAGGCGTTGTTCCAAATCGCCACGGCCGCAAGTAATAAAGCCCCTGCCAGCCACCAGCGGCTGGCACGGCTCAGCTTAAGGGCCGGCAGGCGCGTGGCTGCGGCCAGCACCAGCAACAAGGCCAGCAGGCGTGGCTCGACGCGCCCGTGACCAAGCCAGATCGCGAGCGGATAGAGCAAAGTGACCAGCGAGGTCACTACGGTGGGCAAAAGACGCCTGATATTTTGCATCCTGTGTGGTTATCCCTGAGCGCCTTACTTTTCAGCCTCTGCCAGCAAAGCAGCCAGCGCATCAACCACATCTTGCACCGTGCGCACTGCCTTGAAAACATCGGGCTGCAAACGCTTGCCGGTCAATTGCTTGAGCTTGACCACCAGATCGACCGCGTCGATGCTATCAATATCCAGATCGGTATACAGATTGGCTTGCGGCGTTATCTGGTCTTTGTCGATCTCGAACATGTCATGCAACACGTTCACCAGCCACAGGTAAATTTCTTCCTTGCCCATTGAGTTGGTCAATATCATTTCACACCGTCATTTCTTTCTGTTGCTGGCAATCATCGCAGCAAGTGTGCGCACCGAAGCAAAATGATTACGTGTCTCAGCCGAATCTGCCGACAATGAAATGCCATAGCGCTTTTGAATCGCCACTCCCAATTCCAGCGCGTCGATCGAGTCGAGTCCGAGACCGTCGACAAACAACGGCGCGTCGGTGACGATATCGGCCGTAGTCATATCTTCCAACTGCAAGACATCGATGATGACCTGCTTCACTTCTTCTTCAAGCTGCTGCATAACCCTGGCTTTCTTTCCTAAAATAATCTTGCAGATAGGCAGTTAAATGCCTGGCTGCCAATACTTCGCTACCGGCTGTTGTCAGAAACTCTTGGACATCTATATCCTCTTTTACTTCAATCCTGAAATGCGCTGCCACCGGCGGCACTTGCCACCACCGGCTCCCCTTGCCCAAGGTTGGCGGAAAGCAACTGATCACTACCGGCGTCACATTCGACAAGCTGCGCACAGCTACATTGGCAGCACCGCGCTTTAAATTAATCTGACCATCACTCGCAGTACGAGTGCCCTCGGGGAAAATAATCAGATTGTTGCCACTTTGCAAAGACATGATACAATCCTCGATCAATCCGCTGCCTTGGTCGTTACTGATGTAACCGGCAGCGCGGACCGGTCCGCGCGTAAACGGGTTATCCCAAAGCCGCCCTTTGACGATGCAATCGGCACGCTCGACAAAAGCCATCAGAAACACCGTATCGATCAAGGTCGGATGATTTGCCAGGATCAACAAACCTTTCCGCTCCAATCGTTCCAGCCCGCTTGTCTCATAGTTCAGTACGCCCAGCCATCGCATGCATCCGACAAAACCGCGAAATGCCGCGCGAATCACCCGTCGCGCCACCAGCACACGCAATTGCCGTTCCCGGATAAACAGATGCAAGACCGGGAAAACCAAGACGCGCAAGATCAGGCCGCCAAGTGCAAACAATACAAAGCTGAAACCGGTTGCCAGCACCCGCCAACAACGATTTACGCGCTTATTTAAGCGCCTAAGCAAGACGCCCCCAGCACCAGCGGCGCCCATCGACCGTGCGGATCAGCTCGGGATCTTGGCGTAGGTAAAAAGCCAGCACTTCCAAGCCCGCTGGCTGCCGACAACTGTCTAATTCCTGTTTCATGACGCTCGACTCGTCTCCAGTCAGGCTACTCCAGGACAGCGAAATGGTGGAGCTAGAGGTGGGGCCGGATTCCGCGCTTGCTTCCCGCATTAACCAGGCCCAGGCAAAAGCTTGCTCCTGGCAGTCCTGAAACTCGTGAAACACCTCCGGCAACATGCCGTCATAGACCACCAACAGCACTTCAGCCGCACCGTCCGCGAGCAAACCGCAAGCTTCAATCACTGCATGCTCAACGCCGCTATGCCCGGCCGCCAAGGCAGTGTGACTGGCCGGATCCTGACGGGCAATCGAAAACAGCCCGGCAGCAGCATTGTGGACCGACAAACTAAAAGACGTGGGAGATAAAGGTTGCCCTTGCGCGAGATCCGTCAGCAGCTCCGTCGAACGGGCGCACTCGCCGTGGCGAGAACAAAATACGGTCGGCACATCAATCCTGCCATCGAGACAACGATATGCCGCTTCCAATGCCATTTTGCCCATAGAGCCGGCACGCCGGCGCAACATGGCAGGCATGGCGGCAACGGCGGCATCGCCGCTGCCTTCAATGACATATGGCTTTCCAGCCCACGCCTGCCATGCGGCGGTCGTATCCAGTCCTGGCGCCCATGCAGCATCAGATACAACTGAAAACCTAACTCCCCCGAGTTTCATTTCACCATTCTCCAACACCCATCAAATCGATTTTATGTTCTGCCAGCAATCTAGGGCGTTGAGCCGACGGCAACTTCTGTATTTTGCGCGGAATTATAAGGCATATGCCACATAGCAATTTGCTTAATCACACAGTATTACTATCTTTAATCTTTGCTTGCAATTTCTCATGAAATGGCAGTTTTTACGCCGGAATATACAATAAGTTACGGTATGCCTTAGCATTAAAACAGGAAAAATAGTGTCAAAAGCCGATGATGGCGGAACAGATGTTGGCGGATTTACATCATACCGTTAGCCGTATAGCGTTATTTCAACCCTGCCGACGCGGGTAACCCTCGGCGGTGATTCGTTGCCACACCTTGGTTTTCTCTTCCTCGGTCATGAAAACCCAATGGGCTACCTCATTCACGGTGCGACCGCAGCCACGACAAACGTCGTCAAAAGTGGTGGAGCAAACCGCCACACAGGGGGTATCGGGACGTTGCGGGGGGGAATCTGACATGCGGACCTTTAAAAATATACGGCATTGCTGCGAGTGACACCGGGCGCGGCCCGGCGCTACATTTTATAACAGCGGCCGGATGGGTGCGTCTCTAAACAGTGATCTGCGACCTGTCAAGAAAATGTAATTACTATCATTCCAGCAATGCATTTACGACGATCGGTGCGAAGCAATATACAATCTTCATTAAACATATTTACCAATCGGTAAAACAGCATTGCGGACTGGATATCAGAAAGAAAATAAGTCATGGAGCAAAAGGCGCCGCGTCGTACTCGCGAAAAAATTATGGATCTGTCGTTGCGGCTCTTCAATGAGTTCGGCGAACCTAATATCACCACCACCATCATCGCTGACGAGATGAAAATCTCGCCGGGGAATCTGTATTACCATTTTCGGAACAAGGACGATATCGTCAATTCGATTTTCGTCACGTTTGAAGAGGAAATCAGCCGCATGCTGGCCATGACGCAAGGGCAGCGCCCCACCATGCACGACGTCTGGCATTATCTGCATCACATGTTCCAGCTGATCTGGCGTTATCGTTTCTTCTATCGCGACCTTAACGACCTGCTGTCGCGCAACCGCACCCTGGAGCTCCATTTCAAGGAAATCTTCGGCCACAAGATAGCTGTAGTCAAAGAACTATGCCAGGGTTTGCACGAAGATCAAACGCTGCAGGCCAGCCCGGCCGAGATCGACGCCTTGTCCTCCAATATGGTGGTGGTAGCCAGCTACTGGTTGTCATATCAGTATGTATTGAATCCGCGCCAGTACACAGAGCAGGCTGTGGTGGAACACGCATTGGCTAGCGGCTGCTACCAGGTTCTCTCGCTCATGCATCCATATCTGCGCGGCGAAACGTTATTGCACTTCGAACAGTTGAAGGCAAAATATTTGCAAAGCAACGTCTGACCGATGTCGGTACGACGCCTCGTCATACCGCGTCGGTCAAATCAATCCTCCCTATTCCCCATCCCCATGCAAGAAATCAAATCCCTCTGCGTTTATTGCGGTTCTTCTCCCGGTGCCACACCGGCATATGCCCTAGCAGCACGTGGCTTGGCGCAAGCCATGGTTGATCAGAATATTTCGCTGGTATATGGCGGCGGCAACGTCGGCCTGATGGGAATCATTGCCGATGAAATGATGCGCCTGGGCGGTCAGGCTACCGGCGTGATTCCGGAAGCATTACTGAAGAAAGAACTCGGCCACAACGGATTGACACAATTGCACATTGTCAAGGATATGCACGAGCGCAAGGCGATGATGGCTGATTTGTCGGACGGTTTTATCGCGATGCCGGGCGGCATCGGCACTCTGGAAGAGTTGTTCGAAGTGTTCACCTGGGCGCAATTGGGCTTTCACCAGAAACCGATTGGCTTGCTCAATGTCGACGGCTTTTATGACGGCTTGCTGCAGTTTATCCAACACATGGTCTCGCAGCGTTTCCTGAAGGGCGAACAGGCGGGGTTGTTGATGGCGGAAGCGCAAGCCGAAGATTTACTGCAACGCTTCAAGTCTTTCGTGCCGACTCATGTGCCGAAATGGCTGGATCGCAATACCATCTGAAATGCAAACGGGGTGGACACCAAGTGCCCACCCCGCGCCATATCTTGCAAATTCAAGCTTGCAGTGCCTGCCTGAAATCTTCCACCAGGTCAGCAGTATCTTCGATACCGACCGATACCCGGATCAACGATTCACTGATGCCCATGGCAGCGCGGCGTTCGGCTCCCATCTCATAGAAAATGGTATGCGCGACCGCAATCACCAACGTCCGGTTGTCGCCTAGATGCGTGCCGGAAATCGCCAGCTTCAGCCGATTCAGATAATCAAAGCAATCGATATCCTGTTTCAACTCAAAACTGAACAGGTAGCCGTTCGAGCGAAACAGCTCTGACGCCAATGCATGTTGCGGATGCGACGCCAGGCCCGGGTAATGCACAGCCGCGACTCGTGGATCGGCTTCCAGCATCTGCGCCACAGCCAGCGCACTGGCGCTGCTACGCTCCATGCGCAAAGCGATGGTTTCAGCGCCCACTGCAATATGATGCGCTGCTTCAGGTCCGAGTGAAGCGCCAAAGTCGCGCAGACCCTTGGCGCGCATCTGCGCCAACGCCCATTGCGCCTGTGGATTGCGCTTATAGGCATCGAGAATGTTAGGAAAGCGGCTCCAGTCATAAAGGCCGGTGTCGGTCACGGCGCCGCCCAAGGCATTGCCATGGCCGCCGATGGATTTGGTCAGGGAATTGATTACCAGGCCAGCGCCAACCAGCTTGGGCTGGAACAGATAAGGCGAAGTCATGGTGTTGTCGACCACGAATAAAATACCGCGCGCGTGGCACAGTTCGCCGATACGCTTCAGATCTGCAATCTGAGTACGCGGATTGGCGATGGTTTCAACGAACACGATACGCGTAGCCGGCGTCAATGCAGCTTCCACCTGCGCCACATCGGTAGCATCGACCATGCTCACCTTACCGCCCTGGCCGCTGAAAGTTTGCCACATGCTGGCGGTATTGCCGAACAAAAATACCGACGACACCACGTGATCGCCTTCGCGCAACAAAGCTTGTATTACCGCGCCGATTGCCGCCATGCCAGAAGCGAAACAGATGGTAGCCAGGCCGCCTTCCATCTTGGTGACTTTATCTTCCAGGGCTGCAACTGTCGGATTGCCCTGACGACCATAGCGATAACCCGACTGCTTGCCCTGGAATACTTCAGCCAGTTGGCGCGCGTCGCTATAGCCCCAGGTCACCGAGGTGTGGATAGGCTTGTGCGGCGCGCCATGCTCGATGGTTTTCTGCCGATCGCTGTGCAGGATGGTGGTGGTGAAGCCGTATTTATGAGTCATGTTTGATTCTAGTCAGTTGGAGACAGGGCAATTCGCCACGCTAGGGCGACGCTTGAACCCTGTCCCACAATTAGCCAACTCGGTGCAATCAGTCGACTTGCGCCAGGCTCAGATTCAACTGCGAACGCACCGCATCTTCGCTTTCAGGCTTGGGATTATTGCGTGCGAACTCGATGCGATCGAGGTAGTCGCGCGAAATATCGCCGGTGATGTAGTTGCCGTCAAAGCAGGAAGCTTCGAAATTTCTCAGCAAAGGATTGACGTCGGAAATCGAACGCTTGAGGGCGTCGATATCCTGATACACCAATGCATCGGCAGTAATTTCGCGGCAGACTTCTTCATCGCTGCGGCCGTAAGCAATCAATTCGCCGCGCGTCGGCATGTCGATGCCGTAAACGTTGGGGAACTTGACCGGTGGCGCAGCCGAGGCAAAGATCACGCGCTTGGCGCCGGAATCGCGCGCCATTTGCACGATTTCACGGCTGGTGGTGCCGCGCACGATCGAGTCGTCGACCAGCAACACAGTCTTGCCCTTGAACTCGGAGCCGATGGCGTTGAGTTTCTGACGTACCGATTTCTTGCGGATCGCCTGCCCTGGCATCAGGAAAGTGCGGCCGATGTAACGGTTCTTGATGAAACCTTCGCGGTATTCGATATTCAGCTTGAGCGCCAGCTGAATCGCGGCTGGACGCGACGAATCAGGGATCGGCATGACCACATCGATATCGCCGCTGGAAAACTCGCGCTTGATCTTGTCGGCCAGGTATTCACCCATTTTCAGGCGGGTTGCGTACACCGATGCGCCATCGATGATCGAATCCGGGCGAGCCAGGTAAACGAATTCGAAAGCACAAGGATTCAGGGTCGGATTGTCAGCACATTGCTGGTTATACATCTGGCCATCGATGTCGATGAAAATCGCTTCGCCAGGCATGACGTCGCGCAGGAAGCGGAAGCCCAGGCCCTCCAGCGCTACCGACTCGCTGGCGATGACGTATTCAGTGCCCTTGTCGGTCTCGTTGAGGCCAATGCACAGCGGACGAATCCCGTACGGATCGCGGAAAGCCAGCAAACCGTGGCCGGCAATCTGCGCCACCACAGCGTAAGAACCTCGCACCCGCTTGTGGACATTGGCCACCGCCTTGAACAAGACGCCAGGATCGAGCGAATATCCGATCGTTGCTTGCTGGATCTCGTGGGCCAATACGTTCAGCAGCACTTCGGTATCGGAATCGGTGTTGATATGCCGTCTATCGTTTTTGAACATCTCGATTTTCAGCTGCTCGGCGTTGGTCAGGTTGCCGTTGTGCGCCAGGATGATGCCGAACGGCGCATTGACGTAAAACGGTTGCGCCTCTTCCGCGCTGGCGGTGCCGGCGGTTGGATAACGCACCTGGCCGATGCCGAAGTTACCTGGCAAGGAACGCATGTTGCGGGTACGGAAGACGTCGCGCACCAGGCCGTTGGCCTTGTGCATGAAGAAGCCGTTGCCGTGATTGGTTGCGATCCCCGCCGCATCCTGACCGCGGTGCTGCAAAAGCAACAAAGCGTCATAAATGAGTTGATTGGCGGGGTTGTGGGAAGCGATGCCGACTATGCCACACATGGTGGACTCCTAAACAATAAACAATCCGGTATTAAATGGGACTTACAGTCCTATAAAGCAAATTCAAAATTTCAAGTGACTGGCGAACTCCCCCGGCAAATAAGGGATGGCGGTACGCGCAGCGGTCTCCGCCAGCGGGCTCAGCATCGCATCGCGCCAGAAAGGCTGTTGCGGAATTGCCGTAGCACCACATACCAAGACTGCCGCCAGCACAATCACCAAGCCCCGCGCCAGCCCGAACAAGACTCCCAACCCATGATCTACCAGCCCCAGGCCACTGGCCTTGATCACGGCGTTGAGCGCCATGCTCAACAACATCATTAATAACCTTACGCCAATAAACAGTGCCAGGAAAGCCACGATTAAACGCGCCACATTCCCGGGAATCACGTCGGGGAGCAATTTTGCCAGATTTTCACCGTAAGCGTTCGCCACCACCAGGGCTACGACCCAACTCACCAGTGACAGGATTTCCTTCACCAAGCCGCGCAAAGTGCTGATCACGACCGAGCAGATCAGTACGAATAACACCAGATAGTCGAAAATTGTCACGCTGCTTGCATATTTCTGATCAGTGACCTATATGGCGCCCAATGCGGCCGAAATCAAGCCGTTCGCTATCAACCCGGGATCAAACTGCCGCTCAGACCCAGCTTGCTCAGTTTGGCACGCGTTCTTTCAGCCTCTTCCTTGCTGCTGAACGGGCCAACACGGATACGGATACGATCACCCGCCTGGGTTGGGACTTTTTGCGTATATGAATGAATGCCGGCTTCTTTCAGCTTGCCCTGCAATTCATTGACCTTGTCTTGCGACGCCAGCGCTGCTACCTGCAGCACGAATTTTGCCGGTTTCTTGTCGGCTGCCGGCGCGGTATCGGTCCGTCCGTCCAGAATCGCCAGCGCCCGCGCGGCATCATCATGCTTATCCGCAACCGGATTTGGCTCTGCCTTAGGCTTAGGTTTCTGTTCGGGTTTTGGTTTGGCCTCGGGTTTCGGCTTAGACTCCGGCTTAGCTTCCGATTTAGGCGCAGCCTCAGGCGGCGCAACTGCAGCTAGCGGAGGCGTCGGCGCTGCTGTGACGGCAGTATTGCCGGATACGGCTGGTTTGCTGGTGACTGCTGCAGGTGGCGCAGGGGTAGGCGCAACCGGGGTGTTGCCAGCCGGATCGACTATTTCTTCCTGCCGATCGAGGCCGCTGCTATTGCTGACCGATGCCGCCGCTTTGGCCGAGGCGCTGGCGCTGGCGTCCGCGCTGTTGCTCGCGTTGTTGCCAGACTTATCCCGCGAAGGAATTTGAATCGCAATATCATCAGCCAGCGGCTTCGGCTCGGAATCGAGGATCATCGGCAACACAATGACTACCGCCAGCACCAGGGCTACCGCCCCCACCAGGCGACGCCGGGCGCGCTTCTTTTCAGGCAAGACCGGATCCACCGCTTCATTCGACTGGTTAGCGGCCTTGCTTGCCTTGGCTTTGCGTGCACGTAGCGGCAGTTCGCCTTGCTCGGAACCGGAATTGAATCCAGTATCGGCTTTTGAACGATAAGCACCCTGATCAGGGTCGGTTTGCTGCTTGTTTTTGCGAAGAAAAGAGAACAAACCCATGCGATATATTTTGCTAGCTAGTGAGCGGCGGATATAACTCATACCGAGTCATACCGAGTTATACCCGCGCATAAATCGTCAGTGAAATCCAGACTTTCTGGCCGCCATTACGCCAGCTACAGTCAGGAACGATCCGAAAACCACAATTCTATCATTCTCACCTGCCCTGCTCAGTGCATTTGCATAAGCTTCTGCAGGAGAGTCGAAGGATGTAATGCTAGATTGCGCATCCGGCCCGTCCTCAGGATGGACACCTGCTTCCAGCAAACGTTCTTTCAACTGTTCGCCACTGGCGGCACGCGTTAGCGGCAATGTCGTCAGACACCAATGATCGATGCGGGTCTTCAATTGCGCGACAATGCCTTCGATATCCTTGTCCAGCATGGCGCCGAATACCGCATAGGTATAGGGATGGAAGCCCATATTGTCGAGATTTTGCGCCAGGGTCGCTGCTGCATGCGGATTATGCGCGACGTCCAGTATCACCAGCGGCTGTCCTGGCAAGACCTGGAAGCGCCCAGGCAAATCCATCATGACAAAACCGCTGCGCACTTCTTGCGCACTCACTGGCAGTTGGTTGCGCAGCGCCTCCAGTGCGGCCAATGCCGCCGAGGCGTTCAACAACTGGTTGGCGCCGCGCAGGCTGGGATAACCTAAGGCATTGCGACGCTGACCTCGGCCGCCGTAATTCCATTGCTGCTTGTCGCCGGTATAGTTGAAATCGCGGCCCAGCAACCAGAGATCGGCGCCGATCGCATTGGCATGATCGATTAGTGATTGCGGCGGTACCGGATCACTGCAGATGGCGGCTTTGCCGGCGCGGAAAATACCGGCCTTCTCGAAACCTATTTTCTCGCGGGTATCACCCAGATAATCGGTATGGTCGATATCGATGCTGGTGACGATGGAGACATCCGCATCGACGATATTGACTGCGTCCAGGCGCCCGCCCAGGCCGACTTCCAGGATCACCACATCCAGCTTGGCCGCTGCCAGCAAATGCATGATGGCCAGCGTGGTGAATTCAAAATAGGTTAGGGAAATCTCGCCGCGCTGTGCTTCCACCGCCTCGAAACTGGCAATCAGGGCGGCATCCGACGCCGATTCGCCGCCTATGCGCGCGCGCTCATTGAAATCGAGAAAATGCGGTTTGATATACAGGCCGACCTTGTAGCCGGCGCGCAGCAGGATCGACTCCAGCATGGCGCAGGTCGAGCCTTTGCCGTTGGTGCCGGCAACCATAATGACCGGGCAGGCAAATTGCAGTTGCAGCCGGTCCTTGACCTGCACTACCCGGTCCAGGCCCATGTCGATGGTTTTAAAATGGCGTGACTCAAGTAGGGCGAGCCAGTCGGCCAGCGTGACCGGCTTAGGCGGGATATTCGGCATCTCGTAGTCCAAAAATGGCCGGCTCAAAAATCCCTGCAGATTTAGCGCGGACCTAAAAAAACAAAAGGCCCGAACCGATAACAGTTCAGGCCCGAGCTAACTAAACTCACATCAGGCGATGGATTCGACTGGCTGATCTTGCAACAGCGCCAGCAAACGCGCAATTTCCTCACGCATCTTGCGGCGGTCAACGATCATGTCGACGGCTCCCTTGGTGACCAGGAATTCGGCGCGCTGGAAACCTTCAGGCAGCTTTTCACGCACGGTATTTTCAATCACGCGTGGTCCGGCAAAACCGATCAATGCTTTTGGTTCGGCGATCACAACGTCACCCATGAAAGCGAAAGAAGCAGAAACGCCGCCCATGGTCGGATCGGTCAAGACGCTGATGAACGGCAATTTCTTCTCTGACAGCTTGGTCAGCATCGAGGTGGTCTTGGCCATTTGCATCAGGGACAACAAGCCCTCTTGCATACGTGCGCCGCCAGTGGCGGTGATGCAGATGAACGGCACTTTTTGCTCCAGCGCAACTTGCGCGCCGCGCACAAAACGTTCGCCCACCACCGAGCCCATGGAGCCGCCCATGAACTCAAACTCAAACGCCGCCACGACCACCGGCAGCGTCATGATCGAGCCGCCCAAAACGATCAACGCATCGGTTTCACCGGTAGCGTCCATCGCCGCTTTCAGGCGATCAGGGTATTTTTTACTGTCTTTGAATTTCAGGGTATCGATCGGCAGGGTTTCCTGGCCGATTTCGTAGCGTCCGCCGGCGTCCAGCAAGGCGTCTAGGCGTTCCCGTGCGCGTATCCGCATATGGTGATCGCACTTCGGGCAAACATGAATGTTCGACTCCAGATCGGTGCGATACAAAACCGCCTCGCAAGCCGGGCATTTGACCCACAATCCCTCAGGGATCGATTTACGGGTTGCCGAGTCGCTGCGCTGAATACGTGGGGGTAGTAATTTTTCTAGCCAACTCATAGAGTGACCTCCTTCAGATTTTTTTCTTGGCGAATTGTACCTTCATCCCCAAAACAGCGAAATAGCTAATCAATCTAGTTATTTTAGGGAATACTTGGCATTTCGATATGCAAATTACTCGTCCAGCGCTTTCCGAATCCCTGACAGAAAGCTCTCCACCGCAGCCACAGCCTGCTCACGCGGCGTATTCTCCAGCTCTTGAATAATCCGGCTACCAATCACTACCGCGTCCGACACTTGCGCCACCGCCTTGGCAGTAGCTGCATCGCGGATGCCGAAACCGACGCCGATTGGCAATTTGACATGTTTGCGAATCGCCGCCACCTTGGCCGCAACTTCGCCGGTATCGATATTGGCGGCGCCGGTCACGCCCTTCAATGAAACATAATACGTGAATCCGCTGCCGACCTTGGCCACCTGTGCGATCCGCTCTTCGGTCGAGGTCGGCGCCAGCAGGAAAATCGGGTCCATGCCGTTAGCCTGCATTTTCTGGGCAAACTCTTCACACTCCTCCGGCGGATAGTCGACCACGATGCTGCCATCGACTCCAGCTTCTTTGGCAGCCGCAATAAAGGCATCGACACCCATCCGCTCCAGCGGATTGGCATAGCCCATCAACACCACTGGCGTGCTGCTATTGGTTTGCCGGAACTGGCGCACGTAACCCAATACATCATGCAAGCTGACGCCAAATTTGAGCGCTCGCTCGCAAGCGCGCTGGATCACCGGGCCTTCGGCCATCGGGTCGGAAAACGGCACCCCTAGTTCCAGGATATCGGCACCGCCCCTGACCAGCGCATGCATCAGCGGCACGGTCAGTTCCGGCGCCGGATCGCCGGCGGTAATGAAAGGGATCAGCCCTTTTTTATTGCTGGCGGCGAGTGCTGCCAAGGTAGTCTGGATTCGTGACATAGGATCGATCGAAATGGGTCTGTTGTATTTTGTTTGCCGGCCCGTAGCGAGGATACCGCTGCGGGCCGGATTGCGGCTAGACGTTTTTAGCCAGTCCTGAGCCGGCTTTAAGCCAGTTTCAAACGCTCGGCGACGGTATGCATGTCCTTGTCGCCACGGCCAGACAAATTGGCCAGCACAATTTTGTCCTTGGGCAGGGTTGCTGCCAGTTTCGCGGCATATGCCAAGGCATGGCTGGACTCCAGGGCCGGGATGATCCCTTCGATACGGCAACAGGTATGGAATGCCGCCAGCGCCTCATCGTCGGTCACGGTTTCGTAAGTGGCGCGGCCAGAATCCTTCAGCCATGCGTGTTCCGGCCCGACACCGGGATAATCGAGGCCGGCCGAAATCGAATGCGTCTCGATGATCTGGCCATTGGCATCCTGCAGCAGATAGGTGCGGTTGCCATGCAACACGCCCGGCGAACCAAGTGTCAGCGAAGCCGAGTGCTTGCCGCTGGTCAGTCCTTCGCCGGCCGCTTCGACCCCGACCAGAGCGACGTCGTGATGATCGATGTAGGGATAAAAAATCCCCATCGCGTTCGAACCGCCGCCGACACAGGCAATCACGTAATCAGGTTGACGCCCGGTCATTTCCGGCATTTGTGTCAGGCACTCATTACCGATCACCGACTGGAAATCGCGCACCATCATCGGATATGGGTGCGGGCCGGCGACCGTGCCGATGATGTAGAAAGTGTCTTCGACATTGGTGACCCAATCGCGCATGGCTTCGTTGAGCGCGTCTTTCAAGGTCTTCGAACCGGACTCGACCGGCACCACCTTGGCCCCCAGCAGATTCATGCGATACACGTTCTGCATCTGCCGCTTGACGTCTTCGCTGCCCATATAGACCACGCATTCCAGACCGAAGCGAGCGCAAATGGTAGCGGTTGCCACGCCATGCTGGCCGGCGCCGGTTTCAGCAATCACACGCGGCTTGCCCATACGCTTTGCCAGTAATGCCTGGCCAATCACATTGTTGATTTTGTGGGCGCCGGTGTGATTCAAATCCTCGCGCTTGAAATAGATCTGCGCGCCGCCCATCTGCTCGGACCAGCGCTTGGCGTGATAAATCGGGCTGGGACGGCCGACATAGTGCTTCAGCTCGCTGTGAAATTCAGCCAGGAATTGCGGCTCGGTTTGATATTTGGCGTAGGCCTGCTGCAATTCGCTCAGCGCCAGGGTCAGGGTTTCCGAAACAAAACTGCCGCCGTACATGCCGAAATGGCCTTTGGCGTCCGGCAGCTTGTACTGCGCGCTTTGACGCAAAGTGGTGTTGGCAAGCGGCTGGCGCTCGGCGTATTGATCGAGGGGGGTGAATTCTTTCATGGCGTATCTTTCTCGTATCTTTCTGGTATCTCTCTGTATTGTTTGCTGAGGCTACCGATCGACTGAAAGCACAGATAGTGCTTTAGATCTCGTCGGATTCAGCGTCCGCCTGCCGTATCGCATCAATAAATGCGCGAATCTTGGCGGCGTCCTTGATACCCTTTTCTTGCTCGACGCCACTGCTGATGTCGACCGCAAAGGGACGTACGCGCTTTACCGCGTCAGTCGCATTGTGCACGCTCAAGCCACCACTTAAAACGACCTGAGGCGCGAGTTCTTTTGGGATGAGAGACCAATCAAATACCTTTCCACTGCCGCCATAAGCTTCAACCAGGGTATCCAGCAGCAGCCCGGCAAACAAACGGCTGCCGGTACGATACGCCTGAGCGTATTCTAGCAAATCGGCAGCGACCGTAGCACTACCAATGCGCATGGCGCGAATAAATGGCCGATTTACCGATTGCGCCAGCGCGGCGCTTTGCTGCACGGTTTCGTCGCCATGGAACTGCAGTAGCGATACCGGCGCCTGTGCCACGATCTCCTGCAATTGCCCCGGCTCGGAATTAACAAACAAGCCAACCGTGGTGATGAACGGCGGCACCATGGCGATCAGGCTGGCAGCCTGCTGTGGCGTGACGTAACGCGGACTTTTAGGATAGAACACAAAACCAAGCGCATCGGCGCCCGCCGCAATAGCGGCTTGCACGTCCTGCTCGCGGGTCAGGCCGCAGATTTTGATTCTGGTACGGTGCTTCATGGGTTTAGTCTAATCAGGAAAACATCAGTAAGCGCAATATATTATCATCTTGACGACATAACAAATTGACAGCAGAACCGTAACGCGCCTAAAACCACGGCAACAGCTCAGGCGTCTGCTGCGGCAACTGCCACTTTGGATCATAGGCCACTTGCGCCAGATACAAGCCATCCGGCATGAAAGTCGGCGCAGCGCGGCCGCGATCCCGTTGCGACAATAATTCGGCTATCCATTCCGGCGGTTTGCTGGCACTGCCGACGTAAATCAGGGAACCGATGATATTGCGTACCATGTGATGCAAGAAGGCGTTGGCGCGCAAGCTGAATACGATCAGATCGCCACGCCGCTCGATGCGGATCTGTTCCATGCTACGCACCGGCGATTTGGCCTGACACTCCACTGCGCGGAAGGCGGAAAAATCGTGAGTGCCGATCAAATGCGACGCAGCCTGGCGCATCAACTCCAGCTCCAGCGGCCGGAATACCCAACCTGCCTTGCCCTCCAACAGTGGCGAACGAACCGGATTGTTATACAAGAGGTAGTGGTAGGTTCGCGCCGTAGCGCTAAAGCGTGCATGGAATTGATCTCTGGCATCGTGATCCTCGGCCTCGCGACTCGCAGATGCCGGTAGCTCATGCGCCCAGCGCACGGCAATCGATGGCGGCAGGAAAGCGTTCAAGCCACGCACCCAGGAAAATGTTTCACGCGACAAGGCTGTATCAAAATGCACCACCTGCTCCAGCGCATGTACGCCAGAATCGGTACGGCCGGCACAAGTCGTAGCGACCGGGCCCTGCGTGAATTTTTGCAGGGCGACTTCAAGCCTGTCCTGCACGGTTTTACCGCTAGGCTGGGTCTGCCATCCTTGCCAAGGCGTGCCGTCGTACTGCACACCCAGAACGATACGTTTCAAGCGCTAACTCCAATTTAAAAAACAAACGGGCGCCAGCATAACGCCGCGCCCGTCGAAAGCAAAATGCTAGGGGTATTGTACTAGTTACAGCTTGGCCAGCAATGACTTGGCTGCTTCGATCTGCTCCGCGCTACCACCCTTCAATACTTCTTCCAGCAATTCGCGCGCGCCTTCCTTGTCACCGATCTCCTTATATGCCACGGCCAGGTCAAGCTTGGTCGCCATTTCAGGATTGGCTGTAGTAGCTGATACCGCAGGCTCAGCCGCTATCGTTGGAGATGCGGCTGCAGCAGCGAAGCTGGCCGCAGGAGCATGCGCTTGAAGTGCGCTGTCCAGATCCAGATTCATGCCGGACAGATTAAATTCCAACGGTGCAACCATCGGTTCCGCATGCTGTGCGTACGTAGGTGCTGGCGGCACTTTGACAGGCTTGGTTTCAGCTGGAATATCGATATGGGCGTGGGCCGGTTCGTAGTTCGAAGGCTGACCACCGGCCGGAAATTCCAGCGCGCTGAATTCCATCGCTGCCGGCACACTCTTCTCCACGACTTTCGCCGCTGGAGCTGGAGCTGGAGCTGTCGCTGGCTTATGGTCCAATTCGAAATCAAGTGCATCGAGCAAGGATTTACCGGCTTCGTGGGAAGCTGCCGACAACAACACTGTATTCTGGTTGGAGGAAGCTTCGCTGCCGAGTTCTTCCAGATCAAAATCCATATCAGTTGCTGGCGCCGCTGCTGATACCGCAGCCGCACTACCATGCTTGCCTAATTCCGTATCTGTCAGCGGCGCCAGCAATTGCGCCGGAGCGGTGTGCACCAGTTCAGGAATCGGTACAGCTTGTGGTTGGGTCGGCGCTGTCAAAGAATTGAAGTCGAGGCCATCCATCGGCTGGGTCGGCGCAGTAATCGAATCGGCCTTGGCGATCACCTGGTCCTGCAGCTTACCGCCGCCGTACAAGGGGTTGGTCGGATCGACGCTCAAACCCAATGCAGCCGCCTGCTGCCAATCTTCACCTTCGCCGCGGGTCAGGCTGTAGAGCTCGCTGGCCAGGATTTCAAAGGAGCGCGGGTCTTTGCGGTTAGCGTAGATTTCCAGTAGCTTGACGCGAATCGCGTTGCGGCTTGGCTGGTTACGCAGGGCTTCTTTCAGGATTTCTTCGGCTTGCGCATCGCGTCCGTAGGCGATATATACATCCGCTTCGGCGACTGGGTCGACGTTGGTATCCAGATGGCTGACCGACGGTACGAAATTCGAATTGAAGATGCTGTTCTTGGTATCGACGCTTTGGCCGCCTGTCGAGCCAAACAAGGAATTACCCTTCAAGCCGGTATTCGTCATCGGCGCTCCGCTGCTATCCAGGAAAGCCTGCTGGCGCGCACGATTACGACGGTAACGGAACAGGCCGAGGCCGGCCAGCAACGCCACCAGGACGCCGCCCACCGGCAGCAGCAATGGATTTTCGGTAATGCTTTCAAGGAAACTTGGCTCTGCCGGTGGCGGTGCGACTACCTTAGGCTTGGCAGGTGTCGGTGCGGCGGCTGGCGCCGCTGCAACCGCAGGCGCCGCGGCGCTGGCCGCCGATGCATCAGCGGTAGCGGCAGGAGCTGGGCTTGCTGCAACCGGTTCAGCTGGAGCCGAAGCCACCGGGGCTGCCGGGGCTACGACAGCTGCAGGAACTGCTGCTGCCGGGGGTGGAGTTACCGGCGCTGCAGGTGTGGCCGCCACAGGAGCCGGCACAGGTGCAGGCGCTGCTGGCTTCACATTAGCAGCTTGATTCTGCAGGTCTGCCAGATTCTTATTTTTCAATTCCAGCGTTTTCTGCAGATCGCTGACATTTTTTTCCAATGCCTTGACGCGAGCTTCCGCTTCAGCAGCAGCTTTTTCTCGTGCGATCTTCTCTTCTGCCGCTACAGTAGCAGCAGCCTTAGCATCGGCAGCGCCGACCGCAGCCGCGCCGCGCGACAATTTCAGCTTGTCCTTGGATTCGCTGGCGGGAGTGGCTTGCTCTTCCACCTTGGCAGTAATCTTGCCGCCACTGCTTTGCTTGGACTCGGCTGCCGCATTAGGCGCCGCCGCTTCAACCAGCCCCGCCAGCGTATTGCGATAGCTCTTGAAATCATTGGACTGCGCCAGCACGACGTTCCTGGCTTCCGACTTGCTGACGCTGCCTGCGCTGTCAGCATCAGGAATCGACAGGATCTGGCCTGAGCGCAGGCGATTCATATTCTTGCCGGCAAACGCAGCTTCGTTGCTGCGGTACAACGCCACCAGCATCTGGTCCAGAGATATGCCGGCCGGCAGGTTTTCGCTAGCAATACGTGCCAGCGTATCGCCCTTCTTGACGTGATAATCGCCGCCTGCAGGCGCTGCCGCTGCGGCTTTGGCCGGGCTACCGCCATTGGCAGCAGGGGCTGCGTTGGCCGCGGCTACCGGTTTGCTAGGTGTGCTGGTAGCACCGCCGGCGACTGCTCTGGCTGCCGCTGCGCGAGTGGCGTCGGTAATGGTCGATGTGACACCCGTTTGCTGCTGAGGCTGAGCAGTCTGCGCAACTGGCGCCGAGCGCGGAGCTGCAGTAGCTGCGCCAGTCGCAGCACGCGGCGCGGCAGTTGCAGCAGCCGCAGCGATTTGCGCCGGTTGCGCCTGACGCTGGCCGGCGGGATCAAGCAACAGGGTGTATTCGCGTACCAGGCGTGCTTTGGTGCCGCCTAGTTCCATCAGCATGTCGACGAACGGCTCATTGATCGGCTGGGTCGAGGTAACCCGCACAAAACGGCGGCCGTTGCGCTGATCGATGGCGAATTGCAAAGACAACAAGGCTGGATTGAAATCGATATTAGCTTGCTGATAAGTTTCCTGGCTGGCCAGTTTGGCAACCAACGAGCCGGCTTCGTCCTGGCTGACCGAGGTCAGCTCAATTTCTGCACGTAACGGTTGTCCCAGCGAGGACAGCACGGTTAATTTACCCAGCCCGGCAGCCTCGACATTAGATACCATCAGCAGGGTGGAAACTACCGCCGCAGTGAGGGTCTTTAAACCGGTGGAAATAAATTTATTCGATGAATTCAAGTGCATATTGTGTGGCATGAAGGACTGTCCGTTGGCGTATAGGGAAACAAATCTTGCTGAAAGCAAATACTGTACCCAGTTATTCTAAAAATCAATACCCAGATTGACATGCTAGCGTAACAATATTCGGTAAATACCGACAGATACACTAAGCCCGCTAAGACTTTCTTCAAGAAAATACTTAGCGGGCCATATTGCAAGTCGGCAACAATATCACAACTACGGTAACAAGTCAGGCATCCAGAACAATCCGTAGCATGCGGCGCAACGGTTCTGCCGCACCCCACAATAATTGGTCACCTACGGTAAAGGCTGACAAATAATCGCCACCCATCTGCAGTTTGCGCAAACGACCGACAGGAATTGTCAGGCTGCCGGTCACTGCCGCAGGCGTCAAGTCGTGCATCGATGACTCCTTATCGTTTGGCACCACTTTCACCCATTGATTATTGCTAGCGATGATGTCATTGATTTCATCCAGCGGCACATCTTTTTTCAATTTGATGGTCAATGCCTGCGAATGACAGCGCATGGCGCCGATGCGGATGCACAAGCCATCCACCGGAATCACCTTGCCGCCGTTGCTGAAACCTTCGCCGCGGCCAAGGATCTTGTTGGTTTCGGCGCCGGCTTTCCATTCTTCTTTCGACAACCCGCCCCCCAGATCCTTGTCGATCCAGGGAATCAGGTTGCCGCCCAGCGGCACGCCGAATTGCTTGGTTTCGTCAGCCGACATGGAATGCTGCTTGCCCAGCACCTTGCGATCGATTTCCAGAATTGCTGATTTCGGATCGTCCAGCAACGCCTTGACTTCGGCGTTGATGGAACCGTACTGGGTCAACAGCTCGCGCATGTGCTGCGCACCGCCGCCTGATGCAGCCTGATATGTCATGGAGGTCATCCATTCGATCAGGTCTTGCTGGAACAAGCCGCCCAGGCCCATCATCATGCAAGAGACGGTGCAATTGCCGCCGATGTAGTTCTTGACGCCGCGCTGCAAACCATCCTTGATGACATCCAGGTTGACCGGATCCAGCACGATGATGGCGTCATCTTTCATGCGCAGCGTCGAAGCCGCGTCGATCCAGTAGCCATTCCAGCCGGCGGCGCGCAGCTGCGGGAAAATCTCGCTGGTGTAATCGCCGCCCTGGCAGGTAATAATGATGTCGCATTTTTTCAAGGCTTCAATATCGCTGGCGTCTTTTAACGTTGTCTCGTTTTTCGCCAATGCAGGGGCTTTACCGCCGGCATTTGAAGTTGAAAAGAATACCGGCTCGATATGGGCGAAATCGCCCTCTTCCTGCATACGCTGCAACAAGACCGAACCCACCATGCCACGCCAACCGACTAGACCAACCAGTTTCATCATGATTCCCTAACATACTAAAATCGGGAAAAGTCCCGCACTTCACGGCAGACCGCCTGCCAAATTCTTTAACCCAAAGCCTTGACCACGGCCGCGCCCATTTCCGTGGTGCTGACCTTGGTGGTGCCGGCTTCATAGATATCTGCGGTACGCAAACCTTGCGCCAGCACTTTCTTGACCGCTGTTTCAATCCGGTCAGCCTGCTCTGCCTTATTCAGGGAGTAGCGCAACATCATGGCGGCCGACAGGATAGTCGCCAGCGGATTGGCAATGCCTTTGCCAGCGATATCCGGCGCCGAACCGTGCGACGGCTCGTACAAGCCCTTGTTGTTGGCGTCCAGCGAAGCCGACGGCAGCATGCCGATCGAACCGGTCAGCATGGCCGCAGCGTCGGACAGGATGTCGCCGAACATGTTGCCGGTGACGATCACGTCGAATTTTTTCGGGGCCCGCACCAGCTGCATCGCGGCATTGTCGATATACATGTGATCCAGAGCGACATCGGGATAATCCTTGTGCACCTCGGTCACGATATCTCTCCAGAACTGGAAAGTCTCGAGTACGTTGGCTTTGTCGACGCTGGTCAGGCGCTTGTCGCGCTTTTGCGCGGCCTGGAACGCCACATGGGCGATGCGGCGGATCTCGGATTCGGCGTAACGCATGGTGTCAAAACCTTCGCGCTCGCCCTTGAAAGCACCATCCGGCGCAGTACGCACGCCGCGGGGCTGGCCGAAATAAACATCGCCGGTCAGTTCGCGAATGATCAGGATATCCAGTCCCGACACCACCTCCGGCTTCAGGGTCGAGGCGCCGGCCAGCTCAGGATACAGAATCGCCGGACGCAAATTGGCGAACAGGCCCAGATTCTTGCGCAAGCCGAGGATCGCCTGCTCAGGGCGCAGCGCACGTTCCAGGCTGTCGTACTGCCAGTCGCCGACCGCACCAAACAACACCGCATCGGCTTCTTTTGCCAGTTTCAAGGTGCCGTCCGGCAACGGATGGCCGTGGGCGGCATAACCGGCGCCGCCGACTGGCGCAGTTTCCAGTTCAAATTTTTCACCCAGCGTCTGCAGCACATTGACCGCTTGCTCAACGATTTCCGGACCTATGCCATCACCTGGCAAAATTGCTATTTTCATTTTTTCCTGTCTAGTCAGTTGAGGACAGAGTAACCCGTCGCAAGGTTAACCTTGCGACTCTTAAACTCTGCCCCACAATAAATTAAATTGTATTGCTCAACCAAGGCTGCGCAAACAGATGCCGCTCTTCAAACTCGCGAATCTTGTCGGCTTGGCGCAAGGTCAGGCCGATATCGTCGAGACCGTTCAACAGGCAGTATTTGCGGAACTCGCCCACTTCGAACGGGAAAGCCAGGTTGCCATTGGCGGTGCTGACCAATTGTTTTTCCAGATCGATCACCAGGCGATAACCCGGGAAAGCCTTGACTTCATCGAACAAGCGATCGATTTGGGCCTCGGGCAAGACCAGCGGCAACAAGCCGTTCTTGAAGCAGTTATTGAAGAAAATATCGGCAAAACTGGGAGCGATGACGGCACGGAAACCGTATTGACCCAAGGCCCACGGCGCGTGCTCACGCGACGAACCGCAACCGAAATTCTTGCGGGTCAGTAAAATCGAAGCGCCCTGATAGCGCTGCTGATTCAGGACGAAATCCGGGTTTAGCGGCCGCCGCGAATTATCCATGCCTGGCTCGCCGTGGTCCAGGTAACGCCACTCGTCAAACAGATTCGGACCGAAACCGGTACGTTGAATCGATTTCAGAAACTGCTTGGGGATAATGGCATCGGTATCGACATTGGCGCGATCCAGCGGCGCCACCAAGCCATCCAGCACAGTAAATTTATTCATACTTTGATTCCAATAATGGCGCGTCTCATGCGACACGCGCTATGATCACTTGCCTTGAATTTTCTCGCCGACGTGTTCCACGTCTTTACCAAAGCCGTGGAAAGTATTGCAAGCGCTCAGTGCATAGATGCTGGCCAGCAAAACACACAGGGTAATTATTTTCTTCATCTTTTGTCCTTCGGTAATTATTTATAGCGAACGAATTATAGCGATCGAATATCAACAAAATGGCCGGCAATGCCCGCGGCAGCCGCCATTGCAGGGCTGACCAGATGCGTGCGGCCGCCGGCGCCTTGGCGGCCTTCGAAATTGCGGTTCGAGGTAGAGGCGCAACGCTCGCCCGGTTCGAGGCGGTCGGCATTCATTGCCAGGCACATCGAACAGCCCGGCTCGCGCCACTCGAAACCGGCGTCCTTGAAAATCTTGTCCAGGCCTTCGCGCTCGGCTTGCTCCTTGACCAGTCCGGAGCCCGGCACCACCATCGCCAGCTTGACGTTGGAAGCGCGGAACTTGCCGCGAACTACCGCTGCTGCCGAACGTAAATCTTCAATCCGCGAATTGGTGCAGGAGCCGATGAAGACCTTGTCGATACGGATATCTTCAATCGCGGTATTCGGTTTCAACGCCATATACGCCAGGGCTTTTTCCATGCCGTCGCGTTTGGTGGCGTCTTTTTCCTTATCCGGATCAGGTATCCGGCCATCCACCGCTACCACCATTTCCGGCGAAGTGCCCCAGGTCACTTGCGGTTTGATCTCGGCGGCGTTCAGGGTAACCACCATGTCGAATTTGGCGCCCGGATCGGAATGCAAGGTGCGCCAGTAAGACACGGCGCGCTCCCAATGCGGTCCGACCGGCGAAAACGGCCGGCCCTTGACATAGTTGAGCGTGGTGTCGTCGACCGCGATCATGCCGGCACGGGCGCCAGCTTCAATCGCCATATTGCACACCGTCATGCGGCCTTCCATCGACAAGGCGCGAATCGCCGAACCGGCAAATTCGATCGCATAACCGGTGCCGCCAGCGGTGCCGATGCGACCGATCACGGCCAGCACGATGTCTTTGGCGGTAACGCCGTTAGGAATCGCGCCATCGACCTGGACCAGCATCGATTTCGATTTCTTGGTCAGCAAGGTCTGGGTAGCCAGCACATGTTCGACTTCAGAGGTGCCAATGCCGTGCGCCAGGCAGCCGAAAGCGCCGTGGGTTGAAGTGTGGGAATCGCCGCAGACCACGGTCATGCCTGGCAAGGTCGCGCCCTGCTCGGGGCCGATCACATGGACAATGCCTTGACGATGGTCGTTCATGCCGAAATAGGTCAGGCCATAACTCTTGGCGTTGCCATCCAGGGTTTCCACTTGCAGACGCGAGACCGGATCGGCAATGCCGTTAGCGCGGCCGGTAGTCGGCACGTTATGGTCGGCTACCATCAGGTTGGCCGACAGCCGCCATGGCTTGCGGCCGGCTAGCTTCAGGCCTTCGAAAGCCTGAGGGCTGGTGACCTCATGCAAAAGATGTCGATCAATATACAGAATCGCCGTGCCATCCTGTTCGGTATGAACGACGTGGGATTCCCAAAGTTTATCGTAGAGCGTTTTAAGCATGATCCGGGGCAGCTTCGAGGCCGCGCAAAACAGTGAATTTAGCTCTTGATTATGCCATAGAAGCAGTCAATTAATGCTGCTTGACGGCGCGAAAACGACATACTGGCCGCCGGCATGTTGCATATATTCACTTTTAGCGCCGTCCCCAGCGGTGCAGAGATCAAAGTTTCCTGCACTACTTTACTTCGCTACCTCATTTCGCTACCTCATTTCGCCACCTTACCGGTCAGATAGCCGCCCAGATTGAGCTTGCCGGTCGCTAAAGCAGTGCCAAGCAACACGATCAGGCAACCGACCAGCATCGTCGCGGTAACTTCTTCCTTTAGAAAAACCGCGCCCCAGATCACCCCGAAGATTGGAATCAGAAGGGTCACGGAGGCGGCATATGCCGAGCCGGCATGTTCCAGCAAACGATAGAAAATCGCGTAGGCGACGCCAGTACAGACCACTCCCAAAGCCAGCACCGAATACCAGGCCGTGGCAGACACCGGCGCGGCCGGCCAATACCATACTGCCAGCGGCAACAACACCAGGGTCGCCGCCAATTGACTACCGCAGGCGACCACAAAAGGCGGCACTCCTGCCAGCCGCGTTTTCGAATAGTTGATGGCGAAGCCGTAGGACAACGTAGCCAGCAACACCGCGCCTATCGCCAGCCACACGCTGGATGCGCCGACGCCGATCTTGTCCCACACCAAGGCCATCACACCCACCATGCCGACCAGCATGCCGATAACTTGCGGCCGGCTCATTGGCGCTTTCAGCCAGACGAAAGCGATCACACCGGTCCATAGCGGCACGGTGGCGTTCAAGATCGCATCGAAACCCGCATTGAGATACAACGTCGAGTAGGCAAACAATGAAAACGGCAGCGCTGAATTGGTGACGCCGACAATCAGCAGCGGCCATGCCTTGCTACGCAAATGGCTGCGGGCGGCGGCGCTGCGCAGCACCGGCAACAACACCAGCGCCGCGATCCCCACGCGCAAGGCTATCAGCGGTACCGGGCCGAATTCCGGCGTGCCGACGCGCATGAAAAGAAACGACGCACCCCAAATGGCGGCAAGCAAAAAAAGTTCTGCAATATTCATGGTTGGCTTTTCAATTTGGATAAACGGCAAACGTTAATACAAACGTTAGTGCGTATGTTTTCATGCGGCAATATATCCGATAACAAGAAAGGACGCAGACGAAATTCTTTTGCTTTCCATCGCGCCTCTAAATTGCACAAGACCACCAAGCAACGAGCGCCAGCTAAAACACACAAGACTTTTTTTGCACCCTTGTCAAAAACGGACAACAAGTATTACCAACGAAATTTCCGTGCGTCACCAATCATTGCGAGCTGCGCAGAGGCGCCACGAATGTAATGTATTTTTAAACATTTTTTTGTTAGCGCTCACATGCGCTTGTCATGAAAAAATTATCCATATCAGCCATTCCGGCTGTCCGAACCTGACAAGGTTTTGTCATAAGCACTCGGTCTTGCACTCCTATTATCAGATCAGCGCAAATGCACTTGCTCGACGAACCCGGCGTTGATCGGCTCACATACCCACGCCCCGGTCACGCTTGGCCTTGTCGAAAAAAGACATTTTCGTTCTAGCTAGGTGAGGCATCCGCAGTACTTGTCGCCGTATAAGAATCTCGCTCGAGACAAACGGACATCTCAGGCCCGAGGCGCTGCCGACATGGTCCTTACCGCAGTAACTACTTGTCTGTGGCTCGGGGCGCATGGACAAAACATTCTGGTGAATGATGCCCCTACTCCAAGGAGAAACAGAAATGAAAAAGCAAATTATTGCCGCATCGATAGTTTCATTGTTCGCCGTCTCTGCATTCGCTCATCACTCTTCAAGTGGCTCTAGCTCCTCTACCACTACCACTAGCACCGCTACTGCGGCGTCTATCGGCGGCGCAGGCGGCGCAGGTGGCTCAGCAAGTTCGGGCGGCGCTAGTGGTGGATCGGCCACTGGCGGTACAGCAACCGGCGGCAATGCGACTCAAACCATCACCGGCGGTATGGCAACCAGTGGCAACAACTGGACCGGCGCCGGCGGCAGCACGGCAACTGGCGGCGCAACCAACGCCGGCTCAACAACTGGCAGCGGCGCCAATGGCGGCAAAGCCGGCGGTATGTCCTCTGGCGGCGCAGGCGGCACATCCAGCACTACCGGCAGCACCCAAGCCTATAACGGCAATGCATCTGCAGGTGGCGGCACCAGCAGCTCCAGCAGCGGTAACTCTGATGCATCGATTTCTGGCGTCAGCAATACCGGCGGCTCGGCTGGAAACTTTGTGTTTGGCGGTGGCGCCGCCTCTGGCAACGCAACTGCTGGTAACGGCGGTTGGGGTGGCGGTGCACGTTCGACGGCAAACGCTGGCAATCTCTAATAACAAAAAACAACAACAAACAGCGGCTCGGTTACCGATGAGTTGCGGGAGGGGGAAAGAAATTTTTCCCTCTCGTTTATCAAACAAATCATTACGATGGAGAAGCCATGAAACACATACTAATAGGTATCCTGGTAGCCTCAGCCGTCACTGCACCAGTGCTAGCGCATGACTCAGGATCAGGGTCAGGATCAGGGGCAGGACCAACAACCACATCGACTTCCACGGCAACAGCCGCTGGCGGCGCCGGCGGCAGCGGCGGCTCGGCAGCAGGCGGTACTGCAGCCGGCGGCACCGCTTCGAATACGATTTCAGGAACATATGGTGCATCGGCCACCAATGGCGGCAGCGCAACCGGCGGCTCAGGGACCGGCGGCAATTCAACGGTGAGCGTATCGGTTTCCTTGCCGAACTCTGGCACATCCGGAAGCGGAACCGGGACCGGATCCGGAGCAAGCGGGACTTCAGCCGGAACTGGAACTGGCGCCAGCGCCGCCGCAGGCGATCCAGGCAGCAGCCCAAACAACACCAAAACCACGGTTGACTATGGCGGCAGTTATTCCGTCAAGACGGTGCCAAATATTGTGGCGCCATCGTTAACCACAACCTTGTCCGACACTTGCATGGGTTCGGCATCATTCGGCTTGTCCTTCACTGGTTTCGGCGCAACCGGCGGCACCACCATGGTCGATCAGGCTTGCGTGCGCCGGCTCGATTCCAGAGAATTTCGCGCGATGGGTTTAAACGACGTTGCACTTGCCCTGCTGTGCCAAAGCGAAGCAAACCGCAAAGCAGTTGAATCGACCGGACGCTCTTGCCCCGGCATGGAACGAGCTGCTGCACCTGGAGCACCTGCCGCACCGGCTGCCCCTTCTGCATCGTCAACCGGCGTCATCGGTCAAAACATCGACACCATCGGCGATCAGTACAAGGATCCGGTAATACGTGCCCGACTCGGTCTGGATAAATTGTCCGACATATCGACTTTAAAAGACCACTAAAAAGAGACGCGAGGGGATGCCATGAAGCGCACGCCATTCTCAAGCGACCAAATTGCTGCGGCTCTCAAGCAAGAGGAGCTCGGCATGCCCTTGGCCGATGTGATCAGGCAAGCTGGAATTACCGAGCGCACCTTCCTTACCTGGAAGAAGCAATACGGTGGCCTGCAAGCTTATCCGCACGACATGAAGTGCCTGCAAGAAGAAAATGCCAAGCTGAAACAGATTGTGGCTGAACTGACGCTGGAAAATTCTCGCTTGCAAGATGCGCTGGAAAACAAGAGAGGTATGCATGAGCACTACAATTCTTCAAATTGAATGCAAGCGACTGACCTGAAAAGAGATGACTTGGCACGCAATATTGTTTGAGTTCAGATGCGGAAAAAACAGTTGTGCATCTCAGCAAATGGTTGACCAAAATTAACATTGGTGCACAGGAGAAATGTCGTCGCGAGATTTTTTGTTGCCGCAAGAAATCTTGTGTGAATACGCCACAGAATCAACGATATTTAACAATCATTCGCTGGACAAAATCTTATTTTGTAGCAGAATGGAAAATAGTAATTTACTAATAAAAAATTGCGTTCCGGCAATGCAAAAAAGTGGATTGCTCGCGGGGAGAATCACATGGATATCGAGTGCACAAAGACACTTGAGGTGATAGACGACAACTGCTCAACCAGGCATATAGGAATTATCGTTTTTGAAGGTGTCGTACTGGCTGATGTGGTTGGCGCAGCAGATGTTTTCGGCATCGGCGACAAGCTGATTTCGACGGTGTTCCCAGGCACCACGCGTTATGCTGTGTCGGTTCTATCCATCTCCGGCGGCATGATCATGTCGTCAGCCTCAGTACAGATCATGACCTCGCCGCTAGCGTCATTCGACAAGCATCAGTTCGATACACTGCTCATCGCCAGCGGCACTGGAAACTTCGACGCCTACCGAGATCCCGATCTGATCGCCTGGCTGCAACAAATGCGCAGCAGCGTACGCCGTATCGCGGCGATCTGCACCGGCGTATTCGTGATCGGCGCTGCCGGCTTTCTGAACAACCGCCGCGCCACTACGCATTGGGCGTTGCTGGATAAGCTGGCACGTGAATTCCCGCTGATTAAAATTGACCGAGAAGCGCAGATCAGCGAAGACGACGGCATCTTCACGTCTTGCGACGTCGGCATGGCGACCGATCTGGCGCTGCGCTTGCTGGAAAGCGATCTGGGCCCGGCCGTCGCGCGGCGTGTGGCGCAAAGCCTGGTGGTATGCCAGCGCCGGCGCGATACACCGCCCGTCAATCAGCCCTCGCCCACCAGCGCGCCCGCCAAGACCAGCAAAATCCACAAAGCCTCGCTGTGGTTTGTCGAACATCTGGCGGACTCCATCAGCGTGGTCGACGCCGCCAATTATGTTTCCATGAGCGAGCGTAACTTCGTGCGGCAATTCAAGCGCGAAACCGGTCAGACTCCGCACGACTTCCTGTTGAATCTGCGCCTGGAAGCGGTACGCCAGCAACTGACCGAGACAGATCTGCCGGTAGACAAGATAGCGCGGCGCTGCGGCCTGTTCAGCGGCGAGCATGTCGCCAAATTATTCCGCAAGCATATGTGGACCTCTCCAACCGAATATCGCAAGGGCATCCGCCCATCCTGATGCATGGACCAACGCGCTATTGTCTGGAGAGACGATGAACATTCCCATCGCGATAGCGCACCCGCCAGCGCACATAAAACTTAAGGCACTGCCGATCACCTTTCTTGCGACCATCTTCGTGGCGCTGGTTTGCGTCTCGTTGATGACGGTCGAAGTATGGCGCAGCTGGAACGCGCATGACGTCGAATTGCACGACACCGAAATTGACACATCCAATCTGGCGCGGGCCCTGTCGCAGCATGCCGATGACACGATAAAGGAAGCCGACACCGTCCTGGTAGGCGTGATTGAACGCCTCGAAGTGGAAGGTACCGGCGGCGCCTCGCTGGAGCGTCTGCATAAATTATTGATCCAGCATATCGCCGAATTGCCGCAACTCAATGATCTGTCGATTTACGACGAAAACGGTTTATGGCTGGTCAACGCCCGCAGCGGGCCAATCCCGGTCGTTAACAATGCTGATCGTCAATACTTCCAATACCATCGCAGCCATCCTGAACGCGGACCATATATCGGGCCGCCGATACGTAGCCGCTCCACCGGTAAATGGATAGTCACTGTGTCCAGACGCTTCAACCATCCTGACGGCAGTTTCGCCGGCCTGGCTTTGGGCACCATCAACATCGATTATTTCAAGACCTATTACGAAAGCTTTGATATCGGCCGCCTCGGCTCCATTTTTCTCAGCCTGAATGACGGCACCATGCTGGTGAGACGGCCAATGATGGACGACACGATCGGCAAGAATTTGTCCAGCTATCCCATCTATCGCGATTACGCATCAAGGAGCACCGCCGGCACCGCCGTCATGAAGTCCGGCCAGGATGGCGTGGATCGCCTGATCGCCTATCGCCATCTGGAAAGATATCCACTGTTCGTCACCGTCGCGCGCTCAAAGGACGAGGTATTGGCTGACTGGCGTGCCGACACTTATTTGCATCTGCTCGGCGCCATGCTGCTGACGCTGGCCCTGGGTCTGCTCGGCTGGCGCCTGATTCATCAGATTAAATTGCGCTTACTGGCGGAGACCGATCTGCTGCGGGTTCAGGAATCGCTGAAAACCCTCAACCGGCATCTGGAGCAACTTGCCTTGCAAGACAGCTTGACCGGCCTGGCAAACCGGCGCCAGTTCGACAGTGCGCTGCGTGACGAATTCAGCCGCGCCATGCGCACCGGGAATTCACTGGCGCTGGTGATGATCGATGTCGACTACTTCAAGCAATACAATGATATTTACGGACACCTGGCCGGCGACGAATGCCTGCGGCAGATCAGTGAAGTGGTGAAAGCCAGTAAAAACCGTCCGGGCGACCTGGCTACGCGCTACGGCGGTGAAGAGATGGCGGTCTTGCTGCCTGACACTAATCTGGCCGGCGCCATCGCAGTGGCAGAAAAGATTCGCCTTGCCATCTACAATTTACACATCAAACATCCCTATGATCCTACCGGCGTAGTGACGATCAGTGCCGGTGTCGACGCTTTCGTTCCGGTCCGGGATGGCAATATTCCTTTTGAGCTGATTCAGGCAGCAGACAAGGCACTGTACGCTGCAAAATCAGCCGGTCGCAATCGTGTTTGCTCAAGTGCCGATCCACATTAAACAGGTGTTATCTCATCAGGTGTTATCTCATATCCTGCTGCGACGCCCGCGCTCGTACACCAATGAACCAACGGCTATCAGCCGGTATAACTCCTGCTCGGTCAGCTTGTACGACAGCGCAGCAATCTCGCGTGCCAGCATCCCGATCAGCAAATCATTGCCAGGCACCTGTGCTTGCGGGCTGGCGCAAGCGATCAAATCGACTATTTGTTCGGCTCTCATGATCCCACCTCAGAAAGATTAAATACAAGACCAAGGATTACGCAAAATACTGCGACAGACGCTGCATCTCTTCATTGCCACGCACCCAGCCTTGAAACAAGGAAGCCTGTCGTGCGGCCAGCGCTTCCTTAAAAGAGCAATGCAACTTATTATTTTTTACCCCCTGCCAACAGCCCGCCCAGCAAACCTGTCACTGGCGCCAATGGGCCGCTGGCGGTTCCTGTCGTACCTTTGCCACTAGTCAGACCAGCCACCAGATTGGTCACCGGAGCCAGCGGAGTGGCGCTAGAACCACTTGCACCACCGACTGCGCCAGTCAGACCGCTTACCAGGCTGGTGACTGGAGCCAACGGACTAGCACCGCCCGTTGTACCACCAGTCGCGCCAGTCAAACCGCCCAACAAGCCGGTGACTGGGGCCAATGGACCGCCACCGGCGGCGCCACCCAATCCGCCGCCCACACCGGTAAGCACATTATTCGAAGGCTGCAGCGAACCACCTGTCTTGTTGCCGAGTAGCGGTTGACCGGTACCGGCCAAAGCGTTCGTGCCAAGGCCGGCCACCGTGCCACCGACATCACTCACTACTGCACCTAAGCTGCTGGCCCCAGGTACTTTGGCGCCAGTCAGAGCGTTCCCCAAACTGCCAACCCCGCCGCCCACTGCAACCAATAAGTTATTCACAGGCTGGTTCAGGCCGGTTGCATTGCCGACGGTCTGTGTCAAGGTAGTCACCGTGCTGGTCAGCGGCACAATTGCCTGGTTGACGGTCTGCGTGATCTGTTGCACCGGACCGCTATTCAAGCCATTGCTCAAAGGTGTTCCCAAAGCGGAGACAGCAGCACCTGCCTGGGTCACCAAACCACCTAGCGGTGTGGTCACTGCTGCCAATGGCGCCAGCGGCCCGCCGCCCAACCCGGCCACCACCTGCCCGGCGCTCTGTACCGCATTCCCCGCTTGCGTGACTACGCCGCCGGTGCCGCCGACAGTGGCGCCTAGTGCATTCGGGTTAGCGCCGAGCAGGCCCAGGCCATTGCTGATGCCGTTACCCAAGCCGGAGACAATACCGGCGCCGTTATCTACCACCCCGGCCAACCCGGCTTTTGCCTGCGTCGACAACAGCGGCACGTTATTAATCACGGTATTGCCTATCGTACCCAGTGCAGCGCCCGTGCCGGATACGGTGCCACCGGCATTAGAAAGGAAGTTGATCGAAGGGCTGCCTGTGCCACCGCCTGTGCCACCGCCTGTGCCACCGCCTGTGCCACCACCTGTGCCACCACCTGTGCCACCACCTGTGCCACCGCCTGTGCCACCACCGGTTCCACCACCGTCAGCCCCCCCTCCACCGCCTCCAGCCACAGTGCCAGTACCAGCGCCACCTCCGCTACCTCCGTTACCTCCGCCCATACTGCCTGCCCCCTGAGCAGCTCCTGTTCCTGCTGCCGATCCCGAACCGAGCGATTTGCCGAAACTCCCGCCTCCGCTGGCGCAACCGGCCAGCAAGCTGGTCAACAACAACGATGCGACAATCAAGCTGCCTTTTTGCGATGTGTTCATGATGTATTTCCCCTTAGTGAATATTCGAACGTTCCTACTTGTCTATTCGCAAAGAACATGCCAACAGAAAAACCTCGAAATAAAGGGAAAAATCACATCGTCATTTACTTTCCCGAAAAAAATAAAACCTTATAAATCAATAACTAAGCAATAAATAGAATGTATTCGCAAACCAAGGCGATTCGCAAACCAGAGATATCCAACAGCAATTGATACGTTACATGTAACGTAACAACGAGCTTGGGACAGGTACAAATAAATACATTATTGACATTAAACATAAAACCATTTGAAGGCAGGATACCGGCAGTTAATTTGGCGTAAAAGAATCCAAGCCGCCGTCGGTATTTACCCCACCAGCACAATTGAGATATCCTCAAGCCGCTAGAAAAAACGGCAACACATGTATATTTCACAACGCGGTGAATGCAAAGTACGCAACTAGTTACACCAAACGAGGTCAGAAGATGCGCATTGGCGCCGGAGGCGCCGGTCATTGCGCCTGTCATTGTTTAACTAAAGTGAGATCGATTGATCAAAGGAATGTCATTGTTGGTTCAGAATACCGAAGCACCCAGCTCGAAAAAACAAAACGGCATCAAGCGTTTCGGCCCGGCACTGATCCTGCTGGCCGCCCTCACCGCCTGCAGCACGCCGTCCGGCCCCGATTCCAATGCCGCACAGCCCAGCGGACCCGGTTATTACACGGTGCAAAAGGGCGATACCTTGTCCAGCATCGCGCGCAAATTCCGGCGCAGCAATAGCGACATCATCGCCTGGAACAAGCTGACGGATCCTAACGACATCAAGGTGGATCAGGTATTGCGGGTCTTGCCTCAAGGTGCTCGCGCTGCCAGCGCAGTCAGCAGCAAAACCACGCCGCGCAGCGTTGACAGCACCGACACGCCAACCGCGACCAGCGACGAAAAAGATCCGGTCGACTGGACCTGGCCGGCAAGCGGCCAATCCAGCGACGGCGTTGGCCAGGGAAAAAAGGGGATAGATATTTTCGGCCAGCTCGGACAGCCGGTGCTGGCTGCCGCCGCCGGCAAGGTCATGTACTCCGGTAGCGGCATACGCGGCTACGGCAACCTGGTCATCATCAAACATAACAGCAACCTGCTATCGGTCTACGCCCACAACAAAACCATCGTTGTCAAAGAGGGACAAATGGTCAGCAAGGGCCAGCAAATAGCTGAGATGGGAAAATCCGACAGTAATGCAGTAAAACTGTATTTCGAGATCCGTCGCCAAGGAAAACCTGTAGACCCGTCGCGTTTTTTACCAAGTCGCTAATTAAGTCAGGCGATAAGTCAGGCGAAAAAAAAGGACGCATCGCTGCGTCCTTCGGATCACTCACTGCCAAGCCCCAACCACTGCTCAATAGGCTACGTAAGGCCCTGTCGTGCCGCCGGCCGAAACTCCCTCAAGCGCGGTATAGACCGAGCGGCCAAAGAAGAATGGCAGCCCCCAATCGAAAAACGAAGAGAAAGCCGCGCTGCCGGCCAGATTATTGAATGCTGTGTTACCCGGGTTGGACTGGAACAGAGAATCCGCGTTGACCACATCGAAGCTGACGTTGCTGCTGCGCCCGTTCAAGCCGGTATTCGTCACACTCCGGCTAAGCGTGACCAAAGGGCAATAAAAACCCTTGCTCCGGGTGCAGGTGGGGATGGTCGAATCGTCAAAGAACAGTCCGTTCGAGCCGCTGTCAAAAAAGGCTTGCATGACCTGCCCCTGATACAAGGCGCTCACATTACCCGCACTGTTCAAGGTATAGATGCCGGCGCTGCCAAGCGCATTATTGGTTTGCGTGCCGATGCCAAAAATCAGCGACCCGGTGACACCGGCTGCGCCATTGGCGCCGATTGGCGGCAGTTGTACCAAGGTACCGTTATTATCCTGCGCGAAAGCTGCTACCGGATTACCCACTTGCTTGGCTGCTGCCAGCGCGGTAGCGCCGCAGCCCGCACCTGGACAAGCGTAGTACCACCCTTCCAGCGCCTGGCTGGCGCAGGCAGCGCCGCAATCCTGGATAAAGGTACTAATGCCAAGCAAGCCGTTGGCGTGGAATGCCGCCACCGTATTTTCCGCCACTAGGCTGCCGGAACAACCGTTAGGCACGGACGGAAAGGCGCTATCGCCAATGATATGCACCGAAATGCTGCTGGCAACTTCACCGGCGACACGCAAATCGGCCTGCTTCACCGAACCCCAGCTATAACCGTCGGCAAAACGCGCGCATTCCGCCACGGGATTGCCACTCGCGTTGGTCACCGAAGGCAGCGTCATATTGCCGGCCAGGGCTGAAGAGATGATGCGCAAGCCGCTCGATCCGGTATCCACCAGGATATGATCGATGGTCTGGCATAGGGTTGTGCTGCCGGGCTGGCAGACGGTTATCGTGACATAGGGCGAATTGATGGAACCGGAGGCCGCCGAGGGGCCGCTATCGATTACGATAGTCTGGACATTTTGGACCGGTTGCGGCGGGGCTGGAGTCGGGGCTGGGGCTGGGCTGCTGCCAGAGCCACCGCCGCCACCGCAGGCGACCAAGATCAAGCTGCTGAGCAGGCATAGCAGATAATTTGAAAAGCGCATAGTCATCTCCGCTCAGCGAATATTGTCAGGGGTCACGCCTTGCGGCAGCAAGGCAGGCACATAAGCACTGCCGGCGAAGGAGCGCATATGGCCGCCCGAACGCAATACCAGTTGATCCGATTGAATCGCCACGGCGCGCCGGCCGGCATGCGGCTCACTGGCTGCGCTCACATATTGATCGGCGTAACTGCCCAGCAATTGCTGCAGATTGGGCATGCTTGGTCCTTGCCAGCTGACAGCAAACACGACGTTATCGGCGCCTATATATTCCCGCACGGTGGTGCCTGACGGCTCTACCACCTCACTGACCGAATAGCCGTTGTAGCTGGTCACGCGAGCGCTGACCTTGGCACTCGCACCGGCGGCCTGGGCCACGCCGGCGGCCGGACCAGCGGCTGCACCGAGTGCAGCAAACGCTGGCACGGATTGCGCAAACAGTAATGCGCAAATCACAGAAACAGGAAATCTCATGGTTCACCTCTGCTCGATTGACATATTTCAGCGTAAATCATAACCGATGCTGCACAGCAATTTGCAAAGATGTTTTAACATCAGCAACTGTTCTTGTCATTCGTAATGTGCTAGATATCTGCTGTACTTACAATGCGTGAATCTACCCACAATTGTTAGGCGCGGTCAGCTACGATTGAGCAGGCGGCTGCGCACGAAACCGATATGCTCACGTAATACATAAAACTGATCGGCAAAAGCCAGCGGCATCTTCATCCGGTTTACCGCCTCTTCGATATGGTCCAAACGCTTCAGCAATTGCTCCTGCTCTTCCTCCGTGTGCGTGATAGCGGCCCGCTCCAATGCAATCAAGATGCCGTACCAGCGATAGATGCGCGACTTGATGCGCCAGCCGTACAGCATCGGCACCAACTTGAAACCAGGGATCAGCAACAGGATAATCGGCAGCAGCACTACAAGGGTCCGATCCACCAGGCTCGCCAGCCAGAACGGCAAGGTGCGGTAGAAAAACCCCTTGCCCGATTTATAGTAGCGTGTGGCGTCGTCGCTGATACGGAACTCATGCGCCAGCGGCGCCGGAAACTCGCCGGCGCGCTGCAATACGTTGGCGTCGCTATGCACTTCCTTGGCGGCTTCAATCAGCAAATCGGAGAGCGCCGGATGCAAGTCTTCGCGGGCGATCAGTTCGGCTGTCGGCGCAATCAGGCGAATATCGCGACTAGGGATGTTCTTGCCCAGATCGAATACTCCCTTCGGAATATTCAACTGGTTCAGATAGCTGAAACGGCGGGCGTAGGCGGCCGCCTGGGAAAAATCGAGCAGATGGATGCCGGGCGTGCGCAACAGTTTGCCCATGGTCGGCGGCGAGGCTGAATCGCCCATCAGGAAAGCGGCGTCGATCTTGCCGTCGGTCAGCGCTTGCGCAGCTTCGTCGCCGGCCATATCGAGCAGCTCGGTCTTGCCGCCGACTTCGATGCCATTCGCTTTCAACAAGGTCAGCGCCAACACCCGCGAACCGCTGCCTGGCACGCCGATAGACACGCGCTTTCCGTTCAATTCAGACAAACGGTTCAGCATCTCGCGGCCGCGGTAAAACACCGACACCGGCACATAGGAAACACTGCCCAGCGACACCAGGTGATCAATCGGCAGCTCCGCCGCCACCCCGCCCTGAACAAAACCGACATCGATCCCCGAGTGCGGATCGTTGAGTTTTTTCAAATTATCCAGCGACCCTTCGGAAGTCACGATTTTCAGCTTGATGCCATTGTGCGCCAAAATCTTCTGGTATTTCTCGGCCGTGTTCCAGAAATTGCTGTGCTCTGGACCCGTAACCATGGTGATGGTATTCGGCGGCGCCGGATGGATGAACCAGATCGCCAGCCAGATGGCGACCACCGCCAGCAAGGCAATCGGGCCGAAACTGATGGCCAGGTCGCGCCATGAAATCGCGACGAAACGTGTTTTGATATTTATTGCAGATTGTTTCAGTTCGGACGGATTGATTGGAGTAACCATGAGATTTATTCTATTGTTGTGAGCTGTCAATGCCGACAGGCTAACGGCGTGTCGCTGGCGTCCGCTTCTATCATGGGTAGCAGGGTCGGCGTCAGCGATTTCAGCAATTGTACAGAAAGCGCACTCGTGAACTTATAGCTGGCCGCATACGGCTCGTGGACGTAGGTGGTCATGGTGCCGAAAAAACGATCGCCGATAAAAAACACGAAAGTGGCAGAACGGTTCACAGCGCGCGAGGAAATCAGCCGGCCGCCCGCTGCGTAGACCTCGAAGCGCTGGTCGCCTGTGCCGGTCTTGCCGCCAACCGCCACCGGCTTGCCGTTCGCATGGCTCGACGGCAAGCCGCCCTTGAGGCGCTTGGCGGTGCCGCCCTCCACCACGTCGATCAGCGAACGGCGCACCACGTCGGTTATCTCTTCGGGCAAAAGCCGTTCCGGCGCCGGCCCGCTGTTCTCAAAGTGGGTCTCATAAGGCGTTCCTTGCGCCAGCTCCAGGGTTTGCAATTTTTTGAGCGGCAGACGCATGCCTTTGTTGACGATAATCCCTATCAATTCCGCCAGCGCGGCAGGCCGGTCGCCCGCGGCGCCAACCGCGCTCGCATAAGAGGGAGTAAGCGATTCGAAGGGATAACCAAGCCGCCGCCAGGCGCGGCCGATCTCCAGAAACGCCTCCAGTTCCAGCATCTGCCGTATGCGTTTATCTTGCTTGTTTTTACTGTGGGTTTTGAACAGCCAGGCGTAGACATCCTGGCGCGCATCGCGGCTGGCGTCCAGGGTTTGCGTCAGTGTCGCGTCGGGATGCTGGCGCATGAATCCGAGCAGCCACAACTCCAATGGATGGATGCGCGCGATGTAGCCGCGATCTGCCAATGAAAACTTGTCCGGCCCGTACTGCAGATACAGCGCACTCAACTTGGCGTCTGACAAGCCGTCTTTGGGGAATTGCTTGCGCATGAAGCCGGAGAAAAGTTGCAGATCCGCGTCCGGAGCTATGCTGCGAAATATCGTGGCAAGCCGAGCCGGCACCGGATGCGTATTTTCCAGCAACAGCTCTTGCGCCTCCTGCGGCGTCTTGCCGTGGTATTTCTTATAGAAGCGCAGCATGAACTGACGCCCTTCTTTGTCGGCAAAGCGGGACAGTATTTCTTGCCGCTTGGCGGCACTCAGGCCGTCCAGCGTTGCCGAACCGGCGCCGGCCATCTTGAATTTGTAATGCCTTACGATGTCGCGCATGAGCCGTACAAAAACCAGGTTCACCGATTGCTGGAAACCTTCGCGTATCGTCATCACCTTGTAGTTTTCTTCAGATTCAAAATTGGAAAATGTCTGCACCCCGCCGCCGGTCACGAATGCCTCTCCCGGACTACCCGAGTAGCGGCGCTCCATGGCCGCTTCCAGCATCGCCGGCAGGCCGCGATCCTGTGCCTGCGCCAGATAGGTCAACGCCCATTGGCTCAATACATCCTCCTTCTCTACCAGCAGTTTGGCCCGCTGCTCCGCCGTCATGCCAACGTAACGCTGATGCAGATCGGCGATTATTTCGAGATAGGTAATCAGCGTGCGCAACTTGGCGGTAGAACCCAGATTGAGTCTGGCGCCCTCATTGATATCGAAGGGTTGATCGAAATTATCGGTCTGTACGCGCAACAGGTTGGCGCCGTCGCGCTGCTCGAACAGCGTGAAACTGAAAATCAGCTTGCTTGGGTCGTCGCCAGGACTGAGCATGTTATGACCGTACAACTCCGCGGCTTTTGCCTTGTCCGGTTGCTTGAGCTGGCGCAGCACGGTCGTCACCGCGCGCTGCAGTTCGCCATTCATGGTGGTCGCTGCACTAAGGTCCAGACGGTCCAGATCGTAAAGGTGGTTGACATGCAACAAGGTGGAAAGATGGCTGCGCAACGCAGTCACCGCTTTACGCGTAATGAATGAGATCGGTGGCGCGCTGACTGTTTTTTGCTGCAGATTCAACTTGACCGGCAATGCCGCGTCGCGCAAGGCCGACGGAATAATTCCTGCCGTCGCCAGCAACCGTAAATGACTATCGGTCAGTTGCTCCAGATCGGCGGCGCCTTCGCGCAGGTAATAAGATGGCCGGCGTTGCGCAATCATTAGCGAAAGCGCTTGTTTGAATGCCTCTGCCCGGCGTTCTAGTTGATGTTGATCGGGGACGGGGTTGGCGGCGAGGCCGGGGGTGGAATCGCCCGGCCCCAGATCGGCGTTACTATCCAGGAGCTGATTGACTTCATCGAAATCGCGGCCGTACCAGGCCCACAAACCGTCGCCGAGCCCATCGATCTCGCCATAACCGGGCTTGGCCGCAAGCGGCACGGTATTCAGGTAATCCACCATAATCTGCCGGCGTGCCGGCAGCGTGTTCTCCCCGCCCAGATACGCTCTGACCGAGGCCGACGCCATCTGCCGCAGCTTTTCCTGCGGCGATGCGGTACGGCCCTCAGGCGAATGACGATATTTTTCGATCTGCGTCACTAGCGTGCTGGCGCCCGGCGTCTGGTGCGATTTGTCGAACACATGCAAGCCCTGATCGAAGAGCGCCCTGCCGAAGCGGCTCCAGTCGATCGCCGGATTGTGCAGCGGATAGCTGGTAGTGAGCAAGTCACGGTCTTCGATAAACAGCAGTGTGTCCGCCAGCAAGCGCGGTACCGACTCGAAATCCTTATAACTACGCTCGGGAAAACGTTCCGAGTACAGAGGTTGTTGATTGCAATCGAGTAAATCGAGGCCCGCCTGAGTCTTCTCGCTATAGGCCGGAGACAGCCCTCTATCGACCAGTTGCGCAAATTTTGGCGAGATCCGCGCTTGTTGCGTAATACGGTAATCGTGCCTGCCAAGATATTCGGTAAAAGCCGGGATCTTGCTATACCCGAGGCGTTCGTCGTATGGGCCGGATTTGGGAAACCGGATAGCGTTGCTTGCCCCGGATTCAACTTTGAATGTCAGTTTGCGGCCAAGTTCGGTCAGATGGCGCGCTTGCCATTCAGATGTACGCAACTCGTTATTGACCAGCCGGGCCGCAAACGCCAGCAGCCCGAGCAAGCTGATCAGCAACAGTAACTTGGCCCAATTACGTAGCGTCACTTTTTTTAGAAGTTGAAATGCGGCTTGGCGGGAGTGCCTGTATTTCAAGATAATCGCCTTTTCAGGCTATGTCTAGCTGCGATTGATCCGTCCGATCCGTCCATTTATCCGCCTATTTCCCGGACCAGGGAATCCCCGCATCGAATCCGTGTTACTCAACAAACAAGGTGGCGGGAGATTCGAGATAAGCGCGCAGCGCTTGCACGAACTCGGCTGCATCCAGGCCGTCGACCACCCGATGGTCGAAAGAGGATGACAAATTCATCATCTTGCGCGCCACCACCAGATTGTCACGCACCACCGGCCGCTCGATAATCCGGTTGACACCGACAATCGCCACTTCCGGATGATTGATCACCGGCGTCGATACCAGGCCGCCCAAGGCGCCCAGGCTGGTGACGGTGATGGTTGAGCCGGAGAGTTCTGCACGCACTGCACGCCCCGCGCGCGCAGCCTCGGCCAGACGGCTGATTTCAGCCGCATTCGACCACAGGTCGCGCGCCTCGGCGTGATGCACCACCGGCACCATCAAGCCGGCTGCAGTCTGGGTCGCTATGCCGATATGCACGGCACCATAGCGTGTGACCACGCCGGCGTCATCGTCAAAGCGGGCGTTGCATTGCGGGTACTCGCGCAACGCCAGCACCATGGCGCGCATCAGCAGCGGCAACAAGGTCAGGCGACCGCGTTCGCCAGCCCATCTTGTGTTCAGATGCGCGCGCAGCGCCTCGATTTCGGTGACATCGCATTCTTCAACGTAGGTAAAGTGCGGGATGCGGCGCTTGGCTTCCTGCATCTTTTGAGCGATCTTGCGACGCAAGCCAATCACCGGAATCGCCGCTTCGTCGTGGCGCTCGGCATAGCGATTGTCGCCGGTACTGGCCACCGGCGAACTGCTGCAACGAGTGACGTAAGCGTCGAGATCTTCATGCGTGATACGGCCGTCGGCGCCGCTGGCAGGTACATTTTGCAATTCGATACCGAGCTGGTGGGCGCGTCGGCGCACGGCGGGCGATGCAGTAGGCGCTGTCGACGCAGTCGACAAATTGGTCGCGGCTTGCCGCATCGCGAGCACGGAGCCAGAGCCTGGCGCCGGCATAACGAGCTTTGGCGCATGGGCTTCGCTCGACGACGCGGCGACCGGCGCTGGTGTTGGCGGCGCGGGCATTGACGGCGCTGGTGTCTGCACCAGTGCGGTCGCTGCCGCACTTGCATGCTCTGCCTCCTCCACCTCAATCCGTATCAGCTCGCCTCCTACCGCCAACACCTGGCCGGGCTCGCCGCCCAGCGACACCACCCGCCCCACCACCGGCGACGGAATCTCGACGGTGGCCTTGTCGGTCATGACGTCGGCCAGCACCTGGTCCTCGACCACGCGCTCGCCAAGCGTGACGCGCCACGCCACCAATTCAACTTCGGTTATCCCTTCGCCGATATCCGGCATTTTGATGACATGGACACTCATCTTGCCTCCAGCGCGCGTTTGAAGGCCGCGCCGACACGGGCCGGACCAGGGAAATAAGCCCATTCCTGAGCGTGCGGATAAGGCGTGTCCCAACCGGTCACGCGCTCGATCGGCGCCTCCAGATGGTAGAAACAGTGCTCCTGCACCAATGCCGTCAATTCCGCGCCAAAGCCGCTGGTGCGGGTGGCCTCGTGCACCACCACACAACGCCCGGTCTTCTTGACCGAGGCGACGATAGTTTCCAGGTCGAGCGGCCACAGGCTGCGCAAATCGATAATCTCGGCGTCGATGCCGGTCTCACGCGCCGCGGCTGCCGACACGAACACCATGGTGCCGTAGGTAATCACCGTCAGCTCGGCGCCCGCACGAAATATCGCCGCAGACTCCAACGGCACGGTGTAATAGCCGTCCGGCACCGCGCCCAACGGATGCTTGGACCAGGGCACCATCGGCTGGTCGTGATGGCCGTCGAAGGGACCGTTATACAGGCGTTTCGGTTCCAGAAAGATCACCGGATCGTCATTCTCGATCGATGCAATCAGCAAGCCCTTGGCGTCATACGGATTGGATGGCATCACCGTGCGCAAGCCGCAGACGTGGGTGAACAAGGCTTCCGGGCTCTGGCTGTGGGTCTGGCCGCCATAGATGCCGCCGCCGCAGGGCATGCGGATCGTCATCGACGCCGTGAATTCGCCGGCCGAACGGTAACGCAGGCGCGCCGCCTCGGAGACGATCTGGTCCGAGGCCGGATAGAAGTAGTCGGCGAACTGAATTTCGACTACCGGCCGCAAGCCGTAGGCAGCCATGCCGACGGCGGCGCCGACGATGCCGCCTTCAGAGATCGGAGCGTCGAATACGCGCGACGCGCCGTACTTCGCCTGCAAGCCTTCGGTACAACGGAACACGCCGCCAAAAAAACCCACGTCCTCACCGAAAATGACCACATTGCTGTCACGCTCCAGCATGATGTCCATCGCCGAACGCAGCGCCTGGATCATGGTCATCTGCGTAGTCATCTGCTCCGTCGCCGGTTTGACATCTTTCTGGGCTGCCATGATCACACTCCCAGTTGGCGGCGCTGCTGCCGCAGATGCTCGGGCATGTCTTTATAGACATCCTCGAACATCGTCGCCGGCTCAGGAATCTGGCCGCTGGCCAGGGTACCGTAGCGTTCTGCCTCTTTCTGGGCCGCGATCACTTCTGCCTCCAATTCCTTTTCGGTGTCCTGATGTTCCTGCTCGGACCATGCGCCAATCCGTATCAGATGTTGTTTGAGACGGGCAATCGGATCTCCCAGCGGAAAGTGCGACCAGTCATCTGCCGGCCGGTACTTGGACGGATCATCGGAGGTCGAATGCGGGCCGGCGCGATAGGTGATCCATTCGATCAGGGTCGGCCCCAGGTTGCAGCGCGCCCGTTCTGCGGCCCAGCGTGAGGCGGCGTACACCGCCAGGAAGTCATTGCCGTCGACCCGCAGCGAGGCGATGCCGCAGCCGATGCCGCGCGCGGCGAACGTGGTGCTTTCGCCGCCGGCGAGCGTCTGAAAGGTGGAGATGGCCCACTGGTTGTTGACCACGTTAAGAATCACCGGGGCCTGATATACATGCGCAAAAGTGAGCGCGGTGTGGAAATCGGATTCGGCGGTGGAGCCGTCGCCAATCCAGGCAGAAGCGATTTTGGTATCGCCCTTGATCGCCGAGGCCATGCCCCAGCCGACCGCCTGGATGAATTGGGTTGCAAGATTGCCGGAAACGGAGAAGAAACCGGCAGCGCGCACCGAATACAGCACCGGCAATTGCCGTCCCTTCATCGGATCGCGCTGGTTCGACAGCAGCTGGCAAATCAAGTCCACCAGCGGTACATCGCGCGCCATCAGCAGGCTTTGCTGGCGATAGGTGGGAAAGCACATGTCGCCTTCCTGCAACGCTAGCGCATGCGCCGTGCCGATCGCTTCCTCGCCCAGGCTCTGCATGTAGAAGGACATTTTTTTCTGGCGCTGGGCGATCACCATGCGGGCGTCGAAAATCCGGGTTTTCATCATGGCCCGCATGCCGCGCCGCAGCAATTGACGATCTATTTCTATCGCCCACGGGCCGACGGCGTTGCCGTCGTCATCGAGCACCCGTATCAAGGCATAGGCGAGATCGCTGGTGTCGGACGGCAGCACTTCCAGCGGCGGCCGGCGTACGGCGCCGGCGGGAGCCAGATGCAGGTAGGAGAAGTCGGTTTCGTGACCAGGCCGGCCACTCGGTTCCGGAACATGCAACGTCAGAGGCTTGCACTGGCTCATACCCGCTCCCTCGCGCTTGGTGATGTCCAGTTGAGTTTAGCAAACTTTAGCGCTGGCGGGCTTTAACTTTGTGCGGCTTGATTTTGTCTCTCACTTAATCGATAAAGCGCTGCGAACTGTGCGAGCGGTCATAGCTTGTAACCGATTTGCCGCAACAAATCCTTACGCCACTTGATGTCGTCGTCGCCTTCGATGCCTTTAGTGAAAAGGCCGTCCACCACACCCAGCACGCCCCGCCCCTGCTCCGTTTCAGCAAGAATCACTTCGGTCGGATTGGCGGTTGCGCAAAAGATGCGGCATACCTCCGCCACCATTTTTACTGTGTTCAAGACATTCAAGGGATAGAAACCATCACCCAGGAAAATGATGAAGCAATGGCCGGCACCAATCGCCTGCGCGTTCTGTTTTGCAAGCTCGACCATGGCGGGATCGGTGCCCGACCAGCGTACCAGGCATTTGCCGGAGGCTTCGCAAAAGGCCAGGCCAAAGCGGATGCCTGGCACCGCAGCCACCAGGGCTTCATGCAGATCCTCCACGGTTTTGATGAAATGGGCCTGGCCAAGAATGAAGTTAGTCGCTTCCGGCTTCTCGATTTTCACCGTGATCAGTTGCATGGCAATGCCTTACATCCGATAGGAGAAATTGCCTCTTTCAGCCTGATCCATGAGATCGAGGAATTGCGCCGTATGCATCTGGATCAAGGCTTCGTGATCACCGGCCTCGAAGTAGATTTCAGGCTGCCGCACCAAGCTCTCGTCGAGATAAGTTTGCAAGCCGTAGGCGGTGCACACCGGATGGAGCGCGCCGATATCGCAATCCTTGAACAGCTCTCGCAGTTCGGCTTCGTCGGCCAGCACCAGACGCCGCCCGGTCTTGTCCCAAAGCTCGGACAACTGCAAATGGTAGGTCGATGGCAGCACCGCCGCCACATAGCCATGTTCGTCTTCCAGGACGATGGTTTTGGCCAGGCGATCGCCCGGAATATGCGCTGCCTCTGCGGTTTCGATGCTGGTGCGGGTGTGCGGATGATGCAGGATTTTGTAATGACTGCCTTTGTCGCGCAGGCAATCTTCCAAGGTGGCGGAAACTGACATGATGATCCTCCTCCGGGCTGAGGTGGACAGAAAATTATGGGCTGTTTGTCTCAATATAGTGCGCTTGCCCCCTTCTGTGAAGGCTTATTAACGATTAGCGCCGCGTCCGCAGCATGCATTCACGCAACGCCGCCCGGCGGCCATTCGATGGTCGCCCGGCGCCGTCCCAATGCGTGTTCAGTGGCGCATCGCGCCACCCATGCCTCGCGCATGGAAACCAGTACCTGCGCCAGCCCCAGTACCGGCCGCAACACCTTGATGCATCATCGAACCGTGATCAAAGTGATGGTGATGATGGTCCCGGTCTATAAAGACAAAGTCCGCACCGAAGAAGCCGTACGGTCCCCAATACCAAGGATCGTAATAGGCATACGGGTAACCGTAATATGGCCCGTCGGTATTTTGCATGAATTGCCAGGTGCCGTCGCTTTGCTGGCAAGCAACGCCGGTAACCGGCTCTACCTTGCCGTTAATTTCAGCTTGGGTGGTCAGTTTCTGGCAACTCGGTTTGCCGGCGTAGCCCGACGTACCTTGCGTTCCGGCGCAGCCCGAGAGGGCCAGTAGCAGTACTACCAAAGGAACTTCGTTAAACATGGTAAGCATGATGTCGTCCTAAATGAATGCCCGATGCAAGGGCGGCCGCGCATGCGTAAACAAACCAAGCGCAAACCAAGCGACCCGCAATATCGGCTCGCTACCAGGTACTTGACGCCACATTGTCCGGCGATAAGCCTGCCTGTATTGTGTAAACGAAGGGCGCGACGCAACTATTCCAGCGACGTGCGTATTTTTTTGAGAAAACGCTTGCGGCTGGCGCTGACGGCTAGTCGACAGCACAGCAGATGCATTAACGCCATGCTTCGGGATGGCCGCCCAAAGCGCTGCATACATCAATCGCCATCGAGCGCAAACGGGCCACCGAGGTTTGGCCGGACAGTGCATATCCCATGCCCTGATTTACCCAGTAAAAGGTACTCCGTTTACCATCATTCAGCAGCCGGAACGCCGTGGTTTCCTTGGCTGCCGCAGTAACGTACAGGGTCAGGCGCTCACCCTTGCCGTTCTGATACATGAACTGCGCCGCCGGTCCGGTTTCCCCAGGCAGCAGGCGCCCTCCAACCAGCATGTAACCGTATTCCTGAAGCGATGGCGCCGTCAGCGGACGATCGAGGCGCTTCGACAACCAGTTGATCAAATGCTCTTCTTCGGCTGCGGCAACTTCAACCGGATGCCGTTGCTCTGGCGCATATACAGCGTACGCAATGTCGGCGCGCTTGGCGAACGCCGGCTGATCGTTAGAGAAATACGGGCCCAGCCAGCCGGACGCCACACCACACAACAGACCCGCTGCCAGCCAGCCGCCGGCTACCCCGGCACGCCGCCACAACGGCTCCCGGCGCGGTAGAAAAATGCACCGGACGTTGTCTTGCGGTGTCGCAAACAAGGCTTTTAAGGCAGCATTCTGTGCCCGGTAATCAGCCACGCGCGCGCTATCCTGTGAATTGCTCGCCAGATGCTCAACGACGACAGCCCGCTCGGCGTCGGAAAGCTCATTGTCGACCCATGCCGATAGCGTCTGCAGATGCGCCTGGTCCGGATCTGGCAACCTGGATGTGGTCTCTTCATTCATGGCTTGTATCTCGCTACCTATATCTCGCTACCTATATCTCGCTACTTGTATCTCGTTACCTGTATCTCGCTACTTGTCTTTCACTACCTTCCTTACTACTGTAAGAGGCGGCCGTTTGCTGCCTGGATCTTCTTTCAACAGAGAGCGCATGCGCTCCCGGGCGCGCGACAAGCGCGACATCACCGTGCCGACCGGAACCTCCAGGATGCTCGCTACCTGCTGATAGCTGAGCTCTTCCAGGCCGACCAGCAGCAGCACCTCGCGCTGTTCGACCGGCAAGCAATACAGCGCGCGCTGGACATCGAGCAGAAACAGGCCGTCGACTTCATCGGCCGGCGCCGCCATCGTGCGCCAGGGTGCACTGTCGTCGTCGACGGCGATCTCGCGGCGCTTGCGCAACTGGTCGATATACAGATGCCTGAGGATGGTCAGCAGCCACGCCCGCAAATTACTGTGCGGCTGCAAGGTATGCCATCGGTTCAGGGCGCGTTCCGCCGTGTCCTGCACCAGATCGTCGGCCCACGCGGCATCGCCTGTCAGCGCGCGGGCATAACGCCGCAACGCCGGCAGCCAGACCACCATGTCGGCCTCGAAACTCATAAGCGCCTGCTCTAGCACCCAGGCTAGTCGTCAGTATTAATCGTCGTATTAATCTTCAATAACTGCTGCGGCTGCTGTCGCCGGACGGCTTATCGCCGCTGTGCCCAGCGTCGTTTGGCGAACAGCCGGACAGCAGCAACAAGAAAATGACTAAAAAGAACCGAATTGCTTTCATAGCTGCCTCCTGCTAGCGGCGCTCAGCGCGCCGCGTTTGATCAGGGTTTCGCCGTGTGCCACATGCCACCCTTGCCGTCACCGGTGGCGTCGCCGGGTTTCTGGTCCATGGCAAAGCGGTACAGCGGATGTCCTTTGTAGGCCCATTGACGCTTGCCGTCAGCAGCTGTCACAAAACTCCAGTCGCCGGCGGCCTTGTCATAGGAATCAGCCTGTGCCGCTGGCCAATTCGCAGCGCAACCGCCCTCGCAAGCGCTCTTGCCGGGCACCGTATCCTTGTCAAAGGTGTACAGTGTGCGGCCGTCTGCATCTACCAGCATCCCTTTGACGGCCTTGGGCGCTTCTGCCAGGGCGGGGCCGGCAAGAGTGGCGCAGCTTAGTAACAGAAATATGGTCTTTCGCATGATTCCTCCTCAGGTTGATCGGTAGAAAAAAATGCAGCCCGGCACCAGCTCTCGGAATGACGGCTGGAATAGCAGTTAAACGGCCGGCCTAACCAGTTTATTCCAACTTTCTGCAATCATTTGATACATTATTTTCATTCTATTGACTATTGAGCTACGGCAAGCGGGCAAGGAAGTGGGCAAAGGCTGGTTTGCCTGAAGGACCCGGGTCGTTACGCAAAATCCTCTACACTGCTGGCATTTACCCTATTCGACAAATCAAGCTCGCATGCACACCGACACCATGTTTCCTATCGATACCGACGATGCCGCCGCTGATACCGCCTTCCCGGCGCTGGAATGCCGCGGCCTGCGCAAGTCCTACGGTCATGGCCGGGTGGTGCTGGCGCATCTCGATTTCACCTTGGGCGCGGGCGAATACGTCGCCATCATGGGCGATTCCGGAGTCGGCAAGTCGACCTTGCTGAACCTGATCGCCGGCCTCGACAGCGCCAACAGCGGTTCGGTGTTGATCGATGGCGTTAGCATGTCGAGCCTCGACGACGATGCCGCTACCCTGCTGCGGCGCCAGAAAATGGGCTTCATTTTCCAGGCCTTCCATGTGCTGCCGCACCTGACTTTGCAACAGAACGTTGCCCTGCCCTTGCTGCTCAACGATGCGCCGCAGGAGCGAGCGCTGGAGTTGCTGGCGGCAGTCGGGCTGGCTGGCCGCGGCAACGATTTCCCACGCCAGCTGTCAGGCGGTGAAATGCAAAGAGTCGCCATTGCGCGCGCTTTGGTGCATCGGCCCAAGCTGATCCTTGCCGACGAACCGACCGGCAACCTGGATCCGGATACTGCACATGAGGTTTTGGCCCTGCTGCGTCAGGAGATCAAGGCCAACGGCGCCTCGGCCATCATGGTGACCCATTCTGCCGCCGCAGCGGCCAGTGCCGACCGCATCCTGATCATGAGCGCCGACGGTCTGCAGCCGTTGCCTGAAAAATCTTGACTCCTGACGACGCAATGAAATCGAGCGCCGCCCTGGCTTTCAGAGTGGGTAATCCGATCGTGATCTTGTCGCGTTGGCTGCTGGCGGGCGAATGGCGTTCGCATCCGGTACGGGCGCTGGTGGCGATTGCCGCTATCGCGCTCGGCGTCGCACTGGGCTATGCGGTCGATCTGATCAACGGCGCTGCTTTCAATGAATTCTCGGCCGCCACCAGAAGCTTGTCCGGCCAGTCCGATCTGCAGCTGCGCGGGGTGCAAGGCTGGTTCGACGACGCCGTCTATCCGCAACTGGCAAAACGCGATGGCGTAGCCGTAGCCAGCCCGGTGCTGGAACTCAACGTCACCGTACCGGGCCAGAGCAGCGCACTGAAAGTGCTTGGCGTCGATACTTTTCGCGCCGCCCGTATCACGCCCGACTTGATTGGCGTAGCCGATCCGGGGCGGCCGTTCGACACCCTGGCCGACGACGCCATCTTCCTGTCGCCGGCAGCCCAGCAATGGCTGCAAGTACGGCCGGGCCAAACCCTGGCTGTGCGCAACGGCACTGCCATCGTCAAGCTGCGGGTGGCCGGCGGCCTGGTGCGCGCGCGGGCCGGACAGCGGCTTGCGGTGATGGATATCGGTGCGGCGCAATGGCGCTTCGGCCGCATCGGCAAACTATCGCGTATCGACCTCAAGCTGCAGCCAGGCGTCAATCGGGAAGCATTCAAGCGCGCCTTGCAAGCTGAGTGGCCGCTGCGCTTGCAGGTATCAGAAAGCCAGGATCAGGACAGCCGCAACAATAATATGTCGCGCGCCTATCGCATCAATCTGAATGTACTGGCGCTGGTGGCGCTGTTTACCGGCGCCTTCCTGGTGTTCTCGACCCAGGCGCTGTCGGTGATCCGGCGCCGCTCCCAATTTGCCCTGCTGCGTGTGCTGGGCTTGCGGCGCGCACAGCTATTACGCCAGGTGTTGTTGGAAGGCGGCCTGCTAGGCTGCCTGGGAGCGCTGCTCGGACTGGCGCTGGGGTATATCTTGGCGGCGGCTGCCTTGCATTTTTTTGGCGGCGACCTCGGCGGCGGTTATTTCCGCGGGGTGCAGGCAAGCGTGCAATTCGATCTGCCGGCGGCGCTGGTTTTTTTTGCGCTCGGCAGCGGCATCGCCCTGCTCGGCAGCCTGGCGCCGGCGCTGGAAGCGGCGCGGGCGCAACCGGCGGCGGCACTCAAAGCCGGCAGCGAAGAAACCGCATTGGCGCGGCTGGCGACGCCGTGGCCGGCATTGGCTTGCCTGCTGCTCGGCGCCGTGCTGACGCAATTGCCGCCCTGGTTCGACTTGCCCATCTTCGGTTATATCGCAGTCGCACTGCTGCTGATCGGCGGTATTACATTGATGCCGCGGGTGGCGGCACTGGTGTTTTCCGCGCTGCAGAGATTCAGCCTGGGACGTCGCAACGGCCTCATCACAACGCTGGTGCTGGCGCGCCTGGCGAATGTGCCGGGGCAAGCTTCGATTGCCCTCGGCGGCGTGCTGTCAAGCTTTAGCCTGATCGTGGCAATGGCAATCATGGTCACCAGTTTCCGCGTATCGGTGGACGACTGGATGCAGCAATTGCTGTCGGCTGACCTGTATGTGCGCTCGGCCAGCAGCGGTGAGACCGGCGCCTTGCAGCCTGCCGAGCAACAATTGCTGAGCACGGCGCCAGGCGTGGCGAGCGCCAGTTTCTTGCGCACCTCAACGCTGACGCTGGACCCGGCGCGGCCACCAGTGATATTGATCGCACGCGCCATCGACGCTGCCGATCCGGCGCGCATGCTGCCCATGACAGGCCCGGTACTGCCGCCCAGCGCGATTGCCGCGGATAGCTTGCCGATCTGGGTCTCGGAAGCCATGGTCGATCTGTACGGCTATCATCTGGGCCAGCAAATCACGCTACCGCTGGCGACACATTCCTATCGCTTCACGGTGGCCGGCGTCTGGCGCGATTATGCGCGGCAATCGGGAGCAATCCAGTTGCGCCTGGCGGATTACCAGCGCTTAAGCGGCGATACTGAAATCACCGACGCCGCCCTCAGCTTGCAACGCGACGCCGATCCCAACGTGGTGATTGCGGCGTTGCGTGCTTTGCCGTTCGGGGCAAACCTGGAATTCTCCCAGCCAGGAGAAATCCGCGCGCTGACCTTGAAGATTTTCGATAGAAGTTTTGCCGTCACTTATCTGCTGGAAATCGTCGCCATCGTGATCGGCCTGTTTGGCGTCGCGGCCACCTTCTCGGCGCAGACGCTGGCGCGGGCGCGGGAGTTCGGCATGCTGCGCCATGTCGGCGTCACGCGCCGCCAGATCCTGGCTATGCTGGCGTTGGAAGGCGGCTTGCTGACCGCGCTGGGCATGCTGGTCGGTTTCCTGCTCGGCTGGGTCATCAGCCTGATTCTGGTGTTCATCGTCAATCCGCAATCGTTTCACTGGTCCATGGAACTACACATGCCATGGCTGGGTTTAGCGGCGGTGGCGTTGTCGCTGCTGTTATCCGCCGGCGCCACGGCTTTGCTGGCAGGCTTGCGCGCGGTGTCTGTCGATGTGCTGCATTCGGTAAGGGAGGATTGGTAATGTTGCACGAGATTGGTCGCTGGCTGCGTGGTTGGCTATGCGGGCTATCAGGCGCCCTGCTGCTGTTGGCCGCGCCAGCGCCATTTGTGGCGCCGCCCCAGTTTGCGCAGGTAAGCCCGGAGCGGCCCGTGACCCTGCCGCAGGATAGCGGCGCCCATCCCGCTTTTCGCACCGAGTGGTGGTACGCCACCGGCTGGCTGGCTACTCCGGACGGCAAACCGATAGGCTTCCAGATCACCTTCTTCCGCTCCGCCACCGAACATGATCGCGCCAATCCAAGCGCCTTCGCGCCGACCCAATTGATCATTGCTCATGCGGCGCTGTCCGACCCCAGCCGGGGCAAACTCTTGCATGCGCAAAAAAGCGCCCGCGCCGGTTTCGGCCTGGCCTACGCAAAAGAAGGCAACACTGATGTCGCTCTGGACGACTGGCGCTTGCTGCGTAACGCCGACGGCAGCTATCAGGCCAGCATCGCCGCCGACGAATTTACCCTGCAACTGAATTTGACGCCAAGCCAGCCGCCCTTGCTGCAAGGCGAGCGCGGCTATTCACGCAAGGGGCCGCAGGCGGCGCAAGCCAGCTATTACTATAGCGAACCGCAGTTGCAGGTCAGCGGCAAGCTGATCCGCTCCGGCCGTGAACAGGCGGTTAGCGGCAGCGCCTGGCTCGATCATGAATGGTCGACCAGCGTGCTGGACGCCGACGCCACCGGCTGGGATTGGCTGGGCGCAAATCTGGACGATGGCTCGGCCTTGATGGCGTTCCAGATTCGCAGCCGTAGCGGTAGCAAGATATGGGCGCATGCCGCCTTGCGCGATGCTAGCGGCAAAGTGACGCAATTCGCGCCTGAGCAAGTCAGTTTCGAGCCGCAACGCAACTGGCGTTCGCCGCGCACCGACGCCAGCTATCCGGTGCAACAGGTATTGCGTACCGGCGCTATCGAATGGTCGCTGGTCCCCTTGCAAGACGATCAGGAACTGGACTCGCGGCTATCGACCGGATCGGTGTATTGGGAAGGTGCTGTAACTATCAATCGCGACGGCCGGCGTACGGGACGCGGTTATCTGGAGCTGACGGGTTATCTCAAGACCCTGAAATTCTGACCGGGCGCGCCGTATCCTTTGTTAGCACTGGCAGCCGCCTGCGGTTTCCATTTTTGCCATCCGGGACTACACTTAAAGCCAAGCTCAACAGTTCCAAAAGGTGATACATTTAGCACACTCGATTCAGGCAGAAGCTTGATGCATTGTTTATTGGGAGACGCATGAAAAGTCCATCTCTATATCTCGCCATCGCCGCTATCATCCTCGCCGGCTGCGTCGCGCAACCTACCGTGCGCACCTATACACCGCCACCGCGCGGCAGCACCCCGGCGCCGGTATCGCTGTCAGAATCGCTGAGCCCGTCCGAACAAATTATCGATGTGCCGCAGCAGTCTACCAAACGGAAAGGTGGCGAGTTATCTGACACCGTGGAGCGCATGGCGAGAAAGACGGCTTGCATCCCCGCCGCCGGCGCAACCTTGATCGCCAGGACCGGCGCTGTCGAAACCTATCAGGTCAGTTGCCAGGACGGTCAGCAACAGCTTTACAAGTGCGAGCAGCGGCAATGCCGCATGATGAATTAGGTTCGGAAGTAAGTTCGGAATTACCCTCCCCGGTATCAAAACCCAGGCCACAGGCGGCTCTCATGAAAACAGCACTAGGAATACTTGCCATCATTTCGCTGCTGACCGGCTGTGCCTATCCACGCCTGAAATGCGACGATCCCGACGTCCGCCCGTCCTATTGCGACGACACCGGCGGCATGCACGACGCCAAACATCCGCAATAGACGCAACGCTGCCGGCCCCGGCAGCGCGGCTCCTCAGATTTTTATCGCGGCGGCGCGGCGATGAATTCAGCCAGATGTTCAGCCTGTTCAGAGAATGATTGCAGCGTCGGATAATCCGCCGCAATGACGATTTCAGGTAGCATCATTTGCGTGAAATGCCAGGCAACGGCGGTCGTCACTCCGGCCTGGTTAATGGTCGTGCTGGTGACTTCCAGCGGCTTATTACGCAGTTCCAGTTCTAACGCCTGATACGCAGCAAACAGCTGGCCTTGGACACGAGTGACCCATGGCTCGTACTGCTTTTCTACCGGTCGCAAGTTGCGTTCATAGGCAATCTGCACAGTTTTTTCACATGCCGCCAACGCCAGTCCGATCACCCGCAATGCATGCAGACGCTCACCGATAGCGGTCGGCATGAGGCTTTTTCCAGGCGTCGCCAATGCTTCGGCATAGTCCAGGATCAGCGTTGAATCCATCAACAGTTCGCCATCGTCGCACACCAGCGACGGCGCTTTAACTACCGGATTGATTTGCCGGAATTGTTCGAAAGTGCTGAATACCGAGATAGACCGGTGTTCGAACGGAATGGCAAGCAGTTGCAAGGAAATCGAGACGCGACGGACGTAGGGTGAATCAAGCATACCGATGAGCTGCATAGTTTCTCCTGTTGATGGTTCAACGACGAACGCCACCGCATCTGACAGATGCAGTGGCGCATTGAATTTATCGAAAGGAATCCTAGCACAGAACAGCATCAAGACAGCAGCATCAAGACAGCGTCGCTGTATGCCGTCCTTGCATCAACACAAGCAACAAGGAAAGCCAGTCACATCAGGCTTCCTGTACCTCGCGCTTACTCGGGGTTGTGTAGATGTCAACACATCTAAACGTATCGATATAACGCTTTGGATCGCCGCCGGCTTCCAGGCGTTTCTTGAATTCTGCTGCCTCGGCGGTGCTATCAAATTCGTAAGCCAGTCCTTTAAAAGTGACGGTTGCCTCATTCAGCCTAACCATTACAATCTCCTTAGCTTAGTGTCAAAAGGACAGGCCGTCCCAGCACTGCAAAATGTATCGGCTTCCCGCTTAGCGCAAGAAAAAATAACGATATTGCAGTGTATGGAAAGATTGCGAATACCCGGCTCTGCCGCAATAACGGCGCGCCGGGCACGTGGCCCGCTTCATTTCCTTGATAGTACGCTTTTGGTGATTCTTCTTGAACTGTCAATACTGGCAGCTATGCATATCCGCGGCCCGCCATCCAGACAAGCGAGCTAGTTGCCGCGAATTACTGCCATTCCGGACTTATTCACTTTCGTCTACGAATGGCTATCTGTCAAACAAGAAAATGTTATTAATTTGTTGGCGCTTATCAAAAAACGCTGATGACATGACCAAGCCATGAGCAGAAATTCGCTTCGGCATTTCTTCCATAGTGGAATAAAAGACAACATCTTATCGGCGACGTATCGCATGGCTGCGCGATGCTGCAGCGCAGCGCGGCTGAAGAAGCATTCGGTCCCAGTTATTGACGTACCGTAGAGCGCACCATCCCAGCGAAATTTTCCAATTCGTTCGCGGCCAGATCAGACACCGTCCAGTAATTCATGCCATCCCAGGTCCAGCGCACCAGATGATAGCCCTGACGATTTTGCAACTGCGGCGCACTGTCCTTGTCGCTGCTCGGCCATATATACAAATTGATCGGATGCTGCGCGCGCCGGTAAATCAGCGCGGCCACCGGCCGGCCTCCAAGATAATCGAGGCGGCCGCCGATCAACGGAAACCCCTGGGACGCCAGATCGACCACCGGCGGAGAAAAATTCAATTTACCGTTGAACCAGGGTTTAACCGTATGCTGGTCGCTTGAGGCCACGTCCGAAAGATGATTTACCTGGAGTGAACGAACATGGCTGGCCACTACTTCCTCAGTCATTTTTTCCTGGTCTGACGGCAAATTGAGATACAAGCCGACGCTCCACGCCAGCGCCAGCCCAGCCGCCAAAGCGGCGCCGAAATTCTGCCAATTGATATGCCAAGGCTTGGCCCGTGGCACATCCTGCGGCAAAGCCGCTTTGATGCGCTGCGCCAGGTGCAACGGGGCATCGAAATATACTGCCTCCTTCTTGAAGCGTGCGCTGACGATGCGCTGCGCGGCATATTCGCGCTGACAATCGGCACAGCTCTCAAGATGACGCTGCACCTCCAGCGCCTCTACTACGCCGAGCTCCTGATCTGCATATGCTGGCAATAGCTCCAGTATTTCCTGATGATCCATCATGCCTCCTGCCTGGCCGGCGCAAGAATTGTCGCCAGCAATTTACGGCCGCGCCCAAGGCGCGACATTACGGTACCGATGGGAATGCCAACGATGGCGGCAATTTGTTTATAGGACAGCTCTTCCAGTTCGCGCATCACCATCACCTCGCGAAATTCCAGCGGCAAGGCTTGCAGCGCCTGCTGTAACTGCCGCTCGCTGTCCTTTTGCATCAATAACGTCTCCGGGTTGTTGTCAGCAAACGCCATGCCGACGCCGTCGCCGGCGTTGAAATCGTGCAGCTCCTCGTCAAACTCGGTTTCCTGCCGATGCTGCTGCTGATACCAGGTGTAGAAAGTATTGCGCACAATCGTAAGCAACCAGGCGCGGCTGTCTTCGCCATGAAAACCGTCGAAGAATTTAAAGGCTCGCAAATACGCCTCCTGCACCACATCCTCCGCATCCGGACGGCTGTGCGTGAGCCAGCACGCCAGGTTGAATGCGGAATTCAAGTGCGGCAGTACGCTTGCTTGGAATCGCTGTTTTTTTGTCGAGGCTATCATCCAGGCGCTTCCAGGGTTCATGCAACACAAGACCGTTGATATGAAAGATTTATTCCCGAAAAACCGGTTCCGGCAAAAATTTAGACGGGGCTAAAAACAGGGGCAAAACGGAAATAAATAACAGGTTACACCGGTATAGGGTTTTGTCGATCAAGTGATCACGTTATGCCGCACGCCAACGTGACCGTGTTCTATGGCCACATCCACCAGGAACACCACCACATGACCGGGCACATTGCGCATCACGCCGCCAAATCGCTGATCTTTCCACTGCCGGCGCCCGGCTCACAACCGAAGCAAGCAGGGACTCAAGGATGCAACTTCTCATGTCGTTCCAGCATGTGGGTGAAATCCTGGATGCGCTTGGCGCGGGTCTCCGCTTTTTTAGCAGTTTGAATCCTGAACAGGACAGCGTAGCGATTACTGCCGTTGAGGGTGGCAAAAAATGCCTGTGCCCGCGGACTGGCGTCCAGCGCCGCCTGGAAATCGGCCGGCACGGTCGAGCTGCTCGCCGAGTCATAAGCAGCGTCCCAACGGCCGTCGCTTTGGGCGCGCTCGACTTCCTTGAGACCAGGCGGCGCCATCCGTCCGGTCTCTATCAGCAACAAGGCTTTGTCGCGGTTAATCTTGGACCAGATGCTCCTGGCTGAACGCGGCGTAAATTTCTGCAGCCAGTAATCTTCATCGTCACTCTTTTTCTGGCCATCTATCCAGCCGTAGCACAAGGCTAACTCTAGCGCTTCCTGGTAAGAAACCGAGCCCCGATCCGAATTTTTCTTCGCCAGACGCAGCCAGACTCCAGACGCCTTGTCATGGTTCTTTTTCAGCCATGCGGCCCAATCTTTCTGCTGATCGAAAAGCTGTATCGGTAACTCCGCAACCTTGCCGTGATCTGGATTCATCTGCTTTTTTCCTGCGCTGATGGAAACCGCATTTTATTACTATTTCCCAGATTTTCCTGGCCGCAGCTCGGGACAAGCAAGGAAACCAATCAGAGTCAGATTTCCCACCTCAAAACAAATATATCGTATTGTGATATATTATTCGATCTCAAAAATCCCATCCCGCGTAGAGCCGAGCGTCAAATGCAACCCCGATCCCTGTCCAAGCAAGACTTTGAAGCTTTATCGACATTCCGCTATCAACTCCGGAAATTCCTGCGTTTCAGTGAAGAAGCGGCCCAGAGTGAGGGTGTCACGCCGCAGCAGTATTTGCTGTTGCTGCACGTAAAAGGCACGCCCGGCCGCGACTGGGCCAGTGTCGGTGAACTTGCCGAACGTTTGCAATCGCAGCATCACAGCGTGGTAGCACTGATCTCACGTTGCGAAAAACTCGAATTGGTCGAACGCCGCAGCAGCGAGATCGACCGCCGCCAGGTCAATATCCACCTGTTGCCGGCGGGCGAACGTTGCCTCGCCAAGCTGGCGGAGTTGCACCGCGCCGAACTGAATACCCTGACCGATATCTTCCGCGTGCCGACTATCAATACCTGAGGATTTCACCATGTCTTCGAACCCCCATTTGCACAAACGCGATTTCGCGGCTGACACGCGCCTGCTCAGAATTTCCTTGATTGCGGTAGTCATCGGCGGCTTCGGCACACTGGCGGCATACGCCTTGTTGAACCTGATCCGGCTGTTCACCAACCTGTTCTTCTATCAAACGCTGTCTTTCGTCACCCGTTCACCCGCCGACCATCATCTGGGGGCCTGGGTCATCGTGCTACCTGTCGTGGGTGGCTTGATCGTCGGCCTGATCGCGCGCTTCGGCTCCGACAAGATTCGCGGCCACGGCATTCCGGAAGCGATCGAAGCGATCCTGTTCGGCAAAAGCAAGATGTCAGCTAAGGTCGCCATCCTCAAGCCTTTATCGTCCGGCATCGTGATCGGCAGCGGCGGCCCGTTTGGCGCGGAAGGCCCGATCATCATGACCGGCGGCGCCATCGGGTCGCTGATCGCCCAGCATTTCCATCTGACGGCGGCTGAACGCAAGACCCTGCTGGTTGCCGGCGCTGCTGCCGGCATGACTGCGGTGTTCGGCACGCCGGTGGCCGCCGTGCTGCTGGCAGTGGAGTTGCTGTTGTTCGAATTGCGGCCACGCAGCTTGTTGCCGGTGATCGTCGCCTGCGCGGTAGCCGGATTCACCCGGCCGCTGCTGTTGGACGCCGGTCCGTTGTTTCCATTGCAGACGCCGGAAATCGGCCCCAGCGCGCTGTTCTCCTGCGTCGTCGCCGGCGTCCTGGGCGGCGCCTTGTCGGCGCTGATGTCGACCGCCTTGTACCGAGTCGAGGACCTGTTCAGCAAGCTGCCCGTCCACTGGATGTGGTGGCCTGCACTGGGTGGCGTCGCGGTAGGCATAGGCGGCTATTTTGAACCGCGTGCGCTAGGCGTCGGCTACGATGTCATCGGCGATCTGCTCAACGGCAACCTGGCCTTGCAGCTGGCGCTCAGCCTGCTGCTGGTGAAAGCCGTGATCTGGGTCATCGCGCTCGGCTCCGGCACCTCCGGCGGCGTCCTGGCGCCGTTGCTGATTATCGGCGCCGGCCTGGGCACCGTGCTGGCGCCGTGGCTGCCAGGCGGCGACGCGCATTTGTGGCCACTCGTATGCATGGCCGCGGTCCTGGCCGGCGTGCTCGGCGCACCGCTTACCGCAGCGGTGTTCGCCTTCGGCCTGACCCACGACACAAACGCCCTGCTGCCGCTGCTGCTCACCACCGGCGTCGCCTACGGCTTCACCGTCCTGACCATGCGGCGCTCGATCATGACCGAGAAGATCGCCCGGCGCGGTTATCACATCTATCGCGAATACGGCGTCGATCCGCTGGAACGCCAGCACGTTGACGAGGTGATGACGCATGCAACAATGGCAATTCCTGCCAGCCTCACCATCGCGGAAACCCTGGAGCGCTATTTCGGCACGCAGCAAACGCATCGCTGCTACCCGGTGGTCGACATAGAGTACGGTTTGCTGGGAATGGTCGAACGCAGCAGTTTCAGTCCGCAAGCTGACGGCGGCAATCTTCTGACAACCTTGTTCAATCCCGCGCACACGGAGCAATCCGCCGCCCTGGTTGCGCTGCCGTCCGAAACCTGCCGCATCGTGGCGGCGCGCATGGCGACCCATCATCTGGAACGGCTGCCGGTGGTCAGCGACCTGCAAAGCCGGCGCCTGGTCGGCATCATCAGCCGTAGCGACCTGATCAAGCCGTCGCGCCTGTTTTTTGACGAAGAGCAGAAACGTGAGCGGCTTTTGAGCTAGGTAATTTCAAACAGTATGCTGCTGCGCTTCCATCCAGTCAGCCAGCTGGTCCAGTCCCTGCACCACATGATCGGGAGACTGTCCCAGCTCGTCAAACGCGTTGCCTGCCCGGTTGATCCAACACACGGGGTAACCGAAATGCCGCGCTCCGGATGCATCCCAAGCGTTTGACGAAACGAACAGAAGCTCCGAACGATCGCAACTCAACTGCTGCTCGGCCAGCAGGTAGACGCTGTCGTGCGGCTTGAAGATCTGGACGCTGTCGGCGCTGATCAGATGTTGGAAGCAATGCTCCAATCCGGATGCGGCAACCACGCTACGGATGGAATTAACAGAACCGTTGGACAAGATGGCGAGCGGCAGCTGCATCGCCTGCAGCCTTGCCAGCGCCTGGGGCACCTCTGGATACGGCGCAATCCTGAGATATTCCTGGCAGAGCGCCAGACGCGCCGCATCGTCAAGCGGCAGCTGCAGCTGCCTGGAAGTAAACACCAGGGCGTCGCGAGTGGCCTGTTCGAAATCGACATAGTCGCCCATCAGGCTGCGCAACCAGGTGTACTCAAGCTGCTTCTGCCGCCAGACCGTGCTGATTTCGCGTCCCCGCCCTGGATGATAGGTATCGCAGGCTGCTGCGACCGAGTGCACATCGTAAAGCGTACCGTAGAGATCAAATACGATACCTCTTATATTCTTCATTGCCCCTCCTCTGTAAGCTATCGGATCAGCAGCGTTGGGCCAGGCTCGCCTGACTCTACGCTGCACCATATAACCGTTGGACTTCGCTACAGTGTAAATGAGAATATTGCTTGCCACTTTACTGCTGATCGCGCCGCTGGCCGCGCACGCGTATAAGGTTGTCAGCGTGGCCGATGGCGACAGCATGACTCTGCTGCTCGGCCAAAGCCGGCTCAAGCTGCGCCTCGCCGGCATCGATGCGCCGGAAATAAAACAAGCGTTCGGGCTACAGGCCAGGCAATCGCTGCTCCAGCTATGTTCTGGCAAGGATGTGCAATACGATGCAAAAGCCATCGACAGTTACGATCGCACCGTTGCGACCGTACGCTGCAACGGTATTGATGCAAGCCAGGCTCAGGTGGAGCGCGGCATGGCTTGGGCTACTGCGAAAAAGGGCAGCGATCTGAAGATGCTTGAGGCAACCGCCCGCGATGAAAAAACAGGATTATGGTCAGACCCGCATCCGGTCGCCCCCTGGCTTTATCGGCGCCGCACCGCACCGGATGCAACTTGCCACATCGGGCCGCGCGGCGGGCGCTACCAGTGGGTGAACGGACGCAAAGTGTACGGCTGCTAAAACATACAGAATTTCTGTTGAAATGAAGCCTGAATGCGGCTCAACGGCAGCGCCCCAGAGCCCCTTAATCCTGCCGGCGAGCCCGCGGCGAAGTGGAATTTAGCTTCCGAGGCAGGACGTCAAACCTCGGAGGCTCGACGTTGACTCTCCGAGCGTGGGCGTTGACTCTCCGAGCATAGGCATTGACTCTCCGAGCCTGTCCATCCAATCCGAATACCAGCAGAGATAAGGCAGCGACAAGGCAGCGATCAAAGGCCAGTAGAGATGCTGATAGCGGAACTGCAGCAGCCAACGCTGAAATGGCGTCTGCCGTAGAAATGGATTGGGTTCGATGTCGAGATCGTAGCCAGCTATATTGGCGTAGTGTCGAGAAAATCGTCGCCAGGCTTGAATTTACCGGCCAGATTTCCTTCGACTGGATCGACTCGGACGCCGACGGCCCATGCGTGATCGAATGCAATCCCCGCGCAATCAGTGGCTTACATCTGTTCTCCATCGACGATGCGGTGCCGACAGCGCTGACCGCAGGATTGATGCAGGCGCTGCAGAATGGTTCGCTGCGCCATTGGTGGCAAGATTTCCGTGCCGCCAGCGACGTCTTGATGACAGGCGGCGATCAGGCGCCCGTCTTTGGCGGTGCGGCCGATATCGCGTCTTACATGCAGTTGGCCTTCCGGGAAAAATGCACGCTGCGCGAAGCGGCGACGCGCGATATCGAATGGGATGCGAGGAGTTGGTACTCGTATGAATCAGGCTGACAATCACGCTGACGCAAATTCTGTCAGCTTTGGGGCGCTATGTAGAGCTGTACGTAGCACCCCTTGGGCTAAGCAAACGTAGGAACCCTTTAGCCAACTTGCCGAGATACCTAGATTTTGTACCTCACTCGGCGAAAATCCACCAGCTACTCCACGGATGGGACGCAGGCCGGCATCAAATTTGCTCATTTTTTCAGACAGTTTTAATGCAATTGCCTTTTGAGGTCGGCAAGCTCACTGTGCGCATGCACTACGGCGGTTCTTACCTTGGCGTCCACCCCAACAGCGCCTTGCAGCGCCAGCTCAGCGCGGCCGCCGATTTCTTCAAGATCATCTACGCAACGACGTATGTTCCTGTCATCTTGCGAATCAAAAATCTTCTTCGCTTTAGTCGAGTGGTGTTCCCACTGCATAACGCAATCTTTCAAATCTTGCGGCAGTTTTGCACTGGCCTGGCAAGCAGTTGCGGCTTCTTCGATATCGTGTTCAATGCGGTCGAAGCGTCGCTTGATCTCACTGTGTTGCAGCATGATATAACTCCTTTTCAGCTGTTAACTATGCAGACAATACCTGCTCTCAGACCACAAAATTCGTCTCGATAAATACTGGCTGAACTGATAGACATGATTCTTTCGCGGCCTGTTTATTTGATAGAAGCAAGTAACCTAAGTTCAAAGAGCATTGGACACGCATCAGCAAACGCATCCTCTGCGACTCGACGCGCCACGCCGCATTCATACAGGAATGACTGGAATCATATTCTGCCGAGCCTATGAAACGTTGCTATCGCCGGGAGGTGGCAGTGTGGTTGTATCTGCCTCTGGTTGGAACCGAAAATGCTTGGATTTCTCTGATGGATGCGACGTGGTATCCGACAAAAATTCATCGTCCACACCGCTCCCCCATTGTTCAATTGCCCAATCAAGATGATCCTGACGCTGCCGTTCCACTTTCTTTAGCTCGCTGCCAATGTTGCGTCTGATAAGTCACTCGACAGCAAAAGACAGCACTTGGACGCAAACTATAACTACGTTGACAAACGCCCCCCTTAACCTACACTTAGCTATTTCCACAGAGAAATATTTCCATTACTCTGTCAAATTCTGGCTTAGCAGTAAGTAGTATTCCGCGATTCCCTATTTGAGACAAAAACACTGTTGATCGGCAAAAAAACTCCTTGATGCTGGAAATTGGCCCTGCACACGCTACAACTGCCTTTTTAGGGAGGTCACTATGATTTACGACAATCCGGTCGAATACATGGGGTTTTTCCTAGGCGCGGTGAGTCATGAAATTCGCCCAGGCAAATGGCAAGGAAGTTTTCACATTTCAAAGGGCGCCACCGAATTACACGTGGAAACAGTCGAAAATTATGCAAGAACGCCTGAGGATGCGGAGCGAAACGCGATCATGATTGGCCTAACGATCCTAGTCGAAAAAGTTCTCAATAAGATAATTTTTTGCAAGCTAAGTCCGTTCGAGCAAGACGCTTTGCTTGAACTTGAAAAGAACAATTCAGCATCGATCCCAGAACTATATTTGAAGAAATTTTACGGCCTCAGACTTGCCGTTCAACGTCATGGCAAGCCACAACTGACCGGAAAAGGCCGGGCCTACCTGGCGGA
>NZ_DATMRK010000014.1:0-6249 GCF_035566375.1 Collimonas sp.
TTGATGTCGTATATTAGTTGCGCAGTTAATCTGCGGATATCTCAACCGAGAGGAGAAACATGAATAAATTAGCAAAACTCGTCTTCGCTGCGTCCGCAGTCGTCGCACTCTCTGCCTCCGCGCAGGAAATCAAAGATATCCAGGCAAACACCCCGAACAGTGCTTATGTGCAAGATGCACGCGGTACAATCGCACGTGACCCGTACGGTCTGTGCTGGCACACTGGCTACTGGACACCAGCTGACTCGGTTCCAGGTTGCGACGGCGAAATCGCCCAAGCAGCACCTGCACCAGTAGCTCCAGCACCAGCACCAGCTCCAGTTCCAGCACCAGCTCCAGTTTCGCAAAAAGTTACTTTTGCTGCTGACGCATTCTTTGACTTCGACAAAGCTGTCCTGAAGCCAGAAGGCAAAGCAAAACTGGATGATCTGACATCGAAACTGGGCGCAATCAACCTGGAAGTCATCATCGCTGTTGGCCATACTGACTCGGTCGGTTCGGTTGCTTACAACCAAAAGCTGTCGGTTCGTCGCGCTGAAGCTGTTAAGGCATACTTGGTACACAAGGGTGTCGAAGCTAACCGTGTTTACACCGAAGGTAAAGGCAAGTCGCAACCGGTCGCTGATAACAAGACCGCTGCTGGCCGCGCTAAAAACCGTCGCGTTGAAATCGAAGTTGTTGGTACCAACAAGTAATCGATTCAAGCTCGATCAGAACCCCGCCTTGGCGGGGTTTTTTTTCGTACAAAAACAAGATGCCACCAGGCAATTTGAAAACTTTGGACGACGGTTTTTAATCAGGTAACAAACCGCAAAACCTTACTTTCCAGCTATGATTCAACCTATGAACGCAGACCCATCAGAACTCAAGAAATTCAGCGACCTGGCTCACCGGTGGTGGGATCCCGAATCCGAATTCCGCCCTCTGCATGAGATCAATCCCTTGCGCCTGGAATGGATCAACTCGCGCGCCCCGCTCACCGGCAAGAATGTGCTCGATATCGGCTGCGGCGGTGGCATTCTGGCCGAATCCATGGCCAGGAAAGGCGCTACCGTTACCGGCATCGACCTGTCCGACAAAGCCTTGAAGGTAGCTGATCTGCATAGCCTGGAATCTGGCATTCAGGTCCGTTATGAAAAAATTGCCGCCGAAGAAATGGCCAACCGCGAAGCCGGGCAATTCGATGTAGTGACTTGCATGGAGATGCTGGAGCACGTCCCCGATCCGGCATCCATCGTGCGCGCCTGCGCCACACTGGTGAAACCCGGCGGACAAGTGTTTTTTTCGACCTTAAACCGCAATCTGAAAGCTTACCTGCAGGCGGTCCTGGCAGCCGAATACCTGTTACGCATGTTACCCAAAGGCACGCATGATTACGCCAAGTTCATCACACCGGCCGAACTGGCGCAATTCACCCGCAACGCCGGCCTGACGGTCGACGCCATGCGCGGCATGAGTTACAACCCGCTCACTCAGATCTACTCGCTCAACCAGGATACCAGCGTCAACTATCTGATGGCCTGCACCCGGCCCGCATAAAGCCCCGCTCTGCTTGGCATCGTGTTGCCGGCCATTTTTTGCACTTTAGGAATTACCATGCCCCTGCCAATGCCGCGCGCCATCCTGTTCGACCTTGACGGGACGCTTGCCGACACTGCCCCTGACCTGGCAGCAGCGCTTAACCGGCTGCGCAACGACCGCGGCTTGAGCAACACGCCATATGAACAACTACGGCCCCACACTTCTGCCGGCGCGCGCGGCATGATAGGCGCCGCCTTCGGCCTGAAACCGGGTGATCCTGACTATGAAGAACTGCGGATCGCTTTCCTTGATCATTACGCCGCCGCGCTGGCGGTCGACAGCACCCTGTTCGATGGCATACCCGCCCTGCTCAACGATCTGCGCCAGCGCAATCTGGGCTGGGGAGTCGTCACTAACAAGGCCGCCAGGTTTACCGATCCGCTGGTTTCGCAGATCGGCCTGGCAGATGCGGATTGCGTCATTTCCGGCGACACCACCGCTCACGCGAAACCCCATCCGGCGCCACTGCTGGAAGCGGCGCGACGCCTCAATTTGCAACCGCAGGAATGCTGGTATGTGGGCGACGATTTGCGCGACATCCAAGCCGGCCGCGCAGCTGGCATGGCGACCGTGGCCGTGGCCTGGGGTTATTGCGGCGAGAGCGCGCCAAGTTCCTGGGAAGCAGATGCTCTGATCGATACCCCACTCCAATTGCTGGCCTTACTGCCACAACAATAATTTCCACGTACAGAATCGGCGCATACGCTTGCGCATGACTGAAGTTTGATGGATTGAATGAATCAGCGGGCAATGCTGTCTGACGGTATATTGTGGACATCCTTGCCCATAAGGAAAAAAAATGGCAAATATCCCTCGACCCTCCTGGCTGCCACGCGCCATACGCTGGGCCGGCATCACAGTCGTCACTTTACTGGTGCTGGCACTCATCAGCTGGCTAGCGGTGCCACCTGTCGCCAAACATCTGGTAGAACAACAAATTGAAACCCAGATCGGCCGCAAGGCAACGGTCGGCAAGATCGCCTTCAACCCCTTCACCCTGACTCTGACGGCAGCCGATTTCACGCTCTACGAACAAGACAAAACCACAGCGGCATTCTCGGCAAAAACACTGCTGCTCAATACCTCATATGCTTCGTTGTTTCGACTGGCGCCGGTACTGAACGAAGCCAAACTGGTCAATCCCAATCTGCATATCGTGCGCACCAGCGCCGACGGCATCGGCCGCTACAACTTCTCAGATATCATAGACCGCATCCTGGCGAAGCCAAAGAGCGATAAACCGGCTCTATTTTCAGTATCGAATATCCAGCTCGAAAACGGCGTCGTCAAATTCGACGACAAAGTGACCAACAAGCTGGTCGATATACAAGCGCTCAACATCGGTCTGCCCTATATATCGAACTTCCCCAGCAAGATCGACACCTTCGTCCAGCCACATGTCTCGGCCAGGATCAACGGTACGCCGTTCGATCTGAAAGGGCGCAGCAAACCATTCGCCGGCAGCCTCGAAACCGCCCTGGCGATCGATATCGAGCAGCTTGATGTCGCCAGCTATGTGGCGTTTTCTCCGGTGGCGCTGCCACTGGCCATCCAGAGCACCAAACTATCGACCAAGCTCGATCTATCGTTCTTGCGTAGCAAGGACAAGCCCGAAGTATTGCTGTCGGGCGCGATCAAACTGGCCGACGTTGCCCTAGCCGACAAGAATGCGGCGCCGCTGCTCAAAGCGCAGGCGATCAACCTTCAGATTAACAAGCTCAATGTCCTCACCGGCAGCGCCGCACTCGATCACATCGAGATCCAGCAACCGGAAGTCTGGGTCAATCTGAACGCCAGCGGCAGCTTGAACTGGGCTGCTCTGAGCACTCCAGCCGCCAAGCAGGAAATTGTAAAGGATGCGCCGAAAAAAGCAGCGAACCCGCCACCGCAAATGACACTGGCCAAGCTCAGTATCCACGATGGTACGGTCAACTGGCTGGATGCAGCCAACGCCTCGCCGGCGCTGAACCTGCAGGTAAAAAACGTGGCGCTGAATGCGACCCAGCTGTCGCTGGCAGCTGACTCCAAACCTGCGACCGTGACACTTTCAAGCGGCACGGAAAACGATCAGCACATCCAGTTCATCGGCCAGATCACTCCTGCCAAAGGCATCGTCGCCGGCAAGGCCAGCATCAACGCCTTGTCGCTCGCGCAGTACCAGCCCTATGTCAACCGCTCCCTGGCTGCGGTGCTGTCCGGTCAGTTATCGCTCAATACCTTGCTCGCAATCGACGGCAGCCGCATCCAACTGCATCAACTAGGCATAGATGTAGATGATCTCAAAGTGGCGGCAAATGCCAGTGCCGGCGGCAGCATCGGCGCCAAGAAAATCAGGCTGGAAAATGCTAGCGTCGATACTGAAGCGCACACTTTTAATGCCAACGCATTGCGCCTGGCCGGGATACAGGGCGATGTGCGTCGCGACGCCCAGGGCAAACTCAATCTGCAACAATTCGTGGCCCCTGCAGGTGGTTCAAACAAGGCAGTCCCTAGCGCGCCCGCCAAGAAAGCCGGGCCGGAATGGGTCGCTACTCTGAATCAGTTTGCCGTCAGCGACAGCAGCCTTACTTATCTCGACAACGCTGTGAAACCAGCGGTCAATCTGCGTGCCGACGGCCTCAACCTGAGCGCCGACAATATCTCCAGCAAGCTCGACAAACCGATCAAGATGACGCTGCGCACCCAGCTCAATAAAACCGGCAAATTATCGGTCGACGGCAGCGTCGCAGCGCAAATGAAATCGATCGCTCTCGACCTCGATGCGCAAGATCTGCCGGTCGCCGCGTTGCAACCGTATTTCACCGATTACCTGAATGTGACGTTGACCTCCGGCCTGGCCAGTACCAAGGGCAAGTTGCTACTGACGCCGCCTAGCGGCCGCCAGCAACTCGCTACCAGTTATAACGGCAACCTGCGCCTGGCCAATTTCCGCGTGCTCGACAAGGAAAATTCAGCGGATTTCCTGAAGTGGAAACTACTCGATGTCAGCGGTATCAACGCCAATATCGGTGGCGCCCAGCAAAACGTCACTCTGGCAAAAATCGCCCTCAACGATTTCTATGCGCGCATCATTTTGTCGGAATCCGCCAAACTCAACCTGCAAGATATCGTGGTATCGAAGAATGCACCGGCAGGCGCGCCGACGCCCTCGCTGACCTCGGCTGAACCAGGCGCTGCGGCGCAAAAGACCACGAAAACGACCTCCGAAGGCACTACCACTGTGGCGCCGATCGCACCCGCCGCACCCAAGGCCAACGCACCGGTGATCAAGATCGGCCAGGTCGTCATCAAGGGCGGCAACATCAACTACACCGATAATTTCGTCAAACCGAACTACACCGCTAACATGACCGGCATGAACGGTACCGTCGGCGCGATCGCCTCCGACAAGCCGCAGCCGGCGCCGATAGACTTGAACGGCAAGATCGACAACGACGCGCCAGTGGCCATTTCCGGCTCCCTGAATCCCCTGTTCAAACCGATGTTCCTCGACATCAAGGCTAGCGCCAACGGTGTCGAACTTCCGCGTCTGACGCCCTATGCCGCCAAGTACGCCGGCTACGCCATCGAAAAGGGCAAGCTGTCGATGGATGTCAACTATCACATCGAAAACGACAAACTGGTAGCCCAGAACAGCGTCCGCATCGATCAGTTGACCTTCGGCGACAAGATCGACAGCCCAACCGCCACCAAACTGCCGGTGCTGTTGGCGGTTGCCTTGCTGAAGGACCGTAACGGCCAGATCAACATCAACCTGCCGATTTCCGGCACCTTGTCGGATCCGGAGTTTTCGATAGGCGGCATCATCGTCCGCATCTTCGTCAATCTGATCGTCAAAGCCGTCACCTCGCCATTCGCGCTGATCAGTTCGGCCTTCGGCGGCAGCGGCGGTGACGAGCTCGGCTACGCTGAATTCGCTCCCGGTTCAGCCACACTGACGGCGGCCACGCAAAGCAAGCTGGACACCTTGGCCAAGGCGTTGACCGACCGCCCGGCCCTGAAGCTGGACCTGATCGGCCGGGTCGATCCGAAAAGCGATACCGATGGCGTCCGTCAGCAAATCCTCAACCGCAAGCTGAAAGCGTTGAAACTCAAGGATTCGGCTAGCCAAAGCGAGGATGCGCAATCGGACGACGTGACCTTGACCGATGCCGATAAAGATAAATACATGGGGAAAGTGTATAGCTCGGAAAAATTCGACAAGCCGCGCAATGTCATCGGCCTGGCAAAATCGCTGCCGACCGCCGACATGGAAAAACTCATCGTCGCCAATACCACGGTAACCCAGGACGCCTTGAGCGCACTGGCAACCAGACGCGCCGAGGTGGTCCGCAAGTATCTGGAAACCAAGGGCCAGATCCCACTGGAGCGAATCTTCCTGATAGCGCCAAAACTGACTGCCGACGGCATCAAGGACAAGGGGCAGCCGAGCCGGGTCGATTTTGCCTTGAAATAAGAGGCTTTCATCCCGCTTTCAATTTAGGCAAGGCCCTGACAGGGAAGCCCCAAGTACGCTACAATGGTGATCTGCTTGGGGGCGACCTGGTTTCGACGTGGGTTACAAAGCAGCGCAGGGCATACCGAGGACCGACTACCTCGTAAATACAATCGGAATAGATCTAACTGCAAACGATAACTCGTACGCACTAGCCGCTTAATAACCGGTTA
>NZ_DATMRK010000015.1:0-53173 GCF_035566375.1 Collimonas sp.
CAGGAATTGCTGGCCGGTAGGATCGAGGTACCAGACGTCATTGACGATGAACAGGTTCTTGCCGAACTTGATCGAACCGGCGCTGCCGTTCAAGCCGACGTAGGAACGGCGATTGAACAAGGCGCTGCCGTTGGTGGTGCCCTTGGTAGCGTCAAAGCCCGATTCCAGCAAGAAGAAGGCGTTCAGTCCGCCGCCGAGGTCTTCCGTGCCTTTGAAGCCGATCATGCTGGTGCCCCATTGATTGCCGGAGCCGGCCAGTTTGCTACCGGTCTTGCCGGTCAGGTTGCCGTTGGCGTCTTTCAGGGCGACGTTGGTTTGATAATCGACGCCGGCGTCGACCCGGCCGTAGATGGTGACGTTGGTTTGCGCCTGGGCTTGGCTGCAAACGGCGCCGGCGGCCAGGCCGAACAGGCTCAATGCGGCTGCAGTCGCCAGCGCTCGGGATGGCGCGGCGAAGGAAGTGATGCGGCTCATGTTGTCGTCTCCTTGAAATTATTATGAATTCATCCACTGTCAGGCCGCACCGGAAATTCCCGGCCATAAACCTGCGTGAATGTGGGCACATGGTAGGGATTAGATTGATATCAATCCAATGAATTTTTACCCCACTTCAATACCGGATTTGATATCATTTCCCGAGCATCGCCGATGTCGCCGGATGCCAGCATTGGCCGAGCGACCTACTATAAAAATCACACAATGAGACTGCCATGCCTGCCAACGACACCAACTGGTTTCTCCGCGCCCGCCTGAAAACCCGGCAGCTGCTGTTGCTGATAGCGCTGGACGAGGAACGCAATATCCATCGTGCAGCGGAAGCGCTCAACATGACGCAGCCTGCCGCCTCCAAGCAACTCAAGGATCTGGAAGACATGCTCGATGTGCTGCTGTTCGAGCGGCTGCCGCGCGGCATGCGGCCAACCATTTACGGCGAAGCCATGATCCGCCATTCGCGCATGGCGCTGACCAGCTTGTCGCACGCGCATGACGACATCACGGCGTTGAAATCCGGCCTCTCCGGGCAAGTCAATGTCGGTGCGATTTTGTCGCCGGGCATGGTGCTGCTGCCGCCGGCGATTGCACACCTCAAGCAACAGGCGCCGATGTTGCGCATCGGGGTTGAAGTCGAGAGCAGCAACATCTTGCTGGAACGCTTGCAGCGCGGCTCGCTCGATTTCCTGGTGGCGCGCATCCTGGATCAGGAAGACAACAGCAATCTGGAATATGAAGAGTTATCGGATGAACCGGTGTGTGCTGTGGCGCGGGTCGATCATCCCTTGCGCCACGTTTCGAATCTGCAATTAAAGGATATCGCCGACGCCGGCTGGATCTTGCCGCCCAAGGGCAGCATCTTGCGCCATCGGGTCGACATGATGTTCCACAAAGACGGCCTGGCGCCGCCGTCCAACGTGGTCGACACCACCGCGATCCTGGTCATCAGCAGCCTGTTGCAGCAGACCGATTTCCTGCATGTGATGCCGGCCGAAGTGGCGCGCTTTTATGCGCAAGTGAATGTGCTGGCGATACTGCCGATCGAGCTGCCGTGCAAGATGGATGGCTTCGGCATCATCACCCGCCTGCACCAGATTCTTTCGCCTGGCGCAAGACTTTTACAGCAAGAGATCCGGGAAATGGCGGCGCAAATTTATTAGCGGCAACGCTTGCGTGTTTGACTTGGCCTGCGGCTTGGCGTTTGGCTTGAATAAGGACTTGAATATGGCGCAAACATAGCCTATTTTCAAAGAAAAAAGTTCTTCAGGAATTGCGCAAAACCGTTGCGCGTTCATTGTGCATTCCACTAGAGAACTACCATGAATTGGCTTATGGAAAATCATCTTCCCGCGTTTTGAGCGGCAAGTCTTCTTACTCAAATGGAAGAATATGCCAAGCTCTCCTCCCTGCCTGGCAGGCGCCCTCTGAATGACATTCCAAAAATTAATCTGATCGAATGTGTATTTTCAGCAAAACAGAAAGGATGTTGATCATGAAAAATCTTGTCTTGATTTTGATTGCAAGCATGTGCTCATTGGCTGCCATGGCACAGACAGCACCGGATAATGGTGCTGTGACCATCACTGCCCCGCTCCGGATTGACGCACCGAGCCAGTACCATCGGATGCACCCAGACGAATACTATGACTATCTGCGCTCATACGATCTTTCAAATGGCATGACACTTAACCTGTTCGGCAGAGGGACAAAAATATATGCGGAAGTGGGTGAGCAGGGAAGGCATGAACTTGTCGCCACCGCGCAGAATGTTTTCGTCGCCATGGATCAACAATTGAAAATGACGATCAATCTGCATGGCGATGATGCAAGCGGAGAGCTGCTCATGGCGCTGCCGTCCCGGCAGGTTGCAAAGGGCGATGCAAGCGGCAAACAATTTTTGGCGGTTGCGTTCCGCTAAACCAACGTCACAAGTGCAACTGCTGCATGACTTTCCATGCAGCAGTTGCAGGCGCCAGCACTCAAGCCCAACCGGCGTCAACGATAAATTCCTGGGCGGTGCACATGGCGCTGTCATCCGCCGCCAGGAACAAGACCATGCGCGCCAGATGCCAGGGTTGCAGTTTGCCGGGCAGGCATTGGTTGCGCTTGATGTCTTCTTCGCCTGCCGCATCCAGCCACAAGGTAATCTGCCTTTCGGTCATGACCCAGCCCGGCGATACAGTATTGACGCGGATGTTATGCGGCCCGAGATCGCGCGCCAGGCCGCGGGTCAGGCCGACTACAGCGGCCTTGGCGGTGGTGTACACCGGATAGCCGCCGTTTGACAGATGCCAGCTGATCGAGCTCAGATTGATGATCGACCCGCCACCCTTTTTTTGCATGCCGGGCGCTACCGCCTGGCAAGTAAAAAACATCGGCCGCTGATTGATGGCGATGCGGTCGTCCCAGTAATCGACGGTGACTTCCGCCAGTTGATGGCGCTGGTCGTTGGCGGCATTGTTGACCAGTACGTCGAAATCTCCCAACTCTTGCGCCAAGCCTTGCATGGTCGCCTGCAAGGCGGGAATGTCGCGGATATCGCAATGGCGGAATAGCGGCTTGATGTGGCCGGCTGCCGCCAGCTGCTCGCATAGGGCTGCGCTGGCTGCGCTCTCGATATCGACGAAAGCCACGCGCGCGCCCTGCTCGGCAAACGCGCTGACAATCGCCGCGCCGATACCGCTGCCGCCGCCGGTGATGAATACATTCTTTTCTTTCAGGCTGGGGAAGCGCGCCAGTTGTTCTTCTCCAATATCTTTTACTGCGGACATATCAACTCCTGTTCGATGTGATGCGTAGAAATTCCGTTCGCTCTGGTTCGCTCCATTAAGCGCTAAGCTGGCCATTGATACGCTGCCGGATCGCCAGCGGATTACTGTCTTGAATCGCTGCCGGCAATAAATCCTGCGGTATGTTTTGATAGGAAACCGGCCGCAGAAAGCGTTGGATGGCTGCCGTGCCGACTGAGGTTGCGCGGCTGTCCGAGCTTGCCGGAAACGGGCCGCCGTGCACCATCGAATACGATACCTCGACGCCGGTCGGAAAGCCGTTGGCCAGAATCCGCCCGACCTTGCGCTCCAGGATCGGCAGCAGTTGGCGCACGGCCTGATGATCGTCGTCTGTGATCTGCAAGGTGGCGGTGAGCTGCCCTTCCAGATGCTCTGCCACGGCCAGCATCTCGGCCATGTCGCGGCAAGCGACCAGCAACGACGCTGGCCCGAATATTTCTTCCGACAATTCAGGATCGGCCAGAAAATCTTCGGCACTGGTACTGAACAACGCCGGCACACCTCCGCCGGTAGCATTGCTAGCCACGCCCTGGCCGAGCTGGCGCACTCTGTGGTTAGCGGCGAGACGGCTGACACCGCTCTGATAGGCGTGTTGAATACCGGCCGTCAGCATGGTGGCCGCATTACGTTGCGCCAGTTGCGCGGCGGCCGCGCTACTGAAGCGCTCCAGATCGACGCCTTGCAGCGCCAGCACCAGGCCGGGATTGGTGCAGAACTGGCCGACGCCCAGCACCAGCGAATCGACAAAGGTGGCAGCCAGCGTTTCAGCCTTGGCCGCCAATGCCTGCGGCAGCAGGAATACCGGATTGATGCTGCTCATTTCGGCATATACCGGGATCGGCTGCGGACGTGCGGCAGCCACCGCCATCAACGCCAAACCGCCTTGGCGCGAGCCGGTAAAACCGACCGCCTGTATCGCTGGATGCTGCACCAGTTCGACGCCAAGCTGGTTGCCGACGCCGGTCAACAGCGAGAACACGCCTTCAGGCAAACCCGCTGCCTGCACAGCTTGTTGAATTGCCCTGCCAACCAACTCCGAGGTGCCGGGATGGGCCGGATGCGCCTTCACCACCACCGGGCAACCGGCCGCCAGCGCCGCTGCGGTATCGCCGCCGGCGACGGAAAACGCCAAGGGGAAATTGCTGGCGCCGAACACCGCGACCGGCCCTAACGCGATCATGCGCAGGCGCAAATCGACACGCGGTAAAGGCTGGCGCTCCGGCAACGCCGGGTCGATACGGGCGTCATGCCAGGACCCTTCGCGCAGCACTTCGGCAAACAAGCGGAGCTGGCCTACGGTGCGGCCGCGTTCGCCTTCCAGCCTGGCGCGCGGCAAGCCGCTTTCACTCATGGCGCGCTCGATCAACTGCTCGCCCAGCGCCAGGATATTCTCGGCGATGCCTTCCAGAAAACGGGCGCGAGTCTCCGGTGCGGTAGCGCGATAGGAATCGAAAGCGATGCGGGCCAGATCGCAGGCGCAGTCGATTTCGGCTTTGCCTGCGGTGTGGAATGCGGGTTCGATCTTGCTTGCGGTGGCGGGATTAAAAGCAAAAAAGGCAGCGCCGCCGCCTTTGATGTTGGAGAAACCAATCAGAGATTCACCTGTGATGTTCATACTTTTCCTAACAATGAATGGCTGCAATTCCGGGATATCGGCTTACAACTGACTACAACTGGCGAATCGACGGCGCAGCCAAGGTTTCGATTGCCAGGCGATTACGCAGCGGCGGCCCGAATGCAGCAACGTCGATTTCAAACGTTTCTCCTGGCGCGACCTGGATCCCATCCGAGCAGCTCAAGGTGGCGGTGCCGAAGAAATGGATATGCACATCGCCGGGACGCCGGAACAGCGGGTATTTGAAATGGTGGTATTCCAGGTTGGCGACGGTGTGCGACATATTCTGTTCGCCGCTGACAAACGGTTTTTCCCAACGCACCTGGCCGCTGCTGTTGCGAATGCGTGACATGCCTTCTATATGCGGCGGCAGATCGCCCAGCAGCAAGGCCGGGCCGATGGCGCAAGCCCGCAGCTTGGAATGCGCCAGATACAGGTAGTTCTGGCGTTCGGTGACATGATCGGAAAACTCATTACCGATCGCGAAGCCTAGCCTGCACGGGCTGCCGTCCGGCGCAATCACGTACAGTGCGGCGATCTCGGGTTCTTCGCCGCCATCCAGCGCAAAATGCGGCATGGTCAGCGCTTGTTCGGCGGCGCAGACGATGCTGCCGTCGCCTTTGTAGAACCATTCCGGCTGCACCCCGATCTGCCCTGCTTGCGGCTTGCCGCCTTCCAGGCCCATGCGGAACATTTTCATGCTGTCGGTGAGGCTATCGACATCGCTGATTTTCTTGTGCATGGCGTCGCGGCCGTCGGCGCTGCCGAGGTGGGTCAGGCCGGTGCCGGTGACATAGCAATGGGCGCTGTCGCTGTGATCCAGCGGCGGCAAGAGGCGCCCGGCCTGGGCTACCTCGGCATAGTCAAGCACGCTGGTTCCCAGTCCTGCACTGGCCAGGCTTTGCAGCGAACGGTTGCCGGCAATCGCCGCCTGCGCCAGCGCGTAGGTAGAGGCATAGCCTTCCACCACGTGAATTTTACGGCCGGTGCCTTCCAATACGCCAATCCGGCGCTGGCCGTCGGCTTGCTTGAATTGAATCAACAACATGTGCTTCTCCAGTTTACTGTTGTGCTTAACAAACGCAGCTAACTGGGGTCAGAGTGAACTTTCTGCGCGCCTTTTGCAGAAACTTCACTCTGACCCCACTTAGCGGGCCACGGAGTACAGCCTCATCGTTAAAAAGAAAAAGCCGCCGTGGTGCGCTTTGTCTTTCTCCGAATCCGTCATGTGGGGTCAGAGTCAAGTTTCGCGATGAAGCCTGCGAAAGTTGACTCTGCCCCCAGATGACTCCAGTTTGCCGAACTGCCTAGTGAGAATGCTTAGGTACCGCCGAGCCACGGCAGCCAACCAGGAAATCGAAATCGCAGCCTTCGTCGGCTTGCAATACACGGTCTATGTAGAGGCGTTGGTAACCGCTGTGCGCCGTTACCGTCTCGGCATTCACTGCGGCTCTTGCGGTCTGGCGCTGCGCCATTTCGGCGTCGCTGATATCCAGGTGCAAACGCCCTGCTGCGCAATCCAGTTCGATCCAGTCGCCATCTTGCACAATCCCCAGCGGGCCGCCGGCGGCGGCTTCCGGCGCTACGTGCAGAACCACGGTGCCGTAGGCGGTGCCGCTCATGCGGGCGTCGGAAATCCGCACCATGTCCTTGATGCCTTGCGCCAGCAGTTTCGGCGGCAAACCCATGTTGCCGACTTCGGCCATGCCGGGATACCCTTTGGGGCCGCAATTCTTCATCACCAGCACCGAGCTGGCGTCGACTTCCAGTTCGGGATCGTTGATGCGCGCCTTGTAGTGGGCGAAATCTTCGAACACCACGGCCTTGCCGCGATGCTGCATCAGTTCCGGCGAGGCGGCGGACGGCTTGAGTACCGCGCCACGCGGCGCCAGGTTGCCGCGCAAGATGCAGATGCCGCCGTCGGCAATCAAGGGCTTGTCGATGACGCGGATTACTTCGTCGTTGTAGATCGGTGCGTCCTGGTTGTTTTCCCACAGCGATTTGCCGTTGACGGTCAGCGCATCTTTATGCGGCAACAGGCCGGCCTCGCCCAGGCGGCGCAGCACGCCGGGCAAACCGCCGGCGTAATAAAACTCTTCCATCAGGAAACGGCCGGATGGCTGCAGATCGACCAGGGTCGGCGTGCCGCGGCCGATCGTGGTCCAGTCTTCCAGCTCCAGCGGCACGCCGATGCGGGCGGCGATTGCCTTCAGATGGATCACGGCGTTGGTGGAACCGCCAATGGCGGCGTTGACGCGGATGGCGTTTTCAAATGCGGCGCGGGTCAGGATTTTCGACAGCCGCAAGTCTTCCCACACCATATCGACGATGCGCATGCCGGACATGTGAGCAAGCACGTAACGGCGCGCATCGACCGCCGGGATCGCGGCGTTATGCGGCAAGGAAGTGCCGAGCGCTTCGGCCATGCAGGCCATGGTCGAGGCGGTGCCCATGGTGTTGCAAGTACCGGCCGAGCGCGACATGCCGGATTCGGCCGCGAGGAATTGATGCATGCTGATCTGGCCGCCTTTGACGGCCTCGCTCAATTGCCAGACGGCGGTGCCGGAGCCGAGATCCTTGCCTTCGTGTTTACCGTTGAGCATGGGCCCGCCGGTCACTACGATGGCCGGGATATCGCAGCTGGCGGCGCCCATCAGCAAGGCCGGCGTGGTCTTGTCGCAACCGACCAGCAGCACTACCGCATCCATCGGATTGCCGCGTATCGATTCTTCTACATCCATGCTGGCCAGGTTGCGGGTCAGCATGGCGGTTGGCCGCAGATTCGATTCGCCGTTGGAAAATACCGGGAACTCGACCGGGAAACCGCCGGCTTCGGAAATGCCGCGCTTGACGTGTTCGGCGATCTTGCGGAAGTGGGCGTTGCATGGCGTCAGTTCTGACCAGGTATTGCAGATGCCGATGATCGGCTTGCCTTGGAATTCGTGATCGGGAATACCTTGGTTTTTCATCCAGCTGCGGTACATCATGCCGTTCTTGTCGTTGCTGCCAAACCATTCGGCCGAGCGCAGCGGACGCTTTTTATCGACAGTCATCTTTGGTTTCCTCTTGAAATCCTGAAGATCAGGGCGGCATCCATCCGCATCGTGACGGACGCCTGCTATAGAAATGAAATCTGGAACTCAACAACTACGGATCATGCGTCCGCAGTTGCGTGCTTATTTGTTCTTGTTATAGACGTCGACAAATACCGCGGCCAGCAACACCAGGCCTTTGATCACTTGCTGATAATCGATGCCGATGCCCATGATCGACATGCCGTTGTTCATCACGCCCATGACGAAAGCGCCGATCACCGCGCCCATCACCTTGCCGACGCCGCCCGACGCCGAGGCGCCACCGATGAAGCAGGCGGCAATCACATCCAGCTCGAACCCGGTGCCGGCCTTGGGCGTGGCGGTGTTGAGGCGAGCTGCAAAAATCAGCCCGGCCAGCGCTGCCAGCATGCCCATGTTGATGAAGGTATAAAACGATACGCGCGAGGTTTTGATGCCGGACAGCTTGGCCGCTTTCTCGTTGCCGCCGACGGCGTAGATGCGGCGGCCGATGGTGGTGCGGTTGGCGATAAAGGTGTACACCACCATCAGCAGGAACATGATGATCAGCACATTCGGCATGCCTTTATAGGAAGCCAGCAGATAGCTGAAGAAAATGATGACGGCGGCGAAGATGGCGTTCTTCACGATGAAGAATAAATAAGGCTCGTCTTCCATGCCGTGCTTGTTTTGTTTGGCGCGGCCGCGGACTTTGACGAAAATCAATATGGCCGCCACCACCACGCCGACCAATAAGGAGGTGACGCGCAAATCGGCGCCGTTAAACAGATCGGGGATGAAGCCGGAGCTAAGCATCTGAAAATCGTCCGGGAACGGCCCGATCGACTGCCCTTGCAGCAGGGCCAGCGTCAGCCCCTTGAACACCAGCATGCCGGCCAGGGTGACGATGAACGACGGTATCTTGAAAAACGCTACCCAGTAACCTTGCGCCGCACCGATCGCCGCGCCGGCCAGCAGGCACAGGATGCTCGCCAGCACAAAGTTCATGTGCAGGTTGACGATCAGCACCGCCGCCAGCGCGCCGATGAAACCGACCACCGAGCCTACCGATAAATCGATGTGGCCGGCGACAATCACCATCAGCATGCCGAGCGCCATGATGACGATGTAGCTGTTCTGCAGCACCAGGTTGGTCAGGTTCAGCGGCCGCATCAGGGTGCCGTCGGTCATGTACTGGAAAAACGCCATGATCGCGATCAAGGACATCAGCATGCCGTATTCGCGCATATTGTTTTTCAGGAAGCCGCTGTATTCTTTCTTTTCGGCCAGGGGCTGGGGCCGGTTTTTGCTTGCTGCATCGCTTGCTGCCATGTCGTGGTTCATTTCAGTTGTCTCCGTTCTTTGTGCGCTCATTTCTAACGATGGCGCGCATGATCTTTTCCTGGGATGCTTCCGCCGCCGGCAATTCGCCGACGAAATTTCCTTCATTCATGACATAGATGCGGTCGCACATGCCCAACAGTTCGGGCATTTCCGATGAAATCATGATGATGCATTTACCTTCGCTGGCGAGCTGGCTGATGATGGTGTAGATCTCGTACTTGGCGCCGACATCGATGCCACGCGTCGGTTCATCCAGGATCAGCACATCGGGATTGGAAAACAGCCATTTGCTGAGCACTACTTTTTGCTGGTTGCCGCCGGACAGGTTCAGCACTTTCTGGAATACGTTGGAGCAGCGTATCTTGAGCTGGCGCCGGTAGTCGGCGGCTACCGAATACTCGCGCCCTTCGTCGATCACGGTGTTGTCCGCCACGCCCTTGAGATTGGCCAGCGTAATATTCTTTTTGATATCCTGATCCAGGATCAGGCCGTAGCCTTTTCTATCTTCGGTGACATAGGCAATGCCGTTGTCGATAGCTTTCTGCACCGTGCTGACGTCAATTTCCTTGCCGCGCATGACAACCTTGCCGCTGATATGGCGGCCGTAGGCACGGCCGAAAATGCTCATCGCCAGCTCGGTGCGGCCGGCGCCCATCAAGCCGGCAATGCCGACGATCTCGCCCTTTTTGACATGGAAATCGACGCCCTTGATGACCTGCCGCTCGGGGTGTATCGGGTGATACACCTGCCATTTCTTCACCTCGAAAATGGTCTCACCTATATCCGGATGGCGCTTGGGATAGCGGTCGGCCATCTCGCGGCCGACCATGTTCTGGATGATGCGGTCTTCGCTGATGACTTCTTTGTGACAATCCAAGGTATCGACGGTGGAGCCGTCGCGCAGGATCGTGATGGAATCGGCGACTTTGGAAATTTCGTTGAGCTTATGGGAAATCAGGATAGAGGAAATGCCTTGTGCCTTGAGCTCCAGCAGCAGTTCCAGCAAGGCGTCGCTATCGCTTTCATTCAGGCTGGCGGTCGGCTCGTCGAGGATCAGCAGCTTGACTTGTTTCGACAGCGCCTTGGCGATTTCAATCAATTGCTGCTTGCCGACGCCGAGGTTGGTGATCAGCGTGTTGGGCGATTCTTTCAGGCCGACTTTGGCCAGCAGCTCTTTGGTCTTGGCATACGATGCGGCCCAGTCGATGACGCCGTTTTTGGCTTGCTCGTTGCCGAGGAAAATATTCTCCGTAATCGATAGCAGCGGCACCAGCGCCAGTTCCTGATGGATGATGATGATGCCGATTTTTTCACTGTCGGCAATGCCTTCGAACTGCCGCGCCAGCCCTTCGAAGTGAATTTCTCCGGTGTAGGAACCGTGCGGATAGACCCCGCTCAGCACTTTCATCAAGGTGGATTTTCCAGCGCCGTTTTCACCGACTACGGCGTGGATCTCGCCATTGCGTACCGCCAGATTGACATTGTCTAATGCTTTGACTCCCGGGAATGTCTTCCCGATCCCGCGCATCTCCAGGATGGTTTCCATCTGTTGTTACCTCGCTTACCTCAAACCTTCGCCAGCGCCTGAACTGGGACATTGCGGGACCATGCAACGCGCTTATGCGTGTTGCATGGTCCGGCCAAACAAGACTTCCTATCGCTACACTCTAACCTGATCCTTATTTGATCTGGCTTTCAGTGTAGTAGCCACTGCCAACCAGCACTGGCTTCCAGTTGGAAACATCGACGCTGACTGGCTTCAACAGGTAGGAAGGCACAACCTTGACGCCGTTGTTGTAGGTTTTGGTGTCATTGATAGTAGGCGTTTTGCCGCTCAAAACCGCATCGACCATACCGACTGTCACCTTGGCCAGTTCACGCGTGTCCTTGAACACGGTTTGACGCTGCTCGTTGTGTACGATGGATTTCACCGAAGGGACTTCTGCATCCTGGCCGGTCACCACCGGCATCGGTGATTTAGGAGTGCCGTAGCCGACGCCTTTGAGCGAGGACAAAATACCGATGCTGATGCCGTCATACGGCGACAGCACTGCATCGACATGGGCGTTGCTGTAATACGCGCTGAGCAGGTTATCCATGCGCGCCTGGGCTACCGCGCCATCCCAGCGCAAGGTCGAGACCTTGTCCATGCCGGTCTGTTTGCTGCGCACTACCAATTTGCCTTTGTCGATATACGGCTGCAGTACCGACATCGCGCCGTTGTAGAAAAAGAAGGCATTGTTATCATCGGCCGAACCGCCAAACAGTTCGATATTGAACGGGCCCTTGCCGCCCTTCAGATCCAACGCTTTTTCGATATAGCTGGCTTGCAGCACGCCGACCTGGAAATTGTCGAAGGTAGCGTAGTAATCGACGTTCTTGGAACCGCGGATCAGACGATCGTAGGCGATGACCTTGACACCCTTGTCGGCGGCTTTTTGCAAAGCATTGGATAAAGTGGTGCCGTCAATCGCGGCGATCACCAGCACCTTGACGCCCTTGGTAATCATGTTTTCGATCTGCGCCAGCTGATTTGGGATGTCGTCTTCGGCGTATTGCAGATCAGTCTTGTAGCCTTTTTCCTTGAATACCTTGACCATGTTGTCGCCGTCGGCAATCCAGCGCGCGGATGATTTGGTTGGCATCGAAATGCCGATTGGGCCCTTCTCTTGCGCGCCTGCCTGAGACACCAGGCCGAACACGCCAATCATCAATCCAACAATCGTCGATTTAATCAGTTTCACAGCTCGTCTCCTTTAGTTATTTAACTACTTATTTAGCTATTTAATTATTTTGATGTTGCGTCAGAACCTTGTGAAGCACCTGCCCATACTTATCCTTATCCATCTCTGCCATCTGCTCTCTTGCCGGATGGCTGGCTGAAGCATATTTCCTTATGACAAGCAGTCAATATAGACCATTCCGGCTGGATTTCATGGCTATCTTACGAACATCTGCGATATCAAACAAATGAATTTTTTCCTGATTTCGATATTGTTTTGAATATCACGATAGCGAAGAAGAAACTCCACAAAACCCTTTCCGCCATCAATCACAAGAGAATAAATACCGAAGCCAGTGTAAAAACAGTTGGCTGCTCTTACTAATCACTTTTTTATCTGAAGTGATATCCATTTCGATATCAGTCGTGCGTGGATCAGCGGCGGCTCGCAGCGCACACGGCAAATGGTTCAGGACCAGCTGCGACAATAAGCCAGGAACTGCATCAACCGCAGCGACAGGATCTTGTGCTTGCTGTGGATCAGATAGAAGTGTCTACGCAGTTTCGGCAGCGATGTCTGCAACTCCACCAGCCGGCCGCTTTGCAGAAAATCGGCCACTACCGCATGCGACAGGCAACTGATGCCAAGACCGGCGGCGGTAGCGTGTTTGATGGCTTCTGAATTGCCGAACTCATAACTTTGCCGCAAATGATGCAGGTGCGGCAGCAACGCTTGCTCAACCGCTTCACGGGTGCCGGAGCCAGGCTCGCGCAACAGCCATTCGGCCTCGCGCAACTGCGCCACGCCGACTTTCTTGTCGCCGCCGGCCAGCGGATGCTGTGGCGCGGCGACAATCAGCAATTCATCCACCATCCACGGTTCGACCTGCAGATCGGCGGCATGGCTAGGGCCTTCGATCAGGCCGACATCGACTTCGAAATTGACCACGGCGGCGACGATGTCGGCGGTGTTGGCGATCGTCACTCGCACTTGCAGCTCGCTATGCTGTTGCCGGTAAGCGGCAATCAGCGATGGCAACAGGTAACTGCCGATGGTGGTGCTGGAGCCGATTTGCAGGCCGCCGCCCTGCGCCATGCCGGGCGTCAAGAATTGCTGCTCTATGGTCTTGGCGGCGTCCACCACCTGCCCCGCCTGCGGCAATAACAGGCGGCCGTTATCGTTGAGGATCAGGCGCTTGCCGACGCGATCGAAGAGATGGCAATCCAGCAGGTTTTCAAGCTCGTTCAAGGCGGCGCTGGTGGCCGATTGCGACAGGGCCACTTGCTCGGCGGCTGCGGTGGTGCTGCCGGCACGGGCGACCGCCAGGAATATCTGTAATTGTCTGATGGTGAGGCGCATCTTGGGCTGGCCTTTGTGCGAAATAGTCGGGATTGCCGTGCGGGAGAAAATAACTTACCTACAAAACAGGTTGATTATACAAAATTAATCTGTTTTTCTTTTAGATATCAAATAGCTATAGTGAGTTCCATGGCGGCATGACGCCGCATCTCGATTGGAAGTCACAATGAACACCTCAACACTAACAACAACAATCCACCCTTCCAAAACCCAAGCGCCGCGATTTTCCGGATTAGCGGGATTGGCCCTGAGCGCAGTGATTGCGGCAGCAGCGATCGCTGCCGCCCGTATAGATTGGCTGCAAGCGCAAGGTTTCAGCGCATTAACCCTGGCCATCGTGATCGGCATGCTGGTCGGAAACTTTGCTTATCGACGGATCGCCCCTTCCTGCGCCGCAGGCGTCAATTTTTCCAAACAAAACCTGCTGCGGCTGGGAATTATTTTTTACGGCTTCCGCCTGACATTCCAGGATATCGGCCATGTCGGCCTGAGCGGGGTATTGATCGACGCCCTGGTTCTGTGCTCCACTTTCGGCATGGCGCTGCTGCTTGGCACTCGCGTATTCAAGCTGGATCGCGACACCGCCGTGCTGATCGGCGCCGGCAGTTCCATTTGCGGTGCGGCCGCCGTGATGGCTACCGAGCCGGTGCTGCGGGCGCAGCCGGCGCAGGTGACGGTGGCGGTGGCTACCGTGGTGGTATTCGGCTCGCTGGCGATATTCCTTTATCCGCTGCTGTACCAGCTCAATCTGCACTGGCAGTTTCTGGCGGCCTCGCCGCTGGCCTACGGCATCTATACCGGCTCCACCGTGCACGAAGTGGCCCAGGTGGTGGCCGCAGCTGGCGCCATCAGCCCCGATGCGGCCAATACGGCGGTGATTGCCAAGATGGTGAGAGTGATGATGCTGGCGCCGTTCCTGATGCTGTTATCGGCCTACATCTCAAAGAAAAACAGCGAGAAGAAAAACAATGCTGCCAAGAAGGCAGGCGAATCCACCAAACGCAGCGCCGGCGGTCTGGCGATTCCCTGGTTTGCTTTCGGTTTTGTCGCAGTGGCGGCGTTCAATTCGCTGAACCTGCTGCCGCGCGCACTGGTTGTGCATATCAATGACGTCGACAACGTATTGCTGGCAATGGCGATGGCAGCGCTAGGCATATCCACCCATTTCTCATCGATCCGCACCGCGGGCGTTAAGCCGTTGATGTTTGCCGCAGTGTTGTTCGGCTGGCTGATTGTCGGCGGCGCCCTGATCAATACGCTGGTGTTGCGCTTATTTGCCTGATCTGGCTTGCAACGCAAAATGGGCCCGGATTCGCAGTCCCAGGCCCATTTTCGTTGCGCTGAAAGCGCAGCTTTAAGACGCTCAGAAGGTCAGTGTCTTGACGCCATCCGGCGTTCCCAGCAAACAAACGTCAGCCCCTTGCTGCGCAAACAAACCGACCGTCACCACGCCCGTGATCTGGTTGATCTGCCGTTCCAGTTCGACCGGATCTGTGATTTTCAAATCGAACATATCGATGATCACGCAGCCGTTGTCGGTAATCAACGGCTTGCCATCCTTGAAACGCAAACGCGGCTCGCCGCCAAATTTGATCAGCTTGCGCGCCACTACCGCCTGCGCCATCGGGATCACTTCGATCGGCAGCGGAAACTTGCCGAGCACCTTGACCAGCTTGGAGCCGTCGGCGATACAGATGAATTTCTCAGCCACCGAGGCGACGATCTTTTCACGCGTCAACGCCGCGCCGCCGCCTTTGATCATCGCCCCTTGCGCCGTGATTTCGTCGGCGCCGTCGACGTAGACAGGCATGCTCGCCACCTGGTTCAGGTCGTAGACGTCGATGTCATGGGCGCGCAGACGCGCCGCGGTTGCTTCCGAGGAAGCCACTGCGCCCTTGATCCGGTCCTTGATTTTTGCCAGTTCGTCGATGAAGAAATTGGCGGTGGAGCCGGTGCCGACGCCGACAATCTGGCCGTCCACCACATATTTAATTGCTTCGCGGGCAACGGCTTGTTTGAGTTGATCCTGGGTCATGGCAGTCATGGCTTTGTCTTGTAAGAGAAGTAAATACGCTATTTTAACCAATCGACGCAGCGGGAGCCTCTAAAAACCTGATGTGCAGGTTTTAAAGGCTGCAGTAAATCAATGATGTTCGTCAGGCTGTTGTTCCAGCGTTTCGTGCAGCGCGATCTGCAACCTGGAATGCAGCTTCACAAACCGTTGCCACAACACCAGCACCAGTACGGCGGCGCCAACCAGCACCAGGATCAGCAAATTGGTGGGCGGCAAAATCCGGCTGCTGAGCGCGGTGATCATCAGCATGATGCCAACGATTGATACCGCCGGGATCACTTCGGCGATCACGCGCCGCACTGCATGGCTGTAGGAACCGGCCCAGTCCGGCTTGACACTGATTTCGGCCAGCAACATGCTGAGCGCGTGCAATTTGCGATAGGTGGCGATCAGGAAAGGCAGCGACAGCAGCAGCGCCCCGCCCCACACTATCGCTTTCTGGATTTGCGCATCCGCCACCCAGGCCGCCATGCTGCTGCCGAGCGCCTCGGCAAAATAGCCGCCGATGATGAAAATCGCCACCACCAGCGCCAGATTCACCACCACCTGCATCAGGATGCGCCGGATAATACGCGACAGTTCAGCGCGATCGCCCTGCGGCTGCAAGCTGTCGAGCCAGGTTGAATACATGCCGAACACCGCCGCCAGTTTTTCCGGCATGGCCCGCGCCAGGCGGCCCGTGAGCGGATCGGCCAGCTTGATCAGGTAAGGCGTCAGCAAGGTGGTCACAGCCGATACCGCAACCACGGTCGGGTAGAGGAAATCGCTGGTGACTTTCAGGCTGACGCCAAGCGCGGCGATGATGAAGGAAAACTCGCCAATCTGCGACAAGCTCATGCCGACCCGCATCGAGGTGCGGCCATCGTGGCCGGAGAGGAAAGTCGCCAAGCCGCAGCTGACCACCTTACCCAGCACCACGGCCACCGTAATCACGACAATCGGCAGCCAGTACTGGAGCATGATGGAGGGATTGAACAACAGCCCGATGGCGACGAAAAAGATGGCGCTGAACATGTCGCGCACCGGTTCGATCAGGCGCTCGATCTGATACAGGTGGCGCGACTCGGACATCACTGCGCCGATCAGGAAGGCGCCGAGTGCCACGCTGTACTCCATTTTCATGACCAGCAGGCAGAAGCCGAAACACAGGCCAAGCACCGTCACCAACAGCATTTCCTTGCGCTGGAACTTGGCGACATAATCGAGCAGGCGCGGCACGACCAGGATACCCGCCACCAGCGACACGATCATGAACAAGACCAGCTTGCCGATGGTGGTTACGGCGTCGCCGGCGTCCACCGAACCGCTGATAGCCACACCGGACAGCATGGCGATCATGCCGATCGCCAACACATCTTCGACAATCAGGATGCCGAAAATCAGCTGCGCAAATTTCTCATGCTTCATGCCCAGCTCGTTGAGTACCTTGACGATGATGGTGGTCGACGATACCGATAGCATGGCGCCGAGAAATATCGCATCCATCGGCTTCCAGCCGAAGTAAATCCCGATCTCGTAGCCGACCCACAGCATCAGTGTAATCTCCGCCAGGGCCGCGACGAAAGCGGTGACGCCGACCTTGCCGAGCTTCTTCAGGCTGAATTCCAGGCCCAGTGAAAACAGCAGGAAGATCACGCCCAGCTCCGCCAGGATCTGAATCGTGCGTTCATCCGTGATCAGCGAAAACGGCGGCGTATGCGGGCCGATGATGACGCCGGCGACGATGTAGCCAAGCACCACCGGCTGTTTGAAACGGTTGAACAGCACCGTCACGACGCCGGCGATCAACATGATCACGGCCAGATCCTGGATAAACATTTCGACTGCGTGATGCATGGGCAGACTTTCCTTGTGAAACTGGACAAAATCGGGGGATAGCGCGCGAGCAAAGAAGGGACGGCAGGACGCGCGCCGAGCAGCATTGTAACAATGACTACAGCGATGACGACAATAATGGCTTAAGAACGGTCAGACTATGACAGCCCTGGTCAGGTCAGTACAAAATCAGGAGCTTCAATCGTCGTGATTGGGATCCAGCTCGGGGAACAATACTTCGGTAAAACCGAAACGGCTGAAATCCTTGATCCGCATCGGATACAGGATGCCATTCAAATGATCGACTTCATGCTGCACCACGCGCGCATGAAAGTCATCGACATCGCGATTGATGGCAGCGCCGAACTGGTCGAAGCCTTCGTAATGCAGGCGGCTCCAGCGCGGCACCACGCCGCGCATGCCGGGTACCGACAAGCACCCTTCCCAGCCGTCTTCAACTTCATCCGAGAGTGGACGCAAAAGCGGATTGATCAGCACGGTTTCCGGCACGGTCGGCGCCTCCGGATAGCGCAGATTATTTTTGAAACCGAAAATCACTACCTGCAGATTGACGCCAATCTGCGGCGCCGCCAAGCCGGCGCCGTTAGCCGCATACATGGTATCGAACATATCGATGATCAGCGCCTCCAGTTCCGGCGTGTCGAAAGCAGTGATTGGCTCGGCTTGCCGCAGCAGGCGCGGATCGCCCATTTTCAGGATTTCACGAACGGTCATGGCGTCATCTTCAGTGTGATTTTCAGGATGCTTATTTGCGTGTTTACTTGATTTACTTGAACTGTTTCAGATATTCGGCAAATTCCGGGCCGGTTTCCGGATGCTTCAAGCCCATCGCCAGCGTTGCCTTCAGATAACCCAGCTTGGAACCGCAATCATAGCGGGTACCGGCGTAGCGGTAGGCCAGCACGCGTTCGCTTTTCATCAACGCGGCGATGCCGTCGGTCAATTGTATTTCACCGCCGGCGCCTTTGCCCAAACCTTCCAGGCAATCGAAAATGCCATTGGTCAGGACGTAACGCCCGACCACCGCCAAGGTGGAAGGCGCCTGATCCGGCTGCGGCTTTTCGACAATGCTGTTGACCTTTTCCAGATCGGTTTTATAAGCGTCGATGCTGACGATGCCGTATTGCTTGGTATCGGCGCGCGGCACATCTTGCACTGCCAGCATGCTCGATTTTTCGATGGCAAAGATATCGGTCATCTGCGCCAGCACCGGCTTGTGTCCGGCCGCGACATCCATGAAATCGTCGGCCAGCAAGACGGCAAAAGGATCATCGCCTACCACCGGACGCGCGCATAACACGGCGTGTCCCAGGCCAAGCATTTCGGACTGGCGGATGAAAATGCAATTGATGTGTTTCGGAATGACGTTTTGCACCAGCTCCAGCAGGCGCGCCTTGCCGGCTGCTTCCAATTCGGTTTCCAGCTCGTAGGCTTTATCGAAGTGATCTTCAATTGCGCGTTTGTTGCGGCCGGTAATGAATACCATATCGGTGATGCCGGCGGCTACGGCTTCTTCCACCGCGTACTGGATCAAAGGCTTGTCGACGATCGGCAGCATCTCTTTTGGCTGCGCTTTAGTCGCCGGCAAAAAGCGGCTGCCCAGGCCGGCCACAGGAAATACGGCTTTTCTAATCTTGCTCATATTGGTTTCCTTGTTCGCTCTCTAATAGAGTGCGGAGTCCGTCTTCATCCAGAATCGGGATGTTCAATTCTTCCGCTTTGGTCAGTTTGCTGCCGGCCTCGGCGCCCGCGACCACGTAACTGGTCTTCTTGGAAACCGATCCGGTCACCTTGCCGCCTGCTGCCTCGATCATGGCCGCAGCAGCATCGCGAGTCAGCGTCGGCAGGCTGCCGGTCAGCACGAAGGTTTTGCCTAACAAGAACTTGGACGCGGTTTCCGCCGGCAAGTTCTCCGCCCAGTGAATGCCTGCCGCTCGCAGTTGCTCGACCAGCTCCCGATTCAGCGGATCGGCAAAAAAAGCGAGCAATGAACGTGCCACCACCGGACCGATATCGGCGACCTCCAGCAGTTGCTCCTCGGAAGCCTGCAATAAGCCATCGATGCTGCCGAAATGCGTCGCCAGCTCTTTCGCCGTGGCCTCGCCGACATGGCGGATGCCGAGCGCATAAATGAATCGGCCCAAGGTAGTCGATTTGGATTTTTCGAGCGCAGACAAAACATTTTGGGCAGATTTGTCGGCCATGCGTTCCAGCGCTGCCAGTTTCACCAGGCCCAGCTTGTACAGATCGGCGGCGGTGTAAATGATATGGCGATCGACTAGTTGTTCGATCAGTTGATCGCCCAGGCCTTCAATATCCATTGCGCGGCGCGATGCAAAATGCTGCAAGCCGCCCTTGCGTTGCGCCGCGCATTTGACCCAGCCACCTGAGCAGCGCGCAATCGCTTCGTCTTCCAGCTTGACGATGGCAGAACCGCAAATCGGACATGCACTAGGCATGACAAACGCTTGCGCGTTGGCTGGCCGCAGTTCCGGCACAAAGGAAACCACTTCTGGAATCACGTCGCCGGCGCGCCGCACAATCACGGTATCGCCGATGTGAATATCCTTGCGCCTTACCTCATCCTCATTGTGCAGGGTGGCGTTGGTGACTGTGACGCCGCCGACAAACACCGGCGCCAGGCGCGCCACCGGGGTGACGGCGCCGGTGCGGCCGATCTGCACTTCGATGTCCAGCACCTGAGTGGTGGCTTCTTCCGCCGGGAATTTATGGGCCAGCGCAAAACGCGGCGCACGCGATACGAATCCCAGCGTCTGCTGCTGCAACAGGCGATTCACCTTATACACCACGCCATCGATTTCGTAAGGCAGTTGCGCCCGCTTGCCGCCGATATCGCGGAAAAATTCCAGCAGGCCTGCAGCGCCTTTGACCACGCCGCGCTCCTTGCACACCGGCAGCCCGAGCTGGCTGTACCAATCCAGCAGCGCCGAGTGCGATGGCGGCATCTCGGCGCCTTCCAGCGCCCCGATGCCATAGGCAAAAAAGCGCAAGGTGCGCTGTGCCGTGATGCGTGAATCGAGTTGCCGCAAACTGCCGGCCGCGGCATTGCGCGGATTGGCGAATTCTTTCATGTCCGCCTCGCGCTGACGCGCATTGAGCTTGGCGAAATCTTCTTTGAACATCAGCACTTCGCCGCGCACATCGAGTACCTTTGGCGGTTTGTCGGTATGCAATCGCAGCGGGATCGCGCGCACGGTGCGGATGTTGCTGGTGACGTTTTCACCGGTGCTGCCGTCGCCGCGGGTAGCTGCCTGCACCAGCACGCCGTCTTCGTAACGCAGGTTGATGGCCAGGCCGTCGAACTTCAACTCGGCGGCGTACTCGATCTCGGTGTCGGTCTGAGTGTCGAGACCGTCCCTGACGCGACGGTCGAATTCGACGATGTCGTTGTCTTCAAAGCCGTTCCCCAAAGACAGCATCGGTATCGAATGCGTCACCTGTTCAAATAGCGGCAACGGCGCAGCGCCGACCCGCTGGGTCGGTGAATCGGGCGTATTGAGTTCGGGATGGGCTTGTTCCAGCGCCTGCAATTCGCGGAATAACTGATCGTATTCGGCATCCGGAATCGAAGGGTTGTCGAGCACGTAGTAGGAATGATTATGGCGATTCAGCTCGGCCGCCAGCCAGGCGGCGCGCAAGCGCCATTCGGCGGCATCGGGGGCATTTCCCGGGCCGCCTGCTTGAGATAAAGAAGAAGGCATAGTTAACTAAATAGACGCAAAGCCCGAATCGAACCGGCTGGAATTTCAGCGGCTTCCATTTCACGGTAGAAGGCATCGACCTGACCGGCGATCTCTGCCAGTTGGACGTCGGCCAGAGCCTGGTTGCTGTCGTCGACCAGTACGCCGCCCAGGCGCGCCGCCAGCGAACGGGCGCAGGCTACCATCGCACCGTAACCGTCGCGATCAGGGGCCACCCGCGGCACATCGAGCAACAAGGTCAGGCGGCTGGTGGTTTCCGCAACCGCGCTGGCATTGGTGGATAAAGAGAACAGCAGGCCGCCGTCACCGTCCGACATCACCATGCGGCCTTCCGGCCGGGCGTCGAAACCTTGACGGCTCAGCGCCGCCAGCAAAGTGCTGATGGCCCAGGGTGCGCCACTGGACTGGATATTCACGCCCAGTTGCGCGTCGTGTTCGATCACGAACTGATGCAAGCCGCGCGCGGTGTGCATTACTTCGGTCATTTCCGGCAACTCCGGTTCGGCGCCCAGGTCATCGGCGATCTGGCGCAAGCGGGTCACCAGTTCGGAATACTCGATTTCATTGAGCGGGTTAGTACGATTGGCCAGCTGCACGCCGGCCAGCAGAGTGCTGTAAACGCCGCCGTGCGCAACCGGCTCCCATTCGCCGTTGAGATCCTCGCCGATAAAATGGATAGGCTTGTTACCGACATGGCGCAAGGTTTGCAGCGCCGGCAAGGCCTTGTCGCCGCGTACCGGCGATTCCAGCACCAGCGGAATGGCGCAATCGATCAGCTCGTCCACCGGCAGATCCTTGCGTACAGCCGGCGTCGGCGTCAGCGCCGGTGCCGATACCGGATTGCCGAGTTGCGGTTCGATTGCCTGCTGCTCTGCGCTTTGCTCCAGGTCGTCATGCGGCACAGCGGACATCGCGTCCGCATCAAATTCGGCTTCGAACAGCTTCGGCTCATGCCGGACCGGCGCTTCGCCGTTTTCTTTGCCGGGAGTCATCAGAACATCGTCGTGCGATCCGGAAAACGCCCGCTCGACACTCTTCTTGGCTTTGTATTCCTGCCATTTGTTGTAGGAAATGACGCCAACAAGAAACGCGCCTCCAATGATAAACAGGCTGGTTTGTAGATCTGTCATTCTGCTGATGCCTTAATAGCGAACGCCGGCGCGCAGGCCGGACGCACGCTGAAGATTCGTGATTGAAATTGTGGACTGGTCATTGATTGAATCCGAGGAAAAAACACTTCTAAAATAGTTGTCAGTGACCACGCAAATAGCTTTTTATTAGCCAAAACATAACGGCATTCCGGCTGCCGGAAATGCGGTTTCTTTTTATAAAAACAATATCCAGTATTGCTACTCTAGTATTACTGCATATACCGCCAACGTAAAATTATTGAGACACACCTCACAATATATTGCATTACGACCAGAAAATCAGCTTAGTGGCGCCTAAAAAAGTTGTCAAGCTGGCCAAGTTGCATTTCCGGTCATCTATTATTATCTTCAGGCCGCCACAGGATCAGCGGCAAAACTTCGCGCGGCTTCCATATCGACCGCAACAATCCGCGATACCCCCTGCTCCTGCATCGTCACCCCAATCAGCTGCTGCGCCATTTCCATCGCAATCTTGTTATGTGAGATGAACAGGAATTGGGTATGGACCGACATCCGTTTCACCATATTGCAGAAACGTTCAGTATTGGCGTCATCCAGCGGCGCATCGACCTCATCGAGCAGGCAGAACGGCGCCGGATTCAACTGGAACATCGAAAACACCAGCGCTGTCGCGGTGAGTGCTTTCTCGCCGCCGGACAGCAAGTGAATCGTTGCATTCTTCTTGCCCGGCGGTTGCGCCATGACTTGCACGCCGGAGTCGAGGATTTCGTCGCCGGTCATGATCAGCTTGGCCTGGCCGCCGCCGAACAGGATCGGGAACAGTTCGGCAAAATGGTGATTCACCTTGTCGAAAGTATCTTGCAGCAGGTCGCGGGTTTCCTTGTCGATCTTGTGGATCGCATCTTGCAACGTATTGATGGCCTCGGTCAGGTCGGCATTTTGCGCATCCAGGAAATTCTTGCGCTCGGAGGCCTGCGCCAACTCGTCCAGCGCCGCCAGATTGACTGCGCCGAGGGCGCCGATGGCGTTGGTCAGGCGCGTCACTTCGCCTTGCAGATAGGAGGGGCGCATGTCGGCGGTCAGTTTCTCGCTCAAGGCTGCCTCATCGGCCTGGGCTTCGAGCAGCTGCTGCACGTATTGTTCCTGGTTCAGGCGCGCCGCCTGTTCTTTCAATTGCAATTCCATGATGCGGTCGCGCTGCGGTTGCAGGCTGCGCTCGGCTTGCAAACGGGTTTCTTCATGCTGACGCAAATTCTGCGAGACCTGGTCCAGTTCATGGCGGGTATCTGCCAGTGCGCGCTCCTGTTCGCTGCGCTTGTCCAGCAAATCTTGCAAACCGGCTTGCGCGGCCTGATCGTCCAGGCTTTCCAACTCAAGGTGGCCTTGCTGCATATTGGCAAACAGCTGCGCCGCCTGCTCCAGCGCGGTGGCAATGCTGCGCTTGAGTTCTTCGATCTTGTTGCGATGGGATTTTTCGGCGAATTCCGCTTCTTGCGCAGCCCGCTCCATCTCGCGCAGACGCTGGCGCGCATCGTTGAGTTGCTGTTCCTTGCTCAGGTAATCGGTTTGGCCGTCTTCGTGTTTTTCCTGCAGCTCGGCCAGCTCGGCATCGAGCTGTTCGAACTTGGCTTCCGATTCCATCTTGACCTGCTGCTGTTCGCTTTCCTGCGCCGCGATTTCTGCCAGGTCGGAGGAAATCTGCGAGCTGCGCTGATTGAAGCGCTCCTGCAACTCAGACAATTTCATGACATCGATCTGCAAACCATGCACCGCCTGCGTCAGGCCGGTGTGGCGCTGGCGCATTTCCTGCAGGCGCTGGGTGGCCTGCGACAGCGCCGCCTCGGCACGCACCGAACGCGAACGGGCTTCGTCGGCCAGCATCTGCTGCGCACGCAACTGCTTGGTGATGTTTTCGATTTCCTGCTGGCGCGCCAGCATGCCGTCCTGCTCCGAATCGGAAGCATAAAACCGCACGCCGCTCTTGCTGATCACGTGACCCTGGCGCGTGACAAAGCTGGCGCCCAGCGGTAATTTATTGCGTTCGGCAAAGGCCGTTACCGTATCGTCGGCGGCGTAAAAATTGTGCAGCCAATCCTGCATCAATACCCGCAAACCCGGATCGTTCAGTTGCAACAAATTCAGGAAGGGCTTGAGGCCGGCAGGCGTTTCAATGTTGCCGACCGAGGCTGCGGCATTCGGTGAAAACAAGGCCAGCTTGGCTGGCGGCGCATCGTTGAAGAAAGCTTTGGCCCAATCCAGATTCGACATTTCCAGCGCCGAAGTACGCTCACGCAGCACCGATTCCAGCGCAGTTTCCCAGCCGCCGTCGATATGCAGCTTTTGCCACAGCCGCGGCAATCCCGCCAGCTCGTGCTTTTGCAACCAAGGCTGCACCTTGCCTTCGGTCTGCACGCTTTCCTGCAATTGCTTGAGCGCCGTCAGGCGCGCTTCCAGCTGCGCGTTGTTAGCGCTCTCGGTATTGACTTGCTGCTGCGCGTTACGCCGCTCTTCTTCCAGGCGCGGCTGTTGTTCCTGCGCCTCTTCCAGTTGCATGCCGGTTTCTTCCAGACCAGCCTGTTTCTCTTCCAGCTGCATGCGCAGATTGGTAAGATGGGCGTTGTCCGGCAGATTCAAACCGTTCTTTTCCTGCGCCAGCCGTTCACGCCGGCTGCTCAGGCCGTTCAGGATATTCGAGGCATTGCGCTGATGGGTGGATTCCAGCTCTATCTGCTGCTGGATCTGCATGATCTTGCCGCGCGATTCAGTGCTCTTGAGTTGCGCCTCGCGCCAGCGTTGCTCCAGCGCCGGCAGTTGGTCGTTGTGCTGCTGCGCCGTCACCTGCGATTGTTCGACCCGCGCCGCCAACTCTTCCAGATGCATCTCGGCCTCGACCAGATCGTCCTGGTACTGCGTGCCCTGGCGCTGCCATTGATCACGCTGCGCAGTCAGGGAGTTGAGTTGCGATTGCAGGCGATTGCGCGACTCGATGACAAACTTGATCTGCGCTTCCAGGCTGCCGATTTCGGAATTGGTCTGGTACAGATGGCCTTGCGCCTGATGCATGCGGTCGCCGGCGGCATAGTGCGCCTGGCGCATGTGCTCCAGCTCGGTTTCGACATGGCGCAGCTTGGCGGTTTGTTCTTCCAGATCGGTTTGCGCTTTTTCAATCTCGCGGAAATATTTTTCCTGCTCGGTCTTGGCTTCATTTTTGCGCAACAGCCACAGCAGTTTTTGCTTTTCTTCCTGATCGCCCTGCAACTCATGGAATTTTTGGGCGACCGCTGCCTGCGACTGCAGTTTCGCCAGATTAGCGTTAAGTTCGCGCAAGATATCTTCGACCCGCACCAGATTTTCGCGCGTGTCGTTCAGGCGATTCTCGGTTTCGCGGCGGCGCTCCTTATACTTGGAAACGCCGGCAGCCTCCTCCAGGAAAACCCGCAACTCTTCGGGACGCGCTTCGATGATGCGCGAAATCATGCCCTGGCCGATGATCGCGTAAGCGCGTGGGCCAAGGCCGGTACCCATGAAAATATCCTGGATATCGCGCCGCCGGACTGCCTGGTTATTGATGTAGTAAGTCGAGGTGCCGTCACGCGTCAGGGTGCGCTTGACGGCGATTTCGGCATATTGGCTCCACTGGCCGGCAGCTTTGCCGAGACTGTTGTCAAACACCAGTTCGACCGATGAACGGCCTGCCGGTTTGCGATGCGAGGAGCCGTTGAAAATAACGTCTTGCATCGACTCGCCGCGCAGCTCGGAGGCTTTGGATTCACCCAAAACCCAACGCACGGCGTCGATGATGTTGGACTTGCCGCAGCCATTTGGCCCGACCACACCGACCAGCTGGCCGGGGACCTGGAAATTGGTGGGATCAACGAAAGACTTGAATCCCGATAATTTAATGGAGGTTAGACGCACGTTATCGACTGTTCTTATCAAAGTCGGCGGAAAAGCCACCGCCACACTTACCACATAAAAACGAGGAAAAACCTCGCAGGAGGTCGACATCATAACATTCCGCCCTGCTGTATATGCTATCTGATACGAGCAAAGCCGCACTTCTGTATATAATGCAAACAGCGCAATCCTGGCTCTTGCAGCCGTTTTTCCTCATTCCATTTTTTGTTATTCATCCGTCATTATTCATCTGTCACTACTCGTCCGTCACTACTCAACAGTCACTACTCAACAATAACCACGTGAATCCATTACTAGACCGGCTGCAGCCATATCCGTTTGAAAAATTGCGTGCGTTATTCGCCGACGTCACGCCCAACCCGGCCTACAAGCCGATCAGCCTGGGTATAGGTGAGCCTAAGCATCCGACCCCGAAGTTTATCCAGCAAGCGCTGAGCGACAATCTGAACGGCCTGGCCAGCTACCCCAGCACCATAGGCGCAGAGCCTTTGCGCGCAGCGATTGCCGGCTGGCTGGAACGCCGCTACGGCTTGCCGCCGCTCGATCCGGCGAGCCAGATCCTGCCGGTCAACGGTTCGCGCGAAGCGCTGTTTGCGCTGGCGCAGACGGTAGTCGATCCGGCGCAGAAGGATGCGCTGGTGATGTGCCCCAATCCGTTTTACCAAATTTATGAGGGGGCGGCCTATCTGTCGGGGGCTCAGCCGTATTTCGTCAATTCTGATCCCGGCCGCAATTTCGCCCCGGATTACCGTAGCGTGCCGGACGATGTCTGGCCGCGCGTCAAACTGCTGTATCTGTGCTCGCCCGGCAATCCGACCGGCGCCGTGCTGTCGCTGGAAGACTGGAAAGAATTGTTTGCCCTGTCGGACCGCCACGGTTTCGTGATTGCTGCCGACGAATGCTATTCCGAGATTTATTTCAAGCCGGAAGCGCCGCTGGGCGGGCTGCAAGCCGCCCACATATTGGGTCGCACAGGTTACCCGCGCCTGATCGCTTTTTCCAGTTTGTCGAAGCGTTCCAATGTGCCGGGCATGCGCTCCGGCTTTGTCGCCGGCGACGCCGCCATCCTCAAAAAATTCCTGCTGTATCGTACCTATCACGGCGGCGCCATGAGCCCGCCAGTGCAGGCGGCTTCGGTCGCCGCCTGGAACGACGAAACCCATGTCGTCGAAAATCGTGCCAAATACATGGCAAAATTCCAACAGGTCACTCCGGTACTGCAAACCGTGCTGGATGTGGAACTGCCTGACGCCGGTTTTTATCTATGGGCCAAGGTAGACAAGCTGGCAAGCATCTCCGATACCGACTTCGCCAAGCGGCTGTATGCCGAATATAATGTGACGGTATTACCAGGCAGCTATCTGGCGCGCGACGCCCATGGCAGCAACCCGGGCCGGCAACGCATCCGCATGGCTTTGGTAGCGGAAGTCGAGGAATGCCTGGAGGCGGCGCAGCGTATCGCCGCTTTTTGCCGTGGCCTCTAGCTTGTGACCTCAGGCATTTGACAATAGCCTGATCCTGCGTATTGCATCATGACGACGTATTTCAGCCGATGTATTTCAGTCCGCTGTATTTCAGTCGTCGTCATGGTCACTACATTATTTTTAAACTTTCAATCTGCGACCAATCATGACTCAATCTCTGCAAGCATTTATCGACCAAGCCTGGGAACAGCGTACCGAATTCTCACCTAAGACCGCACCGGCTGATGTCCGCGAAGCGGTGGCCAAGGTCATCGCCGAACTCAACCAAGGCACTTTGCGTGTCGCCGAAAAAACCGACGGTAACTGGGTCGTCAATCAATGGATCAAGAAAGCCGTGCTGCTGTCGTTCCGCCTGGAAGACAATCTGCCTATGCCGGCCGGCGACAACATGCAGTTCTACGACAAAGTGCCGACCAAGTTTGCCAACTACACCGCTGAAGATTTCGCCAAGGGCGGTTTCCGCGTGGTGCCGCCGGCAGTTGCCCGTCACGGCAGCTTCATCGGCAAGAACGTGGTCTTGATGCCGTCCTATGTCAACATCGGCGCTTATGTCGATGAAGGCACGATGGTCGATACCTGGGCTACGGTCGGCTCCTGCGCCCAGATCGGCAAGAACGTTCACTTGTCCGGCGGCGTCGGCATCGGCGGCGTGCTGGAACCGATGCAAGCCAATCCGACCATCATCGAAGACAACTGCTTCATCGGCGCCCGTTCGGAAATCGTCGAAGGCGTGATCGTTGAAGAAAACTCGGTGATATCGATGGGCGTCTACATCGGCCAGTCGACCAAGATTTATGACCGCGCTACCGGTGAAGTGACTTACGGCCGCATCCCTTCCGGTTCGGTTGTGGTCTCGGGCAGCCTGCCTTCGGCCGACGGCAAATACAGCTTGTATTGCGCCGTGATCGTCAAGCGCGTCGATGCAAAAACCCGCGCCAAGACCGGCATCAACGAGCTGCTGCGCGAAGCTTGATTATTGCGAAGTTTGGTAATTAATTGGAAGTTTAGTAATTGGTAGCCTGGTAATTGGGGACAGAATTTAAGAGCCGCCTAGCTTAACCTTGTGGCGAATTACTCTGTCCTCAACTGATCAGATAAAACAGTTGAATTGCAAAGAAAAATAATTAAGGAGCTTTTTAATGGCCATGGATCGCTTGTTTCGTCTGATGCAGGAAAAAGAGGCGTCGGACATGTTCCTCGCGCCCGGCTCGCCGATTCATCTCAAGATCAAGGGCCAGATGGTTCCTGTCAATCAGCAGAGCATGGATGAAAACACCATCCGGATGTTGCTGAGTGAAGTACTGTCTGCCGAGCGCCTGCAGGAACTGGAACGCAACAATGAGTTGAATCTCGGCTTACCGATAGCCGGTGTCGGCAGTTTCCGGCTGTCGGCGTTCCGTCAGCGCGGCAACATCTCCGCCGTGATCCGCTATATTCCTTACGAAATCCCGGCATTTGAAGATCTGCGCCTGCCGCCCACACTGGTCGAGCTGGTAGGACGCAAGCGCGGTTTGCTGCTGGTGGTTGGCGCCACAGGTTCCGGCAAATCGACCACCATCGCCTCGATGCTGGACTATCGCAATAAAACCCAGGCAGGCCACATCCTGACGCTGGAAGATCCTATCGAATTCCTGTTCCATAATCACCGCTCCATCGTCAACCAGCGTGAAATCGGCAGCGACACTACCGACCTCCACGGCGCGCTGAAGAACGCATTGCGGCAAGCGCCGGATTGCATTCTGATCGGCGAAATCCGCGACAAGGAAACCATGTCGGCTGCGCTCGCCTATGCGCAGTCCGGGCATCTGGTGGTATCGACGCTGCACGCCAACAATACCTACCGCGCACTGAACCGCATCATCAGTTTTTATCCGATCGAAAATCGCCCGGCACTGTTGGAAGACTTAGCTTCTACCCTCGCTGCTATCGTTTCGCAACGGCTGGTCACCACCGTCAAGGGCGAGCGCACGCCAGCAGTCGAAATCATGCTCAACACGCGCCACGTCTCCGAGCTGATTGAAGAAGACAATATCAGCCAGATCAAGGAAGCGATGGAAAAGAGCCTGGCTCCTGGTTCGCAAACCTTCGAGCAAGCGCTGATGCAATTGATTGAAGATGGCGTCATCACCCAGGACGAGGCACTGGCGCACGCCGATTCCCCGAGCAATCTGTACTGGCTGATCAACAACCACACGCCGAGTTCCAAGAAAAATTCAACGCCGGTGGCGCCAGAACCGGAAAAAGTCGAAGGCGCAACCTTCACTGAATTCACACTGGATCTGTAACCGCTTATCCTCGGTAGATAACAGGGATCGCCATCGTGATCGAAGCGATCCCTTGGCGTCAACTTTCGATTATTGAATCACGGCATTGACCGGCGATACGGCAAAAAACACATTGCCCACGCAACTCACCTTGAAACGCGCCTGCGTTGTCGCTTTGGCGAGCGGCGGCAGTTTGACGCTGGCGTGACCGATGTTGGGTACATCAGCGGCCAGCGCTGTCGGCAGGTAAGTGCGGCCGCCATCCAGGGACAGGTCTATGCGCACCTTACTACAAGAAATCGGCGTCACATTGGTTCCCGCCACGTTCCATTTGACAGTCTGCATTGAACCACCCGCCATCACCACGATCGTCTTGCCAGGCGTAGTCACTGCAAAAGGACCGCTCGTCTTGACTACATTGATGGCGACGTCCGCGCTCGCCGTGCTGGCCGTGCTGGCCTGGGTATCGAAATTATCCCTTGCCGTCAGGCGGAATTTAAGTGTGCGATTGGTGGCCGGATAGACCTCGCCATTGCCCAACGGCTCGTCACCCAATACGGCCGCCAGGCGCGGGAAAATGCGCTCACCGCTGGTATTCGGTAAATAAGAACGGAAAATCGGGCCCTGACCGTCATCCTTGAGTACAGTTCTCTGCACCGGACCGGCGTCAAACTGTTCCCAGGTATAAGACATCACCGCATCGGACTTCCCTTCGGCCTTACCCTTCAAGACGAACGGTGTCCGTGCCGGGATCGTCAGTGTAGAAAAACCTCCTCCAGGCATGGATTCCGGATCGATCCATGGCGCATTGCTGGCGTTCGTGCGTTTGACGGCGCATGCGCCTCCTTTCGCGGAAATCCAGGCATTCATCTGATCCTGGCTGACCGCATGAAAATAGGGATCGGAATTTTTCTGCAAATTCTCGCGGGCCCTGCAAATACCGGCATATCCCATGATGGTGGAGCCACTGCCCGGTTCAAGCGCCGAATCAGCCAAAGTCGAGCGGCCGCCGCGACAGCCATTGTAGGTATGCCAGGCGCCAAACTGATGCCCTAATTCATGCGCCACGTAGTCGACATAAAACGCATCGCCGACCGGGTTGTCACTGCCGGTGGTGCCCGCAGCTTTATTTGCCATGCCTGGCGCGTCCTCGCAAGTGCTACCGATCTTGCCGACCACGCCGCCGCTACCAGTGTCCACCACGTGGCCGACGTCGAAATTGGCACGGCCGATCACGGCATTCAGATTAGCGACATTCTGCGCCAGGATATTACCGCCACTCTTGTATGGATCCTTGGCCCGATCGGCATAGATGATCTTGTCATTGTTGGCAACCAGAGTCAGGTGCACGCCAACATCCTTTTCGTAGATCTCGTTGACACGATTCAGCATATAGGTAACTGCCGCCAACCCACCGGCGACGGTGCTGCCGAATTTTGCTGTATAGGAACTGGTCGCCGCCACGGCAATGCGATAGTCGCGGCGCACATTGCCGGTGGCGCTTCTGATGTTGACACCGTTGGTGACTGCGCCGGGTTTCGAACCGTCAGGGACACCGCTCAATATCTTGTCTTGAAATGGCTGAGCCGAAGCTGGCAACGTGCTACGCCGAAAACTCCAGTATTGATCGCCGCTGGCCCTGGCGTTAGTCACTTTGCCGCCCAGCGTTTCAGCCGGTTGCACCAGCCAGCTACCGTCCTGCTCATACACCATGGCTTTCATGCCTTGCGGTGAAATGTCCAGACGCAAGCTACGGCCTTTGCCGTCACTGCCTTTAAAACTGCGGATTTCAGGATAGCGGTGCGCCAGCTCGGGCGGCAAAGTCCCGGAATCGGAAAGTGTGAAATCGGCAAAACCTCCTTCAGGCAATGGCAGCGCCAGTTTGACAGCCGCATTTTCCTTTCGGGCGGAAATACCGCCGTTGCTGCTCGGGATTGCGGATAGTTCTCCTTTTAAGTTGGCAAAATCAAGAGTCAATGCGCGAAAACGCGTTGGTTGCACATCCGTTGTTTTGGCGGCGGCACTACGTTGTTGCGGCAAATCCTGCCACAAGGTGCGTGTGTCGGCAGCTGCAACGCCTGAGATAGACAAGCTGATAAACACGCTAATAAACAGGCTGCCGGCAAGCAGCAGCCCAGCGCTGTAGTGTATTTTCATTTTCATAATTTCTCCTGGAATTAAAAATGATGTTCATCAAAACAATTTCCCTTGCCTCCTATCTGAATAAATTGTGAAAAGGTGTTCCCCGCCAGCGCAATTTGCGAGGCTGGGAGGTTGGGATACCGAGATACGGAGATACGGCTGGCGGCGGCAGATGCTGGCGTGGAAGGTAACGTCGGTAGACGACTAAGACGGCGCATTGTTGTGCCGTCAACAACACTATAGACGGCAAGGCGCTAAGGTATGCCCTAATGTGAATTATTGTGTTTTTCTAAAACCACAACGGGATCTGAATCAAGCGCGTTCGTTGCAAGACCCGCACTTACATGGATAGCAAGTCCGAAAGAAGATAAAATGTGCGGCTCGATACGGTATTCAATTATGGCAATCACTCTTTACGGCATCCCCAATTGCGACACAGTCAAGAAAGCCCGCACCTGGCTTGAAGATCAGGAAATCGCATATACCTTTCACAATTTCAAGAAAGACGGCGTCACGCCGGAGTTGATCACCACCTGGCTGGTGGATGTCGCCTGGGATACGCTGGTCAACCGCAAGGGCACCACCTGGCGCGGTTTGCCGGAACAACGCCGCAACAGCATCACCGACGGCATCAGCGCCACACCGTTGATGATGGAGCTGCCGTCGATCATCAAACGCCCGGTGCTGTTCACCGGCAAGAACACCTACGTCGGCTTTTCGGACGCGCTGTACCAAGAAATATTCAGTCAATAATTGCATCACTCATTTCATCAATACTGCAGCCGATTTCATGAAAAACCAAACCGAAAGCAAGACCCTGGCGCTGGCCGAAGAGTTGATTGCACTGTCCTCCGTCACGCCGCAAGACAAAGGCTGCCAGGCGCTTCTGATCGAATTGCTGGCGCCGCTTGGCTTTGAGTGCGAAACCATCCAGTCCGGCGATGTCACCAATTTATGGGCGCGCAAGGGTACGGCGCGGCCGCTGCTGGTGTTCGCCGGCCATACCGATGTGGTGCCAACCGGCCCGCGCGAACAATGGCAATCCGATCCTTTCCTGCCCAGCCATCGCGACGGCAAACTGTACGGCCGTGGTGCGGCAGACATGAAAACCTCAATTGCAGCGATGGTGGTGGCGGTAGAAGAATTCACGCAAGCCCATCCGGATCACTCCGGCTCTATCGGTTTCCTGATCACCAGCGATGAAGAAGGCCCGGCTACCGATGGCACCGTAGTGGTCTGCGAGAAACTCAAGGCGCGCGGCGAGCAACTCGATTACTGCATCGTCGGCGAGCCGACCTCCAGCTCGACACTGGGTGACATGATCAAGAACGGCCGCCGCGGCACCATGTCCGGCAAGCTCACGGTCAAGGGCATCCAGGGCCACATCGCCTACCCGCAGCTGGCGAAAAACCCTATCCACCTGGCCGCTCCGGCGCTGGCGGAACTGGCCGCTGAAAAGTGGGATGAAGCCAATGAATACTATCTGCCGACGTCCTGGCAGATGTCGAATATCCACGGCGGCACCGGCGCTTCCAACGTGATTCCGGGCGAAGTGGTGATCGATTTTAATTTCCGTTTTTCCACCGCCAGCACGGTCGAAGGCTTGCAGCAGAGAGTGCATGCGATCCTGGATAAGCACGGGCTGGAATACACACTGGCCTGGACCGTAGGCGGCCGGCCGTTCCTGACGCCGCGCGGCACGCTGAGCAACGCCATCGCCGCCGCCATCAAGGTGGAGACCGGCATCAACACCGAACTGTCCACCACTGGCGGCACCTCGGATGGCCGCTTCATTGCCCAGATCTGCCCGCAAGTGATCGAGTTCGGCCCGCCCAACGCCAGCATCCATAAGATCGACGAACACGTTGAAGTGCAGTTCATCGATCCCTTGAAAAACATTTATCGCCGCACTCTGGAAAATTTGCTGGCGCCCTCTGCATCTTGACGCTCGCAGCTGGTCGCACTCTGGTGCGGCCTTATTTGCTCTGATTTGAGCAAATAACAACAAAATCAAGGCCTTAGCGAGCTACTTGGCTAGCTCAGTCCCATCAGACCTGGCATTTCCGATAAAATCCGCCTGACGCACCGCGACTTCGGCGGACAAGTCTCCGCACACTCGCTCTATTTTTATAATCCGCACCATGACACCACAATCCTTTACCTCTATCCGCGATTTGCTGCGCTATGCAGTGACCCGCTTCAATACTGCCGGCCTGTTCTTCGGCCACGGCAGCAGCAACGCGCTGGACGAAGCTGCCTACCTGATCCTGCACACGCTGAAGCTGCCGCTGGATAAAATCGAACCGTTTTTCGATGCGCACCTGTTGCAGCATGAAGTCGACGCCGTGCTGCAGGTGATTGAAAAACGTAGCATCGATCGTATCCCTGCCGCCTACATTACCAATGAAGCCTGGCTCGGCGAATACCGTTTCTACGTTGACAAGCGCGTGATCGTACCGCGTTCCTTCATCGCCGAACTGATCCCTGACCATTTTTCGCCGTGGCTGCAAGATCCGGCGGCAGTCAGCAATATCCTGGAACTGTGCACCGGCTCCGGCTGCCTGCCGATCATGCTGGCGGATGCTTTCCCACAGGCACATGTCGATACCGCGGATATTTCGGCTGATGCCTTGGCTGTAGCGCGCCGCAACGTCGATGACTACGAATTGCAGGACCGTATTACGCTGATCGAATCCGATCTGTACGACAAGGTGCCGGCCAAAAAATACGACCTGATCGTCACCAACCCGCCGTATGTCAATTCCGGTTCGATGGGTAAGTTGCCGCCGGAATATCTGCGCGAACCGCAAATCGCCCTGGCCGGCGGCGATGACGGCATGGACCTGGTGCGCAAGATTGTCGCTGGCGCCAAGCAACGCCTGACCGCAAACGGCGTACTGGTGGTCGAAATCGGCAACGAACGGGCCTTCGCCGAAGCCGCATTCCCGGATCTGGAAATGACCTGGGTCTCGACCAGCGCCGGCGACGACATGGTATTCCTGCTGACGGCAGACCAATTGCCGTAAATTACCGTAAATAAGCACGCAGCAAGCATGGACCCCGTGTCCATGCCGTAGCAAGCAAGATCATCACAACCTGCATGTTGTTTCAGACACATGCATGGCCACTCATTTAGCACTCCTTTAGTAGACAGTAGAAGTAGACATGATACGTTTCCAACAAGTTTCCATGATGCGCGGCATCAAGCCTTTGCTCGACAATGTCGACGTCACCCTCAACCCGGGCGACAAGATCGGCCTGATCGGCGCTAACGGCGCCGGCAAATCCAGCCTGTTCGGACTGCTGCGCGGGGAACTGCATGCCGACCAGGGCGAGATCGATTTCCCGTCGAAATGGCGCATGGCTTATGTCGCTCAGGAAACCCCGGCGCTGGACCGGCCGGCGCTGGAATACGCGATCGACGGCGATATCACCCTGCGCCGCCTGGAAGAAGAACTGGCGTTCCTGGAAAGCGAACCGGAAAGCGCCGCCAACGGCACCCTGATCGGCGAGCTGTACAGCGCACTGGCCGACGCCGACGCCTATACCGTGCGCTCGCGCGCCGAACAATTGCTGACCGGCCTTGGCTTCTCGCTGGCGCAAATGGAACAGCCGGTGGCCAGCTTCTCTGGCGGCTGGCGCATGCGTCTGAATCTGGCGCAGGCGCTGATGTGCCCGTCCGATCTGCTGCTGCTCGATGAACCGACCAATCACCTGGATCTGGACGCCATCATCTGGCTGGAAGACTGGCTCAAGCGCTATCCCGGCACCTTGATCATCATTTCCCATGACCGCGATTTCCTCGACGGCGTAGTGAATGTCATTGTGCATATCGATGAGCGCAAGCTGAAACGCTACTCTGGCAACTATTCATCGTTCGAACGGCAGCGCTCGGCCCAGCTGGAACTGGCGGCCGGCACTCTGGAAAAGCAAATGCGCCAGCGCGCGCATCTGGAATCGTTCATCAACCGCTTCAAGGCTCAGGCCAGCAAGGCCCGTCAGGCGCAAAGCCGGATGAAGGCGCTGGCCAAGATGGAAGAACTGGCGCCGCTGCGCGCAGCGGCTGAGTTTTCTTTCGAGTTCCGGGTACCGTTGAGCGCGCCTAATCCGCTGCTGGTGATGGAAGATGTGAGCGCCGGCTATCGCACCGAAAGCGAGACCAGCCATGAGGTCACTGAAAAAGTGATCGTCTCCGGCATCAATTTCTCCTTGCAGATCGGCCAGCGTATCGGCCTGCTGGGCGTCAACGGCGCCGGTAAATCGACCTTCATCAAAACCATCGCGGAAGAACTTAAACCGCTCCACGGCGAAGCCCAGTTCGGCAAAGGCCTGTCGATCGGCTATTTTGCCCAGCACCAGGTGGAAATGCTGCGCCATGACGAATCGCCGCTGTGGCATATGGGTAAGATCGCGCCCACCACGCGCGAGCAGGAATTGCGCAACTTCCTCGGCAGCTTCAATTTCAATGGCCCGATGGTGACCAGTTCTATCGCGCCGTTTTCCGGCGGTGAAAAAGCGCGCCTGGCGCTGGCCCTGATTGTCTGGCAACGCCCTAACCTGCTGCTGCTGGATGAACCGACCAACCATCTGGACCTGGAAACCCGTGAAGCGCTGACCATGGCGCTGGCGCAGTTCGAAGGCACGCTGGTGCTGGTATCGCATGATCGCCACCTGTTGCGCGCCACCACCGACCAGTTCATCATTGTCGCCGACGGCAAGGTCGCGCCGTTCGACGGCGATCTGGACGATTACAAGGACTGGCTGTTCAAGACCAAGCTGGCGGCCAAGAATGGCGTCGCCAATGCAGCCAGCGGCGCGGCCTTGCCCAAGGCCGGCAGCAAGGCCAAGATCGCCAGCGCAGTAGCGCCAGCGGCCACTGCCGTGGTCGACAATGCCGACCGGCGCGAACAAAAGCGCCAGGAAGCGGAAGCCCGGCAAAAGCTGGCGGCGCAGAAAAAGCCGATCGAATCGCGTATCAAGCGCCTGGATGAACAGATCGCCAAACGCAGCGCGCAAAAGCATACTGTCGATACGCGCCTGGCCGATCCGGAAATCTACGATAAAGACAAGAAAAAGGAATTGGCGACGCTGCTGACCGATCAGGCGTTTTATGCCAAGGAACTGACGCAACTGGAGGCGGAATGGCTGGAGCAGCAGGAAGCGCTGGAGCAACTGGGCAACTAGGCGCAACACCGGATGACGGTGTATGCCGTCCAAAAACGCTAAGCATCATCGGTTGCGGTAAAGTCGGCCGGACCTTGGGCCGGCTTTGGCACCGCAGTGGACAGGACAGCAGGACTTTTGTCTTGCTCGACATCCTGAACCGCTCCATCGCCAGCGCGCAGCAGGCCAGCGCCTTCATCGGCGCCGGTAGCGTGGCAGCAAATTACGGTGAGCTGCGCAGCGCCGATGTCTATCTGATCGCAGCCGGTGATGACCAGATCGCTACTTGTTGCCGCGCCCTCGCCGCTAGCGGCAAACTACAAGCAGGCAGCATCGTATTTCATTGCAGCGGCGCGCTGTCGTCGCTGGAACTGGCAGCCGCTGTCGAACACGGTGCGGCAGTCGCCAGCATCCATCCCATCCGCAGCTTCGCCATGCCAGAGCACGTAGCCGAGCATTTCGACGGCACCTGGTGCGGCAGCGAAGGCGACGCCGCCGCCCTCGCCGTTCTCGGCCCGGCGTTCAGCGCCATCGGCGCGCAACTGGTAGAAATCCAGCGCGAACAGAAGACCCTGTACCACGCTGCAGCAGTATTCGCCTCCAATTACCAGGTGACGCTAATCGACGTCGCGCAGCAGGCTTACATCGCGGCCGGGATTTCACCCGAGCTTGCCTTAAAACTGATCGAGCCATTAATGTCTGAAAGTGCGGCCAACGCATTCAGACTCGGGCCAGCCGCCGCACTCACCGGCCCCATCGCACGCGGCGATCTGGCCACCGTGGCGCGCCAACATCAAGCCGTACAACAGTGGCAGCCGCAAATCGCCGGGCTGTATCAACAATTCGCTGCATTGACTACAGATCTGGCTATACGTAAGAAAAGCGGCAAGCTGTAAATTGCGTAAATCTGCGATAGCTGATATTTTTCTAGAATGCAAAGATAATAAATGCATATAAAGTGGCAAAACCATCATTTCACATTTGCAGGGGAAAACGCTTAACATAGTCGCTACCAAGTCATGTCCACGTGCCCACCAACCAAAGGAAAAGAAATGGCCACCACACTGTCCAAACTGAGCAAGATTGCAGCAGCGATACTAATCACCAGCGTCACGCTCAACGCCTTCGCAGCCGATCTGCTGGATACCGTCAAAGCCCGTGGCACCCTGAAAGTGGCGATGGAAGGCAACTATCCGCCGTTCAATTTCAAAGATCCGAAAAGCGGCCAGCTGGAAGGCTTTGAAGTCGACGTCGCCAAATTGCTGGCGGCCAAACTGGGCGTAACGCCGGAGTTCACCACTACCGAGTGGAGCGGTATCCTGGCCGGCCTCGGCGCCGGCAAATACGATGTCATCATCAACCAGGTCGGGATTACCGCAGAGCGCCAGAAAGCCTTCGATTTTTCCCTTCCTTATACCCTCTCGACCGCGCAATTGATCGTCAGGAAAGACGAGAAACGCAGCTTCCCTACTTTGGAATCGCTAAAGGGCTTTAAGCTCGGCCTCGGCCAGGGCACCAACTTCGAGCAAAAAGCCAAGGCGGTTCCCGGCATTGACGTCAAAACCTATCCAGGCTCGCCCGAATATCTGGCCGATCTGGCTAGCGGCCGCATCGACGCCGCATTGAACGACCGGCTGCTGGTAGGTTACCTGCTGAAAACCTCCAATCTGCCGTTGAAAGCCGGCGCCACTTTTGGCGATATCGACAAGATCGGCATTCCTTTCCAAAAAGGTAATCCGAAATTCGAGGCTGCTTTGAATAAGGCCTTGGATGAAATTCTGAAAGACGGCAGTTTCAAGCAAGCGTCATTCAAGTGGTTCGGTTTCGATGTCAGCAAAGCGCCATCAGCGCACTAAGCACGCAACAAAAGCGCTACACTTCAGCTTCTCCCGACATCCCCGCCCATTGCGGGGATGTTTTTTTAGCCTAGAGAAAATATGGAATTACTAGATTTGCTGCAGCAGGCGATGCCGACCTTGTTCCGCGGCGTAGGGTACACCCTGGTGTTTGCGGTGGCGTCGATGCTGGGCGGATTGCTGCTCGGTTTTCCATTGGCGATTGCGCGCATCTTGCCGTCGCGCCTGGCGCGCTGGCCGGCCAGCACCTATGTCAGCCTGATGCGCGGCACGCCGCTGCTGGTTCAGATTTTCGTGATTTATTACGGCCTGCCCAGCATCGGCATCAGTTTTTCGCCGCTGACGGCGGGCGTGCTGGCGCTGAGCCTGAATGCCGGCGCCTATCTGTCGGAAAGCCTGCGCGGCGCGATTCTCGGGGTACACACTGGACAATGGGCTGCCAGTTACAGTATCGGTTTGAATTACTGGCAAACGTTGCGCTACATCGTGATTCCGCAGGCGATCCGGATTGCAGTGCCATCGATGAGCAATACCCTGATCAGCCTGATCAAGGATACCTCGCTGGTGTCGGTCATCACGGTGACCGAGTTGATGCTGGCCACCAAGGAAATCATTGCGGTGACCTTTCGTCCACTACCGCTATACCTGGCTGCAGCGGCGATTTACTGGTGCTTGAGCCTGTGTTTTGAACGTTTGCAAAGCCGCCTGGAAAGTAAGCTGGGGCAGGCGCATAAATCGAACTAAGATCAAAAGCGCCAACTAAACTCAAAAGCGCGACAGCAAATCGATTTGGCTGACCAGAGGTGTGGCGTCGCCAGGATTAGCTCTTTGATAGCTACCTTCGCTATCCATATCCCAGGCCGATGCATTGTCTTGCAAATGCACCAGCAAACTCTCTTCGATCACACGCCGCTTGAGTTTGCCATCCAGAATCGGGAACGCGGTTTCGATGCGGCGGAATAAATTGCGATCCATCCAGTCGGCGCTGGACAGCATCACATGCTCTTCGCCGTCGGCATAAAAATAAAATACCCGGTGATGCTCAAGAAAGCGTCCGACCACGGAACGCACCTTGATGTTTTCCGACAAGCCCGGCACACCCGGCTGCAAAGCGCACACGCCGCGGATCAGCAACTGGATCTTGACCCCGGCCTGGGACGCCAGATACAGGGCTTCGATCACCGTCGGCTCCAGCAAGGCATTCATCTTGGCGATGATATATCCCTGCCGGCCGGCCTTGGCGGCGTCGACTTCCTTCTGGATCGCATTCAACACATTGGCGTGCAAGGTAAACGGCGATTGCCACAAGCGCTTGAGCGGCACCTGCTTGCCGAAACCGGTCAGTTGCTGGAACACGTTATGCACATCTTCACAAATCTTATCGTCGCTAGTCATCAAGCCAAAATCGGTGTACAGACGCGCAGTTTTAGGATGATAGTTGCCGGTGCCGAGATGCACATAACGCTTCAGCTTGGTATGTTTGGCATTGCGTTTGCGGCGCACGATCAATAGCATCTTGGCGTGCGTCTTGTAGCCGAACACGCCGTACACCACATGGGCGCCGACCGCCTCCAGCTTGGCCGCCCAGCCGATATTGGTTTCTTCGTCAAAGCGCGCCATCAGCTCCAGCACCACTGTGACTTCCTTGCCGTTCTTGGCGGCCTGCATCAAGGTGCTCATCAAGGGCGAATCGTTGCCGGTACGATAAATGGTTTGTTTGATGGCCAGCACATCGGGATCGATCGCCGCCTGCTGCAACAGCTCCAGCACCGGCTGGAAACTTTCATAAGGATGATGCAGAAGCACATCTTGCTGGTCGATGATATCGAATACCGACGCGCCGGTAACGAAGGCTTTCGGCAGCACCGGCGTATGCGGCGTAAATTTCAAATCGGGCCGGTCGACCAAATCCGGCAAGGGCATCAGGCGCACCAGGTTGACCGCGCCGTTGACCCGATAACAATCGGCCGGCGCCAGGCCGTTCTGCTTCAACAAACGCTGTACCAGCGACGCCGGCGTGCCGTCCGCCACTTCCAACCGCACCGCATTGCCCAACTGGCGGGTTGGCAACTCACCCTGCAAGGCCAGCCGCAAATCGGTGACTTCGTCTTCGTCGACAAACAGATCGCTGTTGCGCGTCACACGGAATTGATAACAGCCGCCGATGGACAAACCCGGAAACAGCTCGCCGACAAAGCGCTGCATGAAACTGCTCAGTAACACGAAGCCGTAAGCGTGGCTCGACAAGTGTTCCGGCATCCGCACCAGGCGCGGCAAGACCCGCGGCGCCTGCACGATAGCCAGTTCGGTCTCACGGCCGAAGGCGTCCTTGCCGCTCAGTTTGACTGCAAAATTCAAGCTCTTGTTGAGCACCCGCGGGAAAGGATGCGCCGGGTCCAGGCCGATAGGTGTCAATACCGGCAACAACTCGGTCTTGAAAAACTCATGGGCCCAGGCCGCTTGCTCATCGTTCCAGTCGGCTTCCTGATAAAAGGCAATGCCCTCGGCGTTCAGCGCCGGCAGCAGCACTTCATTGAACAAGGCGTACTGGCGCGCCACCAGCTTTTGCGCGCGCTCGCTGATGATGCTGTAAGCATGCTGCAGCGACATGCCATCCGGCGTCACCCCATCCACCGCCACCCGGATCTGCTCCTGCAAGCCGGACATGCGAATCTCGGAAAATTCATCCAGGTTGCTGCTGGTGATGCAGACGAAACGCAGCCGTTCCAATAAGGGGACCGCGGGATCCTCGGCTTGCGCCAAGACCCGTTCGTTAAAGGCGAGCACGCCGAGTTCGCGATTGAGCAATGGGAAGGTCATGATCCGGTCGGTAGGGTGGTCGGGGAATGAGTTGCAATGGGTTGTTACAGTCAAAATGCCTTGGCGCTTACTAATATGACATTATTGATTGTAAAGACGCAATGTGACGGAAGAATGACAAGAGCCGTGCGCCTCTTGCCGCAATCAGTTTGCATGCGGCCAGGCAGATTTGCCGGGTTCTGTGTCATTCAAATGAAAACGGCTCGCAGAACATAGGTTCTGCAAGCCGTTTTACGACATTCCAACTATTTCCAGCGAGAGTTTAAATTACCGTAGCCAAGCCCAGCGTCAACAACAACGCCACCACCGAAATAATGGTTTCAGCCACAGTCCAGGTCTTGAAGGTTTCAGTCACGGTCATGTTGAAGTACTCCTTCACCAGCCAGAAACCGCCATCGTTGACGTGCGACAGGATCAGCGAACCGGCGCCGGTTGCCAGTACCATCAACTCTGGCCGTACAGTGACGCCGGCAGCGGTGACGATAGGGGCGACGATGCCGCAGGCGGTGGTCATCGCGACGGTGGCGGAACCGGTGGCGACCCGGATCAGCGCCGCCACAAACCAGCCCAGCAGCAACGGCGACAAATGCGCATTGTTGGCGAGTTCGACAATCGCCTTGGAGACGCCGCCGTCGATCAGGATCCGGCCAAAACCAGCCCCGGCGCCGACGATCAGCGTGATCCCGGCGATAGGCGCCAGACACTCGGTAGTGAATTTGAGAATCGCTGCACGATCAAAACCGCGCGCCTTGCCGAAAGTATAAAAGCTCACCAGCGTCGCGATCAGCAATGCGATCACGGAATTGCCCATCAGGCGCAGGAAATCGTTGGCGAAGGTTTTTGGCGTGAAAAACAGGTCGGCCCAGCTGCCGATCAGCATCAGTGCTACCGGTAGCAGGATGGTGCAGATGGTGACGCCGAAACCGGGCAACTCGCGGTGAATGTCCTCTTCAACAAATTGCGCAATCAATGGATTGTCAGGATTCGGCACCACGAAGCGGCTGATCAGCTTGGCAAACAGCGGACCGGCAATGATCGCAGTAGGAATACCGACGATCAGTGCGTACATGATGGTGCGGCCGATATCTGCGTTGTAGGCGGTGACGGCGAACAGCGCTGCCGGATGCGGCGGAATCAGGCCATGCACGACCGACAGGCCGGCGACCATTGGGATCCCGACCATGATCATCGAAGTCCCGGTGCGCTTGGCGACGTTGAATGCAATCGGGATCAGCAGCACGAAACCGACTTCAAAGAACACCGGCAGGCCGACAATCAGCGCCACCACCATCATGGCCCAGTGCACTTTCTTGGGGCCGAAGACGCCGATCAGGGTGTTGGCGATGCGTTCGGCGCCGCCCGATTCAGCCATCATCTTGCCGAACATGGTGCCCAACCCGACCACCAACGCAATATGCCCTAAGGCGCCGCCGACCCCGGTTTCATACGATTTGACGATGCTTGCCATCGGCATGCCGACCACCAAACCTAGAATTACCGAGACCACGATCAGCACGATGAACGGATTCATCTTGAACTTGGCGATCAGCACTATCAGTGCGAGCACAGCAATCACCGCATAGAGCAGCAACATATTTCCCTGAACCATCTCCATCAAATCCTCCTAAAGTCCGATTTATTTTTTGCCGCCGCCGTCTGCCCGCGTTTGCCTTACTCCACAAACCCCAACTCAAGTTCACAACGGCGCCATTTTGCAACTACTAACCGCTAGTTGTCAGTAAATTCCGTCAAGCTGCCACGGATTTATTTTTTATAAGCGATGCAATCCACTTCTACCTTGCAATCGACCACCATGCTCGACTGCACGCAAGCGCGGGCTGGCGGATTGGCGCCAAAGTACTCTTTGAAAACTCTGTTAAACGATTGAAAATCGCGGGTATCGTCAAGCCAGACGCCGCAACGCACCACATGCTCCGGGCCATAACCGGCTTCTTTCAGGATCGCCAGTACATTCTTGATGGTCTGGTGCGATTGGGCGACGATGCCGCCATCGATCACTTCGCCGTCTACCATCGCTACCTGGCCGGAAACATATAGCCAGCCGTCGGCTTCCACCGCGCGTGCGAAAGGCAAATGCTGGCCGCCGGTTCCGGAACCACCTTCAACACCATATCGTTTGATTGTCATAGCTATCCTCCTAAAAAAAACACATCAAAAATTTCAATTTGCGATTGCGGCCTTAGTTGCAACCTTAACCCCTGCCTGGCGCGCCAGGAAGCGCCCTGCCCGCAACTCGGTCGGCGCCTTTTGTGCGCCGCCCAAGTAAGACAAAGCGCCATTCACCCAGACCGCCTCGATGCCTTCCGCCGGCTGCATCGGATCGGCGAAGGTGGCGGCGTCGCGCACGGTCTCGGCATCGAACAGCACCAGGTCGGCCCAATAGCCTTCGCGCACCAGGCCTCGTTGCGCCAGGCCGAAACGTTCGGCCGACAAACCGGTCATCTTGCGAATCGCCACGCTCAGCGGGAATAACTTCTGTTCGCGGCTGTAGTACCCCAGCACACGCGGGAATGCGCCCCACAGGCGTGGATGCGGCAGCGGATCGTTAGGCAAGCCATCCGAGCCGACTACGCTAGCCGGGTGGCTCAGGATACGGTTGACGTCGTCATCCTGCATGCAGTGATAGACCGCGCCAGCCGGTTGCAGACGACGCGCCGCCGCCATCAGATCGACCTGCCATTCGGCGGCGATATCGGCCAGCAGCTTACCGCCCATCGCCGGTTCAGGCTCGGACCAGGTGACCATGATGTCGATGGTATCCGTCACTTGTTTCAGGTCCAGGGTCGATGAGCTGGCGGTGTAGGGATAACAGTCGCAGCCGACCGGCTGATAGCGCTGCGCCTGCTCCAGCGCTTCCAGCACCTCGCTGCTGCGGCCCCAGTTTTCGACGCCGGCGCATTTCAGATGCGAAATCACTACTGGCACGCGGGCATGTTTGCCGATACGGAAAGCCTCATCCATCGCTTCCAGGATATCGGCAAATTCGCTGCGTAAATGGGTGGCGTAGATGGCGCCGGCCTGGGCTAGCGGTTCTGCCAGCGCCAGCACTTCGGCAGTCGGCGCATTGATCGCATTGCCGTAAGCCAGGCCAGTGCTGAGGCCGAGCGCGCCATGCGCCAGCGCTTCGCGCAACTGCTCGCACATAGCGGCGATTTCGGTGTCGCTGGCGGCGCGATCGAGGCGGTCCATCTGGTTGCTGCGCAAGGCGGTGTGGCCGATCAGCGCTGCTACATTGATCGCCGGATGGGCTTGCTTGATCGCTTCGACATAGGAGGCAAAAGTGGGATAGCTGAAAGCGCTGGCCTCACCCAGCAGGTTCATCGGATCCGGCGGTTCCGCCTTGAGCGTGACCGGCGCCGCGCTGATGCCGCAATTACCGACGATCACAGTAGTGACACCTTGCGACAGCTTGGGCAACATGCTTGGTGTGCGAATCACATTGGTGTCGTCGTGCGTGTGGACATCGATAAAACCGGGGCTCAGGACTTTGCCGCTACCGTCGATTACATGCGTAGCCTGCCAATCGGCGAGCGCGCCGGGAGTGGAGCCGATGTGCAAGATACGGCCTTCGGCCAGCGCGACATCGGCAAGATATGCCGGGCTGCCACTGCCGTCGATCACCGACACGTTGCGGATCAGCGTGTCGCAACTGCGTGCGGCCGGCGAATTTGAATCAGTGCGAGAATCAATACTCATTTCAGTCTCCTAACGGCTCGCGGTTGCCGCCGCCGCGATGTGTATCCAGTGTGAATTTCAGGCGCCGCAGCAATTCCTGGCTGCGGTCTTTTTGCAGCAGCGCCAACTCGGTCATCAGCACATCCAGCGCCATCATCATGGCGTAGCGCGATGACGATGGCTTGAAAATAAAATCGGTTTCCAGCGACTTCAGCGGCAACAACATGTCGGCCATCGCTGCCAGCGGTGAACCCAGGGCGGTGATCGCCACCAGCCGCACCCCATACTCCTTGGCGATGGCGCAATTGGCGTTGAGTTCCGGCACATTGCCGGTGGTCGACAGGACCAGCACGACGTCGTCCTTGTCGAGCGTCGCCGCCACCATTTTTTGCAGCATGGCGTCGTGATAGGTAGCCACCGGCCGCCCCAGGCGCACCAGCCGATAGCGGGCCTCATCGGACAGCATAGTCGAGCCGCCGCCCATACCAAAGGCATAAATCATGCGTGCCTGCAGCAGCGCCTGCGCCGCTTGCAGCAAGGTATCCTGGCTCAGCAAGCTACGGTTTACCTCCAGCGCTTTGTGGATATCGGCATACACAATATCGACGATCTGCGGGAATTGATTTTCAGCAAAAGGACTCTCATCCCGTAAAAACCGTTGTCCGATCGCTGCAGCCTGCGCCAGGTGCATCTTCAGTTCACGCACGTCGCGGCAACCGATGGCTTTGGCAAAACGGGTGACGCTGGCTTCGCTGACGCCGGCTTGTTTTGCCAAGGTCTGGATACTGGCACTGGCGGCGAACGGCAAATCGCCGAGGATCGCCTGCGCCACCTTTTGCTCAGCCAGACGCAACTGGCCGCTACGTTCGGCAATGCGCGAGACAACATCGAATAATTGGGTCATGCCTGGTTAACCTTACGAGTCCAGCGCTTACGAATCCAGCGCTTGCCAATCCAGCGACGAGAGTAGAATTATGGCAATAAAAAAGCAGCGTCCCGGCAGCAGACGCGGCAATCAGTGAAATCCTATGTTACTTTGTAACATGCTTCTCATATAGTAAATTCAAGGATATGATTACGTCAAATGAATTCTTGAGGAGGAGATCTGATGAGCAATGTTATTAACTATCACAGCGATTACGAGAACCCGGCAATCGATCCTTTGAACAAGGGCCTGGGCGCATTTAAACAAACATTGCCTGCCGCAGAGGTCAAAGCGCACAACTGGAATCTGCTGCGCGAAGACCTGAGCCTGCCTACCGCCGTGCTCTACGAAGAGCGCATGACACACAATCTGCAGTGGATGCAGCAATTTGTGACGGAATATGGCGTCAAGCTGGCCCCGCACGGTAAAACCACGATGGCGCCGAAGCTGTTTGCGCGCCAGCTAGCCGGCGGCGCCTGGGGCATCACCCTGGCCACCGCACACCAGACCCGGGTCGCCTATCAGCATGGCGTGCGGCGCGTGATCATGGCCAATCAACTGGTCGGCAAACAAAATATGGCAATCATTTCCGATTTGCTGGCCGATCTGTCCTTTGAATTCTGCTGTCTGGTCGATTCGGCCGACGGCGTCGATCAACTGGGCGCTTTCTTCCAGGCCCGCAAGCAAAAGCTGCATGTGCTGCTGGAACTGGGCCCCGACGGCGGCCGCGCCGGTGTCCGTAATGCGGCTCAGCAGGCCGCGGTGCTGGAGGCGATCGCGCGCTGGCCGGAGCATATCGTGCTGGCCGGGGTCGAAGTCTACGAAGGCGTATTGAAAGAAGAAGCCGAGATCCGCAGCTTTTTGCAGCACGCGGTGGCTTGCACCCGGCAACTGGCCAAGGACGGCCGCTTCACCGCACGCGCCGAAGGCAGCGCAGCGCGGCCGGTGATACTGACCGGCGCCGGTTCGGCATGGTACGACGTGGTCGCCGAGGAATTCGCCAAGACCGAGATCGGCCTGCCGCTGGATATCGTGTTACGCCCCGGCTGTTATCTGACGCACGATGTCGGCATCTATCGGGCGGCGCAAGCGCAGATCCAGACGCGCAATCCTATCGCCCGCAAAATGCGTAGCGAATTGCAGCCGGCCTTGCAGCTATGGGCCTATGTGCAATCGATTCCGGAAAGCGGCAAAGCCATCGTTGCGCTCGGCAAGCGTGACGCCGCTTTCGACGCCGGCCTGCCTTCGCCCGCTGTCCACTATCGCCCGGGCAATCCGGCGCCGACGGCGACTCCGGCGCACTGGCAACTGACCGGCATGATGGATCAGCATGCGTATCTGCAGATCAGCGAAGGCGACGATATCAAGGTCGGCGACATGATCGGTTTCGATATTTCTCACCCTTGCCTGACCTTCGACAAGTGGCGCCAGATTGCGGTCCTCGATCCGCAGCATCAGGTGGTCGATGTGATCCAGACCTTCTTTTAATTTCTGTTTTTTAATCTTTTATCCCAGCACAAACGATGACTACAGATATCCTGGCCTATGGCGAAGCTATGGTGGAGTTTAACCAGCGGCTCCACGATGCACGCATGTACTTGCAGGGTTTTGGCGGCGATACTTCGAATTTCTGTATCGCCGCAGCGCGTCAGGGCGCGCGCAGCGGTTATATCAGCGCCCTCGGCAACGATCATTTCGGCCACAAATTGCGCGATCTGTGGCTGTCTGAAGAGGTCGACGCCAGCCATGTTGCCAGCGATCCGCAAGCAGCCACCGGCGTGTATTTTGTCTCGCACGACCAGGACGGTCATCACTTCGATTATTTGCGCGCCGGCTCTGCCGCCAGCCGCTACACCAGCGCACAGCTACCGCTGGCGGCGATTGCTGCCGCCAAGATGCTGCACTTGTCGGGCATCAGCCTGGCGATCAGCGAATCTGCCTGCGACGCCGGCCTGGCAGCAATGGCGCATGCGCGCAAGCATGGCGTGCGTACCTCGCTCGATACCAATCTGCGGCTAAAGCTGTGGCCGCTGGAACGCGCCCGTGAAAAAATGCGTGCGGCGTTTGCCTTGTGCGATATCTGTTTGCCCAGCTGGGATGACATCAGCGCCCTCACCGGCCTCGACGACCGCGATGCGATTGTCGATACGCTGCTGTCCTACGGTATCGGCCTGATCGCCTTCAAGCTCGGCGCCGAAGGCTGTTATGTCGCCACCGCCAAGGAACGCCGTCTGGTGCCGGCCTACGCTGTCGAAGCGGTCGACGCCACCGGCGCCGGCGATTGTTTTGGCGGCGCTTTCATCGCCCGCCTGGTGGCCGGCGACGATCCTTTCCGCGCTGCCCGCTACGCCAATATCTGCGCCGCCTTATCGACTACCGGCTATGGTGCGGTGGCGCCGATTCCGCGCGCAGAGCAGGTAGAAGAAATACTGGAATCAATATAATTGGCTTTGCTGCTGTTTTTTCAGCAGCAGCTCACCGACAATTGCCCCCAGCCGTTGTATGCCGCGCTCGATCTGCGGCGAGAATGGCTGACCGCAGCACAGCCGCAGAAAATGATCGAAGCGTTTGGAATTGGAGAACATCAAGCCGGGAGCGAGCTTGATCCCTTCGACCAACGCCGCCTCGAATACCGCTTTGGATGACAATTGCTGCGGCAGCTCCAGCCACAACAAAGCACCGCCCGCAGGCAGGCTGACCCGCGTACCGGCTGGGAAATGGATGGCAATCGCTTCAGCAGTGCGTGCGCGCTGTACCCGCAACGCTTCACGCAAACGCCGCAAATGGCGATCATAGGCAGTCGACGCCATGAAGTCAGCGGCAGCGATCTGCGCCCACTCTTCATTCGCCCGCGTATGCGCAAACTTGAGCATCTCCAGCCGCGCCTGCCAGCGGCCGCCAACCATCCAGCCCAGCCGCATGCCCGGCGCCAGCACCTTATTGAGCGAGGCGCAGTAGATCACATTGCCGCTCCGGTCCCAGGCCTTTAATGCGGTCGATGAAGTCGTTTCAGGCACCAGATCGCTATACGAATCGTCTTCGATCAAGGCCATGCCATGCTGCTCGCATAAGGCCACCAGCCGCGCCTTGTGTGAATCCGGCATGATGCTGCCCAAGGGATTTTGCAGATTCGGCACCGCCACCACCGCCTTGATATTGTCGTAAGTCTGCAGCGCCAGTTGCAGCGCTTCAATCGAGATCCCGGTGCGCTGGCTAGTCGGGATTTCGAGCGCGCGCATGCCCAGGCTCTCCAGCACCTGCAGCAAACCATAGTAGGTCGGCGATTCGACCGCAATCGTGTCGCCCGCCTGCGCAACCGCGCGCAGAGCCAGATTGATCGCCTCGATGCAACCATGGGTGACGATCACCTGTTCCGGCGCAATCTTGATGCCGATGGCGAGACTGCGTTTGGCAAGCACTTGTCGAAAGGCCTGGTTGCCGCTATGCGACATCATGCTGGTCAATACCTCCGGCCGCTGGCGCAAAGTCCGGATTGCAGCATTTTTCAAAGCTTCCACCGCATACAATTCTGGCGCGCAACTGGCGCTGCTCAGATCGAGCGTGACCGTATTGCTGCGTCCTTGCGCGATAATTTCCGAGACCCGTTCGTGGATGCCGGCATATTGCGCCGACATCAGCGCCGGCGTGGTCGACAGATTCGGCTCGTCCGGCAACGCCAGCCGCCGCGCCTGCCGCACAAAATAACCGGAACGCGGGCGCGCTTCCAGCCAGCCTTCCTGTTCCAGGTAACGCAAGGTTTGCAATGCCGTCGACAGGCTGACCTGATGTTGCCGCATCAGATCGCGTACCGACGGCATGCGATCGCCCGGCCCCAAGGCAAGCGCCTGGATGGCGGCCAGGTAGTGCTCGGCCAGGCGCCGATACAGCAATTGCTGGGTTGACGATTGCGGCGGCGAGCTGGATGGGATTTGAGGCTGTGGGATTTGAGGCTGTGACACGAGGAGCTTGCTCATAGGATGCAATGAATTGTGGAATTTTGCTGCATTATTGCTGCATTTCGCCGCAACGAAACAGATACAGAACAGGAGATACGGGACGATAACAGATAAGGCAAACCTCGGCTGTTACGCAGCAGATGACGAGCAGCTGTGCCTGTTTCGGCGAGCGGTGGACGGTTAGGCTAGAGCCATCTCTTTCATCACGGAAACCGCCATGTACTCCATCAACAGCGACAGCATTTCTCGCATCCGGCTAGGCCGCGCTCAAGCCAGCATGTTTTACGCCGCGCGCGGAACAACTGTTGTAGCGATGCAAGGCAACATCCTTGTCAGCGAAGGCGGCCTGGCCGCCGACACAAGTTTTGTGGTCAGCGACGGCGAGTGCCATGTGGTGCAACGCAGTGGCTGGATTCGATTGCAGGCAAGCGGAATCGGCCCTGGCACGGCAATCGTCAGCATCGGGTTGCCAGCGGCTCCCTGGTGGCAGCGCTGGTGGCAGCGAGCACATACTTTGGTTGCGCTAAAAGGATGATGCAATACTTGCAATATCGTTAAATCGCAGGCCGCACTTGTAATTTGGCAAAGCACTTGTTCCCCGCCACCGATCTGGCTTATTCTGTCGCCATGAGTATCACGCGTGAAGATCTTGAACAGGACCGCCTGCGGACCATCCTGGATAACACCCCGATTGCTTCCGCCCTGCTTTCCGAAGCAGCGCTGGAGGCCTCATGGCGAGCCGCGCTGGCTTCGCTGCCCGATCCCAACGGCGATGTCTGGTTATTCGGCTACGGCTCCCTGATCTGGAATCCGATGGTGGAACATAGCGAACGCGTGCCAGCCAAGCTGTACGGCTATCACCGCGGCTTTTACCTGTATTCGCGCATCAATCGCGGCACTTGGGACAATCCCGGCCTGGTGCTGGGACTGGATCGCGGCGGCTCCTGCCAAGGCGTCGCGTTCCGGATTCCCGCCATCAGCATCGAAACAGAATTGAAAATGCTATGGCGCCGCGAAATGCTGACCGGCGCCTATCTGCCGCGCTGGCTGCCGATGCAACTCCAAGGCAAGAACGGTCCGCGGATCAAGGCGCTGGCATTCGTCATGAATCGCCAGCATGAAAGCTACACAGGCCGCCTGCCGGACCTGACCGTGGTCTCGCATCTGCGCGACGCCTGCGGACTGTATGGGCCAGCCCGGGACTATTTGCGGCATACCCTGGAAGGGTTGCTGAAAGAAGGCTTCCGCGATCCATATCTGGCGCGGTTGTGGGCGCAGCTGGAGTCTGGTCAAGATCGGTTGAGCGAAAAAAAATAACCAGGCGGCAGTTGCGGTTGCTTTTGACGTTGCCGTTGACGTGAATTCCGCATTGGGACGTTGCCAAATGTGGCGCGTGTCAGTCGGGAATTGTGGGAAGACATGTCTGAGCGCAGCGAGTTGGTCTTTCCACCCGACTGGCACGCGCCACATTTGGGGACCTGACCGAAGGGAAGGCAACGGCTTTGCGGTCGCCTTCTTTTGGTTACTTTTCTTGGCGAAGTGTATAGACCGGACACATGGGTAACACCTGTGCCGGGACATGGGTAACATATTTAAGCCTTACTTTCGTGGTTATGCAAGTCAATCTGACCGATGCGCTGGTGCGAGAAGAATAAATCGAAGACGCCGTCCCGATCTTGTAGCGGACGCACAGCAATGCAATACCCCTGTAGTGCACTCGATACTTTTAAACGGTGACCATGGAACTTGATATCGCCATTCCAGCCGACGGTTAGGGTCATATCGCTGGCGGAGTATTCAACCTGCGGCAAGCGCTCCGGATAAGCCAGCCGACTCGGCCGATAACGGGTGACCGGTGTCGCCATGTCGATGGCTTCATGGGGCCGCTCATGGTTATAGACGAGCCGCCACTGATCGAAGGCATTTTGTGCCTCATCCAAGTCATGGAAGTGACTGCCCCGGATGACATCGGCCTTTAATGTGCGATGGAAGCGCTCTTCTTTGCCGTTCGTTTGCGGATGGGCCGGGCGACTATGGCTGATCTTGATGCCGAGTTGAATCAGCCAGATCGTCAGCTTGGTGATGCCGTGTTCGTGCTTCGATGAGCTCCCCCAAGGCGCACCGTTATCGGCATTGATACACAGGGGTAAGCCATACAGACGGAAGGCATCAACTAGCGCTTGCCGGACGAATTCTCCGTTGGGACGCGAGCATGCGTGCAGCACCACGTTGTAACGTGAATGGTCATCCAGCACCGTCAAGGGATGACAGGTTGCTTTGCCTGTCTCGAAATGCCCCTTAAAATCCATCTGCCATAGGTCATTGGGTTGCGCATGCTCAAACCGCTGCCAAGGGGTGCTGCGCTCGCTGGCCGATTCTTCAATCAAGCCATGGCGATGCAGGATGCGAGTGACAGTGCTTGGGGTCGGCACTACCGTATGACCAAGGTCGAGCAAACGTCGACGAATCTTGCGACCGCCCCAAGTCGGGTGCTTGTGCCGTAAAGCGACCACCTGATCTTCGACCGGGCCGGGCGCACGCATTGGTGTCTGCAATGGCCGTCGAGTTCGATCCTGCAAACCGATCTGGCCTTCCAAGGTGAATCGTTCGATCCATTTATAGCCAGTCTTAGGACTGATCCCAAAACGCTCGCACAGCGCACGTCGATTAACCCCTTCCTGCAGGGCCAGCGAGACGAATTCTTGACGCAAGGTCATCATGTCTACATCTTTCCAGGGCATGGTTGTCAATCCTTTGGTCTTCATTCGAATGAACCAAAAGTGTTACCCATGTCCCGGCACACCTGTTACCTATGTCTCCGGTCTATACA
>NZ_DATMRK010000016.1:0-57456 GCF_035566375.1 Collimonas sp.
GCTCAGGCTGACGATGGAATGCCAGTGTGCGACATGGCCGCGCAGACGCTGGCTGACGGCGTCCTGGATGGCGTGATTGGAATAGGCGTGCAGCGACAATGAGGTATTCGAGGCCAGCTTTTCCAGCACCGGTTCGAGGAACGAGGCGACCGCGTGATTGCGCAGATCGCCGGAGACCAGGCCGACTTGCAGGCGGCGCTCGGGATCGCGCGGATTGCTGTGCAGCGGCCAATGCTCTCGCAGCGGCGCTTCGAACTGCTCGGCGAAGCGCAGGTGTTCGGCAAATAGTGCGGCCGGGGCGATATCGGCGTTATTGCTGGCGCAGAACAGCAGGTTGCTGTAGGCGGCGGCATAGTCGGGGGTAATCTGCAGTGCCTGGCGGAAGCAGCCCTGTGCGTCGGAAAATTTTCCCAGTTCTAACAGAGCGCTGCCTAGATTGACATATACCGCCGCAATGTTCGGTCGCAGCTCTAGTGAGCGGCGATAGCTGGCTTCTGCCTCTGTCAGGCAACCCTTGGCGCGCAAGGTATTGCCGAGGTTGTTATAGATGTTGCCGTGCAAATCAGGTTGGCTGGCATAATCCTGCTTGCGTTCCAAGGCGCTGCGGTAAAGCGCTTCTACTTCGTCCAGCCGTTCCAGTTGCTGCAGAGCGCTGCCCAGTATCATGCGGATTTCGGCGGATGCCGGCGCCAGCCTGAGGGCTTCACGCAGGCTCACTTCCGCGTCGTCGAAGCGAAACAATTCTATCAGAGCCACGCCGAGATTTTTGTGCGCTTCGGCATCCGTGGGCAGCAGCGCGACCGCTTTCTGCATCGGTTGCAGCGCATCCGCGGGGCGCTGCTGGCTCCATAGCGCCACCCCCAGCAATTTCCAGCAAAATCCATCGCGCGGAAAGCGTGCAAGTAGCGAGCGGATAGCTTGTTCCGCTTCGGCGAAGCGCTGGCGGGCAAGCAGCAGTTGGACTTTGTCGATTTGCTTACTGGACGGGCCGGCGCCGATGATGCGACCAGGCTTGCGGTGCGACGTATCGGCTGAATGCTGTGCGGCTGAATGCTGTAACGTGGAAGACGCAGTCATAGTGTCCAGGTAGTTCCAAATAAGAGTTGATCCGCCGGCAAGGAGTTGAAACCTTGCCAAGCGCGGAATGCAAAAAGCCATGGGATTCCCCCATGGCTTTGGATACTCTCACCTGCAACTGCTATTCAATCGCTTGAAAATACGCCCTAAGAAAGCTTACTTCGAGCAATAGGACCGGCCTTCCCAGTACTTACATAGGGACTTATTGCAGCCTTATTGCACTTTGCCCTGGGCAACATCCATGATCAGCCGCGCCGATAAATACAGGCGCGGGACAATCGATGTCAAGACCACGTACTCCGCGTCATTCGAATGCGCGCCATAGCCGGTCAAGCCCATCCCTTCGATCACGGCTCCCTTGGATTTCAATGCAGCGAACGCCGCATCGGTGCCGCCACCGCTGGCGACGTCCACTACCGTCAACGGCAGATCGAGTTCCTGATAGATTTTTTTGCCATAGCCAGCGATGGTGCGGGAAGCGGCGTTGGTTTCCAGCGGTGGCCGCCGCATTTCAAATTTCAGATGGACCTTGGCGTCGGGGATCAGTTGTTTCTTGATACGCTCTTGCAACTGCGTCTGCAACTGCTCGAAGTCGCTCATCTTCAAGGCGCGGGCATCGGCTTGTGCGCTGGCGCTGGCAGGAATCACGTTGCGGTTGCTGCCGGCTTGGGCCACGGTCCAGTTCAATTTCAAGCCGCGTTCCGGTTGCGACAAGGAATCCAGTTGCAGCAGCTGGTGCGACAATTCATACAAGGCGTTGACGCCTTTTTCCGGCGCCGCCCCGGCATGCGAAGATTTGCCGTCAACCGTCAGATAAGCGGCTGCGATGCCACTGGTGGACAGCCGCAACTGGCCCTGAGCGCCGCCGCCTTCGTAGGAAAACACAGCATCCTGTTCCGCGCCCAGTTTGGTATGCAGGCTGCGGCCGCCGGGCGAACTGATTTCTTCATCGCCGTTGATCAAGACGGTCAAAGTGTCGTAATCCTTGAAGCCGATTTTTTGCAGGATGGCGATGGTATGCAGGATGGTGGCGATACCCTGTTTGTCATCGGCAATGCCGAGGCCGTAGGCCTTGTCGCCGTCAACCCGGAATTGCTGGTCCTTCAGCATGCCGCGCAGGTATACCGTGTCCATATGCGCGATCAGCATGATCTTGCGCTTGCCGTTGCCCTTGAAAACCGCATGGACGATCTGCCCAATCTTTTCCGGCGTGTCGCCCATCCGATAAATTTCCGGCGCATCCAGCAGTTCGGCCTTGCCGCCCAGCTGTGTCAGGCGATCGCGAATCAGGCTGGCGATTTTGGCCAGGCCTTCAAGGTCTTGGCTGCCGGATTCGATATTCACCAGGTCGCGCATGGTGTCCAGCATCGCTGGTTTTTCTTTTTGCGCGAGGTCGTATACCGGCGCCACCGGTTCTGCCAGCGCCAAGCTCGCGCTTAATGCCAGCGTTGCGAAAACCAGGCGATTGAGCAGATTTTTTTTCAGGGAAAGGGATGTTTGTTTCAACTTCTGTCTCCGTTATGTTATTTGAATAATGTGTCGTGTTTGTGTTGCTAGACCTGCTGCAGATCAGCGTGACGTGTCTCTCGCATGCAGAGCACCGCGATCAGGCTCAGCGCCGCTGCCGCCGATACGTAGGCACCGACATAGGCCAGGCCGCCACGCTGCGCCAGCAATTGGGCGATGTAGGGCGCCACCGATGCGCCGAGAATACCGCCGATGTTATAGGCCACCCCGGCGCCGGTATAACGCACGCTGGTGGGAAACAGCTCAGGCAGCAACGCTCCCATAGGCGCAAATGTGACGCCCATCAAGAACAGGAAGATGATCAGGAACAAGGCAATCGCCAGCGTGTTGCCGCTGCCGAACAGCGGTTGCATGGTAAAGCCTGCCGCGATAGCCGCCAGGGTACCGGCGATCAGTACCGGGCGGCGGCCGAAACGGTCGCTGGCAACGGCAGACAGCGGTGTCGCCAGGGCCATGAACACGACCGCCAGGCACAGCAGCGCGAGGAATTCCTGACGCGGGATATGCAGAGTGCTGACGCCATAAGACAGCGAAAACACGGTCGCAATATAGAACAGCGTGTAGCAGACGATCATCGCTACCGCGCCCAGCATCACTGGCCGCCAATGATGCTTGAACAGCGTGACAGCCGGCACTTTGACGCGCTCGCGCTTCTCCAGCGCCGCTGCAAACACCGGTGTTTCGGCAATCTTCATTCGCACATACAGTCCCAGCACCACCAGCGCTGCACTGAAAATAAACGGCACACGCCAGCCCCAGCTCTTGAACTGTTCATCCGAAAGACCTAAGGCCAACGCCAGGAACAGACCGTTCGCCATCAAAAAACCGACGGAGGGGCCGAGTTGTGGAAACATGCCATACCTGCCGCGTTTTCCCGGCGGAGCGTATTCGGTTGCGAGCAATGCCGCGCCGCCCCATTCGCCGCCAAGGCCGATGCCCTGGGCGAAGCGCAGCACGCATAGCAGGAAGGGCGCGAGGGCGCCAATGCTGGCGTAACCAGGTAAAAATCCGATCAGCGTGGTGGCGACGCCCATCACCAGCAGTGAAATCACCAGCGTCGATTTGCGTCCGATCCGGTCACCGAAATGGCCAAATAGAAAGGCCCCGATCGGCCGCGCAATAAACGCGATGCCGAAGGTGACAAAGGCCGATAGTGCTTGCGCCGTTGGTGAATCGTGGGGGAAAAATATCGGGCCGATTACCAGTGCTGCCGCAGTTGCGTAAACATAGAAATCGTAGAATTCAATCGCGGTGCCGATGAAACTGGCAAAGATCACTCGTCTTGCGCTGTTTTGCGACGGGATGCTGGCTGTGATTTGCGGCGACGCTGCACTCATCGTTTCTCCTCTTTTTTTGGTTTGAGGTCCAAGCATAGCTGAGATGCGCTGGAAGCGACACTGCCGCTTAATCAGATCAGATCAGACCAGCGGCACGGGCAGGCGCTCCAGCACGCGCACTTCGGAACTGAATATGATCCAGGCTTGCACCACGAACCCTGCCAGCGCCAGCACCAGGCAAGCGGGTTCGCCCCAGCGCGCGCCTACCATGCCGCCAAGTGCGGCGCCAATCGGCCGCGCTCCCGTATTGACGGTGAGAAAAATCGCCGATACGCGTCCCAGCATAGCGCCGGGCGTGACAGTCTGGCGTAGCGTGGTCGAGGTGATGACCCAGATGATCGGGCCGACGCCGAACAGGAAGAAGGCCAAGCCCGCCAGCACGCCGCTCGGCGCCACCAATGTTGCCACCATGGTAAGCGCCGCCAGTACCGAGACCGCCGGGCCAAGCTGAATCGCCCTGCCAAACGGCAGCTTCGCCACCACGCGCGGCGTCAGCAGCGCGCCCGTCATCATGCCGACGCCATACGCGGCAAGTGTCATACCGACCGCGCCGGCGCTAAGTCCGAGCGTTCGCACCGCGTAAGGCACATAAGCCGCCTGTAACACGAACCAGGAGATGTTCCAGGCCACGGCGGTCAACAGAATCGGCCGCAGCAAGTTGTCGCGCCAGACCATGTGCGCGCCGTCGCGCAGTTCCAGAAGAGGATGACGCGGTGCTGCGGGCGCGCGTTGCGGCTCACGCAGTTGCAACAGCAACGCTACGGCCGAACCGGACAGGATGGCTGCCAGCACGAACGCAGTCGGGGCGCCGGCCCATGAAGTCAGCGCGCCGCCGAGAGCGGGGCCGGCGGCAAAGGCGGCGCTGCGCGCCAGTTCCAGCCGGCCATTGGCTTTCGCCAGCAGCTCGCGTCCTACCAGCGCCGGCACGATGGCAGGAGCGGCGACGCTGAAACCGACAGTGCCGACGGCGCCGATGAAACCGAGCACCGCCAGCAATCCGATCGACAGATGGTTGGACAGAAGCGCCGCCAGCACACCCAGCAAAGCCAGCATGCGCAGCGCCTCGGCGCTCACCATCAGGCGCTTGCGCGAGGTGCGGTCGGCCAGCAGACCGAACGGAATCGACAAAAGAAGGAACGGCAGCGACTGCACCGCGGCCAGCGTACCGATCTCGCCCGGCCCTGCACCCAGCAACAGCACCGCCATGATGGGCGTAGCCGCCAGGCTGAGTTGCTCGGCCGATTGCGCTGCAAGATTGGACCAGGTGAGGGCGACCAAAGAAGGGGGAAGGGCGCGCGGAAGTTTTGAAGTCATGGCATTCTTTGATTTTCTTGGAAAACGGAAGTGTCGCGCCGTTGCCGGCAGCTGACACTCCGTTTCTTGGTGCGCAATTCGCCGGGCTATCGGCGCTGCGGCGTCAGCACGGTGGGTAAAGCTTTGGCCAAGGTCTCTGGATAATCCTGGCTGTAGTGCAAACCGCGGCTTTCATGGCGCGACAGTGCGCTTTCGACGATCAGCGACGCCACCTGCACCAGGTTGCGCAGCTCCAGCAAATCGCGGCTGATGCGGAAGTGGGCGTAGTATTCGTCGATTTCCTCCTTCAGCAAACGGATCCGGTGCTGAGCGCGTTCCAGGCGTTTATTGGTGCGCACGATGCCGACGTAATTCCACATGAAACGGCGCAGCTCGTCCCAGTTGTGGGAGATCACGACTTCTTCGTCGGCGTCGGTCACACGGCTTTCATCCCAGGCCGGCAGCGGGATCGCTTTCGGTTTGTCTTGCTGGGCGATGTACTTGGCGGCAGCGCGGCCGATCACCACGCATTCCAGCAGCGAATTGCTGGCCAGGCGATTGGCGCCGTGCAAGCCGGTATAGGCGGTTTCGCCGACCGCGTACAAACCGGGCAAGTCGGTGCGGCCGTTCAGATCGGTGACGATGCCGCCGCAGGTGAAGTGGACTGCCGGCACCACCGGGATCGCCTGTTTGGTGATGTCGATGCCCAATTCCAGGCAGCGGGCGTAGATGGTCGGGAAATGCTCTTTCAGGAATTCCGGCGACTTATGGGTGATGTCCAGATCGACATGATCGAGGCCGCGTTTTTTCATCTCGAAGTCAATCGCCCGCGCCACCACGTCGCGCGGCGCCAGTTCGGCCCGTTCGTCATGCGCCGGCATGAAGCGCATACCGGCGTCGGCGCCTTCGGTGTCCGGCAACTTGAGCACGCCGCCTTCGCCGCGGATGGCTTCGGTAATCAGGAAGGACTTGGCGTAAGGATGGTACAAGCAGGTCGGATGAAACTGGATGAATTCCATATTCGCGACCCGGCAACCGGCGCGCCAGGCCATGGCGATGCCGTCGCCGGTGGCGCTGTCGGGATTGGTGGTGTACAGATAGACCTTGCCGGCGCCGCCGGTTGCCAGCACCGTGTGGTTGGCGGCCAGGGTCAGTACCTTGCCGGTCTTGACGTTCTTGGCGTAGAGGCCGAGGCAGCGCAGTGAAGTATCGCCAGTTTCGCCGGCCGCCACCTTTTTCGAGGTGATCAGGTCGATCGCATAATGATCTTCCAGTAGTGTGATGTTGGGGTGGGCGCGCACTTTTTGTTCCAGCGTCACCTGCACTGCATGGCCGGTGGCGTCGGCGGCGTGGATGATCCGGCGCTGGCTGTGACCGCCTTCGCGGGTCAGATGAAAGCCCAGCTCGGCGCTGGCGTCGGGAGTAAAGGGCACCCCTTGTTCGATCAGCCACTCAATCGCGGCGCGGCCGTTTTCAACGATGAAGCGGGTCGCACTTTCATCGCATAAACCGGCGCCTGCGATCAGGGTGTCATTGATATGCTGTTCATGGCTGTCACCGGAATCCAGCACGGCAGCGATGCCGCCTTGGGCCCAGTTGCTGGCGCCGTCGAGCAGCGCGCGTTTGGAGATGACTGCGACCTTGTTAGTCTCAGCAAGGTGCAGTGCGACCGACAGGCCGGCCAGTCCGCTACCGATAATGGCGACATCGAATTTCATGATGAATTGGTGGTTATTGTTTTAATCCGGATCGCCCCGCACCGAGGTAAGGGGCGATGTCTCTACTACTCGTTGTTACTGTGCCGCGGTACAGCGATGCAGCAATCCAATTATTCGACGATCACCGGCTTGACCTTGGCCGCGGCCTGTTTAGCCCGTATCCGTGCGGTCTCGACATCATCGGCTGTGGCCAGCGCCACTCCCATGCGACGCCGCTGGAACGATTCCGGCTTGCCGAACAGGCGAATATCCGCGCCTGGCACGCGCAATGCGTCCGCAACGCCTTCAAAGGCAATCCCCTTGGCATCGTGCTGGCCGTAGATGACGGCTGACGCTGCCGGGCTGCGCAGGGCGACATTGACCGGCAAGCCGAGGATAGCCTTGGCGTGCAGCTCGAATTCGCTTTGCTGCTGGCTGGCCATGGTCACCATGCCGGTATCGTGCGGGCGCGGGCTGACTTCGGAGAACCAGACCATCTCGTTCTTGACGAACAATTCGACGCCGAACAGACCCAGGCCGCCCAGATTGTCAGTGACTTTCTTGGCGATATCGCGCGCCTTGTGCAATGCTTCCGGATGCATAGCATGCGGCTGCCAGGATTCGACGTAATCACCTTGCACCTGGATGTGGCCGATCGGCTCGCAGAAATGGGTGGCGATGCTGCCATCCGCTTGCAGCGCTCGGACCGTCAACAGCGTAATTTCATAATCGAAATCGATGAAACCTTCAACGATGACTCGCCCGGAATCGACCCGGCCGCCGGCTGCGGCATAGGCCCAGGCAGCTTCTATTTCATCGGCGCTGTCGAGCTTCGACTGGCCTTTGCCGGACGACGACATGACCGGCTTGATCACGCAAGGAAAACCGATGGCTGAGCAAGCGGCTTTCAATTCTTCCAGGTTGTTGGCGAAGCGGTAGGGCGAGGTCGCCAGCGCCAGCGTCTCGCCGGCCAGGCGGCGGATGCCTTCGCGGTTCATGGTCAGCCAGGCGGCGCGCGCGGTGGGGATCACGGTGATCTTGCCGGCGGCTTCCAGCGCGACCAGGGTTTCGGTAGCAATCGCTTCGATTTCCGGCACTACCAGATCAGGTTGTTCCTGCGCAATCAGCGCTTCCAGCGCCGCGCCATCGGCCATGTTGATCACATGCGAACGGTGCGCGAGCTGATGGCCGGGGGCATTCGGATAACGGTCGACGGCAATCACTTCGACGCCCAACCGTTGCAGCGAGATGATGACTTCCTTGCCGAGTTCGCCGGAGCCCAGCAACATGACTTTGGTGGCGGAGGGGGAGAGCGGGGTACCGAGTCTGATAGGTGTCTTCATATTGGAAAGGAGCGGCGACGCATGAGGCGTCGCAATAATCGTTGAAAGGTGAGGAAAATGATGGCAGTGAAAATTCGCAAAGAGGATGTTTATTTCTTAAAGCAGGCCCTAAAGCTCGGCGTTATCGTTTACCAACCGTTTGCCAACGCCTGACAATACCAAATATCGGGGCGCAAGGACAGTTGGCAAAATGAAAAAAGCCGCCAGTATTATCCGGCGGCTTGGTTTGCGCTGCTCAGGCATAGCCGTAAGGATATGCCATATCTTTCATTAGCGCTCGGCTTGGTAAATATCGTAGTCCTTGGTTTCCTTGATAAACAGCATGCCAATCACGAAGGTCGCCGCGGCGATGATGATCGGATACCACAGGCCGTAGTAGATATCACCCTTGAACGCCACCAGGGCAAAGGCGGTGGTAGGCAGCAAACCGCCGAACCAGCCATTGCCGATATGGTAGGGCATGGACATCGAGGTGTAGCGGATGCGGGTCGGGAACATTTCCACCAGCATCGCCGCTATCGGACCGTAAACCATGGTCACGTAAATCACCAGGATGAACAGCAGCAACAGCACCATCGGTTTATTCATCTGATCCGGATCGGCCTTGCTTGGATAACCTGCGCCTTTGATATCGCCGGCCAGCTCGGTCGAGAATGCCTTGTCCTTGGCGGCCGCATCTTCTTTCGACAAGCCCTTAGCGTCATACGAAGTCAGGATCTTTTCGCCGATCTTGATGGTGGCAACTGAACCCGGCTCGCCGACCACGTTCTCATAGTTCACCGAAGCCGCCGACAGCTTGGCTTTGGCGATGTCGCAAGACGATGTGAATTTCTTGGTGCCGGTTGGGTTGAACTGGAACTGGCAGGTGGCTGGATCGGCAGTGACGATCACCGGAGCGCTTTTAAGTGCAGCTTCCAGGGCCGGATTGGCGTAGTGTGTCAGGCCGGAAAAGATCGGGAAGTAGGTCAGCGCTGCAATCAGGCAGCCAGCCATGATGATAGGCTTGCGGCCGATCTTGTCGGACAGTGTGCCGAAGATCACAAAGAACGGCGTGCCCAGCAACAGGGACAGCGCGATCAGGATGTTGGCGGTGGACAAGTCCACTTTCAGCGACTGGGTCAGGAAGAACAGGGCATAGAACTGACCGGTATACCAGACTACGGCTTGACCGGCAGTCAGGCCGATCAGCGCCAGAATCACCAGCTTCAGGTTTTTCCATTGGCCGAAAGCTTCGGTCAACGGTGCTTTGGAGGTCTTGCCTTCCGCCTTCATCTTGGCAAAGGCGGGCGATTCATTCATCGACAAACGAATCCAGACCGAGACCGCCAGCAGGATCACCGAGACCAGGAAAGGAATGCGCCAGCCCCAAGAAGCAAAAGCTTCTTCGCCGACCGCGCTACGCACACCCAGGATCACCAGCAGCGACAGGAACAGGCCCAGCGTTGCAGTGGTTTGAATCCATGAGGTGAAGGCGCCGCGTTTGTCGTCCGGTGCGTGTTCGGCGACATAGGTAGCTGCGCCGCCATATTCGCCGCCCAGCGCCAGGCCTTGCAGGATGCGCAGGGAAATCAGGATGATAGGAGCGGCAATCCCGATACTTGCGTAATTCGGCAGGATGCCGACGATAAAGGTTGACGCCCCCATGATCAGGATCGTCACCAGGAAGGTGAATTTACGGCCGATCATGTCGCCCAGGCGGCCAAACACCAGCGCGCCAAACGGGCGCACGATGAAACCGGCGGCAAACGCCAGCAATGCAAAAATGAAACCGGTATTGGGATCGGTGCCGGAAAAGAACTGCTTGGCGATGATAGCCGCCAGCGAGCCGTACAGATAAAAGTCATACCATTCGAATACGGTGCCCAGGGACGAGGCAAAAATAACTTTGCGCTCCTCTGGAGTGATGCCGCGCGCAGGTTTGATCCCGCCTACGGTTGGTTGCAATGTAGCCATGCCGGTCTCCTTGATTATTTATATATGGTGCAGCTAGTTTGGAGTGTGCAGGCGAAACCTTACGCGGGACTTGCTTGAAACTTACGAGAAACTTACATAAGGGGAATGGTGGTGGCCTCGGTTTGTTGGGCGCCCCCTGTGTTGTCTGAATCTATAAATGATAAAACAGCTTCATATAACGCGAAACGGGCCTTTTCCAGATGCATAACATGCGTTCCGTTCTCTATAACGACGTACTTTTTATATGATGCATTCTTTAATGCGTTGAGCAACTGCTTAAAATCATCGTTAGAAGGGTATTTATCCCATTCCCCACGCACTAGTAGTGTAGGAGCGATAATTTGACTTGGATCATAGTAGGGCAAGTTATGCAATAGATCGTCAATGTCCTGGCTGGGGCCAGAAGGGAAGCGAACGGTTTTCCTGGAATCAGCATTATAAGCAGCGTCAGAAATTAGCCATTCAGATCCCCATTTGTTAAACACATCTGCTGCCAATAGTCTTTCCGAATTTGCTGGCGCCAGACTGTTCATCCCGGAAATTCTCTCAGTTGGCGTCATTTCATCATACGGTCCCTCAACTAAATCGCGCTCCGAATTTTCATTTCTGTTAGTAATGGCGGAAAATAAAATCAACTTGCTTATCTTGTCTTTAAATTTTCCTGCATATAGTGCGGCCACAGTGCCACCCCACGAATGTGCAATCAGTACGACGCGACCCCGTCCCGTCTTTTTCAGTATAAATTCGACTGCCATATCAACGTCTTCTACCGCACTAGCGGCTCTTCCAACAACCTTGTGGCTTCCATTCAGCATTTCTGGATATCGATCAGAATGTCCGTACCCAAGAAAATCCAACGCATAAACATCATGTCGATGGGCTGCTAGTTGATCCATCCATGAAATATTGCCCATCTTAAAATCTGAGGCTAGTGCGGAAGGAAAGCTTGAACCATGAAGTATGAGTATTGGATCAGCGTCGAATTTTTCGGACGATTTGTGTAACAGCCGAATTTCAAGACCTTGTATGTGACTTGCTGTGCTTAAGATTTCAACCGTGTTCATCGTTGTCATATTTTGATTCTTTGAAATTATGTTTTGAGCCTGCGAACTTTCCAGAGAATAAAAGAAAGCTAGTAGAAAAATGGAATTTTTTATCATGAAATACCCTTTGCTTTGGATATCAAATATTGTGTGAGGTTGGAGTAAGTGTGCTCCTTGATATCGAGGAACAATTCGCTTACCATCAAACTATGGATGCTAATTTCGTTGATGCTTATTTGTCGGGGGTTGCTGGGGCTATTGCAGAACCAGCGAGGACCAGGATGCTGTGCTGCCTAATGGATGGTCGTGCCAGAACCAGTACCGAATTGGCTGTAGTCGCAGGAGTCAGCCCTTCAACAGCAAGTGTCCATTTAACAAAACTGAAAGTACAAAACCTGGTTCAAGTGCTGGCGCAAGGAAAACATCGATATTACCAATTGGCGAGCGCGGAGGTTGCCACTGCGCTGGAAGCTTTGATGCGCGTTGCGAATGTACCTCAGGCACGCTTTATACCAAATACGCCAGACAGATTGCGCAAGGCGCGCACGTGTTACGACCACATGGCTGGCGTGGTTGCGGTTGGGGTACACGACCACATGGAAAGCCAAGGCTGGCTGACGAAAATCTCTTCTGATCATACTGCCTATGAACTAAGCGCTGATGGGACTGCCGCACTGGAGCGATTTGGGCTGGATATCAGTGCCGTGCGCAAGGCGCGTCGTCGCTTTGCCTGTTCGTGCCTTGACTGGAGTGAGCGTAGACCTCATATCGGTGGCGCACTGGGAGCAGCACTGCTTGCGTTGATGTTTCGTCGTGCATGGGTTGAACGGGATCTTGATAGTCGTGCGCTGAGCATCACCCGCGAAGGACAGCGTCAGTTCACCAGGCTGTTTGGCATTACCGCATAGGTTTGTACCTCCGTTCCAATAAGGCATTTAACCAAACTCAGTCAAAGTTCGGTCGATAATCTATTTTTCCAAAACGTGACGCCTTAGTTCATGTGTGGCGGACGGAATGGCGTGAGATCAAGTTCGACAGGTTCCCCGATCCATTGAGCCAAACTTGTATGGTCAGCCAGATCGTCATCAGTGAGCGGGTGCACAAGTGCAGTTAATCCCGATGACTCGATGATGGGGAGAACGGTCTCAAAATTTTCTTTTGTGATGTGAATTACAAAATGGGGAATTGGATGCGGCGCCACTTTGCTGTCTCGCAGTTGTCCGACAAAATGAATCAAGGAAATGCTCCCGGATTCTTTTAATTTGCTCAGGCGAGAATGTAGCGCTTCTGCGACTGCGCGAATTTCGGGCTCGTAGTAAATATGTACATGGTAAAGCGCGTTTTTGTTGTTCATGTCGTTTTTATTTTGTGGATTGTAAAGACAGAGAACATGTTAACGGCGCAATAGCCTTGCCGACAAACGCATACTTTGTGTGTTATTTGTGAATTCAATTCACAAATGTTCATTGTCGCGCATGTCTGCTCGTTGCTGGAAATGCTTAAATGACGCTGCCTCGGTGATCAGCCAATTGCGGAACATCGTTACTTCTTCAGATAAGGTACCGTGTGGCGTCAAGACCCAATAACCGATGCCGTTCATCGGTATTGCCGGCCCCAGTGGTTCGATCAAGCGGCCGCTTTGCAGGTGCTCGGCGATCAACGCGCCTCTGCCCATCGCAACGCCTTGCCCCGCGAGCGCGGCCTGCAGGACGATGTTGTAATCACGCAGCGGCGTTATGCGCGCAGAAGCAAGGTTGACGCCGGTCATGCGTGACCATGCCCGCCACTCGTATTCCATTTTTGCATTTGCCATCAACAGATTGACAGCGGCCACATCTGAAAACTCGCGTAACTGCGGGTGTTGCCTGAGAAAAGCAGGGCTGCAGACCGGCGCTAGATGTTCCAACATAAGGCATCTTGCCTCGACTTCCGGCCAGCCGCCTCGACCGTACCGAATCGCAAGCTGGTTGTCGCTAGCAGAGAAATTGGTCAATTCCACACTCGGGTCGAGTCGAAAATCGATAGCTGGATATGCCTCTGTGAAACTATCCAGGCGCGGCATCAGCCAGTTGGAAGCGAATGAGGCAAGCAGACTGATGCGCAACGATGTTCTTGTCGATTGCCGTATATGCCTGCTGCCCTCTGTAAGCAGAGCGAAAGCCTGTTTGACCGTCTGCAGGTAAGTTTCACCGGCGTCGGTCAGCGTAATCGTTCGCGTACTGCGGCGAAATAAGGCAGTGCCAAGCTCATCTTCCAGTTTACGTATCTGATGACTGATGGCACTGGGAGTGACCGACAATTCGCATGCCGCCTGGCTGAAGCTAGAAAGGCGACCTGCGGCTTCAAAGGCGCGCAGGCCAAGTAAAGAGGGAAAACGTTGCATATAAGAGTACGGTAAGGATTGTTTCGGAAATGAGTAACGGATCATGCCGACAAATCTCGACACTTCTTGTCATGGGGAAACAGTCACCGTATCCTACACGCTAAAATAGTTAATGTATCGTTAGCTTGTTCCAAGTCTGCGCCCTTGGCGCTGTCAATTTCCATAAAGCGGCCGTTGCTATCGACGCCGCACCGATCGATGCACCTCCGGTGCGTCTGCCGCATTCATCTTCTGGATCACCAACCCGATGAACGCCGATACCGCGAGCGGCAGGTGGCGGCGGCTCGGATACAGCACGCTCATGCCGTGACCGGTGCGCCGGTATTGAGGCAGCACCGGGACGAGCACGCCGGCCTGAACGTCGAGCTTGGCCATCGCGGGCGCCAGCAGAGCGATGCCGAGTCCGGCCACGGTAGCCTTGCGCAGTGCCCGCGCGGTATTGCCGCTGAAGCGCCCGGTGACTTGCACTTCTTTCTCGCCATTCGGGCCTGCAAAACGCCATGTGGCGTGGCCGCTGGGACGCGCGGAGATCACACAGTCGTGGCTCACCAGGTCCTGCAGCGTGCTGGGCGAGCCGCGCGCGGCGATGTGAGCGGGGCTTGCCACCATGGCGTCGCTGAGGGGGGCGAGGATCTGACGGCCGACATAGCCTGAATCCATGCTGTTTGATGGAAAGCGGATGATGGATGATATATGGTGGGTTTGTGGTGGGTTTGAGATGATGGTTGATCTCGAAGGATGCTAAAAGGAGGCGCAACGTGAGCGTGCAGCTAAACCATACTATCGTCTGGTGCCGCGACAAGCAGAAATCAGCAACATTCTTCACGGAAGTTCTGGGCCTGCAATCCGCCACCCGATTCGGACCGATGCTGGTGGTTCAACTCAGCAACAAGGTTTCACTCGACTTCTATGAGAACAATGGCAAGATTTCCTCCCAGCATTATGCCTTCTTGATAGGCGAAGACGACTTTGATCAAACCTTCGCCCGCATCCATGATCGAGGGCTTCAGTATTGGGCAGACCCTGGTAAGCACCGGACTGGAGAAATCAACCGGAACGACGGTGGCCGCGGGGTGTATTTTGAGGATCCCGACGGCCATCTCCTTGAGGTCATTACTCGACCATATGGGAGCGGCGGGTAGATGGGGTGCAGGGTAAGGTGGACGTGAGTATTGAATGCCGGCTTCCTGGTGATGCGGCCGGCAGCATTGCCCTGAGTGGGGTGAATTGCAACTCTCGTGTCACTTTATGCCTGTCAATACTGACAGCTGTGTCGATTTCATGAGGGAGCTACAATGACTCCGTCTTCTACAACTCTCCCCGAGTTTGGATTCGACCCGTGACCGCAAGGTATCACGGGTCTTTTTTTTTCGGCTGTCCTGTATAGATGGAACAGGCGGTCGTCATGCGGCAGTCATACCATTGTCATGTTGGGTCGGTAAGATACGGGGTGTTGATTTAGTGCTCACTCATAAAGTCCAACCCAGTCGGGCAGGCGCTTTTCGAAGAGTGTTTTGCCATCAACAGGTTGGCCGGTAGCCTCGATCACCGGCACCAGTTTTGCTGTGTCCAAATCAACCCGCTCCCGTAAGGTGTGCGGGTTTTTGTTTTACTGTTAACAGCGTGTTAACGGCGCTTGCCGGCCGCTATAATGCTTGCTGCCTGCCGCGCGGCAGGTCGTTCCCGGACTTGTCCGGGGATTCGCTTAATTCCACACGCACCCACATGCACATTCCAGCCGATGTTATGAGCAAGACTGTTTTGCCCGCAATGCCTGAATCCATTTGCCAGGCCAGCTTGCGTTATACGGTCGACGCCGGACAACTGGCGCGCCTGACAGGCAATGGCATTGTTTTGCCCGAGAGCTTGGCAAACGCAGTGTTAAAACGTCAGGTGGAGTTTGCCGCAGGCAGGTTTTGCGCTCGCGAGGCGCTGCAAAAACTTGGCTGCGATAGCCAGGCAACGCTCGCCATCGGCCAGCATCGGGCGCCGCTCTGGCCGGCCGGCTACCTGGGCTCGATCAGCCACGGCGATGGTTTGGCGATTGCAGTGGCGGCGGTGGCTCGGGAATGGCGCGGTTTGGGAATTGATATTGAGCGCATCCTTAGCAATGAAGCGGCGCAGCCTTTGGTCGAGCATTTGATGACGGCGTCAGAACTGGCTATAGGCAGCAGCGCCGGCCTGACTCTCGAACATTGGCTGAGCCTGGTTTTCTCGGCCAAGGAGAGCCTGTTCAAAGCGCTTTATCCCTTTGTCGGCCGCTATTTCGATTTTCTGGATGCCGAGGTTTGCGAATTGCAAGAACAGCAATCCTGTCTCATGCTGAGACTGGTGACGAACTTGTCACCTTCATGTGTCAAAGGAAGTCTGTATTGCATTCGCTATAGTTGTTTCTCGAACAATGTAGCGACCTTATGCCTGCTCTGAAGGCTGATCTACACCTTGCGCAGGGCTGGATATTTGCGCGGCGGCATCTATAATAAAAGGTCTTCAGGAGGGTTTTATGAAGGCTGCGAAAATCATCGAGATGTGGGGTAGGGCAAGTCGCCAGGTACCGCTCACCAGCGACGACGATATCGTACAGATGTTTGCCAACGAAATCGCAAAATTGTCTTACAAGCTTACTGAGGAAGAGTTATATCGGCTGATAGCGGTCGGCGCGCTGGTTTATCAGCGAGGTTTCCGCGAGTTCGATGGAAATGTCATGGCTGATCTGCTGATCAGAACTCTGCGCGAAGGTGGACGAGCGTAGGGGGATTCCAATTCAATCCTGCTGGTCCAAAAAAAGCCTGCGTCCTCACGGTTCGCAGGCTTTCATAATGTTGACCAAAGCGCACGTCTAAAGCAACTTAAACCCGCACGATTTTTTCGCCAGTCTGGTCAATTACAAATTTTCCTTCCGCATACGGAGTCAGTGCTCGTCCATCCGCCAGCTTGTAGATTTCCCGGCCGGGCAGGGAAGCGACGGTGCCGTTTGCGGTCGCTCTTTCAATCGAGTCTTTATAGCACTCGACATGGTAGGCGTTCCCTGTTTCTTTGCCTTTGGCGTCAAATTTTTCTGCTAAATCCATAAATGTCTCCTTGTGCGCGAGGTTGGAATACCTGCGGTAACGATACCAGATTTTATTTAACGATTGTAGCAATCAATGCGTTGATCCGGCATCGCGCCCGCCCGCTTGGCTGCTATCCATTGCTGCTATCCGTTGCGGCGCGTACCATGAGGGTCGCAGCATGGCAAATTCTACAGAGGAAGCAGTAATGAACGACGGTTTGACAAGAGATGAATACGACGCACTGGAACAGATCCGCAAGGGCACACACGGCAGGGTGAGTGCTTGTGTGGCAAGGAATACCAAGCGCCTAACCGGGCTGAAGTACATTGCGTATGAAAAAAACGGCAGCCTGTCGTTGACCGACAAAGGGCAGCAGACCTTGTTTATCAGGAATTGCATAGACGGCCTGCGTGCCGTAGCCAGCGATCCTGGCGCCAAGCTTGCTGCTGACGTTGCCATGTTCCTCGGCAAAAAAGGACATGTCAGCGCCAGGCCTGCTGGCGACGGTTACGACATCACTGAAAAAGGGCGCGAATCCCTGGCAGATATTGATTCTTCGGCCACTTGAAGCACCGCATGAGTCACCGCTTGCGCTGCCGTTTTGAAGCTGTAAAACAGCAACGCAAGTTATGCCCGGAGTATTAAGCTTGTGCGTTCAGTAAAAAATCATATAAATCAAAGACTTGATTAAAATTCTTGATGGTTATCCACAGGACTGTCCACAATTTCTGTGGGTAACTTTCAGAGATGACTTATTTGGTCCTCCGTGGCTGAATCGATCAAGTAATCCACAGGAAAACCCATGTCCATGTTGAAAATAGGTCTTTTAGGCTACGGCTACGCTGGTGCGACTTTTCATGCACCACTGATCGGACACTCGGGCCGTACCGTGGTCAGCGCGATTGCCAGCAGTCAAGCCGAGGCTGCTGCGAAAGCATGGCCGGAGGCGCGCATCGTCGCCGATCTCGATGCCTTGCTGGCTGACGCCTCGATTGAATGCGTTGTGATCGCGACGCCCAACGACACCCATTTTAAGTTTGCTCTTAGTGCACTGGCGGCCGGCAAGCACGTGGTGGTCGATAAGCCGATCACGCTGAGCGCTGCCGAGGCCCGCATCCTGGCGCGCACGGCCGCCGACAGCAAGCTGTTGCTGGCGCCGTTTCATAACCGTCGCTGGGATGGCGATTTCCGCACCGTGCAGGCGTTGATCGCCAGCGGCCGGCTTGGTCAGGTCACGCATTTCGAGTCGCATTTCGATCGTTTCCGGCCCGAGGTGCGGCAGCGCTGGCGCGAGAATGCCTTGACCGGCGGCGGCCTGCTGTACGACCTGGGGCCGCATTTGATCGATCAGGCGCTGACATTGTTTGGCGCCCCGCAAAGTGTCAATGCGACCATCGGCGCTTATCGCGAGCATGCCCAGGCGGAGGATTATGTCCATCTGCAACTGGCTTACCCGGACAAGCAGGTGGTGTTGCATGCCAGCGCCCTGAGCGCGCTGGAGGCGCCGCGTTTTATGATCCACGGCCGGCGCGGCAGTTATCTGAAAGCCGGACTCGACAGCCAGGAAGATCAACTCAAGGCCGGTTTGCGTCCGGGGCAGGCGGGCTGGGCCAAGAACCCGCCTGGCTCGATCAGGGAAGTCGAGGGCGAGCTTGATCTGCGTGGTGAATTGGCGACCTTGGATGGTGCTTACGTGGAGTTTTATCGTGCACTGGCAGCGTCGATCCAGGATGGTTTGCCATTCCCGGTCAGCGCGGATGCTGCCGTCAGCGTCTCGGAAATCCTGGAACTGGCGCGCCGAAGCGCTGAAGAGGGCCGTCGTCTGCCTTATGTTGCGACTGGATGGTAACGCTATCATCTGTATGAATAACTGATATGCGTTAAATAAATTGGCGGCCGCCTGATCGCGTCTATATAGTTACACCTGTCTCCTCCAACACCTCCTAAGGTTTGGATTCAAGCCCGCACCGAAAGGTCTAGCGGGCTTTTTTTTTTGCCTGGCGGGTTGCGGTATAAATGGGTATATAGGCAGCATTGGCCCGCTAGCTTGCCTTATTAGAAAAATCTGTGTATAATTCAAAAATTGCCTGTCGCGTATAACGTCATTTCAAAGCGCTTTTTCAACGTGATTCGGGCCAATACAAGAGTAGATTCGTTACACGTCGGAGCCACTTTCCAGATAGGACTGGGTTTCGGGAATCTTCTCCTGTATTGAAAAATATAAAACCTGCTTACCTTACGGTCGCAGGTTTTTTTGCATTTGATACCGTATTTTTACTATGTTGCAATGCGCCATATTTCATCTTATAGTTATTCCGTCTCCTCCAACCCCCTATGGTTTGGATTCAGCCCGCGCCGCAAGGCCCAGCGGGCTTTTTTTTGCCTGTCGGAAAGGAAGAACCCAGCCAGCTGCCATATGGCCGCGCCTGGCTGCGATTTTTTGTCAGGAAATATGGCGCGCGTCCGCAGTGCCGGCAACGGTTTATTGGTGCGGCTTGATCGTCCGGCTTCGCAACCTGGCGTCGGAGCGGGCGTTGCGGTTGTACGTTGACAGAAAACCGCGTGTCTTGAACTCTTTGCGCAGCAGGAAAAGAGCAAGAAGAGCGGCAAAAGTGATGGAGGCAAGAATGATTAACATTTTTCGGCCGTTTGTTGGAGTGGTATCAGATAGCAGCAAAATTCGCGCCAGATGCCGTTCGTCTACTGATTCGCTGCAAGACACCTATTTATCGCGCCATCAGGGTATCCAGCAGCCAGCTGCCGGCCGGTCCCAATCCGCGTTGCCGCGACCAGACCGCATCGACCTGAATGCTTTTCGGCCAGCCGAGCACCTGCAGCTCGAGCAAGCTGTTGGCGGCAAAACGCTTGGCCAGCCAGTATGGCAACTCGGCCCAGCCAAAACCCAGTTCCGTCATTTCCAGCAGTAGCAGGTAACTCGATGCAGTCCAGACTTTGCCGCGCCGCCGCTGCACAGCATCGCCCGCTTCGTCGGCATAGGTGCTCAGGCGCAACTCGCGTGCGCCATGCAACATCTCGCTAGAGATGTGCTTAGCCTTGGCCAGCGGGTGCTGCTTGCCAACATACAAGCCGATGGCGGAACGATCAGGCACGGATTCAAAGCCGATATCCGGCGGGTAATCCGGCTGCGCCGCCACCAGCCCAAGATTGGCGCGCCCTTCCTGCACCAAAGAGACCACATCGTTACGCTCTGCAATCATGCATTCCAGCTCCAGTTCCGGGTAACGTTGCTCGAAACTGGTGAGGATATGTTCGAAGCGGTCCGACTGGTAAGTATCGGACAGCACCAAGGTCAGTTGCGGCTCTAGCCCGTCAGCCAGCCGATGCGCGGATCGTTGCAAGCGGTCGGTGGCTTCCATCACTTGCTGCGCATGGACCAGCATCGCCCGCCCTTGCTCGGTCAGTGTCGGGCGGCGAGTGCTGCGGTCGAACAGCATCAGTCCCAGGTCGATTTCCAGGTTGGCGATTGCCTCGCTGACCGTGGATTGTTGCTTGCCCAGCTTGCGCGCCGCCGCGGAAAACGATCCCAGCGTGGCCGCCTCGACAAACATGAACAGTGTTTCCAGGGATTGGCGCATGGCGTAGTGACTCCTATCAGGCGATGCCAACATATCGGTTTTTCCGATGGTTATCAGTTTTATAGTATCAGGTAAATCGAAGAAAATAGCCTCATCAGATTTTTGAAGCAACGGAGGCAATATGAATACGAATAAGACCTGGACTGAGCGCGCTACTCACGCACTGATATTTGAAGTGCTGGCAGTAGCTTTGACGGCGCCGATTTTGGCGTGGGTGATGAAAGTGCCGATGGCGCACGCGGGTTTGCTGACGCTGATGATTTCGTTGGTGGCGATGACCTGGAATATGATTTTTAATAGCCTGTTTGACCGTATCGAACGGCATTGGCGGCTGGCCCGCACCACGGCCATGCGGGTAGTGCACGCAACCGCATTTGAAGCCGGGCTGGTAGCAATCGTGGTGCCGCTGGTTGCGTGGTGGCTGGAGATGAGTTTGCTCGATGCACTGATTCTCGACATCGGCTTGCTGCTTTTCTTCCTGCCTTACACCTTCGTTTTCAACCTGGTGTACGACAAGCTGCGCGCATCCTTGCTAAAGAAACGCGCGTTTGCCGACTCGTGAAAATCCATCGCATGCGCAGGCCGCATGCGATGGATTGAAACGATCAGGCTAGCCTTGAAACTATAGGAAATAACCAGTGCCGATAACCAGCGGCTTGCCGACAATGCCGGCGCCGATCAAGCGTCGCGCGACGCCTTCGATTTTTGTCTGGAAAGCGCGGTAAGTGCCGAGCAAGTCGAGTTTTGGGTCTTTCGAATGCGACAGATCTGAGAGTGTGGTTGCTGGCACCAGGCACTGATACTGTTGAAATTCGACCATTACCGTAAACAGGATGCCGGCGTTGGTCAGGCGAGGTGCAGCAAGTACGTTGTCCATCATGGTCTCCACGATAATACGGTTGCGCAGAGTCAGACGGGATCGGTAAGGCAGGCTATCTGGCTGCTCTCCCCATGGTGCACGCAAACTGTCCGGCTGGCAAGGACAATACTGCGCCGAGAGGGGCCGCAGATTTGTTATATGCCTGTCGAATATCAGGTATGCGAACTCTAAAGCATACAAATGCGGGCCGCATAGTTATAGTCACGCCTGTCTCCTCCAATACCTCCTAGGTTTGGATTCAGCCCGCAACCGCAAGGTCTGCGGGTTTTTTTTGCCGCTCTCGGCCAGGCGTAAAAAAACCGCCGGGCCTGGTTGGCGCGGCGGTTGTGTGCGGTGTCGGAAATGCGGTTAACGAAATTAATGCGCCATGCAATAACCGTCCAGCTCCAGCAGCAATTGCTGCTTCGCCGCTGCCGGTAAAAATGTCGCTTCAAATGCATTCCGCGCCAGCATCACCAATTCAGTGCGGCTCAAGCGCAGGGCGGTTGCCACCGCCAGGAAATTGGCGTTCATATAGCCGCCGAAATAGGCCGGATCGTCAGAATTGACGGTGACCGCCAGCCCCGCGTGCAGCATGCGCGCCAGATTGTGCTTACGCATATCGTCGACCACGCATAGCTTGAGGTTGGACAACGGGCATACCGTCAGCGGAATCCGTTGCTGCGCCAGCCGTTTCATCAGGACCGGATCTTCCTCGCTGCGCACGCCGTGGTCGATGCGCTCTACATGCAGTACATCGAGTGCATCCTTGACGTATTGCGGCGGACCCTCTTCGCCGGCGTGAGCAACCAGATGAAACCCAAGTTCGCGGCAGCGCGCGAAAACCCGAGCAAATTTTTCCGGCGGGTTGCCGCGTTCGGCCGAATCCAGGCCTATGCCTATCCACAGGTCGCGATATTGGGCACGCAAAGGCAGCGCTTCCTCCAGGGTGGCGAAGGCCTCTTCTTCCGATAAATGGCGCAGAAACGACATGATCATGGCGCTGCTGAAGCCGTGTTTGTCACGCGCTTCACGCAAGGCGCGGGCAATCCCTGAAAACACCACGTCGATGGCGATGCCGCGTTCGGTATGGGTTTGCGGATCGAAGAAAATTTCAGCGTGGCGCACGTTGTCGGCGCGCGAGCGGACAATGTACGCCATCGTCATTTCATAAAAATCCTGTTCGGTCTGCAATACAGCGGCACCGGCGTAGTACAAATCCAGAAACGATTGCAGATCGGTGAAGGCGTAAGCGGCGCGCAGTTCTTCCACTGAGGCGTACTGCAGTTGGATGTTGTTGCGTTGTGCCAGTGCAAACAGCAATTCAGGTTCCAGCGTGCCTTCGATATGCAGGTGCAATTCCGCCTTCGGCAAACCTTCAATGAAGGAGATCAGATCGGCAGCGAGCGGCGGGGTGGTACGGATTGAATTCATGTGTACTTCCATGGTTAACAGGAGCTGATCCGCAATTTTACAGAATTGCAAAGCAGCTCCCCCGTTTGCCGATTTTACTGTTGGTTGGCGTTCAGTCGTTGCTTAGTCGAAGTTTAATTTGCCGCGCCCAGAAACTGCTGCAGTTCGACGGTTTTCGGATGAGCGAAAATCTCTTCCGGCGGCCCGATTTCATGCACCTTGCCTTGATGCATGAACACCACGCGATCGCAGACTTCGCGGGCAAAACGCATTTCATGCGTCACCATCAGCAAAGTCATGCCTTCTTCCGCCAGCCCGCGCACCACCGCCAATACTTCGTTCACCAGTTCAGGGTCAAGCGCCGAGGTAATTTCATCGCACAGCAGGGCTTGCGGCTGCATCGTCAGCGCGCGTGCAATCGCCACCCGCTGTTGCTGGCCGCCTGACAACTGATCGGGATAGGCATCGAATTTTTCAGCAAGACCAACCCGCGCCAGATTTTCCTGAGCCGATTTGCGCGCCTCGCTCTCTGTGGTTCCCTTGACGATCATCGGCGACAGCATCACGTTGCGGCCGACAGTCAGATGCGGAAACAGATTGAATTGCTGGAAAATCATGCCGACCTTGAGGCGCAGCGCCCGCAATTCCAGCTCGGATTTTCCCAGATGCGCGCCGGCGACGCTGATATTGCCCTCGTCTATGCTTTCCAAACCGTTGATACAGCGCAGCAAGGTGCTCTTGCCGGAGCCGCTTTTGCCGATGATGGCAATCACTTCGCCGGGTTCGACATCGAGTCGGATGCCTTTCAGCACCTGGTTATCGCCGAAGCTTTTCTTTACGTTATCAATGGCGATGAGCGGCATTGAATTTCCTTTCCAGAAACTGACTGTATTTGGACAGCGGCCAGCACAACGCAAAATACATCAGCGCCACCAGTGCATATACGGTGAACGGCTGAAACGTGGCGTTGGTGATCATGGTGCCGGCTTTCGACAGTTCGACGAAGCCGATGATGGAGGTCACTGCGGTGCCTTTGACGATTTGCACGCTAAAGCCGACGGTGGGCGGAATCGCGATGCGCAAGGCTTGCGGCAGGATCACGTGGCGCATTTGCTGCATGTAGCTCATCGCCAGGCAAGACGATGCTTCCCACTGGCCGCGCGGGATGGCGTCAACGCAGCCGCGCCAGATTTCGGCCAGATAGGCGCTGCTCCAGCAAGTCAGCGCCAGGCCGGCGGCGAGCCAGGCCGGCACTTCCAGGCCAAACAAAGCCAGGCCGAAAAACGCCAGGAACAATTGCATCAGCAAGGGCGTGCCTTGAAACAGCTCGATGTACATCTTGGTCAGGCGCCGCAGCCAGGCTTGCTTAGAGCTGCGCAGGAACAAGACGATCAATCCCAGCATGCCGCCCAGGGCGAACGACGCCAGCGACAGCAATACGGTCCAGCGCAGCGCCAGCAACAGGTTGCGGACGATATCCCATACCGAAAACGAAATCATGCGGCCTCCCTGGCGACGGGCCGGCCAAACAGCCGGTTGCCAATCAAGCGCAACAACTGCCGCAAGCCGATCGCCAGCAGCAGATAGATCGCAGTCGACAGCAGATACGATTCAAATGAACGGAAATTGCGGCCCTGGATGAAGTTGGCGGCGTACGCCAGTTCTTCCACCGCAATTTGCGAACATACGGCGGAACCCAGCATCACGATGACCACCTGGCTCGACAATGCCGGCCAGATTTTTTGCAGGGCAGGCGGCAGGATGATATGACGGAATATCTGCATTCTGCTCATCGCCAGGCTCAATCCGGCTTCGATCTGGCCGCGCGCCACGGCGGCGATGCCGGCGCGGATGATTTCGCAGCTATACGCGCCGAGATTGATCACCATAGCCAATAGCGCCGCCTCCATCTCGCTGATTTGCAAGCCTATCCCCGGCAGCCCGAAGAAAATGAAAAACAGCTGGATCAGGAACGGTGTGTTGCGGATCAGCTCAACGTAGGCGCTGACCAAGGGCCGCAGCCAGCGCGGGCCCTGGGTCCGCGCCCAGGCGCCAAAGATGCCGACCGCTATACCCAGCAGACCGCCGATGACGATCAGTTCGATCGTCACCAGCACACCTTTGATGAGCACGGCGGGATAGTCGAACGGCGCCAGAAAATCGAATTGGTAACTCATGTCTCGGCCTAAGCTTGCAAGCGGCGCTTACAGATTGGCCGGCAACGGCAGTCCCAGCCACTTCACGCTCAAGGCATTCAATTCGCCGTCTTTCTTGGTTTGCGCCAGGATCGCATTGACCTTGTCGAGCAATTTCGGTTCATCCTTGTTGAGACCGATCGAGCATGGCGAATTCTTGATCAGGAACTTTGTTTCCGGCTTCTTGGGCGGATTCTTGGCGATGATCGCCGCCGCCACCACGTTGCCGGTAGCCACCAGTTGCACCTGGCCGGACAGGAAAGCACTGATAGTGCCGTTATTGTCTTCGTAGCGCTTGATGGTGGCGCTGGCCGGAGCGATCTTGGACAGTTCCAGGTCTTCCACAGCACCGCGGGTCACGCCCACGGTTTTGCCAGCCAGGTCGGCCGCATTGCTGACTTTTTGATCGGCGCTGCCGAAGACACCGTTATAAAAAGGTGCATAAGCATCGCTGAAGGCGATGACTTTTTCCCGTTCCGGATTCTTGCCCAGGCTGGAAATGATCAGGTCGACTTTTTTGGTTTGCAGGTAAGGCACGCGATTGGCGCTGGTGACCGGCACCAGTTCGATCTTGACGCCCATTTTCTTGGCAATCAAGGTGGCGACATCGATGTCCAGGCCCTGTGGTTTGAGATCGCTGGTGACCGAACCGAATGGCGGGAAATCCTGCGGCACCGCGACTTTCAGGACGCCGTTCTTGACGATTTGATCAAGCGCATCGGCCCTTGCGGCGCTGCTGAACAGGGCGGTCGCGGCCATCGTGACCATCGCGGCCAGCAAGATCTTTGGAAATTTCATGTTAAAACTCCTTCAGCTGAGGTGATGTTGCAAAGTCGGTATTCTGTGTAAGCGGCGCCAGTGCCTGTCCTAGCGGCGACAAGGGATCGCTGCGCAGCGATTGTGCCAGGCCAGCTTCAACATTGCACAAATGATCGTGCATCAATTGTTCTGCCAGCGCCAGATCGCCATCTTCCAGCGCGGCGACGATGCCGACGTGTTCGGCGCAGGATTGCCTGGCGTGATGCGAGGACTGGTACTGCATGGCGGTCAGCGTGGTGCGGGTGGTGAGGTCGCGCAGGGTATCGGCCAGCAAGCTGTTGCCGAACGATTCGCACAGGCAGACATGGAAATCGCCCAGCAGGAAACTGCGGGTGGCGACATCTTCCCCCTCTAGCGCGGCTTGCTCGCGCTCGACGTGCTGGCGCAATGTGCGGATCGCGTCCTTGCTGAGCGGCCGCGCATGACGTAGCAGCCCCAGCTCAAGCACCCGGCGCGCTTCGAAGGCGTCGCGCGCGTCTGCCGGCGTCGGTTCGATCACATACCAGCCGCGGCGGGCGCTGACGGTGACGATGCCACGTGTCACCAGGCGTGTCAGGGCCTCGCGAATCTGGGTTCGGCTGACGCCAAACAATTCTGCCAGTTGCTGCTCGCCCAGCCGGGTGCCCGGCGCCAGTTTACGCGCCAGCATCGCTTCGGTAATCCGTGCGGCGATCTGGGTTGATGATTTGGCGGTGGCGGTCATGCTGTCGTACCAGCAAGTCGTATGCCAGGCCGTTATTGCTAGCTGATGCACCAATCTGATATACAAGATTGGTGTATCAGTTCACCAAATTGGTAAGCGCTGCCGATAATTGTCACTAAAAAGGGGAGTGGTTGCTCTTTTTTGGCACCGTTTTTGGCTCCGCCTTTGGGTCCGTCTGTGGCACCCATCAGGTCTTGCCAGGCGCTGATATAAAATCGCTGTCAGAGATACATCAATCACATCAATCGATATGCGACCAGGATCCAGGACATGACTCAGATAGTGAACGCCGACTTCTCCAATGCGCGCCATGCAAGCGCGATTGTCCAACTCTTGAATGGCTACGCCACGGATCCCATGGGCGGCGGACAACAGCTTACCGATTTCGTTAAAAGTAATCTGATCGCCACCATCAGCAAGAGAAGCGATGTGCATGTGGTGCTGGCTTTTGTTGACGACGAGCCTGCCGGCGTGGCGATTTGCATCGAAGGGTTTTCCACCTTTGCTTGCCAGCCGCTGCTGAATATCCATGATCTGGGGGTTGCCGAAAAATTTCGTGGCCAGGGAATTTCGAAGAAACTGATCCGGCAGGTGGAGCAGGTAGCACTCGGATTGGGATGCTGCAAGATTACGCTGGAGGTGTTGGAGGGCAATCAGCTTGCTCAGGGCTTGTACAAATCAAGCGGCTTTGCCGGTTACGAACTGGATCCGAAAATGGGGAAAGCCCTGTTGTGGCAGAAGAAGCTATAGTGCCCAAGCTTTGACAGCTTGCAGCGGGGGAGCAGGCCTGATTCGCGGATTCGACTTTAGATAAAAGAAATCGTAAAAAAATGCCCTTGTGTGGACAAGGGCTAAACAACGGGTAAGGATCCACGTTGCTAGGGAAGAAATTTAGCGTTGATGGAGGAGAGATAGTCGGGATTGCGCGAGAATGCGGTTAACTATCTTTTTTGAGATCGCGCTTTAGATCGCCATAGTCTGCTTGGACCTGGCCTATGGTTTTTTCAATATTGCCCTTTTGTTCCAGATTCTTGTTGCCGACGATCTTGCCGGTAACTTCTTTCACTTTGCCTTCTGCCTCTTTAACACGGCCTTTGACTTGATCTTTGTTCATGTCTAGCTCCTGGTAATTTTCTGACTCATGGATCGAAGCGTCCCACCGGGTTTGTGGCACACGCTAAGGCAAGCATGCGCGCACGCATAAGTACCGTCTGTGCGTCGGTACACATTAGAAAAATAAATTTTTGAGAATTGCGGACCCGGATTCGATTTTTTTCTATGTCTCCTAGCGTACAGACCCAACTCTGTTTCCGCGTTCAGATATGGACTCCATATCAATCATCGCAGGAAATCCAAATGTATATAGGCCTAGGTACCATTGTGATCGTCCTTATCTTGTTTCTCATTTTGAGATAGGCGCAGCGCAGATTTTTATAGTTGGGGGGGCACGGTTTCCGGCTCACCGCGCAAGCGATGAATTGCGCCGGACTGTGCGCTTGAGGCGCATGCCGCCTCGCTCGGCCTGCTATTCTATGAGGGAAAACTATTGCTTACGAGCCTGGATCGGCTGCAGGGCAACGATCTGGTGATGACGCAAGAATTGATCGCCAACATGCTCGGCGTACGCTGTGAAGGCGTGACCGAGGCTGCCGGCAGTTTGCAGAGCGCGGGATTGATCCGCTACGTGCGTGGCCACATCATGGTGCTGGACCGGCCGGGGCTGGAGCAGCGCACTTTTTCATAAATCGCCTTACTGGTTTTCACCTAAGAGCAAATCACTATTTAAATGCCAAGCGCTTTGCCTAGTGCTGCTGTTGCTTTAGCAATATTCCCTTCTTGGCAATCGTAGGCGGCCAGTTGTCCCGCTTTAATTAGTGCAATGCCCTCTGGCGTTCTTGCCATCCTGTCCAAGACACTGAAAGTCATTGCTCCGTCTTGATGAGGCAAGCCTGTGATTTCGACAAAAAAAACCTCAAATGCGTCAATGCATTCATCGTCAGAAAGCCCGACTGCCAAACCGCAATATTTAACGAAACCTCTAAAAAAAATCATGATGTCGTTAACGTTTTCATGGAACAACTTTGGTGATATGGAGTGGACTGACATTCCGAAAATAGTGGCCGCATACTCGGCAACTCTGGCGTAGTCTTTATTCTTCTTCGGCGCCCCTTGCAAACCTCGTAACAAAGCGCCTGCTAGATCACTTAACTCAGATTGTTCGTTCATCTCATTCTCCTAGAAAAACACGCGCGTAGCACATATCTGGCGGCCTCGACGTCGAAGTCTAGGCAATAATTCTGATGTCAAAATAGTCTCGCTGAAATAAAGCTTAAAACGTGAGTTGGCCGACGTCTGTTCGTTATCACACGCAGGAACGCTGGTATCGGTCAGCTGCTCATGTCAAACGTTGAACGTCCGGTTTTTTCGATGCTCGACAGACGGCAAGGGGGCGGATCTTGCCTCCCAAGGTTTAGAAATCGGCCATTCAAAAATCTAGAAAGCCAATGACCGCAACCGCATGCCTGCCGTTGGAGCCGCGAGCCGTGACAGGCAGTTCAGGGGTTGTACAATTCAACCGGCTTTACCGGTTTCGTACTGGATCCGAAAATGGGAAAAGCCCTGTTGTGGCAGAAGAAACTATAGTGCCCAAGCTTTGACAGCTTGCAGCGGGGGAGCAGGCCGGATTCGCGGATTCGATTAAATTACAGGAGTCCTTGGATGAATTTGCGCATTTTCCCTGAGTTGCAATATCTGGAGTTTGACCTCTATGTACTTGGCGTTGCCCTTCTGGCGGCGTTGCTGGCCGGCGTGCTGCACCATGTGGGTGTCAGGCTGCTGCGCCGGCTGATCGGCAATCGGCCTTACCTCGCCAACCTCAGTTTTATCGCTTATCACGCCAGCCAGGTGTGCCTGATTCTGTTCGCGGTGCGCCTGGTGCTGACCGGGGCGCCGGACGATACTCGCTGGCTGTTGCCGTTGTCCCGCCTGACCTCGGTGGCGCTGATCATCGCCTTGACATGGCTGGCAATGCGCTGCATTCGCGCCTTAAGCGTCACCGTTGTCCAGCTCAACCCCGTCACCGCCGCCGATAACCTGAAAGCGCGCCGCATCGTGACCCAGACCAGGGTGTTGACGCGCAGCGCCTACTTCATCGCGACACTTCTCGGCCTGGGCTTCGCCTTATTGACGTTACCCGGCGCCCGCCAGTTCGGCGCCAGCTTGCTAGCCTCGGCCGGGGTGGCGGGCCTGGTCGCCGGGATTGCGGCGCGGCCGGTGCTAAGCAACTTCATCGCCGGCATGCAGATCGCATTTTCGCAACCGATCCGCATCGACGATGTCTTGATCGTTCACGGCGAATGGGGGCGAGTCGAAGAAATTACCGGCAGCTTCGTGGTGGTGCGGATATGGGATGAAAGGCGGCTGATCGTGCCATTGCAATGGTTTATCGAAAACCCCTTCGAAAACTGGACGCATAAATCCGCGAACATCCTGGGCACGGTTTTCCTATGGCTGGATTTCGCCGTCCCGGTGCCGGCCGTGCGCGCTGAATTCGAGCGCGTGTGCCAGCAATCCTCTTTGTGGGATGGCCGGGTTTGCGTGCTGCACGTGACCGACGCCAACGAGCGCGCCATGCAAGTGCGGCTGCTGGTCAGCGCGAAGGATTCCGGCACCGCGTTCGACCTGCGCTGCGCCATCCGCGAAGCCATGATCGGTTTCATCGCTCGTGATTATCCGGAAAGCCTGCCGCGCTTGCGCGCGGCGCTCGACGCCGAGCCAGCCAAAACAACCGACCTCGGCGTTGAGCAGCCCGGCGCACCGGGCTAGTTGCCTAGTTGCGGCTAGCCGGTATTGCGCAAACCGGCGGCGATGCCATTGATACTCAAATGGATGCCGCGTTTCACCCTTTCCTCCGTGGTCCGGCCGGCCGCGGTCACGCTGCGGTGGCGCTTGATCAGTTCGACCTGCAAGTGATTCAGCGGATCGAGATAGGCGAAGCGGTTTTTGATCGAACGCGCCAGCAAGGGATTGCCCGACAAGCGGTCCTTGGCGCCGGTGATGGCAGACAGGATGCTGCTGGTGCGCTCATGTTCATCGACGATGCGCTTGAAAATGCTGTTGCGCAGCTTGCGGTCGGTGACTAGTCCGGCATAGCGTGAGGCCACCGCCAGGTCGGTCTTCGACAGCACCATGTCCATGTTCGACAACAGGGTGGCGAAGAACGGCCATTCCTTGTACATGGCGCGCAGCGTCGCCAGTTTCTGGGTTCTGAGTTTGCTGTCCTGACCTTCGTCCAGCCAGCTCTCGATGGCGCTGCCGAAGCCATACCAACCCGGCAGCAGCAGACGGCACTGGCCCCAGGAAAAGCCCCAGGGGATCGCCCGTAAATCTTCGATGCGGCGGGTTGCCTTGCGCGAGGCGGGGCGCGAGCCGATGTTCAGTTCGGCGATTTCGGCAATCGGCGTCGCTGCAAAAAAATAGTCGGTGAAGCCGGGGGTTTCATAAACCAGGTTGCGGTAGGACTGGTAAGCCCGTTCCGATAAACCATCCATCAACTGTTCGAATTCGCCCAGCTTTTTGGTCTGTTTGCTATCGGCGTTATTCGGCATCAGGCTGGCTTCCAGCGTCGCTGCCACCAGCAGCTCCAGGTTGCGGCGGCCGATTTCCGGATTGGAAAACTTGGAGGCGATGATCTCGCCTTGCTCGGTCAAACGGATCTGGCCGTTGACCGTGCCCGGCGGTTGCGCCAGGATCGCCTGGTAGCTCGGGCCGCCGCCACGGCCGACGGTGCCGCCGCGGCCATGGAACAGGCGCAGCTTGACGCCGGCTTGATCGAATACGCGCACCAGCTGGATCTCGGCCTTGTACAGTTCCCAGTTGGAAGTCAGGAAGCCGCCATCCTTGTTGGAGTCGGAGTAACCCAGCATCACTTCCTGCAGCTTGCCTTGCTTGGCGATCAGCCGCGCCACTGGCGGCAAGGCCATGAATTGCTCCATGATCGCTGCGGCGCGGCGCAGGTCGGGAATGGTTTCGAACAGCGGAATCACCATCACTTCCAAGGCGTCCGCTGCGGCTTTGCCCTTGCCGCCAGCCGAACTAGTCGACTCGGGACGCAGTAAGCCGGTTTCCTGTTGCAGCAACAAGACTTCCAGCAGATCGGACACGGTCTCGGTGTGCGAAATGATGTAGTTGCGGATCGAACGTGCGCCGTAGCGCTGCCGCATTTCACCGGCGGCGCGCAAGATCGAAAGTTCGGAATTGGTTTCGTCGGAATAGTCGATATATGGTGAGTACAGCAGGCGCGGTTTGGCCAGTTCGGCCAGCAGCAGCTCGATCTTCTGTTCTTCGCTCAGTTTGTCGTAAGCGCTTTCCACCTGGGCTTGGGCAAACAGCTCGGTCAACACCCGCTCATGGACATCGGAACTTTGACGCATGTCGAGCGAGGCCAGATGGAAACCGAAAATCTCGGAGGCGCGCTTGAGCGTTGCCAGCCGTGGTTTGATCAAGGCGCTGCCGTGGTGGGCGCGTAGCGAATCTTCGACGATTTGCAATTCCTGGGTGAATTCCTGCGGCTTGTCATAGTGGGCCGCGGCGCCGACTTCCTGCCGCAGGATGTTGGTGGCGCCGAGTTCGCGCGCAGTCGAGGCCAGCCTTGCGTAAATCCCGATCAGGGCGCGCCGGTAGGGTTCGTCGGCGCGATGGTCCGAAGTGTCGGGCGAATTTTCCGCCAGCATCAGCAATTCCTGATTGACGCTGACCATCAGGGTCGATACCGATAATTCCGCGCCCAGGGCGTGCACTTCTTCCAGGTAGAAATCGAAGATGGTGGTCGATTGCCGCGTCAGGGCGCGCTGCATGGTGCTGGCGTTGACGTTGGGATTGCCGTCGCGGTCGCCACCGATCCAGCTGCCCATCTGCACGAACGGCGCCAGTTCGGTGCTGGTCTGGCGGGCGCGAGTCGGGAACTGGGTAGCGATCTCGCCTTCGATGTCGTCGTACAGCGCCGGCAGTTCGCGCAGGAAAGTGATGCGATAGTAAGACAGGGCGTTTTCGATTTCATCGGCAACGGTCAGCTTGGTATAACGCAGCATGCGGGTTTGCCACAGGGTGGCAATGCGGCCGCGCAGCAGTTCGGTGTTGTCGCGCGATTCTTTGGCGGTCAGCGGGCGGTCGCGCTCGGCCAGCAGGCGGGCGATCTCACGCTCCGCATCCAAAATGCTCTTGCGTTGCACTTCGGTCGGATGGGCGGTCAGGACTGGCGAAATCAGGGCGTCCTTCAAGAAGCTGCGCACCGTTGCGCCCGATACACCGGCGTCATCCAGCTTGCTCAAAGCATGCGCAACACTGCCGGCCTGGGCTGCCGATCCGGCCAGCAGATGGGCGCGGCGGCGGCGATTGTGGTGCTGGTCCTCGGCGATATTGGCCAGGTGCGAAAAATAGGAAAACGCGCGCACCACCGAATTGGTCTGGTCGCGCGTGAGTTTCTTGAGCAGTTTGTCGAGATCGGCGCCGGCTTGCGGATCCGATTCACGGCGGAAGCGCACCGCCGTCTGACGTATGGTTTCTACTACTTCAAATACCGCATCGCCCTCTTGATCGCGCAGCACATCGCCCAGCAAGCGGCCCAGCAGACGGATATCTTCTTTGAGTGGAGCATCTTTATTGGGAGCGGGTTTTTTTACCTGGACAGCAGAATTCAATTGTTTTGCCATAATGGACGAGTGCAATCAGCTTTTCTGGGGTGGGAACGAGGGGATTTGTAACTTGTCAAACGCTTACTGTATATACAATTTGATATAGAGGGTACAACGGAGACAACAGAGAGCGCATGCTAAAATCCAGCGCGAAAATGACGCGTTTTGATAAAGAGCCTTGGCGGTCAATTAACTCTGTTTTGGCTGCGTCGCTCTGTATTTACAGTAACAGTGCCGCATAGCTAAATTTTGAAAGTACCTGTGTCGAAAATATCCTCCCCTTCCAAGTTAGTGATCGCATCGCGTGAAAGCCGGCTGGCCATGTGGCAAGCGGAACACGTGCGCGCCCGGTTATCTGCATTATATCCAGACTGTAATATAGAAATCCTCGGTATGACTACCCGCGGCGATCAAATTCTTGATCGCACCTTGTCCAAGGTCGGCGGTAAGGGTTTGTTCGTCAAGGAGCTGGAAGTGGCGATGGCGGAAGGCCGCGCCGATCTGGCGGTGCATTCGTTGAAGGATATGCCGATGGAGCTGCCGCCCGGTTTTACGCTGGCAGCCGTGCTGGAGCGCGAAGATCCGCGCGACGCTTTCGTCTCGAACGACTACGCCAGCCTGGAGCAACTGCCTGCGGGCGCCATCGTCGGCACCAGCAGCCTGCGCCGTCAGGCTTTGATCGCAGCGCGCTTCCCCTTGCTGCAGATCAAGCCTCTGCGTGGCAATCTCGATACCCGCCTGGCCAAGCTCGATCGCGGTGAATATGCCGCCATCATCCTGGCCGCTGCCGGTCTCAAGCGGCTCGGCCTGGCCGCGCGCATCAAAGCCCAGATCGAGCCTGAACAGAGTTTGCCTGCGCCGGGGCAGGGCGCGATGGCAATCGAGATTCGCGCCGATCGTGCCGATCTGCAAGAAATACTCGCGCCCCTGAATCATCTGCCTACAGAGTTGGCGGTGACTGCGGAGCGCACCTTGTCGCGCGCTTTTGGCGGCAGCTGCCAGATTCCGCTGGCGGCGTTTGCCACCATCAGCGGCGACCAGATGCGCTTGCGGGCGATGATCGCCACGCCGGACGGCCTGCGGGTGGCAATTGCCGACGCCAGCGGCGCCGCCGATGCGCCTGAGGTTTTGGGAGAGCAGATTGCCGCAGCGCTGGAGGCGCAGGATGCGGCGGCGATTCTGGCGCTGTGCAAGGAGGCCTAGTGTTACGGCGCAGTGATTTTCCCCGATGCCGGCAAGTAGATGGCTGCCATGCAGCCTAGCCCATCCTTGCACCCGATCATCATCACCCGGCCGGCGGCGCAAGCCAGCGCCCTGGCGCAGCAGATCACGGCGCGCGGCCGTCAGCCGATAATTTTCCCCTTGCTGGAAATCCTGCCATTGAGCGATAGCGCGCCTTTGCAGGCAGTCCTTGATCAGCTCGATACTTTTGCATTGGTGGTGTTTGTCAGCCCGAATGCGATCGACGCCGCTTTTCGCCATATAGCAAGCTGGCCACCGCAGCTGCCGATCGGGATTGTCGGCGAGGGCAGCAGGGCTGCTCTGGCGCGGCATGGCGTGACGGCGCAAAATGCCACCATCTTCAGCCCGCCGGATCCCGCCAGGACCGATTCTGAAGGGCTGTTGCAGGCACTAGACCTGGCTACCTTGCGCGGCTTGCAAGTGTTGCTGGTGCGCGGCGAAAGCGGCCGTGAGTTCTTTGCCGACAGCTTGCTGGCGGCGGGTATCAAGGTGCAAGCCGTGGCCGCCTACCGGCGCCAGGCGCCGGTCCTCGATGCGGCCTTGAAAAGCCGGCTGCAACTATTGCTGAATACCGAAAACGACTGGATACTGACCAGCTCGGAAGCGCTCAGGCATCTGATGGACCTGGTGCAAGCGGTCGCAGGCAGCGCCGGTGTTGCAAAAATCCAACAGCAGAAACTCCTTGTCCCGCATGCCCGCATTGCCGAAACGGCATATGCACTGGGATTTAGCGATGTGACTCTCACCGGCTCAGGCGACGAACGGCTACTCGACGCGTTACAATTCCCGCTATGAACGAATCGATACCCACTCCAGAATCGAAGCAGCCTGCTGGTCCTGCCGTCAATGCGACGACAGTGCCATCGCCGCCGCCCGTGCTGCAACCTTTTGCGGTCAACCAAGATAAGAGCTCAAAACGGTCGCTCGGCCTGATTTACGCCGTCTTGCTGCTGCTTGCCGTGCTGCTGGCAGGGCAATGGTGGACGATGCGTAGCGAGAACAACAAGCTGCGCCAGGAAATAGCGCACCGTTTGCAAGTCGGCGACAGCAGCAATACGGAAACCAAGGTGCTGGTCAAGTCGGTGCAGGACGAGACCAAGGATTTGCAAGGCAAGGTCAGCGTGCTCGAAAGCAAGCAGGTCGAGTCGCAAAGCCAGCAACTGGCGCTGGAGCAGCTGTATAAAGACCTGTCCCGCAACAGCGATGACTGGACCCTGGCCCAGGTTGAAGACGTGCTGTCGACCGCCAGCCAGCAATTGCAACTGGCCGGCAACGTCCAGGGTGCGTTGATCGCACTGCAAAATGCCGACAAAAATCTGTCGCGTTCCGACAAGCCGCAATTCATCATCGTGCGGCGCGCCATCGCCAGCGATATCGAAAAACTGAAAGCCTTGCCAACGCTGGATGTCACCGGCATCGCAGTGCGCCTTGACAGCGTTATCGGCCAGATCGATGGCATGCCGCTGTTGTCCGACGAGAAGCCGATCGTCGGCGTCAGCAAGCCGAGCAATCAGCCCGTACAGCCCGTAGCCAGCAGCAAGGCAAAACCGTCCGCCAGCGCCAATGTCGCCAAATCGCAAGTTGCGGCCGATACCGTGGTAACTGACTGGAAGAACGGTCTGAAGGACAAATGGCAAAGCTGGAGTGCCGAGATGTGGACCGAAATCAGCCAGTTGATCAGGGTCCGCACGGTTGCCACGCCTGACGCCTTGCTGTTGTCGCCGACCCAGGCCTATTACGCCAGAGAGAACCTGAAGCTGCGTTTGCTGAACGCCCGTCTCGGTCTGCTGTCGCGTAACGAATCGGCGTTCCGCAGCGACCTGATCGCGGCCCAGGAAACCATCACCAAGTATTTCGACACCCGCGCCAAACAGACCCAGACCGTACAGACCATGCTGAAACAGGTCCAGAGCAGTAATCTCTCGATCACCATGCCGGCGCTGGATAGCCCCGCGGCGATCCGTACTTACAAAGGCAAGCCATAGTCCTATGCGATTCTTTCTCCGGCTTGTTGCTCTGTTTGCAGTCGCCATCGGCCTGGCCGTACTGGCGCGTTACAACCCCGGTAACGTGGTGCTGTTTTTCCCACCTTACCGGATTGACCTGTCGCTGAATTTTTTCGTCGTATCGCTGGCGATTTTATTCATCATCCTGTACGTAGTGATCAGGACGATCCGGGTTACCCAGAAGTTGCCGGCGCGGGTCATCGGCTATCGCCGTCACAAGCGTGAAACCACTTCCAATAACGCCTTGCGCGACGCCCTCAAGTCTTTGTTCGAGGGCCGTTTCGGCCAGGCAGAGAAAGCTGCCACGCGCGCCGCCGAACTGCCTGACAACCTCGGCGTAGCGGCCCTGATCGGCGCCCGTGCCGCCCATCGCATGGGGCAAGCCGAGCGCCGCGATATCTGGCTGGCAAGCATAGAAGAAGATGAGCCGCTGAAAACGGCGCGCCTGATTACCACCCTGGATTTGCTGGTGGACGAACACAAATCGCAGGCGGCGTTACACACCGTCAGCGAATTGAACGCCCGCGGCACGCGTCATATCCACGCCTTGCGACTGGCCCTGAAAGCCAACCAGCAAGCCAAGAACTGGACCGAAGTGCTGCGTCTGGTACGGACCCTGAACAAACACGACGCCTTGCACCCGGCCTTGTCGACGCGCTTGCGCGAACTGGCTTACGACGGTTTGTTGTCGGACGATGCACACGATGCCGAATCGATTACCCGGTTGTGGGCCACGGTGCATAGCGAAGACCGGATCAAGCCGTTTATCGCCATGCGCGGCGCCCAAGCTTTCAACAAATCCGGTTTGCATGCCGAGGCCCGCGCGATTGTCGAAAAATCCCTGGCGGCAGAATGGGACCAGCGTCTGCTGGCAGTCTATCGCGAGGCTGCCGCGGCTGAGGCTAGTCCCGAGCTGCTAGCACAAATCGAGCATTGCGAACATTGGGCCATCAAGGCGCCGAATGACGCGGAGCTGGAATTGACCTTGGGCAGCTTCTGCCTCAAGCAAAAATTATGGGGCAAGGCCCAGCGTCATCTGGAGCATGCTTTGTCGGATGCGGTGGCGCCGGCCACGGTGCGCGAAGCGCATCTGAAACTGGGACAATTACACGAGGCGATTGATCAGCAGGCACTGGCAGCCGAGCATTATCGCCAGTGTGCGATGGCGACCACGCTGTAGTTGGCAAGAGTCGCAGCAGCCTCCCGAAATGGGGCAGAGTTATACGCGGTTTGATCGTGTAAAACTCTGCCTCATTTTTCTTGGCCGCTACAGTTTGAAACACCTTGGCAGAGGTGTAATCGCGGGCATTTTGTTAAAAGCACAATCGTCGCCTATACTTGTCGTCCGTCTTTATTCATGAAAGAGATTCATTGAACAACCTGTTATTGGTTATCGCAGCATTATTTCTGGTAGCACTCAACGGTTTTTTTGTGGCTGCCGAATTCGGTCTGGTCAAATTACGCCAGACCCGTATCCGCGCCATCGCTAAGACGCAAGGCTTGCGAGGCCGCATCCTGGCGACAGTGCATCACCAACTGGACGCTTATCTGTCCGCCTGCCAACTCGGTATTACACTGGCCTCGCTAGGCCTGGGCTGGATCGGTGAGCCGGCTTTTGCCAGCTTGTTGCAGCCGCTGTTTGGCTGGATCGGCGTCAGCTCGCCGGAGCTGATACACGGCATTTCTTTTTTCTTCGCCTTCTTCCTGATTTCCTTCCTGCACATCGTGATCGGCGAACTGGCGCCCAAGACCGTGGCGATTCGCAACCCCGAAGTGATAGGACTGTGGTGCGCCTTGCCCCTGTACGGTTTTTACTGGGCCATGTATCCGGCCATCTGGACGCTCAACGCCAGCGCCAACTGGATCTTGCGTATGGCCGGCCTGGCCGCCGCTCACGGCCATGATGCGCAGTATTCGGCAGATGAATTGAAATTGATTCTGCGCGGCAGCCATATCGGTGAAAAATTCAACCGCGAGGAATGGAATGTGCTGGCGCAATCGCTGGATTTCAGTGAACTCGAGGTTTCCGACCTGATGCGGCCCATCAACGAAATCACGGCCCTGCACCAGGCCCGCAGCCTGCAGGAGAACTTGCAGACGATCTATCGTCACCGCTTTAGCCGTTACCCCTACTTCGACCAGAGCGGCGTCAACGTACTCGGCGTGATCCATCTGAAAGATTTGTTTATCGCGCAGCAGGAAGGCAAGTCGATCGAAAGTTTGAACGCGTATTTACGGCCGGTGGAATACGTCTCGCCGCGCATGCCGGCACTGGAACTGTTCCGCCGCTTCCGTACCGGCTCGCCGCATTTTGCCATCATCGGTAAAAAAGGCAGCAAGCCGGAAGGTTTTATCACGCTCGATAATTTGCTGGGCGCGATGGTGGGTGAGATCCGCGACGAATTCCGCCGTAACGACAACGAATGGAGCCGCCTGGACGACGGCACCTTGCTGGGCAAGGGCAGCCTGCCGATCTTCAGCCTGGAACGGATACTCGGCATTGATGTCGCGATCGAAGGCGACGAAGATGTCGACTCGGTGGGCGGCCTGATCATGGCCAAGCTCGGCGATTTGCCGCACGAGGGGCAAAAAATCGAATTCGACGGTTTCGATATCGTGGTCAAGAAGATGAACGGCCCGCGGATTGTGCTGGTCAAGGTGTATCCGGCGCCGCGTGCGCTTGATGCTGGATAACACCATTGACAGGTACACACAGCAGCCGACTCTAGGGGAAAAACGCTCCCAGACGCACTGACCAGCTCGCAATCGGCGTGGCCGACCAGGCATTGCCGTTATACAGGTAAAGACGCTGGCTGCGCAGTTTGCCCGGCCACGGTTGTTCGTCCAGCGACAAGCCAAGGCTAGGCTGGCATTCCGGACGCGGGAAGCGGCCGTCCTGATCCAGGACCTCGCGCATGCGTTGGGCGTCGCCATTCATGCGAAACGCCATCGGCACTATTTCATCGGCCGGCAGATCGGTGAGCCAGGCGTCACCCACGCACCATGAGGCCAACGCCGTGATCGATAAGGCGACGTTAGCGGGCAGGGCGTCGCGGCTGCGTTTGACGACATCTGCCAGGAACGGTTTCTGGCTATGCATGACTTCGAAATCGAGCTGCACCACCTGGCTCGGGCTGCGGGTTGCGGCGGCAGTTACAGCGTTGACGATGATGCGTTTTTGTTTTTCGTTCAACGCCGGTTTATGCGCGTCATCCGCCATGTCGACATGAACGATAGTGAGCAGCGGTATTTTTTGCCGCAGGCCGCTGTGCGCATACCACGCCGGCGGCAGGCGCAGCGCTTGCTGTCGGCGCCGGACATTGGCGCTGCCGTCGCGTAGCAGGATAGTGGTGTCCAGAACCGCAATGCCGATCCGCTGCTCCTGGATTGCGGGTGTCGGATTGTCGGCAGCACTGTTAAGTTTGGCTTGCCTGCTGCTGCCAACGATCCAGCTACGAACGTCATCGGGCCGTTCCCCTACCCACAGCATCAGCGGCGGCAGAGCGGCAAGAGCGGCTTGTCTGCTGGTTGCGGATAAATCCGCTGCCGGCGTCCCGGCTGGCTTGGTTTGCACGGTTTTGGCGAGCAGATTGGCGCTGCTTAGCAGCAATATGCAAGACAAACCAACCAGGCCAAGCCGACGGGCTGGGGCTGACAGAAAATCGGACAGAAAATACCTTGTACTCAAAATGGCTTCTCGAATTGAATGCAGCTGCGGTCGATAAAAAGGGCAAGACTTCTTGCCCTTTTGTGCGTTACGTCAGTGACCGGCAACTGCTAATAGTTATTGCATAAACCAGCCGTGGCTGACCACGATCGATTGCCCGGTCAGTGCGTTGGATTCGAAACCGCCGAGGAAGATCGCAGTTTGCGCCACATCGTGGGTAGTGGTGAACTCGCCGTCCACGGTATCCTTCAGCATCACGGTCTTGACCACCTGGTCTTCAGTAATGCCGAGTTCCTTGGCTTGTTCCGGAATCTGCTTTTCCACCAGCGGCGTGCGAACGAAACCAGGGCAGATGACGTTGGCGCGGATCTTGTTTTTCGCGCCTTCCTTGGCGACCACCTTGGCCAGGCCGATCAAGCCGTGCTTGGCGGTGACATACGGCGCTTTCAGCGGTGAGCCTTCATGTGAGTGTACCGATCCCATGTAGATGATGGCGCCGCCGTTGCCCTGCTTGATCATTTCACGCATCGCCGCGCGCGTGGTCAGGTAGGCGCCGTCGAGGTGGATCGCCAGCATTTTTTTCCAGTTATCCAGGGTCGAGTCGACGATCGGGGCGATGATCTGGATTCCGGCATTGCTGATCAGGACGTCGATGCTGCCAAACGCGGCGACGGCGTCGGCGATGCCTTTGTCGACCTGCGCTTCATCGGTGACATTCATGGCGACTGCCATCGCGACGCCGCCCGACTGGGTGATTTCGGTGGCGGTGGCGGTGGCGGCGTCGAGCGCCAGGTCGGCGATCACGACCTTGGCGCCGGCGCGCGCGTATTCGATGGCGATTTCCTTGCCGATGCCGCTGGCGGAACCGGTAATCAGTGCAACTTTATCTTTGAGTGACATGGCATTCCTTTATTTGGTTACTTGGTTACTTGCTGTGTGCTTGCTTACTTGGCCAGATAATCATGGACGACTTTGCCCAGAGGCAGCGTCAGGTCGGTCAAAATGTGTACCGCCGATATTACTTCAAGTACCGGCAAATCGGCCACCGGCGCTAGCGCGTGGGCGTACAGTTCGAGTGCGCCGGGACCGGTCCAGGCGCCTTTTACGGTGATGTCGGTCAGGCTGTACTGTACCAGTTCGCAGATGCGCGGAGTACCGTCGACATGGGGAATGATTTTCAGCAAAAAGGCTGGTGCTTCGAGCGATTTCCTGGCCGCTTCCTTATCCATCGGGCGGTGCTTGAATCCCATGGTGCCGGTAGCGACCCGCAAGTCACTGTAGTCGAGTGTGCCGACCAGCGTGTCTTTATGTACCTGCAGCGCCGGTTCGCCCAGCTTTTTCGGGAAGCCCCATAACTCACGGCCGCCGGCGGTCGGCGGGTGATCGTTCAGATACATGCTGTGAGAGTAGCCGCCGGCAACCCCGTTCAGCGTGACCGGAATCACTTGACCCGATTCGCAGTAGTGGCCAAAACCGGTTGAATCCGGCATGTTGATGAATTCGAATTTGACGATAGGTTCGACGAATTGCAGAGGCGCCGGCAGGATTGCCCGGAGTGCATCCGGATCGGTGCGATAGGTGATGATCAGGAATTCGCGGTCGACGAAGCGATAAGGTCCGGGAGGGTAGGCCGGATTATGGATAGGCATCGCAAAGGCGTTTTTGAGGACTTCGTTTTCAGTCATGGTTCTTCCTTGTTATGAAAAGAATTGCTTGCGACGCGACTTGTTTGAGACAGACCAGACAAGCGAAAGGTTGCCATTACTTTCCATGTTTTGTGTAAAGAGTCTGTTTCGGTTCAGGTGCAAGGGTTCAGGTACAAGACATGTCGTTATTAATGATGCAACATAAAACATACGCCGCCACAAAACAGAATACACAAGCATTGTGACAAGACCATCTCAAGTCTTTCTTAATACGTACTAATACGTATTGCTAGTTACGGATTGCTTGATAGAGTCTTGCTGGCTAAATATCTCATGCAGGAATTTACTTAAAGGACAATACAGAACAGAATGCATTCCTATGCAAGATTGCCAATCAAGGTTGCCAATTCAGGAGATTGCGGCAAACGTACCCTGCGATGATTGCACAAAAAGCAATTTTTCGCCGGTGAGTGCAAATAACTTGAGTGATGGTAGCGTTATCAGCTAAAGTGGCGCACTTTTTTCAGTCTTTTCCTGTTCCTGCATTCAGGGAAGAAGACCGGATTGATGGGTAAAAAGCAGGCAGTATGATCAGCGCCGGCCGTAGTGCCAGATATGGGTACGTAAGCGGGTATATAAGTGGTCAGTGGTGATAATCTAAAAAAAACGTAGTCTAATTGGAGAGGACAAATGGCAAAACCAGCGCTCTACAAATCGCTTTATGTGCAAGTATTGACCGCCATCGTAATCGGCGTCGTGCTTGGGCATCTGTATCCGGAAACCGGCGCTGCAATGAAGCCGCTCGGCGACGGCTTCATCAAACTGATCAAAATGATCATTGCGCCGGTGATTTTCTGCACCGTGGTAATCGGCATCGCCGGCATGGAAGACATGAAGAAAGTCGGCAAGACCGGCGGCCTGGCCCTGCTGTACTTCGAAATCATGAGCACCCTGGCCTTGATTCTCGGCCTGGTGGTGGTCAACGTCTGGCATCCGGGCACCGGCATGCACGTTGATCTTAGCGCGCTGGACGCCAAGAGCATTGCCGCCTATACCGGCCCGGGCAAGATGGAGTCGACTAGCGAATTCCTGTTCCATATCATCCCAAGCAGTTTTGTCGACGCCTTTGCCAAAAACGAAATCCTGCAAGTATTGTTGATCGCGATACTGTTCGGTTTTGCGCTGCATAAATTCGGCGGCCGCGGCACGCTGGTGTTCGATTTTGTTGAAAAATTCTCGCATGTGCTGTTTGGCATGGTTGGCCTGATCATGAAAGTCGCACCTATCGGCGCTTTTGGCGCGATGGCTTTCACCATCGGCAAATACGGCCTGGGTTCGCTGCTGTCGCTGGGCCAGCTGATGGGCGCGTTTTATCTGACCTGCCTGCTGTTCATCTTTGGCGTGCTGGGGATAGTCGCCAAGGTACACGGCTTCAGCGTCTGGAAGTTCGTCAAATACATCAAGGAAGAATTGCTGATCGTACTCGGCACCTCGTCGTCGGAGTCGGTGTTGCCGCGCCTGATGGGCAAGATGGAAAACTTGGGCGCCAAGAAATCGGTGGTCGGCCTGGTGATTCCAACCGGTTACTCATTCAATCTGGACGGCACTTCGATCTACCTGACGATGGCAGCGGTATTCATCGCCCAGGCCACCGATACGCCGATGACGCTGATGCAGCAACTGACCTTGCTGGCGGTCCTGCTGCTGACTTCCAAAGGCGCTGCAGGCGTTACCGGCAGCGGTTTCATCGTGCTGGCGGCGACTTTGTCGGCAGTCGGCCATGTGCCGGTCGCCGGGCTGGCGCTGATCCTTGGCATCGACCGTTTCATGTCGGAAGCGCGCGCCCTGACCAATACCATCGGCAATGGCGTCGCGACTATCGTCGTGGCGAAATGGACCGGCGAGCTGGATGAACAGCAATTGCACCGTCAGCTGGATGGCAAGGGCGTCGACGCCGAGCAGGAACTGGCGATGCGCGAAGCTGCGCTTGCGAAAGCTGATCAGCGCGAGCATTCGTAAATCTGGAAAGCAGGGTGAGACACCCTGAAATGAAAAAAGGAGATGCGATTGCATCTCCTTTTTTTACGTCTGCAGCTTGCCGCTTCAGTTCAGCTTGACCGCATGCTCCCGCGTTTCATGGAACACCACTTGCGGCCAGCGCTCTTGCGTCAGGCGCAGGTTGACGCCCGAGGTCGCCAGATAGGCCATGTTGCCGGCCGCATCGTAAGCGACGTTATGACCGGCCGAGGATTTCTCGAAATCGGCCAGCATCTTCTTGTCGTCGCAAGTGATCCAGCGCGCGCTGCTGATACTGGTGCCTTCGAATACCGCATCGACGCCGTATTCGTTGAGCAGGCGGCTGGCCACCACTTCAAACTGCAGCACGCCGACTCCGCCCAATATCAGGTCACTGCTGGTGACCGGTTTGAAGACCTGGATCGCACCTTCTTCGCCGAGCTGCTGCAAGCCCTTGTGCAATTGCTTGATCTTGAGCGGATTGCGAATCCGCACCGAGCGGAAAAAATCCGGCGCAAAGTAGGGGATGCCGGTGAACTGCAGCAATTCGCCTTCGGAGAAACTGTCGCCGATCTGCATATTGCCGTGGTTAGGCAGACCGATGATGTCGCCAGCATAGGCTTCTTCCACCTGCTCGCGGCTGGAGGCCATGAAGGTCACCACGTTCGATACCTTGATCTCGCGGTTCAGGCGCAGATGCTTGATCTTCATGCCGCGCTGGAAATGGCCGGAGCAGACGCGCAGGAAAGCAATCCGGTCGCGATGCGCCGGATCCATATTGGCCTGGATCTTGAACACGAAGCCGGAGAAGCTGGCTTCCTTCGGCTCGACGGTGCGCACGGTAGCATCGCGCGAGCCTGGCGGTTGCGCCCAGTCGATCAGCGCATTGAGGATTTCGCGGATACCGAAATTGTTGATGGCGGAACCGAAGAATACCGGGGTTTGCACGCCGGCCAGGAAAGCTTCCTGGTCGAACGGATGCGAAGCGCCGTGCACCAGTTCGACTTCCATCCGCAATTGCTCGATTTCGCGTGGGAACATTTCATCCAGGCGCGGATTGTCGATGCCCTTGATGACTTCGAAAGTCTGGTCGGCCTTGTCGTTGCCGGCCGCGAACAGCAGGATCTCGTCGCGCAGCAGGTGATACACGCCGCGGAAAGTCTTGCCCATGCCGATCGGCCAGGTCACCGGCGCGCACTGGATCTTCAGCACCGATTCCAGCTCATCCAGCAATTCCAGCGGATCGCGGGTTTCGCGGTCCATCTTGTTCATCAGCGTGATGATTGGCGTATTGCGCATGCGGCAAACGTTGAGCAGTTTGATGGTCTGGGTTTCAACGCCCTTGGCGGCGTCGATCACCATCAGCGCCGAGTCGACCGCCGTCAGCACCCGATAGGTATCTTCCGAGAAATCCTGGTGGCCCGGGGTGTCGAGCAGGTTGACCACGTGGTCGCGGTATTCGAACTGCATGACCGAGCTGGCGACGGAAATGCCGCGCTGCTTTTCGATGTCCATCCAGTCCGAGGTCGCATGGCGGCCGCTTTTACGGCCCTTGACGGTGCCCGCCAGCTGGATCGCGCCGGAAAACAGCAGCAGTTTTTCAGTCAGCGTGGTTTTGCCGGCGTCCGGGTGGGAAATGATGCCGAAGGTACGGCGCCGCGCCACTTCGCTGGCGATTTGTTCGACGGAGACATTGTGGGCGACGATGTCGGCAGTATCGGCCGCGGCGTCGGCTGCGCCATTGATGTCCGTTTGCTCGGAGACGGGTTCTTGCATGATGCGTGGTTCAGGCGATCTCGGCCGCCTGCCTTGAGAAAATGATGGATGCGAGAGAAAAATGGAAAACCTGACCTGCCAGTCGCTGTTGCGCTTGCATATAGGCAGTTTCGATAACCCGCGATTATAACGTATGTCGGGTAGTGGAGCAGGGTTGGCAAAACGATCATCTATGACTTGTTCCATTTGGCAGCGGTAATTGCTCGGATGTTGACAATTGATGCTCTGGAAGGCCACGTTGGACTTCCGAAGCAGGCCGCCGAGCTTCTGAAGCAAGTTATCGAGCTTCGGAAGTTCGACATCGAAGCTCCGAAGCAGGGCGTTGAACCTCAAGAAGCAGCCCGTCTAGCTTCCGAAGCAGGGCATCGAACCCCCGAAGCAGGTGATCGAGCTTCGGAAGTTCGACGTCGAAGCTCCGAAGCAGGGTGTCGAACCTCCGGAGGCAGGCGATCGAGCTTCCGAAGCAGAACCTCGAACGTCGGAAGCAGGGTACCGAGCTTTCGACGCAGGATGCGGGGCTTTTGCGGTGCGATAGCCAAGTGCCATGCTAGTGCCGATGTGCTGATACTTGCACGGGAAGTAAAAAGAGGGATGTGCCGCTAGGCACATCCCTCTTTTCTAGACGCTGGCCGGACTTAGCTAACCGGCGGTTGCTGCGGCGCGGCGCGGAGGTTAAACCGTTTGCCCAGTTCTTCGGCGATGACCTTGGCGTCGGGCACATTGTTTTTGGCTGCCAGTTTGACACTGTTATAGAACAGCAGTGCCTGGTTATACGCCTCCGAGCCGCATTGCATATTGGTGTCGGCAACGTTGGAGCCGAGCTCGGCCAGGACATAGTGCATGTCGGTCAGTTGCTTGCGGCCGGCGCTGTCTTTTTTCCATTCAGCAAGGTTGAGGAAGCTTGGCAACAGATTGGGATTGCGCTGTGCATATTCCAAAGATTTGTCGACAAAGGGCTGGGAGCGGTCTCCCATTTTGAGAATCGCTTGCCGCTGTTGCGGCGTCAACGCAATCAGATACGGCGCCAATAATCCTTTCAACTCGGTGAGTTTTGTCAGCACCTGCTTCTGCACGGCGTCGGGAATCGCGATCGAGATTTTGTTGTCCATACGAACATTCTCCATTCAGATAGTTGTCAAACGAGCAGCTATCCTAGCAGCCAACTACCCCCTATCCGCAAGCAACTTCAGCGCTTTTAAGTCATAACTTATTGTCGATTGCACATCTTTGCAGTAATAATCAAATTTATTGCCAATTAATTAACTGTGCCGCATTCATCCCTTACCTTGCCTTTTTGATGTCAATTAACCACAGATGTGTCAAAGATTGCAAAGTGACACATGTTTTAGGAGATTTCCGTAGGAAAACATGATGCTCTTTTGTAAAATCGCGCCTCGGGGAAATAATAATAAAGAAGGCAACACATGAGGAAGTACACCTTATCCAACCAAGGTGGCGGGAGCTTATCGACCTTTGCAAGGGGAGTGGCCGTCAGTCTGCTATTGGCGACCGTCATGCACGATGGCTTGGCGCAAGCGATCCAGCCGCCTGACCTTGAGGAATTGCGTCGTCGTGACCCCAGTGTGCAAACGCCTGCGAGCGAAGAGCAGCGGCGGCGCAGCCAGAGCGACTTACAGGAGCGCCAGCGGCAATTGCAAGCGCCTAACGTTAGTCTGCAAGACAAGGCAGCGGCAGAAGCGCTCGATGGCCTGAGCCTGCCCAGCGAATCCCCTTGCTTTCCGATTCACCAATTTGTCCTCGATGTCCCGCCCCAATTGCCACCGGCGATCCGTGCTGCCGGCGCGAGCGACTTGCCATTCGATCAGTTCCGTTTTGCCCAAGATTACCTGCGACAGTACAACGGCGCCTGCATCGGCAAGGGCGGCCTGGACCTGATCGTCAAGCGCCTGACCAATCTGATTTTGAAGCGCGGCTACAGCACTACGCGGATCGGCATTCCCGAACAAGACCTGGCCAGCGGCGTCTTAAAACTGGTCCTGGTTCCTGGCGTAATCCGCGCGATTCGTTTTGCCGATCCGAGCCTCTACGGCACATGGCGCAATGCTTTCCCCACCGGCCCCGGCAACTTGCTCAACCTGCGCGATCTGGAGCAGGGCTTGGAGCAGATGAAACGCGTCCCCAGCCAGGACGTCAACATGGAAATCGTCCCCGGCGAGCTACCCGGTGAGAGCGACGTGGTCATCACGGCTAAACGTAGCAAACCGTGGAAGTTGACCGGCACTCTCGACGACACCGGCGCCAAAGGCACCGGCAAGCTGCAGGCCGGCCTCAATCTGGCCGTGGATAATCCACTCGGTTTGAACGACCTGTTCAACCTCGGCGTCAGTACCGATGCCGATCGCAAGGCCGGTCAGCGCGGCACCAGCGGCAACAATGTGTATTACGCCGTGCCTGCCGGTTATTGGAATTTTGCGGTCTCGGGCAGCAGCTATGACTATCACCAGGAAATTGCAGGAGCCAACCAGACGTTTGTTTCCAGCGGCAAATCGCGCAACCTGGAACTCAAAATTGCCCAGCTGTTCCAGCGCGACCAGGCGCAAAAGAATAGCTGGCAATTCAGGGTAGGCAAGCGCTGGAACCATGCCTATGTCGCCGATACCGAAATCGCGGTACAGGAGCGCAATACCACCTTTGCCGAGCTGGCCTGGGTGCATACGCATTACATCGGCAGCGCTCAACTTGATCTGACGGTCGCCAATAAATGGGGCGTCAATTGGTTCAATGGGCAGACGCATGCCAAGAATGTGCTGGGCCAGGAAGACCCCAGCACCAACAATCTGCATTACACCTTGCAGACTATTGACGCCACTTTGAGCGTGCCGTTTCAGATCGCCAGTCAAGCGCTGACTTATATCGGCAGCTTCCGTGGGCAGACAACGCGTTCGCCGCTATATCTGGCGGACCAGTTCAGCATTGGCAATCGCTACACAGTGCGCGGCTTTGACGGCGAGCTGACGCTGGCCGCCGAGCGCGGCTTTTATCTGCGCAATGAATTGAGCCTGCCGCTTGCCAGCAGCGGCCAGTCGGCTTATGTCGGCTTGGACTATGGACAGGTGTACGGCCCCAGCGTAGCAAACCTCCTCGGCAACAAGCTGGCTGGCGCCACGCTCGGCCTGCGCGGCGGTTTTTTCGGTTTGACCTACGACGTGTTTTCCAGCTGGTCGCTGGTCAAACCACAAGGTTTTAAAACTGCGACGCCGGCAGTTGGTTTCAACCTGACTTACCAATATTAACCACTAAAAATAGAGAATAAAAATGCAAATGGTCTATCAAAAGAAAATCACCTCCCAGTTGGCAAACATTATCGGTTTGATGTGCCTGGGGGCGTTGACCGCATGTGGTGGTGGTGGCGGCGGAGATAACAACAGCGCAGCTAATACCGGTAACACTGCGCCAGCTGTCGCTGCGCCAGTGACAACGCCGGTGGTCACGCCTGTGGTCAATACGTTGCCCTTCAAACGCATGGGAATCGACTTCAGCACTAAAGGGGTGACAGAAGGTGTGGACCTAGGGGCGACGATTGATACGTCTGCCAATATCACATTCGCGCATCAGCCATCGGGCACGCAGGATACCGGGCCTAGTATCAACTTCACATTCGCATCCGGGTTACCGGGTGGCAGTGTAGTAGCGAGCCACATCTTTTCGATCAGCAATGGCGCCGCCAACAAGAGCATCAGGATACTGGCGCCGAATGCCACCAAGATGGTGCAAAACGTCGCCTGGCGCAATATCGACGATCCAACCGTACTGGGTTTCGACCTGGCAGGTTATCCGACCGATCTCACAGCAGTGACGTGGCCGGCTACGGGTACAGCGACTTACACCGGCACGGCTTTCCAATACACGATGGAAACCAGCAACACTCCGGGAGTAACAAGTAGCGGCCGCGCGCTGTACACGTCGGATGTTGTCGCCACGGTGGATTATGCCGCCCAAACAATCACTATCGCCGTTTCTGGCAATCCCGTCCTAATTGAGAGCAGTGGCACACCATCCGTTGTTGATCCAAGTAAATTCGCCAGCACATTGACGTACACCGGGGTCAGTTATTACGCATTGAGCCACTCGTTTGACAGTCCGGCGCTGAGGAGTGGATTAGGACTCGGGGGCGGCAGCAACATGCTGCGCTTTTTCGGCCCCAATGCGGAAGAGTTTGGCGCCATTTTTCAATTCGGCGGCTATCTGAATTCCAATATGGCGACGCAATTCATTGCCGTGGCGCTGCGCAAACAATAACCCCGCATTTCCGCCATACCCGGTTCCTCGTCAACGTCTGATGTTGTTGACGATGGAATCTGAGATGACTTCTTTCCCTACTTTGGATTCACTATGAACAAGCAAGCGTATCGCGTCATCTTCAATAAAAATCGCGGGATGTTGGTCGCGGTTGCAGAAAATGTTCCGAGTCAGGGTAAAGGCAGTCAATCGGGTAGCTCATCCGCCGCGTCCTATTCGCCACTGATGCGCTTAGTGCATCTGGCCGTTGCGGTTGCAGCGCTGTTCGGCGGCGTGACTTTCGTACAAGCGCAGATCGTGGCCGATCCGAATGCCGGGAGTCGCCGGCCGGCCGTCACGCAAACCGCCAGCGGCATTCCTCTGGTGAACATCGTCGCGCCGAGCGGCGCGGGCGTATCGCATAATCAGTACAACCAGTTTTCGGTCGGCAGCGCCGGCGCCATCCTCAATAATTCACCGACGATAGTCACCACCCAGCAAGCGGGGTATGTTCCTGGAAATCCCAACCTCGCGCCAGGCGGCGCGGCGCGGATTATCTTGAATGAAGTGACCGGCTCCAGTCGCTCCCAATTGAACGGTTATGTCGAAGTGGCCGGCCAGCGGGCGGAGGTGATTATTGCCAATCCGAACGGATTGAGCGTCAATGGGCTGGGCTTCATCAACACCTCACGCGGGGTTCTCACGACCGGCACGCCGGTCTTCGGCGGCGACGGCAGCCTAAATGCTTTTCGTGTCACGCGTGGCGATATCCAGATCGGTGCAAACGGCCTCAACGGCAGCAATCTGGACCAGCTCGACTTGATTTCCCGCAGTGTTGCGATCAACGGTCAGTTGTGGGCGAGTAATAATCTGAATGTCGTCACGGGCGCAAATCTGGTGAATTATGCTGACCTTGGCGTGCAGGTGATCCAGGGTGAAGGCGGTAAGCCCACCGTGGGGATAGATTCGTCCGCGTTGGGCGGCATGTATGCCAACAAGATACGTCTTGTGGGGACAGAGGCCGGTGTCGGCGTGGTCAGTCTCGGCAATATCGCGGCGCAAGCAGGCGACCTGAATATCGACAACCAGGGACAAGTAACGCTGAATGGAAGAACTACGGCCAGCGGCCAGGTCCGCATTGTCGGCAATGATGGGATTGCAAATACCGGTACCTTGTACGGCCAGCAGGCGGTGCAGCTGTATAGTGCCGGCCAGATCGCCAATAGCGGCACGGTTGCGGCGCAAGGCGACCTGTCACTGTTCAGTGGTTCGATCAATTCGACCGGTGTGTTGGGAGCAGGGATAGACGCTAGCAGCCACGCCACGCAGCCGGGCAGTCTCAGCATGACGGCCGCCGGGGTGATCAGCGCCACTGGCCAGAATGCGGCCGGCGCGAATATCGACATCAACGGCGCCAGCTTGAATCTGGCCCACGCGCAAACCAACGCAGGCGGCCATATCGGCTTGCTTGCCCGTGCCGGCGACGTCGACCTGAGCGGCGCTACGCTGCAAGCGACCGGCACCGCGAGTATCAGCGCCACTGGCGCAATGATCAACGATGCCGGCAACATCAACGCTGCGCAACTGACGACCAAATCCGCCAGTCTTTCCAACCTTGGCGGCACTCTCACCCAATCAGGGACAGGCGACACCAGCATCTCCACCAGCGGTCTGTTGAACAACAGTACAGGCGCCATTACCAGCAACGCCCGCAATCTCACTATTACGTCTGGCAGTCTCAATAACAGCGGCGGTCAAATCAATCATGCCGGTTCCGGCGTGGCCTCGATCCAGAGCGGCGCTGTCAGCAACGTGCAAGGATCGATCGCCAGCAATGGACAAGTCAAACTCAATGCCGCCAGTCTGAATAATCAGAGCGGGTCGTTGACGTCGGTGCAGCAAACGGTGGTGTCGGTGAGCGGCGATGTCGCCAACGCGCACGGTACGATCCAATCCGGCGCCGGGCTCACACTGACCGGCGGTAATGTCGACAATACCGCCGGCAGCATCAAATCCTTAAATGCGGATGGCTTGACCTTAACCGCCAATGGCCAGCTCACCAACGCCGCCGGCGGCGTCATCGGCGGCAACGGCAACGTCGATGTCGCCGCAGGATCAATCGTCAACAGCAGCAGCATCAGCGCGGCGCAAAATCTGAGCGTTGCGACCACGCAGGCGCTGGACAATTCTTCCGGTACCCTGGCTGCCGGCGCCGTCCTCAACAGTTCCGCCGGATCGACGCTGAGCAACAATGCGGGAACCATTGCCGCTACGCAGGTGAGTCTTCACGCTCACGACATCGTCAACCAGGCCGGTCTTATCTCGCAAAGCGGAACCGCCGCGATGACAGTGCAGGCTGCTGGCGCCGTCGACAATACGCACGGCACGATACAGGGCAATGCGAATAATTTAACCATCACGTCCGCTACATTAAGCAACGATAGCGGCACAATTTCTCAGGCGGCGGCCGGCGCCTTAACCATCGGAACGGGCACGCTGTCGAATCAGCACGGCTCTGTTTCGACCAACGGTGCGGCCAGCATCACGGCCGGTGCGGCCACTAATACGAATGGCGGCGCCATCAGCGCCCAACAAACGCTGAATCTGACGGCCGCCTCGCTCAACAATAATGGCGGAACCCTGGGGTCGAACGGCGCCATGACGGTCAACGCCGGCTCGCAGTTGACCAATAGCGGCGGCACGATTCAGGCTGGATCGACCGCCAGCCCGACCAACGTCACGATTACCGCCGCCACACTCGACAATAGCAACGGCGCCCTGGGCGCCGGCACGATCGATCTGGAAGCCGGCAATCTCAAGAATGCCGCCGGTAAAATCATTCAGAACGATAGCAACGGCACTGCAACCATCAACGTGTCGCAACTGCTCGATAACAGCCAAGGCACGATTGGTGTCGTGGCCCGTGATCTGACATTGGCGCCGGCGGCATTGCACAACGACGGCGGCACTATCGCTCACATGGGAAGCGGTGCGTTGACGGTGCAGACCGGCGCCTTGTCGAATAACGGCGGCGTGTTGGGCACCAATGGCGCGGCGACCATCACGGCCAGTTCCATCGTGAACCAGGGTGGCAAGCTGACGGCGGTCGGCAACCAGTCCGTTACCGGCACGGCCGGCATCGACAACAGCCTGGGCGGTTATATTGGCGGCGCGGCAGTGGCCGTCAACGCAAGCGTCGGGCAAGTCAATAATCAGGGTGGCACCATCGAGGGCGCGACAGCCGGCGCCACGGTGAACGCACAATCGGTCAACAACGCCGCCGGTAAAATCCAGAGCCTGGGCAGCGGTGCGGTGGCAGTGAATGTTGCTCAGGCACTGAACAATTCAGCGGGCAGTATCAGCGGCAAGGGGGCTGTCACAGCGACGGCCGGCAGTATCAACAATACCGCCGGCGCACTCGGCGCGCTGGGTGACCTGAGCGTCTCATCGGGCAGCACGCTCGACAACACCGACGGCGCCATGGAAGCCATGGGCAACGTCGCCGCCAGCGCCCAGGGCGCTTTGAGGAATGTCGGCGGCAAGATCGAGGCGCTTGGCAGCAGCGGTCAATTGCAGGTCTCCGGCGGCACGCTCGACAACACGGGCGGCAAGATCATCAATGTCGGGACCGGTCAGACCACCGTTGCCGGTTCCACCTCAATCACCAATGCCAATCCATCCGGCGGTAGCGGAACCGGCCTGATCGGCGGCGCCGGGGATGTCACGATTGCCGCCCCGGTACTGTCCAACGTGCAAGGCGGCCACATCATCGCCGGCGGCGGATTGAACCTGAACACCGCCAGCAGTCTCAACAACAACGGCGGTCAATTGATTGCCGCCAACGCATTGACACTGAATCAAGCCGGCGCAACGCTGAGCAATGTCGGCGGCGGCATCAGCGGCGGCAGCGTCGCCTTGACGGCGGCTAGCATCGACAACAGCAGCGGCCGCATTGCCAACCCGGCAGGCAGCGGCGGTGGCATTACGATCAATACCGGCACGCTGACCAACGCCAGTGGCGCCATCGGCAGCGATCTGGATCTGCAAGCCACGGCGACAACGTTAAGCGGCGACGGCAAGATCATCGCCGGCCGCGATGGGGCGGTCAGCCTGCAAGGGAACTATACCTATGCCGCGACCAACCAGATTACCGCCAACCGTAATTTGACCTTGTCCACCACCGGCTCCCTGGTCAATACCGGCACACTGGCGGCGGCGGGCAATCTCACTATCAATGCGGCGAGTCTGTTTAACGTCGCGGGCGCCGATATTGCGTCTGGCAATCCGGGCGATCCCAGCACCGGCGTGACCACGGTGAATGCCGGCGGTGGCATTATCCTCAATGCAGGACGCATCGAGGGCAATAGCGTCAATACCACCAGCAACACCCTTGGCAATACCGGCACCGTGATCGGTAATACCGTCACCGTCAACGCCAGCACGCTCACTAATGACGGTGCAGCGGCGATTATTGCGGGTGCCAATCAGGTCAATCTGTGGGTCAGCGGCACGGTCAATAACCAGAACGGTGCGACACTGTACAGCCTGGGTGATTTGAACATGGCCGCCAATGGGGCCAAGGACGGCAACGGCTATCTGTTCAACCAAACTGGCACGATCAATAATTTGTCGTCCACGATGGAAGCTGACGGCACGCTGAATGTAGCTGCCAACCAGATCAACAATGTGCGGCAGAACGTGCAGACCAATACGGTGACGGTCTCGGACACGACGAGCACGATGACACAATCGCCATGGTGGTCGCCATTGACCCCGGGTAAAGCCACACCCACGCATAACGCGAATACGCAAATGCATGATGCCTATTATCTGAATCCGGCCTCCATCGTCTCGGTCACACCGATAGTGACGCCGGACGGCTATCTGATCTACAAGGCGGTGGTGAACCTGTCGCCCAACGATTCGGCGTTTGAAATCATGACGGGCGGCGCGGTCTTTCCTTTACCCAACGGCGGGGGTGATATCCAATACATGAGCCAGTCACGGGTGGCGACGACGGCCGGCACGCAGGTGATTTATTTTACGAAGCGGTCCGACAATCAGGTCAATCCGGACCAGGTCGCAGGTAACGGTGCCTGGTCGGACTACAACGGTAATACATTTCGCAATGTTTTAGGATCCATTACCTATTCAAACCAGTACGGCAACTGCACGACCAATTGCGTGCGTCTGATTTCGATTCCCGCCTATACCGACCCGACTGCGACTTTCCAGAACGATACACAGATCCGTCATGCCTATTTTCCGGGCAGTTATCCGGTCGAGGTCGAACGCATTGGGCATCAGGTCGTGACAGAAACGCAACTGGCGTCAAGCAGCGGCGCGCCGGCCAAGATCACCTCTGGCGGCGATACGCATATGGCCGTCGGCACGCAATTGAACAATAACAATGGGCAAATCGCCGCCGGCGGCAATCTGACCATTGACGGTGTGGCGTCAGCAGATGGCAGTAACAATACCAAGATCGTCAACACCGCCACGCAGTTGACCCGTACCTATACGTCGACCAATCAATCGGGGTTCGGTACTTCTGATAGTTCGGTGTCACCCCCGATGGAATGGACCACCTGGAGCAACACGCCGATTACGCAGACCATAGGCACAGTCGGCGGCACCATTACCAGTAATCAGGCGGTGTCGATCACGGGTGGCAGCATTACCAATACCAGCGTCGGCGCATCGACCCGTCCGATCGGCGCCAGCGCCGCCTCGCTGGGCCTGGGCGACGGCATTGCCCCGCTGGGCCTGGCGACCAACGGCGCCATCGGCGGCGTCTCCACCAACGTGCAGGCCAGCGTCGGCGGCGCTAATCCGGTCAGGGGAATTGGCAGCACCGCCACACCGGGTGCTGCGCGTGTTGTCGACGGCGCCCGTGCAGGGCTGGTCAATACCGTGTTGCCGACCAACGGCCTCTATCATGTGCAGCCGCAGCCGAATCAGCCGTACCTGATCCAGACTGATCCGCGTTTTACGCAATACGGCAATTTCATTTCCAGCGATTACATGCTGAGCCTGTTGGGTATTAACCCAGCGGCTACGCAAAAGCGCCTGGGCGATGGTTTCTATGAAGAAAAACTGGTGACGGATCAGGTCACCAACCTGACCGGGAAACGCTATCTGGGTGGTTACACCAGTGCCGAAAACGAATACAAGGCGCTGATGACCAGCGGCGTCGCGTTCGCCCAGCAATTCAACATGCGCCCGGGTATCGCGCTGTCGGATGCGCAAATGGCGGCGCTGACCACCGATATCGTCTGGCTGGTAAGTCAAACCGTGACCCTGCCAGACGGCAGCCAGCAAACGGTGCTGGTGCCGCAGGTGTATCTGGCCAAGAATATGGACCTGACACCGACCGGCGCCTTGATCGCCGGCGATTCGGTCGGCATCAAGGGCACCAACATCGTCAACACCGGCGGCACGATCTCCGGCGCCAAGCAATTGCTGCTGGCGGCAGATCACGACATCAGCAACATCGGCGGCGCTTTATCGGGCGGCAATATCGGCCTGTTTGCCGGCAACAATATTCTCGATCAGTCGGTCACCAACACGACGATCAACAATTTCGGCAATAACTCGTCAACGATTACCGCGGTGGGTGCGGTCGGCAAGATTGCAGCGACGCAGAACCTGATCATGTCGGCTGGGCAGAATCTGACCTTGCAAGGTGCGCAGGTCAGTGCCGGCGGCAATGCAATGCTGACCGCAGGGAACGCCATCAATGTCGAGACCGTATCGACCGGTACCCATTATGTGACGCCGACAGGGAATTCCCATACCGACACGCAATCGACCCATGCGGTCGGCAGCACAGTGGCCGTCGGCGGCAGTCTCGGCGTCGTGAGCAAGGGTGACCTGACGGTGACCGGCAGCGCTCTGTCGTCAGGCAAGGACATGCTGGTGGCCGCAGGCGGCAACGTTACCATTCAGAGCGTAACCGATAACAGCAGCTACCACACGGACGGCAGTAGCAAGGATGGATCGGATGTCGTTGACCGGCATAACCAGACGGCTGTCGGCAGCAGCTTGTCCGCAGGTGGTAATGCGACGGTACTGGCTGGCGCCCAGCAAGACGCCTTCGGCAATGTGGTGCTGGTCAAAGGTGCGCCTGCCAAAGATTTAACGCTCACGGCTAGCACGATCACCGCCGGCAACAATCCGGATAGTACTAGCCAAGGCACGGCGGCCCTGGGTGCTACAGGCAATGTGACCATTGGCGAAACCATGCTGCACAATGATTTCAGACAAGAGGACAAGAGCAGTCATAAAGGCTTCATGTCGAGCAGCAGTAGCCATGACTTGAATACCATGACCGGTAACGTCGCCCAGGGTAGTACGGTGGCCGGTAATCAAGTGAGCGTGACGGCAGGTAATGATGTCACCGTGCGCGGCAGCAACGTCATCGGCCTGAATGATGTTTCGCTGACGGCAACCGACGGCAAGGTGGCGATCGTCTCGGTACAAAATACCAGCGAGACGACATCGAGCCACGAGCAAAAAAAATCCGGCTTCACAGGGGGCTTCTCTGCCGGGGTGGCCAGCATCGGGTATAGCAAAGCCAGTGGCAATAGTCAGGATAGCGTCGAGACGGTAACGCAGCAAGGCTCCAGCGTTGCCTCGATCAATGGCAATACGCGGATTCAAGCCGGGCAGGCGTTGAGTGTGGTGGCCTCCGACATCAGCGCCGGTCAAAATCTCACCCTGATCGGCAAAAGCGTGGACCTCAGCGCCGCGCAAAACACCAGCGTCGAACACGGCGCGCAACAATCCAGCTCCAGCGGCCTATCGGTCGGGGTGACGTTTAACCCGCTGGCTGCCTTCAAGAGCGCCTATCAACAAAGCGCCAGCGGCAATCCGAGTACT
>NZ_DATMRK010000017.1:0-35148 GCF_035566375.1 Collimonas sp.
CGGTCTCGACAGCGGCAACGCCAGCAGCACCAGCCAGAGCGGGATTAGCGGCATTGCGGGTAATACCAGTGTCCGTACCGGCGACAAGGAAACCGGGATTGGTAAAATCTTCGACCAGGACAAAGTGCAAAAGGATATCGACGCACAAACGCAGATAACGATGGCGTTCAGCCAGCAAGCACCGAAAGCCATCGGGACATTTGCGGATAGTCAAGCTAACGCTTTAAAAGAGCAAGCCAGAACAGAACCCGATCCAGACAAGCAAGCCGCACTCCTGGCCAAAGCCGAGGAATGGGGAGAAAACGGTAACTGGCGTGTCGCCATGCATATCGCTGCAGGTGCATTGAGCGGCGAGGTTGCCGGCGCATTGGGTGCGGGAGCAAGCGCCAGCGCTGCGACACTGCTGACAGACTTGCAGAACAATGTCCGCGATGGCTTGATCAATGCGGGAGTTGATCCGGCCACTGCAAATTTGACATCGCAAGCGATTGCACTAGGGACTGCGGCAGGCATGGGGGCGTTGGTGAGTGGCGGCAGTATGGCGGGTACGGGGATGGCTGTGGCGGTTGACGCTAACAATCGGCAGTTGCATCCGGATGAGAGAACACTTGCCAAGCAACTAGCCGCGAACAGTAACGGGAAATACACCGTTGAGCAGGTTGAAGATGCTTTGCGTGCGGCGGGCAATAAGAGATCGGGCGAAGGTGTCGGCACAGGCTCAATTGTCAACGTGGATGGCAATAAAGCGACGGTCTACGATGATGGCGCAAAATGGTCAGTAGTTCAGAATGGACAAAACGGCACACAACAACTGATACAACAGGTTCCGCTCAATATCTCCCCTGACTTAATGGCTTATATCCAGCAAGGTACCGGCAACAATTACACGTGGTCGCCAACGCAGAATCTTTCTTTGAATATGAATAATGTTTCAGGGATACTTAACCCCTACAAACAAGCAAACTGCGTCGGGACGCAATGTTCTGTTGTGACGGTCAATCCACAGCTGCCCACCAGAGCTCAGTTGGCCAACTTTACCGACAAGGGCTCTACTGGTTTAGGGCTTGCTGCAATCTGGGCACCTCCACCAGTTGATATTGGTTTCTTCGCTATGGCAATTGCATTCAAAGCTACGAATTACTCTTTGAGTCCACCAAGTCCAGCTTCTGCTTTATTAGATTCAGCTTCTACAGTCCTTCCGATTTTTTTGCCGCAAGCACAAATTATACAAACAGGTTTTGGGATGGGCGCTGCAATATTACAACCGATCGTAATCCCATATTTGGATAATTCCCTCAATAAAACGACTACATGTACTCCACCAAAAAAATGCTAAATCAAAAACAAAAGAAAGATAATTTGACGAAATTCGAATTACTGGTCTATGGATGTTTATGTTATGGCTCCGCTGTCTGTGTTTTTATTTGTATTTATTTTGCAGCTAAAGCCTCAACAGAAAATGCGCAATTGTATTCATCCATACTTGGCTTTGTATTTCTAGCGATCGCTGGTGTATTTGGTTTAGGTATACAACACGACACCCGCGTTCTTGATTTAAGACGTTTTAAAAAATAATCCGTATGGTGACGCTCGACGGAAGCAACACCGAAATGCTGGTACCGACCCTGTATCTGGCGCGCGCCAATGCAGGCGATGTATGCGAGGACGGGGAATATTCACATTCTTTATTCCATCAAGGTAAAAGTGGGGGGAATTGATTTAAGGCCGAATGGAGGACGATCTAACAAAACTGCGTAAATCACCAAATTTAGATATTGATTTTTTAAATTTCATTGAGAGTTTCATGAAAAAAATTTCTGCTGTATTTTTATTTTCCGTTGTTCTTTCTGCTTGCACATCGATGAATAAAGAACCGGTAATGAAAGGAAAAGCTATCGAGGTTCTGCCAATGCTTTATGGTACATATTCTGTAAAAGATAGTCGATTGAATTACGACAAGATTGACACCGTTCAATTTTTGCCAATAGAAGGAAAACCAACATTGAAAATGTTCTCTAATGACGGGAAGAAGTTAAAGGAAACTACAGAAACAAACGATTGTTCAGGCTACAGACTTTTAATGAACGACGGCACTACAACACTTACGGTCTTTTGTGTGAACAAGTCAATTGGCACAAGGACGGCCGCAACTGTCGATCTTAAATTCGTAGAGAAGACGGAGAAAATAACATCTGGTTCAATCATTAAAGCTTTCGAGCCAATGATCATTGAAAATGGATATTATTTAATGTACAACTCTGGCAACAGCAGAATGTTCTCACATTTCTTTTTGGAGAAGCGCTGATTAATTTTTTAGAATCCGCGTCCAAATCCACGACTTGCACGGGGTTGGAGGCGGATCTCTGTTAGCCCACGGCTTCAGTGAAGTCTAGTCACTGGTTCGAGGAGAACAGAAATGAGTCTGGGATTTGGAATTATTTGCATTGCCGGGATTTCGTTACTGATAACGTACATTCTTTTCGGGCAAACAATTGACAACTCGTTCCGTGGAAAGTTTTTTTACTGGTTGAAATCCACCATTTTTTTCAACAATATTTTTATTTATTTGGCTTAGCTACAAAGAACCGTTTGCGTTTAGTTGGATTGGTGTCTTGATGAGTTTTGGCTTGTCAGCAGTATTTAATTTATGTCGATCTCAAATTGGTGCAGGACTTTGATCTTCCCGTGAAAATTCGTCTTCCATTGAGGCCAAATATTGGCAATCAAAAAACGGAGAAATGAAAAATGAGAGATTTTTTGCTGCCATTTTCTGGATGGTTGCCAATGATCATGTGGGCTCAGATTTGCCTAGTAAGTTTCGCTATTGTGGGACGGGGCAATCGACTTCTTTGGTGCGGATTTCTTCCTGTGATCATTTTTTTCACGCAGGTTATCCCGGTATATTTTCTCAACCACTGGGCAATTTCTCATCCAGATGAAATATTTTTCCCTGCCTTTATATTTTGTGTCCTTGTGACCTTGGCGCCATCATCGTTGTTTGTCTTTGCCTGGCTCTTAAATGTTCGGCGTTCATCAAAGCAGCCTGCAGCTGCATTCAGGTGAAACGCATTCCCTGCTTATCGATGCCAACATTTTCAAGATCATGATCTTGAAAAAAAATCAGAAATTCATCGCCCGGCGGTTCCGCAGCCTTGCAATTCTCGTTGGGTAAATTTTGCTGAAATATTCTTTGGCGGGGTGGCTAAGGCGACATTGGCGGTGGTCGCTGTTGTTGCCGTCATTCTTGCTATCGCAAGTGGTAGCGCCCTGACCGACTTACCGACTACTCGCAAGGAGTTCGGCATCTTCCTATTGATATTGCTGGCTTTTGTGATTTGCGCGGTCTTTGCGGCCCACTTCCATTGGCGTGTGATCTGAAGCTCTGTCACCCTGCTAATCGCTGGCGGCCATATTGAATAAAAAAATCCGCTCTCAACCCCGCGACCTGCGCGGAATTGTGGAGCGGTTTTTTTGTTGCAGATGCCTGTGATGCGTTGGTTCTAATCGCTGGTAATCATCAAGCACCCGGTCATCACCCTGACACGCACGCTGGCATTGGGGCTGAAGCCGGTCTGTGCCACCCCGCTGCCGTGCAGGCGTATCCAGAGTGTTTCGGGATTGTCGTCCTGATAGAAAGATACTGTGAGCCGTTGTGCTGCGTTTACTGTTGATGTGCTGCTGTGTCGCGTATCATTGCGCTTAGCCATACTTAACTCCTGTTTAGTTACTTGTGGTTAGCGGGTCTTGGATGCTAGTAACATCCCTGGCCCGCGCTTCTTCTCATGCCTGCCGCTCCGGCACAGACCTGTAAAACACGGTTGCCGCTTACGATTTCCACGGCTTTCTTACGACCTCCTCTTTTGCTGTATGTCGATACAGTATAGGAGCGCAGAATAAGAAGGCCAACGCATCTCTACAGATTTAAGACAAAGTACCGTTTATTTTCTGCGTCCCTCTTAATTTGCTAAGATCTCAAAGCCGATTTTTGCTTATTCGCCAGGAGAAACCCCATGACTTCCTCAACGACTTCCTCAACGACTTCCTCAACGACTTCTTCAACGACTTCTTCGATTGCTTATCGGATCCCGGGACGCGCCCGCGATCTCGGCGAACTGGTGGTGCGCCGCGTACTGCCCGCCGGCCGCCATCAAAGCGTTGGCCCTTTCCTGTTTTTCGATCACATGGGGCCGGTCGATTTTGCCAGCGGCCAGGGCATCGATGTGCGCCCGCATCCGCACATCGGCCTGGCTACCGTCACCTATTTGTTCGAAGGCGCGATCCGCCACCATGACAGCCTCGGTAACGATCAGGAAATCATCCCTGGCGATGTCAACTGGATGACGGCTGGGCGCGGCATCGTCCACGCCGAACGCACACCAGCGGCGCAACGCGCCAGCGGCTGGCGCTTGCATGGCATCCAGACCTGGGTGGCGTTGCCGCTGGCCGATGAACTGTGCGCGCCCGCCTTCGCGCATCATCCGGCTGCCAGCTTGCCCTTGATAGAGGGCGATGGTTACCGCTTACGCGTGGTCGCCGGCCGCGCCTTTGGCCGGGAAGCGCCGGTCAAAGTCCATGCGCCGACCTTGTATGTGGCCGCCGAAATGAAGGCGGGGGCGCAGTTCACGTTGGAGCCTGAATATCCGCAGCAAGCGGTGTATGTCGCCAGCGGCAGCGTGACGATCGATGGCGAGGCGCTGGAAATGGGCGTGCTGGCGGTATTGCAGGCGGACCGGGCGGTGAAAATTGCCGCCAGCGAAGCAGCCCAGGTCATGCTGCTGGGCGGCGCTCCCATCGACGGCCCGCGCACCATCTGGTGGAATTTCGTTGCCAGCAACCCGGAGCTGATTGAAACCGCTAAACGCAACTGGCGCGAACAACGCTTTGATCCGGTGCCCGGCGACGATGAACGGATTCCTCTGCCGGAAGAATGAACGCAAACTCGAACGCGGATTTCAGGAGAATACGCGCAGACAGCGGGACAAGCCGCACACACTTATCGGTGGCCGGATCTTTCAGATCCCGGACCAGCCGCGCGCCGCCCCAGGAAAATATGCAGCACCAGCAATGCCGGGAAAGATAAGCCTAGAATCCAGTGCGCCGCCGACCACAGCGGCCGGCTGGATTCGCTGGCGAGGTAGTACAAGGCATAACCGCTCGCCGTCAGCAAAGATAGCAGCGCCACCATGCTCCAGCCGGAATAGCGATTGCGACGTGCATGGTGGGCGCGCCGGATATGATTGTTGAGCAAACTGCCGACGAAAAAAAGCGCGGCCATGGCGGCCGCGCCATGCAGCTTCATGGCCCACGGTTCGAGCGGATTGACGGTTTCGCCGAACTCGCCGGCGACCTGCAGGAAATAATGAGCGATCAGCCACAGGATGCCGCTGGCGGTCAGCAGTCCGGATACGCCATACAGGCTGAAGCGATGCCAGCGTTCAAGCCGGAAGCGGATCAGGTGCGGGCGGTTACCGGGGTGATGCAGGCTGTGTTTAGGTTGTTTGAGTTGGCGCATCCGTCAGATTATAAAAGCAGTCGCCCCAAACTGTTGCAATAAAGGATGACGCGGATCGGCGCTCAGCAGCACCAGCTTGGTCAGCGCGTCCGCCGTCATACATGCAGGCGCTTGCACCGTGACGCTGATGTTATTGACTACCGCACTGCCGTCAACACCGTGCACCAATGCCGAGCGCGGTTGGCCCTGCACCGTTCTCTGTGAAAAATAACTGCCTGAAGTTGCCAATGCCGCGTCTTTCAGATCGAACCGGAAACCGATTTGCGTCGGCGCCCGGGGATCGCGGATCATGATTGGAAAAGCGGTTTCGCCATATACCCGCAAATCGCCGCCGGCGTTGACGCAAGCCGCAGCGACGCCGGACGCCTGCAAGGCGTCGATCGCGGCGTCTACCGCATAACCCTTGGCGATGCCGCCCAGATCGATCAGCACCGGCGCCAGCTTTTGAAGGTTGCCGTCCGCATCGATATGCAGGGCCGGTCGATTGCGCTGATGACGGGCTAGCCCTTGATGCAGGCCGCTTTCCAAGCCGGCGCGAGGTAAATAACCCCACTCAACCAGCCTTGATGCGCAAGCAATATCAAACAGGCCATCTGTAACTGCGTTCATATCGAGTGCTGCGCGCATCACCGTCGCCGTGCGGGCGTGGATCTGCAGCGCACTGCCGACTGCCATTTGATTGATTTTGCTGACATCGCTGGCGGCGTCGTGATAACTCATCAGGCGATGTACTTCGGCGATGGCACCAAAAGCGGCGTCGAAAGCCAGCGCGGCTGCGGCCTCGCTGAGGGTGTCGGCAATCGTCACCTCGACCAGGGTTCCCAGCCAAGGCTGCGCGCGCCGTCTCATTTTTTCAGAGCGACCTGGGCAATCGCCGCGATCCGCCGCACGCCATCGGTAACATGGGTGCACGACAGCGTAGCGCCGCTGATGCTGGCAATGCCGTCGCCGATGCTCAAACCGGCAGCCGCCGTCTTGCCGACAAACTGTTTGCGCCAGGCCGGGCTTTTGATTTCAAAGCCGTGGCTTTCACGATAAGTGAGGATTTCAATCTGCTTGATGCTGGCGTCGGGATTGACCGCCACCGCGTACGAGATCAATTCAAACTTGCCGATGACATCGTCCAATACCACATAACCCAACAGCGAACCCAGCTGGGCATCGCCCTTGTACGCGGCAAACACGCGCCAGGCGACCGAACGCGCTGGCAGGCCGGCTAGCTTTTCCACCTGCTTCATCTGCTCGCCGGTCAACTGCAAACTGACATCGCGGAAGCCGGTCGCGTCCGGAAACATGACTTGCTGCGCCTGCTCCACCGTCAGGTACTGGGTGGCAAAGGCGCTGGAACTTGCACTGGCGGCAAGCGCCAGCGCGGTTAGATTGATCGGCTTCATCTTCGCAATCTTCGTAAATTAGAAAGCATAACCCAAGCCGAGGTTGAAACGATCGCGTGCGGTGTCGACCTTGAACTTCTGATAATCCGCCTTCAAGACCACGCCTTCGCCGACATTGAAGTTGGTGCCGACGGTCCACACGCCTTCGTTCGGTCCGGTGGCAACTGCCAGGCCGGCCGGCATCGCCGCATAGCTGTTGGCGGTATTGAAGCGCTCATAGCGAAGGAACGGTGTCAATGTGTAGTCAGAGTTTTTCCACAGCTGATAGGCGGCTTGCGTATACCAGCCGTAGAAGGACGACGGCACTGGCGTCGGATTGCCGGCAAAGGTCTGGTTCAGCGCTTCGGTATTGCTGATGGTGCCGCGGGCGTAGACTGCGGACAGATCCCATTTGCCCGGCGTATAGCGCGCATGCAAATCCCACAAGGTCAGGCGCGCATCCTGTGCCGCGAAATCCGGCGTCTTTTGGCCGATTTTGCCGGTGAATACCGAGCCGCCCAGCAGCAAGCCCGGCACGCCGCGCCAGTTCAATGCGCCGAACACGCTCAGATCGTGCGACTTCGCCATCTGGCCTTCCTGGTGGATGCTGCCCAGCGGCGAGGTGCGGCCGTCGGTGGTGGTTGCATCCCATTTGCTGAGATCGAAACCGGTAGTCAGGCCGGTATCCCAGGTGATGCCGTTGTCGAGCGTCTGCGACAAGCCGAGACCGGCTTCGCGCCAGGTCGATGGAATGATCGCGGTTTCAACGAAGTTGCGGTACACGCCGTAATAAGCGGTAGGTTCATGATTGGTGTTGAGCAAACCCGCCGGGATCAGGAACAAGCCGCCCTTGGCGCGCAGGCCGTTGTTGAATTCGCGTTCGACATACAACTGTTCGACTTCAGTCTCGCCCTTGTCGCTGGCGGAAGTGACGGCATGCTCCCATTCAAACTCGGCCACCATCTTGGTCTTTTCGTCGAACCGGTGGGTGATGCCGATCACGGCGCGTGCGACATCGGCTTGCGACTTGCTGCTGTCGTGACGCGGACGGGTGTAGTTAACTTCGCCATAGCTCGACAGCACCGTGTTAGGGCCCAGCATGGTCGCCGGCGACGCCGCTGCCGCTGTTGATACCGGTGCAGTGACGGCCGGTGCAGTGCCGGCCGATGCGGCCACTACCGCTGCGGGCGCTACTGGCGCCGCCGCCAGCGCATCCTGGCGTTTTTCAACGGTGTCGGTTTTTTTCTTGGTGGCGGCCAGCTCGGCCTTGAGCTGTTCGACTTCAGCCGCCAGCTTATCGAGTCGCTTCAATAGTTCGGCCTCGCTAGCCGATGCGGCCAGCGGGCTGGCCATCAAGGCGAGTGCAACGGCTTGCGCCAGGATGTTCTTTTTCATGCTGTTTTCCCCGTGTAATTGATTGTTCTATTGTGCTTTGTAGCCGTCGGTCAGCGTGCCCAGAAATTGCACGACATCGTCGACTTCGCTCTCGGACAAGGCCGGCGGCATATTCGGTTGCCGGTTATACGGCACCTCGGTGACATTCACGTTCTTGCGATATTGCTCGGGCAAGTCGTTGAATTTTTGCACCGCGCCGTTGGCGTCGACCGGGTACCATAGCTCCGGATTGGTATCGCGCTTGACGTAAAAACTCACTGCCTCGCGCAGGGTCTTGAAGTAACCGTTATGGAAAAACACTTTGCGCGTCGCGACATTGCGCAAGGTCGGCACCTTGAACTTGCCGCACAACTCGCTGCGGCTGCTCAGATCGGTACGATCCGGTCCGCACAGGCCGAGATCGAAATAAGCAGGATCGGCGGTCGCTGCAATCGCCGGATTGCGCGGAACGCCAAGATTATCGAAGGTGAAATCGGTAAATAAGGGCGACGATCCATCGCTGCCCTTGGCGCTCAGGTGGCAGGCAACGCAGTTGCCCTTGGTTGGATTATTGAACAGCGCCAGTCCGCGTAATTCGGCCGCATTCAATGGCACTTTGCCGGCCAGGAATTGATCGTATTTGGAATCGTAAGGATGGAAATCCGTATCTTCTTTTTGATATTGCTGCAAGGCCACTTGGATGCGGTTGAAGGCGTCGTCGCTGTTATCCAGGATGGCGGCGCCGAATACCTTGCGGAATTCTTCGACATACGCCGCCGATTTTAATTTGGCAATCACATCGGCCCTGCCGGCGTTGGCCATTTCGTGCGGCGCCAGGAACGGCCGCTCCGATTGTTCAGCCAGGGTGTTGACGCGGCCGTCGCGATTGAAGCCGCCGGTCGGCGTGCCGTCGCTGGCAAAAAAGAAAGCCGGGGTCAGGTTCAGATAGCGTAAGGACGGCACGGCGCGGAAACCCGGCACATCGAGATTGGCGCCGCCCAGTTGCACCGCCAGGTCATTGCTCTGCGCGTGCGCGTTGTCGGGATTGTGGCAAGTAGCACAAGATTGTTTGCCGGAGGCCGACAAGCTCTGATCGCTGAATATCTTCTTGCCAAGGCTGGCGACCTGGCTCAGGCCGCCGTCAGGCACGGGCGTAATCGGGGTCGCGGCGGCACTGCTGCTGCCGCTATCGCCACCGCCGCCACCGCCGCATGCTGCCAGCAGACAAGCCGCAGCAAGCGCCAGCAGCCACCTGCCTCTGTTTGGAGTGCAGATCAGCGGCGCAACATTATTTTGAGACATATGGCTTATTTTTTTAGTGATTTTAATTTCCCCAGGCCTTGGTCGAAATGCACTCGGCCTTACCTTCCCTCTCTGTTTCATCGTTCTATTTTTAGTCGAAACAGCAGAATACGAATCTTATTGAGAATGATTGCAATTAGCAATTACTATCAATTGCGACAGGGAATTTCTACGCAACATGTCTTTTTCTCCCAACAACCGGAGCATGGCCGATGCCAGGCAGAAATCGTAAAGAGTGAACGCGCCAGGCCCGCTGTTGCACACAACCGTTGCCATCCTGACTACAGCCAAAAATCCCTGGGAGGCGCACACTAGCTGCAAAATCCATAGCAGCGCAGGCATTGTCTGGGATGGCTCAAGCGACCCCATCCCGCGTTTCCCGCTGTTTTCATGGTCGCCCGACAGCACAGGAGAATCCGCTATGGCAGCACAGATCAATATAGTTCTGGTACACGGCGCATGGGGCGACGGCTCTCATTGGCGCCACGTGATTCCACCGCTTCATGCCAAGGGATATCGCGTGCGCGCAGTCCAGAATCCGCTCACTTCACTGGCCGACGATATCGACCGCACCACCAGGCTGGCGGCAGCCCAGAACGGACCGACACTGCTGGTCGGTCACTCCTATGGCGGGATGGTGATCAGCGGCGCGGGACATGCGCCGAATGTGGTTGGCCTGGTGTACATTGCGGCCTTTGCGCCGGATGAAGGCGAAACCCCGGGAGGCATCTTTGGCATGCGCGAGCCGCCGCCCGGCGCTGCCAGCATTGCGCCGGACGACAACGGTTTCCTGTGGCTCGCGCCGGATCAGTTCCACGACAATTTTTGCCAGGACGTGGATGCCACGGAAGCCCTGGTGATGGCGTTGACGCAGAAGCCGATCGCGGCCCGTTGCTTCGGCGACGCCGCCGGACCACCGGCATGGAAAGTCAAGCCGTCCTGGTATCAGGTCTCAAGCAACGATCGCATGATCCCGCCCGAAACAGAGCGCTGGTTCGTCGAAAGAATGAAACCCAGGAAAACCATCGAGCTGGCGGCAGGTCATGCGTCGATGGCATCGCGCCCTGCTGAAATCATCGCGTTGATTGAAGAGGCGGCGCGCACCTGGGTCTAAGCAACGCGCTTAACCAACGCAGCAAACGCAGCTAACTGGGGTCAGAGTGAACTTTCTGCGCGCCTTTTGCAGAAACTTCACTCTGACCCCACTTAGCGGGCCACGGAGTAGCTGCCTCAAAAAAAAAGAACAGAACCGCTTAGTGCGCGCTGTCTTTCTCCGAATCCGTCATGTGGGGTCAGAGTCGAGTTTCGCGATGAAGCTCTGCGAAAGTCGACTCTGACCCCAGATGACTCGGCTGACTGTGGCGCGGTCGTTGTTACGCTTGATCTCTCAGCTTGAACTCTCGGCTTGAGCCGAGACACGCTTCGGCTTCCACAACTGCCAGCCGAGATTCATGCCTGCCGCTGCGATCAGAATCGCGGCGGCACCACCGATCTGGGTCAGCTGCAAGCGATGGCCGAAAGCCACGTAATCAACCATGATCGCGACGATCGGATAGATGAACGATAGCGATCCGGTGAGAGCTGTCGGCAACTTCTGGATGGCGCCGTAGAGCAGGATATACATCAGCCCGGTATGCACTACGCCGACCGTGACCAGGATCGCCCAGCTGCCGACGGTGGCAGGCAACTGTGACAGGTGCGCGAAAGGCGCCAGCATCACTATGCCGACACAAACCTGGATCAGCGCGATCAGATGCGGCGGCGTGCCGGCCAGTTTTTTAGTGATGACGGCGGCGACCGCATAGAAAAAAGCTGCGCCGAGCGCCATCAATATCCCCGCCAAATAATCGCTGCCGCTATAGGCGTTCAAACCAGCGGCGCCGGGCTGCGCCAGCACGATCAGCAGCATGCCGGCAAAGGCGATCGCCAGCCAGGCCAGTTTGTTGACGGTCAGCCGTTCGGAGAAAAATATCGCGCCAAGACCGACCAGCATGAACGGTTGCGTGTTGTAGACCGCGGTGCTGATCGAGATCGAGGCCCGCGAGTAAGAGAGGAACAGCAGCAACCAGTTGCAGACTATCGCGACACCTCCGAGCGCGGCCAGCGCCAGTAGACGCAAAGTGACGGCGCCGCGCAGCAAGCCCATCCCGGCACAGACCACCAGCAGGGTTGCCGCGCCGAAGACGCAGCGCCAGAACACCACATCCAGCACCGGCTGGCCCGAGACCACGACGAACCAGCCGATGGTTCCCGAAATCGCCATGGCGGCGGTCATTTCAACCGTCCCGCTTACCGTCTTATCCATGTATAGCCCCTGAAAACTGTCAGAGGCTGATAATCTCACTTTGCATCGGCATTTTCCATGCGATATAAAAGGATTTTCTTGCGATATAACTTATTATGTAAGGCCATTCTGCCGATTTTCGGAGAAAACTAAAATGCTGAACAATATCGACCAGCGCATCCTCGAAGTTCTGCTCACGGATGCGCGAATTTCGCTGAAAGAACTGGGCCAGCAAGTCGGCCTTTCCTCGCCCAGTGTTTCGGAACGGCTGCATCGCCTTGAGGAACGCGGCGTGATCCGTGGTTTCACGGTAGACATCGACCCGCAAGCACTCGGCTACCAGTTGCAGGCTATCGTCCGCATCAGGCCTTTGCCAGGCAAGCTGCAAATCGTCCAGAAACTGATCGAACAGACACCTGAATTCTGCGAGTGCGACAAAGTGACTGGCGACGATTGTTATATCGCTCGCCTGTTCGTGCGTTCGATTGCGCATCTGGACCAGATCATCGACCGCATTGCCGACAAGGCCGAAACCAATACCGCGATCGTCAAGGCGCAGCCGATCAAGCGGCGGCCGCCGCCGCTTGGGATCGGCTAGCGAGAATCAGGGCCTGTTGCCATTCAATTTGGGAGTGCGAACGCGCGGCAGGCGTTGCGTGCCTAGGCGCAGCGACGCGACGTGGCGGTGCCACGGCAAGGAGCTGCAACAACGGCATGCGACGCCTGCAGCCGTTCCCGGAGGGTTCAAAGCAAAACGTGCGCTGGCCGCGTTGCATGGCTTGCTGGGGCACCAGCCCCAGCTACGCCACGCCCTTGCAGGGCGCATACCCGCCTGCATGCGGGTATCGTTACGCAGGCGTGCAGCAGTGCTGCACGAATTCCCTGCTACACCCTTGCCACCACACGTTTTGCTTTGAACGCATCTCCCAAATTGAATGGCAACAGGCCCTAGCTTCAGCGCTCGATCATGCGGCTCCAGCGATCGTTCCAGGCGGCGCGTTCTTTGTTGATGACGTCCCAATCGACCGTGTTGATGTTTTTCATCAGCTTGTCGATATTGCCGATCTTGGCTTGCACCGATTCCGGAATCTTGACATTCTTGTTGATCGGAATCGCGTTGGCGTATTCCATCGCCTTGGCTTGCGAACCGGCGCTCAACAGGTATTCCGCCAGTTTTTGCGACAGCTCCGGCTCGGAATTGTTTTTCAGCGCGCAAGCGCCCACCATCAACATCACCGCGCCCTCTTTCGGCGTAGCGAATTCGGCCGGAATGCCTTTGGCTTTCAAATTCGCAATGGCGGTTGGCGTCAGCGGGAAAATGGCGGTTTCACCGGTTTGCACCATCTCGGAAATTTTCGCCGAGCTGGAAAGGTATTCGAGCACGTTAGGACCGACCGTGCTGCCCCATTTCTGGAAACCCGGCTCGACATTCTTGTCGGTGCCGCCGACCAGACGGTTAAACATCAGGAAGCTGTGCAGGCCGAAGGTGCTGCTCTGGATCGATTGGAACACGACTTTTCCCTTGTATTTCGGATCGGCGAAATCCATCCACGAAGTCGGCGCGGCCCAACCCTTTTCATCGAACATCTTTTTGTTGTAGCCGATGCCGACGGTGCCCAGTTCGATCCCCACCGCCTGGTCGTTCGCCATGCGGGCGAAAGGATAGATCTCCTTGAATACCGGCGCCTCTTTCAGTTTCTGGCACAAGCCCATGCCGACCGCACGGTACATGACGCCATCGTCGAGAAACACCAGATGCATTTGCGGTTTGTCTTTTTGCGCCGACATCTTAGCCATGATGTCAGCCGAAGTACCGGGCACCACCACGATCTTGACGTTGTTGGCTTTTTCAAAATCCGGGAATATATAGCTGGTGTAATTCTTTTCCATGCTGCCGCCGTTCATGCCGACGTATAGCGTGCGTGTTTCGGCGTTGCTTGTCGCAGTAGCGCCTAATGCCGAAATGAATCCTGCCGCCAGGATGATTTGCTTGAATTTCATGTTGCCATCTCCTCAAAAATTAAACGCCCCCAATACACCCGATACCAGACACAGGCCTGCCACCTGTGTAACTTCAATTACATCGACGTCAGCGCGGTTGCGCTTAACAAACGCAGCTAACTGGGGTCAGAGTCAAGTTGGCGATGAAGCACTGCAGAAATTGACTAACCCCGTTGACTCTGACCCCAGATGACTCTGACCCCAGTTAGCTGCCTCTGTTATGCGCACTGAATCTAGCAATGCTGAACGCCTGGATGGGCGTCGCCGTCGCCTGATCAACCACCAATTCCGCCAGCACTTCCCCCACCGCCGGCGCTAGCTGAAAGCCCGCGCCGGAAAAACCAAAAGCATGAAACAAGCCAGGAGTCGTGGCGCTGGGCCCGAGCACCGGCTGATGATCTGGCAACGCGCCTTCGACGCCAGTCCAGCTGCGGATCACCAACGCGTTTTGCAGCGCCGGGATGAATTCGTAGGCCATTTTCATTGAAGCAAACATGGAGGCACTGGTGGGGCGTGTCGACCCGATCGCCAACTGCCCTGTGCCGCGGCCGCCGCCCAGCACGAAATTTCCGCGCGCCACCTGGCGTGCATAGAAGCCGCCGCCGACGATGCCGACGTTGGGTTCGACCAGTTTCGGCATCGCTTCGGTCACCCACATATTTGGATAAATCGGATATTCCGGCACATGCTCGCCAAACTGTTCGGCAAACGCGGCGCCCCACGCGCCGGCACAGTTCAGCAGGAATTTTGCGGTTACTTCCAAACCGTTGCTGGCGCGAACCGTAAACTGCTTGCCATCGAAGCTTGCGGTTTCTACGGTCGTGCCTTCGTGGATGATGGCGCCGTGGCGCTTTGCCGCCAATGCAAAAGCCGCTGCCACCAAACGCGGATTGGCATGACCGTCGCCGGCACACAAAGAGCCGCCGGCAACCTTGTCGCCCAGCCACGGGTAACGCTGGCGCAGCGCCGCTCGTCCCAGTAGCTCCAGCTGCAAACCGAATTCTTCAGCTTGCGCGCGGTAATCCTCCAGCGACGCCATTTCCTCTTCATTACGCGCCAGCTTCAGATGGCCGGAAATCGTATATTCGCAATTGCTGCCGATCAGTTCCGGCAGGCGCTGCCAGATCGCATGCGAACGCTGGGCCAGCGGCAGTTGTATCGGCGGCCGCCCCTGACGCCGCACCCCGCCATAGTTGACACCGCTGGCTTGGGCGCCGCACCAGCCCTGCTCCAGCAACAGCACCGAGCGATTCATGCGACGCAAGGCCAGCGCTGCGGAGCAAGCCATCAAGCCGCCGCCGATGATGACAACCTCAGCGCTCAAGTGCTCGCTCATGCAATCTCTCGCTCAGAATTCGCTACTGAATTTTGCACAACCCCGACCGCCACCGGAAATGGCTTCACCGGCGGCTGCCCGCGCAGCCGTCCGACTTGCGCCAGCGATTTGCCGGTGCTGCACGCCAGGATTTCGGCGGCGGCGGCGCTGCACACCCGTCCCTGGCAACGTCCCATGCCAACCCGGGTCAGCGCTTTGAGGCGGTTTATTTCCACCGTGCCGGCCTGCTTCACGCTGTGGCGCAATTCGCCCGCCGTGATTTCTTCGCAGCGGCAGATAATCTCTTCATCGGCACACTCGCGCGCCCATTCGACCGGCGCCGGGAATGCCCGTTCCAGTCCGCGTCTGAAGCCTTGAATGCTGTGCAGCGCACGATCGAGGCGCCGGGTTTCTCGCAAGTCGACGCTCTGCCCCAGGTCTTCAAGCAAGGCCAGCGCGGCGCGCTTGCCCGCCAGTTCAGCGGCGTCGGCGCCGGCGATGCCGCTACCGTCGCCGGCCAGGTAGACCCCTTTGACGCTGCTGCGTCCGGCGCCGTCGCGCTGCGGCAGCCACTGCTGATTGAGTTGATTGAATTCGAAGGCGCAAGCAGCCAGATCGGCCAGCTGGGTTTCCGAGCGCAGGCCGAAACCGCTAGCCACGGCGTCGCATTCCAGCGTCTCGGCGCGGCCGTTCTTGTGCCATGTAATAGCTTCCACCTTTTGTTCGCCGCTGACGGCAATCTTTTGCACGCCCTCCACTATCCTGACACCATGACAGCGCAGCCAGGCGAGAAAATACAAGCCTTTGGCGAAGGTAAGCGGTTGTTTAAGCAGATCAGGCGCGGCCCGCAGTTTGCCGGAAAACGATGAAGTATCCAGCACTGCCGCGATCCTGGCGCCGGCCTTGGCATATTGATAGGCCAGCAAATACAGCAGGGGCCCAGTGCCGACCAACACCATGCGGCTGCCGATCACGCAACCCTGCGCTTTCAACGCGACCTGCGCCGCGCCCAGGGTGTACACGCCGGGTAACAGCCAGCCGGGGAACGGCAAAACGCGGTCGATGGCGCCGGTGCATAAGATCAGATGCGAGTATGGCAGCGACTGCTGTTGACCGCGTCTCAGCAGATCCAGTTGCTGGCCGTCGCAATTCCACACCAGGGTTTCTGGAAGATAGTCGATAGCGCTGCGTAGTCTGTCAAAGGTGTGATGCAGTGCATCCGCCTTGGCCGACTCGCTTCCGTATAACTGCTTTTTAGAACGCACAAACCCGGCCGGCGGCTGGCGGTATATCTGGCCGCCGGCGCGTTGGTTTTCATCGACCACCACGGGCCGCAGACCGGCCGCCACCAGGACCTCGGCAGCACGCACGCCAGCCGGGCCGGCGCCGACAATCACTATTCGTGGCTCATTCAGCATCTCACTCACGCGCACCTCCTGAAACCGCGCTCAGCAAGCGCATGCCGCTTTGGATTTCTGTACTGCAGGCGCGTACCGGCTGTCCGTCTTCAGTGCGCATCCAACAATCCTGGCAAGCGCCGATCAGGCAAAAGCCGGCGCGCGGCTTGCCGCTGAATTCGGACAGGCGCAAGCTGTCGGCCTGCGTCAGCACTGCGGTCAATACGGTATCGCCCGCCAGCGCTGTGACGCTGCGGCCGTCAAGCGAGAAAGTAATCGACGCCCGCTGCGTCTCGGCGACTCTGGTAAATAAACTCATCGTTTGGCTTCCGCTTCCTGACATGGCCTCATCCCTGCTGACCGATCAACACCTTATCCAAGCCGTAGACGCGATCCAGCAGCAGCATCGCCGCGCCGGTAATCAGGATCATCAATGCCGACACCGAGGCCATCATCGGATCGATCGATTCGGTGGCGTACATATACATACGCACCGGCAAGGTGACGGTAGCCGGCGTGGTCACGAAAATCGACATGGTCAGCTCGTCGAAACTATTGATAAACGCCAGCAGCCAGCCGCCGGTAATGCCGGGCAATATCATCGGCAGCGTGATGCGCCGGAACACGGTCCAGGCGCCGGCGCCTAGCGATTGCGCGGCCTGCTCGGCGCTTTGATCCATACCCACTACCGCCGCCAGCACCAGCCGCAATACATAGGGGCTGATCACCACCACATGGGCGATCACCAGCCAGCCGAACGAACCGCTGACGCCCATGCTGGCAAACAAGCGCATCAGCGCCACACCCAGCACCAGGGTCGGGATGATCAGCGGCGACAGAAACAAGGCGTTCAAAAAATCGCGGCCGGCAAAACTCAGGCGTCCGATCGCCAGGCCGGCCGGCAGCGCCACGCACAGCGAAACCGTGGCCGATAGCAAAGCCAGTAGCAAACTGTTGTAGAACGATTGCACGAAATCAGGATGTTCAAAGATGGCTTTGAACCAGCGCAATGAAACACCGTGGGTCGGCAGCGACAGCGTGTCTTCCGGCGTGAACGCGACCAGGCACACCACCAGCAGCGGCGCCATGACAAACGTCACCACCAGCGCGTGGAATATCAGTGAAACCGGACCATTGTTGCGCATGCGATCTGTTCTCCAATTAATCCATTAGCCCAGCGTTCTGGAATACTTGCGTTCCAAAACCCGGTTGTAACTCAACATGATGAGCAGATTCGCCAGCAGCAAAATGATGGCTATCGATGCGCCCAGCGGCCAGTTCAGAGAGCCGAGGAATTCGTCATAGACCGTGGTCGCCACCACTTTCAGGCGGCGCCCGCCCAGCAAGCCGGGAATCGCAAAGGCGCTGGCGCTGAGGCCGAACACGATCAGGCTGCCGGACAAGATGCCGGGCAAGACCTGCGGCAGTATGATCCGCCGCAACACCGTTGCCGGCGAAGCGTTCAGCGACAAGGCCGCCTGGGCCACGGTAGGGTCGAGTCTTTGCAAAGAGGTCCACACCGGGATCACCATGAATGGCAGCATCACATGCACCAGGGCGATCACGATTGCACCAGTGGTATAGAGCAATTTGAGCGGCGCAAAACCCAGCCAGACCAGAGTCGAATTGACTAGTCCGTTGGCGCTCAGCAGCATGCTCCAGCCGAAAGCGCGCACCACCACAGACACCAGCAAGGGGCCGAGAATAATGATCAGGAAAATCGAGCGCCACGGCTTTGCCATGCGGCTCAATACATACGCCTCCGGCGCGCCGATCAATATGCAGATGAGCGTGGTTAAACCTGCGACCCAGAAGGTGCGCAAGAAAATCGAATGGAAATATTCATCGCTGAAAACCTGCCAGTAGTTGTGCAGGCTGAGGCTGGCGCGGATGCCGGTATTCGAATCGAAGCCATAGAAGGACAACAGCAAGGTCAACAGCAATGGCACCAGCACCATCGTGAAAAAAAGGATCACGCCGGGAGCGGTCAGCAGATACGGCAGCGACGGCGACTTAGCCATTGTGCGCCTCAAGGTGTTCGCGCTTGACTATGTGCAGCGCGTCGGCCGCCCAGCGCAGTGAAACCTCTTCGCCGTCGCGGCATGCGGCATTGCCGCAGTTCTGCCAGGTCGCCAGCAGATCGCCGAGGCCGGTATCGATGTGATACAGCCATTGGTTGCCAAGAAACACACCGGAGCGCACCCGGCCACGGATAATTTCATCCTGCGGGCTGCAGCGTTCGAGTTTTTCCGGGCGCAGGCAAAGCGTGACCCGTTCGCCGATCTGCAGCGTTGCATCGCTGGTGTTCAGCAATTGCCCATGCACGCTCAGTGCCGATCCTTGCTGGCTGACGGCAGCAACCTGCCCTTCAAACAGATTGGCCTTGCCGACGAATTGCGAGACGAACTGGTTCACCGGGCACTCATAAGCATCGAACGGTTTGGCGATCTGTATCGCGCGGCCGGCGTCCATGACGACTACCCGATCGCTCATCGACAGCGCTTCCGACTGGTCATGCGTGACCATGATGGTCGTGGTGCCGACCTTGCGCTGGATCTCGCGCAGTTCGATCTGCATGTCTTCGCGCAATTTGGCGTCGAGATTCGACATCGGCTCATCCAGCAGCAGCACCGGCGGTTCAATCACCAAGGCGCGCGCCAACGCCACACGCTGGCGCTGGCCGCCGGACAACTCACGCGGATAACGGTGGCTGAATTTGTCCAGATGCACCAGCGACAGCGCCTTGCGTACCCGTTCTGCGCGTTCGTCCGCTGCGATCTGCCGCATTTCCAGGCCGAAGCTGACATTGGCGCTGACTGTCATGTGGGGAAACAAGGCATAGCTCTGGAACACGATGCCCAGGCCGCGCCGGTTAGGTTTCTCTTGCGTGATATCGCGGCCGTCCAGGATCACGCGCCCTGCGCTGGCCTCGACAAAACCGGCAATCATTTGCAAGGTGGTGGTCTTGCCGCAACCCGATGGGCCGAGCAGGGACACGAACTCGCCCTTCTCAACTGTCAGGTTGAGTTGTTCAACCGCGGTGAAGTCACCGTAATGTTTGGATAGGTTTTCCAGCTGTAGAAACGACATCGACTTGTCTCCCATGACGGTCGGTTTTGATCCCAATATCCTTACCGCAGTACTGCCAGGCCATTTCCGCAATATAGAGAAAAGAAAAATCAGGGTCAATCCAATATTCCATATAGCAGACTAATTATTTGATATATTCCATTTAATGGATCATTATTGGATATATAGATAAACTAATTTCATCTGGAGGAAATAGTGAAAGATCAAGACGTTTCGGCCGGAACCAGCCTGCAGCGCGGTTTCGCGATTATTCGCGCATTGGCAACGACCAATGGCGACGGCGCCAAGCTGACCCATATAGCCGCCGCAACCGGCCTGGCCCAGCCCACCGCGCACCGCATTCTGCGCGCGCTGACAGGCGAAGGCGTGGTCGAACAGGACGAACGCAGCAAAGCCTATCGATTGAGTGTGGAATTTTTTGCCTTGGCCGCACGCGCCGGCCATCGCGGCAATTTGCGCGATATCTGCCGGCCTATCCTGTTGCGGCTGTCGGCCGCGCTGGGCGACACCATGTTCCTGCTGGTGCGCAGCGGCTACGACGCCATGTGCCTGGATCGCAGCGAGGGGCCGTTTCCGATCCGCTCGTTCACCGGCGACATCGGCGGCCGGGTCGCACTTGGCGTTGGTCAGGGGGCGTTGGTGATTCTGGCGTTCCTGCCGGAAGCGGAGCGCGAAGAAATCATCCGTTTCAATCTGCCGCGCCTGCTGGATCTGGGTTTATATGACGAAGTGTATTTGCGCACTGAAATCAAGCGCTCACTTGAACTTGGTTATGCCGCTAGTCATGGGGTGGGCTTGCTGCCCGGCATGGCCGGGATTGCGGTGCCGGTGCTGGACCGCCAAGGCCGCGCAGTGGCAGCCTTGAGCGTTGCCACGCTGGCGGAAAGATTAAATGCCGACCGTTTGCCGACCGTGGTGCAGATCCTCAAGAAAGAAGCTGCCAGCGTCGGCGCGCAGATCAATCCGTTTGATCCGGTTTTGCGGCGGCCGGCGCAGATACTCGGCGGCTTGCCGATTGAAGCCCCTAAATGATGTAGCTATTGAGGGCAGAGTCATCTGGGGTCGGAGTCATCTGGGGTCGGAGTCAACTTTCGCAGTGCTTCATCGCGAAACTTGACTCTGACCCCAGTTAGCTCCCGCCCCCAGTTAGCTCGAACCGTGCAGCAGGCTTGGAGAGACCGATAAAGGAGAAGACTCCCGGAACCCAGTCCTATCTGGAAAGTGGCTCCGGCGAAAGGTGAATCTACTCTTGTATCGGCTCGCTAAAAAGCGACAGCGGAACTCCGTGAAAACCATGCACGCAGCAATCTGCGAGGCATATCAGGAGAAAAATCAAGGCAGGATTTTTTACTGAAACGGTAAGAAAGATTTGGCATCTTGCTTACCTGGAATTTGGAGCGGGAGAAGAGTCTCGAACTCTCGACCTCAACCTTGGCAAGGTTGCGCTCTACCAACTGAGCTACTCCCGCGTATGGAGTGTTTGCAATCCAGGAGCACCAACATCATCCCCTGCATCGCCGATGAAATAATTTCTTATTTCGTAAAACAGGCGAGATTCTAGCACAGGGTTTTGAAATTGCAAACCAAATCCTCTGTAAATTCTGCTTTGGCTGCTGACAAACCATCGCATGGGGACTATTACGAGGTAATCGTAGTACTTCTACCCAATGACGCACTCCCCCGAACAGCCTATTTTTGATTCATACGATTGCGAATTGTGGATCGTGCGAGGTTTGCAATCAAAAAAAATCAGGGGGAATTCGCAATGAATAACATTTACACGTTTTTAAAACGCGTAGCGGCCATTGCGTGGCTGATTATTCTGGCTGTGTGGCTGATTGTTCTTTTTGGATATATATCCAACGCCAACGCCAATCCTCTTTTTGCGAGGCAGACCAGCCTGAAGTGCTCGTCTTGCCACACCATCTATCCGGAACTAACGCCGTTCGGCCGAAAATTCAAGCTGGGCGGATATACCCTGGGCGAACGCGAGAAGATCCCGCTGGCCTTTATGGCGATCGTCTCGCGCAATTCAATCAGCGACAATACCGACAAATCCAGCGGCGATAAGCTTTTCGCGAAGAACCGCGAACTGGTGGCCGAGGCCGCCAGCCTGTTCACCGGCGGCAAATTCACCGACTACGCCGGTGGCTTCGTGCAATGGACCTACAACAACATCAGCACCACCGACAATCAGAGATATGTCGGGCACGGCGCGCTGGACAACACTGATCTGCGCCTGGTGAAAATGACCGGATCGGAAGAAAAACCAACCTTCTTCGGCCTGACCTTGCACAACAACCCTACCGTCCAAGACGTCTGGAATACCACGCCGGCCTGGAGTTTTCCGTACTACAGCCCGACTATCGCCGGCCCGGGCCGCGGCGTGCCGACCTTCCTTGAGTCCGGTGCGCGGGTAGCCGGCATCGGCGCCTACACTTACCTGTTCGATTCGCTCTATCTGGAAGCGGCCTCGTATCAGACCGCCAAAGGTGCGCTTTCAGCCTTACGCTGGGGTACGCCGGATGCTCAAAGAGTAACGCTGTCGGGCTCCAATCCCTACTTGCGCGCTACCTACACCTTCGGCAGCGACCATCAGAATTTCACCGTCGGCGCCAGCGCCGCCAGAGTCACCATGGCGGCGCCGGATGCAACTCCCCAGGGCGATCGCTTCACCGACCTGGGATTCGACGCCACGTATCAGTTTTTCAGCAAGGATGATCACCATATCATCACAGCCATGGCTTCCACGATCCACGAGAAAGCCGACTGGCGGGCCGGTTTCCTGAATGGGAACAATGACAACCCGAGCTCCAACCTGCGTTCGACCCGAGCCAAGCTCAGCTATCTGTATGACCGCACCTACGGCATTACAGGCGCTGTATTCAAGCTCACGGGCGATGCCGACTTCGCGCGATTCGCTACCAACAACGGCAAGCCGGACACCTCGGGCTATATCGTCGAATTGAATTACTGGCCACACTACGTTTTTAATTGGGATCCGCAGGCGAACGTCCGCTTCGGGTTGCAATACACCGGCTATACGAAATTCAACGGCAGCAAAACGAATTACGACGCGACGCTCAGAGACGCCAAGGATAACAACACGCTTTACCTGTATGCCTGGTTCATGTTCTGACGGCAGTCAGGCGTTGTCTGAGCGGCGGCGCGAGCACAAGGGATAGCTGCGGGCGTTCCCGATTTACCGGTTTTTATCTGGAGGGGAATCGCCATGAATCACGAAAAGAATCAAGAAAAAAAAACATCGCGCCGGATTATGCTGCGCCGTAGCGGCGCGGTGCTAGGCGCGGTCATTCTTACACCTCTGATAGTTCATGCGCCGCCTGCCAAGGCAGGCTCCGCGAACAAAGGCATGCTGCATTACCAGGATAGTCCCAAGGATGGAAAAATGTGCGCCGACTGCGCTGCGTATACTCCGCCGCCCTCGCCGGAGGCAGGCACCGGCACTTGCAAAATTGTGGCGGGGCCGGTCAATCCTCAAGGCTGGTGCATGGCGTATTCGCACCGCTGATCGCCACGGCAAGAGTCATCTGGGGTCAGAGTCAACGGGGTTAGTCAATTTCTGCAGTGCTTCATCGCCAACTTGACTCTGACCCCACATGACGGATTCGGAGAAAGGCAGAGCGCACCAGGTCGTTTTTTTTATGCGATGAGGCAGGTACTCCGTGGCCCGCTAAGTGGGGTCAGAGTGAAGTTTCTGCAAAAAACACGCAGAAAGTTCACTCTGACCCCAGTTAGCTGCGTTTGTTAGGCGCAAACCAGGCGCGGGGATGACGGAGTTTATAGAGACGGCTTATCTCATTCCGGCGAGAAGGCGCTGCCATCCGGCGGTTTTTTGGATGATATCTCTGACGATAAAGCCGAGTTGCCGTTGGCTCGGTTGACCCCGTTGGTGGAATTGCCTGCATGCTCGATCAAGCCCATGTCCAAGGCCATCAGGATCAGTTCTGCGGCATTGTGCAAACCAAGCTTGTGCATCAGGTTGGCGCGATGTTTTTCGACGGTCTTGGCGCTGATATTGAGGAATTCACCGGTCATGCGATTGGTGCGCCCCTCCGCCACCAGCTTGAGGATGCTGCGTTCGCGCGCAGTGAGTTTGTTCCAGGGCGTCATCGCCTTCGGTGCATCGCCGCGATGCAGGAAATCGTTGATCAAGTGCATGGAGACGTCGGGGCAAATATATTTCTTGCCACTGATAACGGTCTGAATCGCAATCACGAATTCATCGTATGACGCATCTTTCAGCACATAGCCGTCGGCGCCTACCCGCAGCGTTTCCGTCACATATTCGTCGGTCTTGTAGACGGTCAGCACCAGCACCCGGATATCCGGCATGCGCCTCTTGATCTGCGCCGTGGCCTCGATGCCGTTCATGCCGGGCAGGGATAAATCCATGAGGATCATGTCCGGATGCAGGGAAATCGCTTCCCGGATCGCCTCCTTGCCTTCGCGCGCCTCGCCCACCACCTCGTAACCAGGTAGCGCCGTGATCATGGATCGTAGCCCGTGCCGGAGTAGATTGTGGTCTTCGACTATCAGAATTCGGTAGGTCATGACTTTCCTCCGATGGCTACGGGTGGACGAAATGATGGTGATTGCGGAGACTGAGATCTACGGCCGGCTCTTCCAGACACGGGTGGACTAAACAGAAATCTCCATTGATTGTAGGTCTCAAATCCCTCGAATGCACTATCGGCGTGAGAAAAACCACTACGTTTGATAGTCGATTTTGTCGAACTGCTCACCACTCCGCTGATTTGTTCGCCGTTACGCAACAAGTCAAACGCTGCGCCGGTGACCGGATCCGCATAGGCGCGGCGCAAATGCCGCACCGGCACCGGGAAACGCTGGTCTTCGATCAGGTCGTCAATACTGTTCGGCAGCGTCTTGCCAGCCCCGGGCGTGGCGTAATAATAGTGTTCAATCGCTAACCGATACTGGTCGCCGACGTACAGCAGTTCGGCTTCGGTTTCGCGCTGCCGCTCTAGCGACCAGACCTCGACCGCGCCCATCAGCGCCACGGCCATCAGCGCCAGCGTCAGCAGCAGGGCCAGCAAGACGATGCCGCGCGCCCTACGCTTGGTTGGCCTGGTTGGCTTAGTTGGCAATGGTAGCGGTATCATTTTCTACACCGTTGGTCTTTGCTGCACTGCGCACATCGTAGACCCCGCTCAGGGCGGGATCGAGAGGGGCGATGGCGATCCAGTTAGGACTTTCTGTCAGCGGATCCACCGGCACGCTGCGCAGATAGCGCTTCTGTACCAGTTCCTCCAGAGTTTCCGGATAGCGGCCTTGATCGCCATAGAATTTATCGAGCGCGTCACGCATGGTTGCCAGGTTTTGCTGCTGCACCTTGACCTTGCCGCCGTCCAGCGCGACAAAATAACGCGGCACGGCGAGCGTCAGCAGCAGACCGATCACGGCCATCACGATCACCATTTCAATCAGCGTAAAGCCTTGGCGGCAGAGCGGAATCGGCCTTAACATGATTACCACTCCTTGTAGGCGATGCCGTTCAAGCCCTTGCCAGGCGAGAGCGAGGCGACGTCATACACGTCGTTGCCCGGCATCGGATCATTCGGCGGGCTGCCGTAGCTGCGCAAAGCCCAGGTCAGCTCCGCCGGTTGGGCCGGATCGGGGTAGAACGGGTCGCGCGGAACATGGCGCAGGAATACCAGGCGGGCATGATTGACGTCCTTGGCATTTTCGACGCCGTTCACCAGTATTTCGAGCGAGGGCGGATAGCCGGAATCACCAGACTCCCTTGTAATCTGACCGGTGTCGGCTGCTGTCTTATAGTTGTCCAGCGCTATGCGGATCTGGCGCAAGGCCAGTTTCAGCTCGGTTTCCTTCATGCGGGTTGCCGAAATTTCATAGAGCGGCAAAGCGACCATCGCCACCAAGCCTACCAAGGCCAGTGTGATGACCAGCTCTATGAGCGTAAATCCGCGCGTTTTCATGGCTCGATCTTCAGCATCAGCGGTTGCGGCCGGGAGATATTGCGCAAGGCGCCGCCGCTCATGCCCAGCTGCGCCAGCTGCATTTCCACCAATGTCTGCCGGCTTGATGTCTTGGCCGCAAATGTCAGGTTCATCAGCGCTCCCGAACCGGTAAAGAATTTACCGGCGGCGGCGTCGAGCGTCATGTTGACGCGGCCGGCGGCGTCGTTGATGACTGGGTCGATGTTGCTGACGCCGACCCGGCTGCTGACATCGCCCGGGCTGGCGCCGACGAAGGACAGCACCCGTGGGTCGTAAAGGATGTAGAACGGCAGCGTATGGACGCCGTCGAAGCTTGAAGCGTTAAGAGTGACCTTGAATTGATCCCCTGCCTTGACGTTTTCCATCTTGCCCCAGGATATCTGCGGCCTGCCGCCGACACTGTTGGCGCTACCGCCGATGGCGGATGCGGCGGGGCTTACTGCCGGGCTTACTACCGGAATTACCGCAGGACTTGCTGCAGGACTTACTGCCGGACTTGCCGGCTGGGCGCTCTTGTCTGTTGCGCCGGCAGTCACCGGCGGGATGGCGGCGGCAACCACGATCGGCGTCACGCTGGCTGGTGCAGCGGCGCTAACGGCTGCGGGTATCTCTGCGGCCGGCGCACTGACTGGCATGGCCGCCGCTGCAGCCAATGGCGCCACTGGCGCCGCAGTTGCCGCATTTGCCAACACCTTATCGGATGGCACAGCCGCTGATACATCCGCCGGTGGCGGCGTGGCGGTTTCTGGCGCTGGCGCTGGTGCAGGCGCCGGCGGCGCCGTCACAGGCGGCGCGGACATAGGCGCAGATGGATAGGCGCCCTCGGCCGGGCTCGGATTGACGACCGTCTCGACCCCTTGCGGCTGCGTCGCCGAGGGTGTCGGTGCGCTAGGCACCACGCCGTTCAGGATAGTCGGGGCAACCGGTGGCACCGCGGGCGCGGCTATGGCAGCAGGCGGCGCCACCGGTGTGATTGCAGGTGCCGGTGCTGGTGCCGGTGCAGCGTCTGCCCTCGGCATGCTTACGCCGCTACTGGTACCTGACACGCTAGAGATCGGATCGAGACGGAACTGACCCGAGTGGATCGTGGTCTCGGTGCCGGACCAGACGTCGCGCATGGTGTCTTCGGCTATCCCCTGGGCGCGTACGATGCGGGGCGTGATCGATAGCACTATCTCGGTCTTGGTATGGTCGCCATTATGTTCGGAGAACAAGCGGCCGATGATCGGCAACTGGCCGAGGCCAGGCACTTTAGCGGCGGCGTTACGATCGGAGTCGCTGATCAGGCCGCCCAGCACCTGGGTTTCACCGTCGCGCAAACGCAAGCTGGTGGAGGCGCTGCGAGTGCCGATCTGATAGGCCAGCGAGCCGGAAGGCCCGGAGATTTCCTTGACGATATTGCTGACCTCCAGGTTCAGCTTGATGCCGACCTCGCCTTCCGGATAAACATGCGGCTCAGCTTCGAGCTTGATGCCGACGTCGATATACTGGATCGAACCGGTGACCACTGAACTGCCGGTTTGCACCGGTGTCACGGTATTGGTGATGATAGGCACCTTGTCGCCGATCAGGATCTTCGCCTTTTCGTGGTCGCGCACACGGATACGCGGGCTGGCCAGCAGATTGGCGTCGGTATCCTGCAGCTTGAAACCGATGCCCAGCGAGAACGGCGTGACCTGCAGCTGGCCGCGCGTCAGATCGCCGAGAGCGCCAAGAGTCAGGCCACCGGCGGCCCCGGTCGGGGTCGATATGGTGGCGCTGTTGGGCCATGAGATGCCGAGGTCGGTCAGGCGATCGCGGGAAATTTCCAGCACCTCCACTTCCAGCATCACTTCGGCGTCCGCCAGATCGTGCGCTGCAATCACCTTGGCGGCGACATCCAGCGCTTCCGGCGTATCGCGCAAGACCAGCGTATTGGTGCGTTCGTCGACCAGCGCGTCTTTGATCTTTAGCACGGATTTGAGCACTGACAGGATGTATTTCGCATCGCCATTCGAAATATGGAAAGTGCGCACCTTCAACTCTTGATATTCCTTTTGTTTAGCCGCGGTAGCCGGATAAATGAACATGGTGTTGACGTTCAGTACTTTCTTCTCCAGCTGGTTCTGCAACAGGATCAGGTTGACGGTGTCTTCGACCGAACCTTCATGCACGAAGATGGTGGTCTTCAGATCGGGGCGCACATCGCGGTCGAAGATCACGTTGAGACCGGTGGTGCGCGACAGCGCTTCGAACACCATGCGCAGATTGGCGTCACGGAACTGCAGCGTGACCGGTTTCCTCATGACTGACTGCGAGGCGGTCAGCGCCTCTTTGGCGCGGTGCTGGCCATCGATCTCGGTATTAATCTTGCGTAGTAACAGCTGGGCGTTGGGATTGGCTGGATTTTCCAGCATCACCACCATGGTGCGTTCGCGCGCCGCATCCAGTTTGCCGGCCGCGGCCAGCTTCTCGGCTTCGGCCAATATGTCCCGATGCCGCGTGTCCATGTCGATGTCAGCCACGCCGCGCCTGGCCCGTTCGTTGGAACCGTCAAGTTGCAGCGCCTCCAGATAGGCATCGCGCGCGCCCTTGGTATCGCCGGCGGAACGATGCTCGTCGCCCTGCCGTATCAATTTTTTGGTTTCTTCGTCGAGGCGGTTGATGTAATCGAGCTTATACGGCAAATTACCCGGGTCCAGCCGCAAGGCTTCGCGCATGTTGGCTAGCCCTTCCGCGACATGCCCTTCTTTAATCTGACGTTGGCCGTCCTTGTGCAGACTTTGCGCGGCGCAACCGTTCAGCAAAATCACCACCAGCAGCAACGCGGCCGGGCGGCGCCAGTTTTTTGACGTGGATTGGATAAGGCGCATTACAGCCCCCCAGAAATCAAAATGGATTGCCGCTGGTTGAGCGGAAGGTAAGTCAGGACAATTTCCTTGGCGCTGACGGAATCGATGCGATAACTGCCTTCGACGGTATCTCCCGCCGTCACCAGCAGCAACTGGTCATCCTTGGCCAGAAACGCGGTGGGCTTGGCTTGATCTTGCAACAGTCCGACAAAATTGAAGGGTAGCGGCGGCGCGGTCGGCGGTGGCGGCGGTGGTGGCGGCTCCTCCTTCGGTGGCGGCGGTGGTGGCGGCAACCAGCTGTTGGCGGCGAATAGATTGTTGGCGCCGGCCTGCTCCAGGTTGGTGCGTGCCGGCAGCGTTATGGTTTTCGGCAGTGCTGCAGCGGCGGCCGCCTGGTTGCTAGTCGATTGCTTGCTTGCCGCTTGAGGATTGTTTGCAGTCCGCGTCACCGGCTCGATCAGCTTGGATTCGGCAGAGCCGCCGGAAAACATCATGGCGCCGTAGGCCGCCAGCGCACCGGCTGCCAGCACCAATCCTATTTGTCGCCGTGAAAATCGGCTTCTGAGTCGATTGTGCATGTCAGACTCCACGGTAGACAAAAGTAAAATGAATGCGCGCATCCTGGATCGTGCTGTTGACTGCGGCGCGTTCGATATGCAGTTCGGCTAGCGAGGCATTAGGTATTGCATTGAGCACCCCTGCGATAAAACTGCGCAAGGTGTCGTAGCTGGCTTTCACCGGCAACACCACTTCATAGCTCACAAACGCTGCGCCATCGGCGTCCGAAACATGATATTCGCCCTTGGTCAGATCGAGCTTGGCCAGTTGCGCTTGTTCCAGCAGCCGCCGCAGATCGCTGGCATTGTGGTCAATCGTTGGAAACCAGGCCGTGAAACGCCGCAGTTGCTCGCTGGTTTTCGGCTGCACCCGATGTTCAAGCCGGGCCCGATTGAGATCGACCAGGGCGACCCGGGTCTGTGACTTGATCTCGCCGGCGTTCTTTTCCCAACGCGGCGCAATCGCCAGAGCCGCCAGCAAAGTGAAGCCGAGCAGCAAGACCCCCACCGCCCCCGGCCAGCCGACGCGGCGCGCCAGTGCGTAACGTAGCGTCAGCAGCATCAGCGCGATTGAGTTTGTGCTGTTCATTGCTCCTCCCAATGCGCCTGGATCTGAAAGCGGACCGGCGACCCTGGCTGGGTCTGTATCTGGTGTGAAGTCAGAACCACCCGTTGCAGGCCTGGCTGCGCCTGCAGATAGGTCAGATAGTCAAGCATGGTAGCCAGGTCTTTCGCCTCGCCGACCAGATGCAATTGCCGCCGTGACGCCACCGGCTCTACCGAAAGCAAAGCCACATGTTCCATCGGCGCCGATTCGAGTACTTTGAGCAGGCGCTCCCAAGGGGTGTTCAACTGGCCGGCAATCTGTGCGGCGTTCTTGAATTTCTGCATTTCGGCAGGCGTGACTTTGGCGCCGGCCTGGTCGGCATGGCTTACCTCATGCAGGCGCGACACCAGGGCCTCATACACGCTTTGTTCGGCCTTGCGATCGCCGTAGGCTGACGCCAATTGCACGCCGCCATAGATACTTGCGGCAGCTCCCGCCATCAGCAGTGCCAGCCCGAACGGCGGCAATTTCCGGCGCTGGCTGGCAAAATCGAAATCGAGTTTTTGGAAGGAGGCCATGATAGCTACCTGCTAAGCAAAGTTTGAGGCAACATCAGACGCCTCGGGTGTTACGGACGCTGCATCGGACATCGTCACTGGCTGCGGCGGCAGGCGCTGCCAGCGGCTGTGCGCGGCGGGCGGAATGTCACCTATGTCGGCGTCGAAATAGATCGGCAATCCGGCGTGGTCCGGCACGCACAGGCGGCGGCAAAACGCCTCGCAGCTATCGCTCAAGGCGGCCCAATCGTTTCTCGACAGGCGTTCGGCGGCCAGCGCCTGCCACTTGCCATCGCGAAGCCAGCCAAGCATTAAAGCGCTGCCGCGCACACGCGCCAGCAGCGCGTCATGGTTTTTGCTGTGGGCAAAAGAACCGTTCCAGAATGCTGCAAAGCCTGGCTCCAGACGATTCAGGCGGCAGCCGCCATCGTCGCAGGCCTGTTGGATGACATCCAGCAGGGCCGACGGCATGCCGCAAACCACCGCGCTGAGCCCGTCCAGCTGGACCGAACAGCGCATCGCCAGTGAGGCTGGATCGAGACCCAAGGTGTCGGCCAGCGCCAGCGCAGCCAAACGATCCAGCTCGGGCGGCGGCAAGCGACGCGCATCAACCTTCAAGACATCGTAGTGCACCAGGGTATCGGCTACTTCGAGATTGAGCCTGCGCGATCCTTGCGCTTCGGGATATTTTTCCCGGTTTTTCAGCTGCGGCAGGATATCGCGCAGCGCCTTGCCGATGCCGTCGTATGCACCTGCGCCAGGTTCAATTTTGGCGACCGGCACAATGATTGCATCCCCCGTTTCATCCCGCATCTCATCCCGTCCGTGGCCAGTCATTGGCAACAGCGCCGTCACTTGATGCGGCTCGACCAGCAGTTGTACAGTTTTACTCCACAGGTGTAACACGATTGATCTCCTCAAGAGTGGTCATGCCTGCCGCCACCAAGGCAACCGCCGCTTCGCGCAGCGTTTTCAGGCCGTTCTGCCGGGCGGCATGCTTGATCTTGGAAATGGCGGCGCGCTCCACCATCAAATCGCGCAAAGTGTCGTTCAGCGACAGCGTCTCGGCGATCGCGCGCCGTCCCTTGAAACCGCTGCCGCGGCAATGCGCGCACCCTACCCCATGCTGGAAATGAAAACTGGATATAGCCAGCGGGGAAGTACCCAGGCCCGAGCGCAGCATCAATTCCTTGTCGGGGTGATCCTCGGTCACGCACATCGGGCAGTTGATGCGTACCAGCCGTTGCGCCAGGATGCCGTTGAGGGCCGAGACAAAGCTGTAGGAATCGACCCCCATGTTGGTGAAACGGCCGATGACGTCGAACACATTATTGGCGTGCACGGTGGTAAACACTTGATGGCCGGTGAGCGCCGCCTGCACCGCGATTTGCGCGGTTTCCGGATCGCGTATTTCACCCACCATGATCTTGTCGGGATCGTGGCGCAGTATCGAACGCAGTCCGCGGGCGAAGGTCAGCCCCTTCTTTTCGTTGACCGGAATCTGCAGCACGCCAGACAATTGATATTCGACCGGATCTTCAATCGTGACGATCTTGTCGAGACCGGTATTGATTTCCGTGATTGCCGCGTAGATGGTGGTGGTCTTGCCGCTACCGGTAGGTCCGGTGACCAGCAGCAAGCCATAGGGAAGTTGCGACAGGCGCCGCACGAATTCCTTGGCGGGCTCGGCGAAGCCCAGGGTTTCCAGGCTTAAGGTTTGCAACTCGCCCGACAGATGATAGCGGTCGAGCACCCGCAATACCGCATCCTCGCCAAACAGATTGGGCATGATCGAGACCCGCAGATCGATTTCACGGCCTTCGGTCGAGACCTTGAAGCGGCCGTCCTGGGGAATCCGGCGCTCGGCGATATCCAGTTCGGAAATCACCTTGATGCGCGATAAGACCTGATTCGCCAGATCGCTGCCGTCCAAGCGTTTGATCATGCTCAGCACGCCATCCAGCCGATACTTGATGTTCAAGCCTTGCGGCTGGGTCTCGAGGTGGATATCGCTGGCGCCGGCGCGCAGTGCGTCATAGATGGTCGAGTTGACCAGCCGCACGATGCTGCTCTCGGTACTGCTGATGTCTTCAATCGAGATCGACAACGCGCTCTTGTCGATCGTATTGACGGTGTCGGCAATGCCGACCGAATCCATCGCCCGCACGGTTTTCTCAATGACTGCAAGATAGGAACGCAGATCGCCGGCGGTGGCGACGCCCCAGCTGACCGGCTGCTCGGCGCGGCTGCGCAAACGGGCGTTGATCCAGCTGCGGGTGCGCACATCCAAGGGGTCAGCCGTCACCAGCAGCAGCTCGCCGACCGGATCGACGAAGGCAATGCACAGCCGTTTGCCAGCCTCGATAAACGATAGCAGCTCAAAATCCGGCTTGAGTTGCCGCATCATGACCATCGTCACCGGCTGCATCCTGAAGTAGGCTGCGGCCGCCAGAAGATAAGCGGCAACATCATCGCCAAACCCGGCCGCTATCTGCTCGATGATCTGCAGGGTAGAACCTCCCTGCTCCTGCATCTCGCGGATGGCTTCCGGATCCAGAGCGGTCTGGACCGTGTGGGCCGGGCCGAAATTATGTGTGTAGACGTTGTCCATGGCGGTCACTGAATACTAGAGGCGAGATCGAAAATCGGCAAATACATGAGCACCACGATGGCGCCGATAATGAGGCCGATACACAGCATCAGGATCGGTTCGAACAAACGTGTCGCGACGTCGATGGCGCGGCTCAAGGTTGCCTCCTGAAAAGCGGCAATGCGCGCCAGGATCTCAGCCAGCTTGCCGGTACGTTGCGCCACCATCAGCATGCGCAAGGCGACTGGATCGGCCAGGCCGGCCAGCTGCAGCGCCGGGCCGATGGCGGCTCCCTCGCGGATCGACGCCACCGCCCGCGCCAGCTTGCGACTGTCTTCCGGCGTCAGCAGCGAGCCGCACATGTCGAACGCACGCACCGCCGGAATGCCGCCTTCGATCAGCATGCCGCTGGTGCGATAAAACTGCGCATGGCGGAAAATCCGGATCAGCGGCCCGACGATCGGCAGGCGCTGCAACACCGGCAGATTCCAGCCGGCACGCGAAGCATGGCGAACCGCCAAGATCAGCGACAGGAAAGCGCCGATGAAAGCAGCCGCCACCAATTGCGGATGGGCATGGATGGTTCTGCCGAGGCCGATCAAAACCTGCGACGCGAACGGAATCTCGCCCCGGGTCGATTCAATCAAGGTGGAGAATTTCGGCACCACCACCGCCAGCAGGAACAACACCACCAGCGAACCCACCCCCAGCAGCATCAATGGGTAAACCGCCGCCCCCACAGCCTTGGAGCGGATAGTGCGCAGGGTTTCGAAATTGGCGGAATAACGGCGCAGCGCAGCCGCCATATCGCCGGTCTGTTCGCTGGCTGAGATACTGGCGACCAGCAATTGCGGGAACACATCGGGCCGCTCGCTCATCACCCCCGAGAAGTTGCGGCCCTCCTTCAAGGATTGCACTATTTTTTCGAATACGCGGCGGGTTTCGGCCAGGCGTTCTTTTTCGGCCAGGGTTTCGATGGCGTCGATGATTCCCAGGCCGGCGTCCAGCAGCGACGCCAGTTCATGGGCGAACAGTGCGATATCAAGCCGGGTACGGCCAGTCCCGACACTCCCCCGCCCGGCGCGCGCGAAGCTGCTGCGGTGAGGTACGCAAGACAGGACACGCAGCCCCTCTCTTTCGGCGAGCCGGGTTGCCGCCGCCGCATCGACCGCAGCCAATCGCAGCGAGCGCATGGCGCCTGCCTGTGCTTTAGCCACAATGTCGAATTCGATGACGTGAGAGATGGGCGAATTGTTCATGGCAGCCGCCTAATTAGACATCCAGTTGCCGACATCAGCGTTCTCGCCGCTACCGCCAGGCTGGCCGTCGGCGCCCAGCGTACTCAGATCCAATTCGCCATGATCGCCCGGTGATTTGTAGAGATAAGGACGGCCCCAAGGGTCCATCGGCACGGCCTTCTTCAGATACGGCCCCTGCCATTTCTCCTCGTTATTCGGTTTCACGAAAAGACTGTCGAGACCCTCGTCGGTAGTAGGGTAATGCCCCACGTCAAGCCGATATTGATCGAGCGCCTTCTCCAGCGACACAATCTGAGCGCGCGCGATTTTGGTATTGGATTTGCCGATCTGATCGAAATAACGGGGAGCCACCATACCGGCAAGCAAGCCGATAATGACAATGACGACGAGCAGTTCAAGCAGCGTAAAACCTGCGCGCCGTTGGTTAGGGGCCGGCGCAGGATGCTCCAGACTGGCGGCAGCGAGACGCGTCATTATTATTCTCCCTAGGCCGGCGTGTTTTTTGTCCGACGGTTCTTCTGTGCTTGATTTTCTAGAAGACCCTACGACTCCGACCCCTATGCTCTTCAGAATACTACTGCTTGTCTTAAAAGCTACTGGGTATATACCCTCCACTTTGGGGGTGTATGGGTAGTTATCCGTAGAGTAGGGAATGGACCTGCTTTCTAAAACCAAACATGGCTGCATAAAATGCTTTGAAACGCTTCGCAATTAGCTGCTGCTTCGCTGCGAAGAACAGGAAATCCCAACAAATAAAACCTAGCTCCAGACAGCCGTTAAATATTCTCTTAAAGCAAGCGACTACATGATTGCAGTGATTGAAGTTGCGGTTGCTTTTGAAGTTGCGGTTGCTTTTGAAGTTGCGGTTGTTTTTGACGTGCCCCGCATTGGGACGTTGCCAAATGTGGCGCGTGTCAGTCGGGAATTGTGGGAAGACATGTTTGAGCGTAGCGAGTTGGTCTTTCCACCCGACTGGCACGCGCCACATTTGGGGACCTGACCGAAGGGAAGGCAACGGCTTTGCGGTCGCCTTCTTTTTGGTTACTTTTTCTTGGCGAAGTGTATAGACCGGAGACATAGGTAACAGGTGTGCCGGGACATGGGTAACACTTTTGGTTCATTCGAATGAAGACCAAAGGATTGACAACCATGCCCTG
>NZ_DATMRK010000018.1:0-71136 GCF_035566375.1 Collimonas sp.
CGCGGTAATTTGGGTGAATGCCGTCTTTCATAATTGCCTCAATTGAGTGGTAGCCAATCAATCACTTCGTCGGTCGTCTTGCTTCTTGACCCGATTGTCGATCACTTGCCGGGGGTGGAAAACCGCAAATTATACAATAAAACCGGCCGTGGATCGGGAAAAATCAATGAAATCAGTGCCTTGGGACCGATTTTCAGTCAAATTCCAGCCATCTTGCCGTTCTGATAGCAGCCCGGGTAAATGCGTGATTCGCCCGGGCCGGCTGCGGTTTTATGCCGCCACAGCCTTTTGATTGCCGGCTTTACGGTACAAATATAATGTTGCAAACAGGCCACATACCGCTGCGGCAGTCATCCACATGCCAGGCGCACCCTTGTCGCCGGTGTATTCAATCAGGCCGGTGGCGATGGCTGGCGTAAAGCCGCCAAAAATCGCGGTTGCCAGGCTGTAAGCCAGGGAAAAGCCAGCAGTGCGCACTTCGACCGGCATGATTTCGGTCAGGGCCACCACCATCGCGCCGTTATAACTGGCGTACAGGAATGACAGCCAGAGTTCGACCATCAGCATCTTTTGGAAGGTCGGATCGGCCACCAGCCACGACAAGGCCGGATAGGCAGTCAAGATGGTGAGGATGGTAAATACCAGCAGCAGCGGCTTGCGGCCGATGCGGTCGGACAGGGCGCCCATCACCGGCAGCCAGATGAAGTTCGAAATGCCGACGCAGAAGGTAACCACCAGTGCATCGATAGTGCTGAGCTTCAATACGCTCTTGCCGAAAGTTGGCGTGTAGACGGTAATCAGATAGAACGAGACGGTGGTCATCGAGACCAGCATCATGCCGGCCACCACCAAGCCCCAGTTGTCGACCATGGAGCGCAGGATTTCGCGCACTGCCGGTTTGTGCTTGCGCGCCATGAATTCCTCGGTTTCCTGCAGCGAGCGGCGAATCACAAACAGTACCGGCACAATCATGCAGCCGACAAAGAACGGTATGCGCCAGCCCCAGTCGGCGATTTGCGCAGGTTGCAGCCATACTTGCAGGCCGAAGCCGAGGGCTGCGGCGACAATGATCGCGACTTGTTGGCTAGCCGATTGCCAACTGACATAAAAACCCTTGTTGCCGGTGGTTGCCATTTCCGACAGATAGACCGAGACGCCGCCCAGCTCAACTCCGGCCGAAAAGCCTTGCAGCAGACGGCCGATCAATACCAGCAGTGGCGCCGCATAGCCGATGCTGGCGTAACCAGGCACGAAGGCGATCAGCATGGTGCCGAGCGCCATCAGGGCCAGAGTGGTGATCAGGCCCTTGCGGCGGCCGACCCGGTCGACATACGCACCCAGGATGATGGCGCCCAAAGGGCGCATCAGAAAGCCAGCGCCGAAAGTCATGAAAGTCAGCATCAGCGATGCAAATTCATCGCCGGCCGGGAAAAAGGTTTTTGAAATGTAGGTCGCGTAAAAGCCGAACAGAAAAAAATCGAACATCTCCATGAAGTTACCGCTGGTAACTCGTAGAACGGTGCTGAATTTCGATTGGCTGGATTGAGTTGTCGCCATGATGTGTCGTTGGGGAAGGGAGGGAGGTTCGCCAGCATAGCATTTAACCAGAAGTCCGTTTTCAGGTTATCTATTGTCAGAAACTATTATTGACCTTGTGCAATATGAACGACCTGGGAGACGCCGCAGCCATCGAGATGGCAACGGCGTGCAGGCTCACAACTCAGCGGCTTCGCATGGCGCTGGCAGCTTGCGATTTGCCGTATTGTGCGGCGCGCGCAACATGGCAAACGATATCAGCGCGGCCACTATGGTCAGGCCGGCTAGAACATACAACGTGGTGTGGAAGGCATCGGCGTAGACCGCTGTCAGCATGGCCAGATCGGCTTGCGGCGCCAGCGTCGTCGCATGGCTGAAATCACCGGCAGCCATGTCATTGGCGATGGCGGCAATTGTGGTGTCGGCAAGCGCGCCTTGCTGACGCAGGCCGGACTGCATCAGCGCCATCAGCGTGGCGCCTACCGCCGCCAACGCGATTGCTTCGCCAGCCAGACGCATGGTGGAGAAAATACCCGTGGCCATGCCGGCGCGTTCTTTCGGCACCACGCTGATCGATAGATCATCCATCAATCCCCAAGGCAGGCCGGTGCCGACGCCGATCAGCAGCATCGGCCAGATTACCGCCATTGACTGCTGCCCGAGCGGTATCGCCGCCAGCCACAGCAAGCCAAGCGCGGCGGTCACCAGGCCCAGCGCCGACAACAGTCCGGATGAAACATGCCGCGCCAGCACACCGGCTACAAACGGCACGATGGCCATCGGTGCCGATAGCGGAATCATCATCATGCCGGCCTGGATTTCGCTATAACCTTCGACCCCGATAAAACCGATCGGCAGCACGATCAGCAGCACCACGAAGCAGACCGCAGTCGCCAGCGGCAGCAGCTGCACGCCGATAAAACGTGGATAGAGGAATAGGGACAGCTCCAGCATCGGCCGTTCCTGATGCAGTTCAATCCAGATAAATGCCAGCAGCAAGGCCGCAGCGCTCAGCAGCAGCGCCAATACCGGCACGCTGGCCCAGCCTGATTGCGGCGCCAGTGTGATGCCGAAAATCAGTAACGACAAGGCGGCGGTAAAACTCAAGGTGCCCCACCAATCGATGCCACGCGCATGCGGGTCGCGTGTTTCATGCATGCGCGGCAGGCCAAAGACCAGTACCAGCATGCCGATCAGCGCGCCGGTAAAAAAGATAGCGCGCCATCCCAGCGCTTCGATCAGGAAGCCGGACCAGATCGGCCCGAACGCCAGCCCGACGCCAAAGGTGGTGCCCAGCAGGCTGAAGGCCCGGGTGCGGGCGGCGCCCTCGAACTCCTGCGCTAGCGAGGCGGCGCCGCCCGCCATGGCAAGCGCGGCGGCAACCCCCTGGGCGCCACGCAGCAAGTCGAGCAGCAGCAGGTTGGGAGCTAATGCAGTTATTAACGACAGCAGTGTGAAGCCGACCACGCCGGCGCGAAAAATCCGTTTGCGTCCGAGCTGATCTGCCAGCGTACCGGCCGCCATCACGCAACTGCCGAACGCCAACACAAAGGCATTCACCACCCACGCCAGCGCTATCGGGCTGCCGTGCAGTTCGCGCGCAATCGCCGGCGTGGCGACTGCCGGCCCGGTAAAACTGAGCGGCATCATCAAACCGGCCAGGCAAACCGCAGCCAGGATTATCGTTTTGTTTTTGGCGTCGCTGCTGTCACTGCTACGCGCTGTTGCGGTGGGGATTGCTGACATGTTGGAGTCCTTATGTGTCTTTTCAGATGTTGTAGCCGCCGTCAATGGTGAGCGCACTACCGGTAATGAAACGGCTCTCTGCGCTGGCCAGATAGGCAACCAGGCCAGCTATGTCTTCACCATTGCCGTAGTGGCCGAGCGCCATCAACGCCCGCAGGGAATCTGCACGCGCGCCGTCGGCGGGATTCATGTCGGTATCGATCGGTCCCGGCTGGACCAGGTTTGCCGTGATGCCGCGCGGCCCGAGATCGCGGGCGATGCCCTTGGTCAGGCCGATCAATGCCGATTTGCTCATCGCATACAGGGCGCTGCCGGCGGCCGGCACGCGTTCCGCATTGCAGCTGCCGATGGTGATGATGCGGCCGCCATTTTCCATATGCTGAGCTGCAGCCTGGGCGCCGGCGAACACTGCACGCACATTCACCGCGATGATGCGGTCGAACTCTTCGAGGGTAAATTGATCCAGTGGTTTCCAGTAGCCGATGCCGGCATTGCTCACCAGGATGTCGATACGACCCAGTTCCTGTACCGTGCGCTGCACTGCTGAGACGGTCGCGTGAGGATCTGCGCTGTCGGCGGCCAGCGCCAGGCCGCGTCTGCCGGCGGCATGGATGGCGTTGACCACGGCATCGGCCTTGCCGGCAGAGCTGACATAAGTGATTGCCACATCCGCACCTTCTTGCGCCAGCCGTTGCGCGATCGCAGCGCCGATTCCACGGCTGGCGCCGGTGACCAATGCTACCTTCCCAGTTAACTTAGACATCGTGTTTCCCTATTTAAGTAATGATCGTTATATAATGTTGGCTGACCACAGTTGTTGCTGTCAAGTTATTTTTTAACGATTGTTACAAAATTGAATTGGATTATGCATGGCCGAACGAGGACGCCCGCGCAGCTTTGACCGCGAAGCTGCGCTGCGGCAGGCAATGGAAATATTCTGGGAGCGTGGTTACGAAGGGACGTCGCTGGCAGACCTGATGGCAGCGATGAATATCAATGCGCCCAGTTTATATGCCGCATTCGGCGGCAAGGAAGCGCTGTTCCGTGAAGCGGTGACTTATTATCGCGACACCGACGGCAGCGCCACCGGCGAGGCCCTGCGCCAAGGTCCGACCGCGCGTGCGGCAGTGGAAGCGATGCTGATGACGGCCACCACCGTGCTCACCTTGCCGGGCAAACCGACCGGCTGCCTGGTGGTGCTGGGAGCCACCAACACCACGCCGTCGAACCGTCCGGTGGATGTGTTCCTGCACGAGATACGGCTGGCTTCAGCGCAAAGTATCCGCAAGCGCCTGCTGCAGGGTATAGCCGATGGCGAATTGCCAAAGGAAACCGACATCAATCAGTTGACCGCCTACTTTACTACCGTGCTGCACGGTATGTCGTTGCAAGCACGCGATGGCGTCACGCAGGCGGCGCTGCAGGGAGTGGTGCGAACGGCGATGCTTATCTGGCCCGCGCCCGCAGCAGTCAAGCGTGTACGAACTCGATCGGCGGCCTGAAGATAAGGGTAATGAGAAATGTCATCCCGCATACGAAAAAAAGTCTGATCCATTTGCATGGATCAGACTTTTTCGGTTAGCGGTCGAGATGATCGTCAGCCGGCAGAATCAACCTTGATCAGCCGCCGCGTCGCATCATGTCGAAGAACTCGGCGTTGTTCTTAGTTGACTTCATCTTGTCGAGGATGAACTCCATCGCTTCGATTTCATCCATGCTGTACAGCAGCTTGCGCAGCACCCAGATTTTTTGCAGCTGGTCAGGTTTGATCAGCAATTCCTCGCGGCGGGTGCCGGACTTGTTCAGGTTGATCGCAGGATACACGCGCTTCTCGGCGAGGCGGCGTTCCAGATGTACTTCCATGTTGCCGGTACCCTTGAATTCTTCGTAGATCACGTCATCCATGCGGCTGCCGGTTTCGATCAGGGCGGTAGCGATTATGGTCAGCGAACCGCCTTCTTCGATGTTACGGGCGGCGCCGAAGAAACGCTTCGGACGCTGCAGCGCGTTAGCATCGACACCACCGGTCAGCACCTTGCCGGAAGCCGGGATCACGGTGTTGTAGGCACGCGCCAGACGGGTAATCGAATCCAGCAGGATCACCACGTCTTTTTTCATTTCCACCAGGCGCTTGGCTTTTTCCAGCACCATTTCGGCAACCTGGACGTGACGCGTAGCCGGTTCGTCGAAAGTGGAGGCAACCACTTCGCCGCGCACCGAGCGCTGCATTTCCGTCACTTCTTCCGGCCGTTCGTCGATCAGCAGCACGATCATCACGGTGTCAGGATGGTTAGTCGTGATGGCATGCGCAATGTGCTGCAGCATGACCGATTTACCCGATTTCGGCGAAGCCACCAGCAAACCGCGCTGGCCTTTGCCGATAGGCGCGATCATGTCGATGATGCGGCCGGTGATGTTTTCTTCGCCGCGCATGTCGCGTTCCAGCGGCAGCGGTTTGTTCGGATGCAGCGGCGTCAGGTTTTCAAACAGGATGCGATGTTTCGACGCTTCCGGCGATTCGCCGTTGACCTTGTCGACCTTGACCAGTGCGAAATAGCGCTCGCCGTCTTTCGGCGTCCGCACTTCACCTTCGATCGAATCGCCGGTGTGCAGGTTGAAGCGGCGGATTTGCGAAGGCGAAATATAAATGTCGTCGGTAGACGCCATGTAGCTGGCGTCGGGCGAGCGCAGGAAGCCAAAGCCGTCAGGCAGGACTTCGAGGGCACCATCGCCAAAAATCTGTTCTCCTGATTTCGCGCGCTTTTTCAGGATCGCGAACATCAGTTCTTGTTTGCGCAAACGCGCTGCGTTATCGATGTCCAGGCCGATTGCCATTTCTAGCAGGGCGGAGACGTGTAACGCCTTTAATTCAGATAAATGCATAGGTATGAGTGTCCCGGGATGGGAAATATTGGGTGGGGGAGGGAACTGCGTGGTGTAGTTAGTAAAACACAAGCGGCGATGCGGGCGCACCGCCGCGATTGTTATTAGATATTGCTGTCGATGAACGAAGTCAGCTGACCCTTGGCCAGCGCACCGACTTTTTGTGCCGCCGGGACGCCGTTCTTGAACAGGATCAAAGTTGGGATGCCACGGATGCCGTGCTTGGCAGGTACTGCCTGGTTGGCGTCAACATCCAGTTTGACGATCTGCAGCTTGTCGCCGTATTCCTTGGCAACTTCTTCCAGGATCGGGGCGATCATCTTGCATGGACCGCACCATTCGGCCCAGAAATCGACCAGGACAGGTTTGTCGGATTTGAGTACATCTGCTTCAAAAGATGCGTCGGTAGTATGTTTAATATGTTCGCTCATGGTTTCCTCAGTGTGAGGGAAAAAGAATCAATGTGTGCCAAGACGACTTACCATTCCTGCTTGGTGGTTGCCAGCGGCGTTCCCTATTCTAGTGAATATCTGGGGATGCCGTGCGCGAATTCAAGTTTCTGTGGGTGCGGTAAGAGGTATTGCGGCGGGATATTCGCTAAATCATAACCGATTTTAATAAAAAGTGTGGCCCATGTAATTATTTTGATCTTGTTTTTTCAAGGCCTCGCATAAAATGACAGGTAATCTGTTGCAAAAATGCGAGATCATCCCATCCCCAAGCGGGGCGGCCGGAGCCGTTCCCCTCAGTGAGCCACATGCCATTAAAGTCCATACAAATTGTGCCTTCTGCCAACTTCTGGCCGGATGCCGCACGTGCCTTGCTGGCTGCCTGCCGCGAGGCCAGCGGCGGCCAGAACCAGCGCGATTTCGCCGATTGGCGCGTGGTGTTGCCAACCTTCGCCCATGCGCAGCCGCTGAAAGCGGCCATGAATGCGGAGCTGGGCGGGACTTTCGTGCCGCCGCAATTCTTTACCCTGTCCGGCTGGCTGGCGACCTTGCCGCCGTCACCGAATGTGCTGCCCGCCAGCGAGCGGCTGATGCGCTTGTATGCCGAATTGCGCCAGCACGGCTGGTTGAAAAAATTATTTACCGCGCGCCGCAATACCGATCTGCTGCCGCTGGCGCAAACACTGTTAGCGTTATCAGGCGAGTTGACACAAGCTTTGCTGCCGGCGTTGCATGCCGATGCTGCCAGCGATCCGGAGCAACGCTGGCAAAGCGCGTTGGAACAATTGTCGCCGGATGCGCGCAAATTATTGTCGGATGAAACGCAACTGGTGTGGTCGATCTGGAAAAGCCAGCTGGACGCCGATGATGCGATCGCGGCGCGTTTCGCGCAAATGCAGCAGGTAGCTGCAAGCGCCAGCCTGCCACTAGTTTGGATCAGCTCGGTGGCGCCGGAGCCTTTGGAGCAAGCTTTTCTCGACACCTACGCCAGGCGCCAGCAAGTGCTGACGATCACGCTCGATTGGCGTGCGCAAGCACTGCAGTCGACCTATAGGCTGGCGTGGCCGGAGATGGTGGAAGCGTCGACCGATGAAGAGAGTCCTGATGTCACAGCTACCGATCATGCGTTGCCGACCGAGCTGGCACTTTGTGCAGCCGGCAGCGTCGAAGACGAAGCGGTGCAAGGTGCGCAGACGGTAATCAATTGGCTGCAGTCGGGCAAAACCAATCTGGCGATTGTGGCCCAGGACCGGGTTGTGGCGCGGCGCATTCGCGCCTTGCTGGAACGTGCGCAGATTCATGTGGCCGACGAAACCGGCTGGAAATTATCGACCACCCGTGCCGCCTCCGCGATTGCCGCCTGGTTCGATGTGGTCACCTCCCGCGGCGAAACCACGGCCCTGCTCGATCTGCTGAAATCGCCGTTTGTATTGAACGAAGCGCCCAGCGATCTGTTGCACGATGCGCAGGACAGCGTCGCCAACAAGTCGGCGTTAGTGATGAAAATAGAGCTGCTGCTGCGGCGCGCCAACGTGCTGGGTGAATGGCGCACCGTGATCAACGCCTTGAATGCCGCGCCGGCGGAGCAAAAGGCGGTGAGCTTGCTGGCGCAGCAAGCCGCTTTGTTCAGCGGCCGCAAGAACTTGCGCGATTGGATCGCCACCACCACATCGGCACTGGATAAGTTAGGCGTCAGCGCGGCGCTCAGCGCGGATTCGGCCGGCCTGCAGATCTTGCAACTGCTGCAGAATATTGCGCCGCCGGCTAATGATTTTGCGGCATTATTTTCCTTTTCGGAATGGCGCGCGCTAGTCAATCTGCAACTCGACGACACCAGTTTCATCAGCGCCATCAATGACCGCCGGGTGGTGATGCTGCCGCTGAACGGCGCCCGTCTGCGCAGTTTCGATGCGGTGCTGATGGTCGGCGCCGATGCCGATCATCTGCCGTCGCAACCGCAAGAGACGTTGTTTTTCGCCAATACCGTGCGGCGCGAGCTGGGGCTGGCAACACGCGAAAGCCGCCAGCGCCAGCAATTGCGCGATGTGGTCGAACTGCTGGCGATGAATCCGCAAGTGGTGCTGTCCTGGCAGGCGCATAAGGATGGCGAACCGAATCCGGTCAGCCCCTGGATCCAGCGCTTGCAACTGACCTTGGCGCGTGCTGCTGCGCCCGAGCTGCAAGAACGGCGCATGACGATTGCCGCGCAGAGTTTGCAAGCTACACCTTCGCTGATGCCAGCGCCGGCGGCGCCGCAGCTGACGCCCACTCGACTGACGGCCAGCGCCTACAACAGTTTTATCGCCTGTCCGTATCAATTTTTTGCCAGACGCATGTTGGGCCTGGCCTCGCTGGACGAATTATCCGATCTGCCGGAAAAGCGCGACTACGGCGGCTGGCTGCATGAAATCCTGGAGACTTATCACGAAACCCTGCGCGATCAGCCATGTCCGGCGAATCAGAGGGAATCTTTGCTGATCGATATTTCAAAAAAAATATTCGACGGCATCATCGCCAAAAATGCTGCAGCCCTGGGCTATTACTCGCGCTGGCAAAAAGTGATTTCTGCCTATGTAGTCTGGGCTAATGAACACGAAGCTCAGGGCTGGTCTTTCGTATTCGGCGAACAGGCTTATGAAAAGACTATGCAGCTGGCAGATCGCGAACTGACGCTGCACGGCCGGATTGACCGGATTGATGAGAACAACACCGGCGAGCGCGCGGTACTTGACTACAAGACCAACAATCTGGTCGCGCTGAATAAAAAGCTGAAAGACCATGAAGATCATCAATTGGCGTTCTACGGGTTGCTGTCGGATCGCCCGGTCGCGGCGGCGCATTACGTGGCCTTGGAAACTACTAAAGACAAGGTCGGCGACGTGAGCGCACCCGATTATGACGAAGCGCAACGTGCTCTGGCGGCGCAGATTGCCGTCAATGTGCAAGCGATTGCGCGTGGTGTAGGCTTGCCCGCCAACGGAGTTGCATCGGTTTGCCAGTATTGCGATGTACGTGGCTTGTGTCGCAAGGGAGCATGGGAATGAATCAAACCATGCAAACTTCCGTAGCGAGCGCGTATCGGATGAACGGCGCGGTAGTCGACACCCAAAGCTTTACCAATGCCGCCTGCGATCCCCGGCATTCGGTGGTAGTGGAAGCCTGCGCCGGCAGCGGTAAAACCTGGTTGCTGGTGGCGCGCATGTTACGGCTGTTGCTGGCCGGCGCCGCGCCATCCGAGTTACTGGCGATTACCTTCACCCGCAAGGCTGCGCAAGAAATGCGCGAGCGCTTGCTGGAGTTGCTGCACGACCTGGCCTTGCAGCCGGACGCCAAAGTACGCAATCTGCTGCTGGAGCGCGGTATCGCGCCGCAAGACCTGATGCATGTGTTGCCTGCGGCGCGTAATCTGTATGAGCGGGTACTGGCCAGCCCGCAAAGTTTGTCGATCGATACCTTCCATAGCTGGTTCGCACGGCTGCTGCAAATTGCGCCGCTGGCTTCCGGCGTGCCGCACGGTTATGCGTTGACCGAGAAAACCGGCGAATTTCTGGCTGACGCTTATCTGCGCTTCATGCAATCGCTGAACGATGAAGAGAATGGCCAGATCAAACAGGATTTGCTGGCGCTGTATCAGCTGGTCGGCGATTTCAGCACCAGAAAATTGCTTAATGCGTTCATCGATAAACGTGCCGAATGGTGGGCCGTGATCCAGCAGGGCGTGGATGCACCGCTGGAATGGTTGCGCAAAATGTGTGGCGAAGACGCCGAAATCGACGCTCGCCTGTCCTTGTGGGACGACACCAGATTCCTGTCCGAGATCAAACAGATTGCCTGGCTGTTGGGGCAGGGTTCGGCGACCAATCAGAAGCGCGCAACCGCGATTGAAATGGCGCTGACCGCAGGCGCCACGGCGGATAATTTCGACGCACTCTGCCATCAGTTTTTCGACGATGCAGGAAAACCGCGCAGTAACGGCAAGGCCAAGGATTTTCTGAAAGTGCTGGAGAACAGCCTGGGCGGCAATGCGCTCGATGCTTTTGATGCGCAATTCGTTGCAACTGGGGACGCGCTCAAGTTGCTGCGCAAACGCAGCCACGAACGCAGCGTGCTCAGTTTGAACCAGCATTTGTTCAGCGTCGGCAACGCCTATCTGGAATGCTATCAGGCGCTCAAGGCAGAGCAGCGCGTGTTCGATTTCGCCGATCTGGAATGGCAGGCATATCGCTTGCTGACTAATCCCGACAGCGCAGCCTATCTGCAAAGCCGGCTCGACAGCCGCTACAAGCATATTCTGCTGGACGAATTTCAAGACACCAATCCGCTGCAATGGAGCATCGTGCGCGCCTGGCTGAGCGCCTATGGCGAAGACGCCGGCCAGCCCAGCGTGTTTGTGGTGGGCGATCCGAAGCAATCGATTTACCGCTTCCGCCGCGCCGAACCGCGGGTCTTCGAAGCCGCGCGCAAACTATTGCAGGAGCAGGGCGCTACGGTGTTGCAAGCCAATCAAACCAGGCGCAACGCCAGCGCGATCATAGAAGTGCTGAACGCCAGCTTCTACGCTAATCCGCTGTTTTCTGCGCAAACCACGCTGGGCGAAGTCGGTGGCGAGGTCTGGCGTTTGCCTTTGATCCAGCAAGTGGAGGATGAGGCAGATGAGGAGGCAGAAGAACAGGCGCAGGGTTTGCGTAATCCATTGACCACCGCGCGTGAGGAGTCGGAAGATGCGCGTCGCCGCGACGAGGGCAAGCAATTGGCGCAAGCTTTATGGCGCGCCAGGCAAGAACTGACCGTGCGGCAGGAGCATGGCAGCCGCGTGTTGCGCTGGTCGGATGTGATGCTGTTGGTAAAAAAGCGCAGTCATCTCGGCGCCTACGAAAGCGCGCTGCGCGAAGCTGGCATACCGTTCATGTCCGATAAGCGCGGCGGCTTGCTGGAATCGCTGGAAATTTCCGATCTGATTGCCTTGCTGACTTTTCTGATCACGCCGGACGATGCGCGGGCATTGGGCCATGTGCTGAAATCGCCGATCTTTGGCGCCAGCGACGACGACCTGATCGCCCTGGCGCAACGCAGCGAGCGCGGTTGGTGGGCGCGCTTGCGCGCTGCTTCGGCGGATCAAAGCGCCGCACCCGCGCTGCAACGCGCAACTGCACTGCTGGAAGAATGGTTGCAAGCCGCGCCGCGTTTGGCGGTGCATGATCTGCTTGACGTGATTCTGCATCGCGGGCAATTGCTGGCGCGCTATGCACAGGCGGCGTCGCCTTTGTCGCGCAGCCAGGCCATAGGCAATATCGAGGCCTTCGTCGAGCTGGCGCTGAATATGGATGCGGGCCGCTATCCCAGTTTGCCGAAATTTATCGACGCCTTGCGCGGCTTGCAAAACGCCGCCGGCGGCGACGCCCCTGACGAAGCCAGTATCGACGCCGCCACCGATGCGGTGCGGATCCTGACGGTACACAGTGCCAAAGGGCTGGAAGCACCGGTAGTGGTGCTGCTCGACGCGAATCACAGCAAACCGGCGCGCGACGACTACGGCATCTTGTGCGACTGGCAGCAGGACGAGGAAGCGCCGCGGCACTTTTCCGCCTTCGGCAGCAGCGCTGAACGTGGTGCTGCACGCGATCTTTTGTTTGCGGCTGAGGAAGGTTTCAAGACGCAGGAAGACTGGAATCTGTTATACGTCGCAACCACTCGCGCCAAGCAGTTGCTGATCATTAGCGGCGTCGCCGGCCGGAGCGGAGGTGTGACGGACGACAGCTGGTATGCACGGCTTGAGCATGTGCCAGAGGCGAGCTTGGATGCAGGCGCGGAACACGCTGCCGCTGCCGCTGATGCAGACGCCCAACGATTCGAGCAAGAGATATTCGATCCGCCGCAATTGCCGCCGCCCGTGGTTGCCGTCGCCGCGACTTTCGATAACCAGGCGATCGCCGAAGGCATCGCTTTGCACGGCTTGCTGGAGCGAGTTACCCAGCATGGCCAATGGCCGGTGCTGCTGCCGGAGGCCGAGACGATTGCGCGCTGGCTGCCGTGTCCGCCAGCATTGGCAAAGCTGGTCAGGCAGCAAGCGCAGACCATTCTGGCGCAGGTCGAACTGGAACATTTCTTTAATCCGGCCATGCATCTGCACGCACGCAATGAAATGGAAATCATCGCCGACAACGCCGTGCTGCGTTTTGACCGCGTGGTGATCTTCGAGGAAGAGGTGTGGATCCTGGATTACAAGCGCAATCTGCTCGATAGCGAGCGCGCGGCTTATACCGCGCAGTTGCGTGGCTATCGGCAGGCGGCGCAGGCAGTGTTCACGGATAAACGCTTGCGCACGGCCTTGCTGACAGTAGATGGGCGTTTGTCGGAAATCGACTAGCCGTTAAAAAGCCCTTATTTCCTGAATGGAGATAAGGGCTTTTTCAGATCACGGCTAGCGCGCAATCAACGATGGTGCGGCGCTGCGTATTTCTTTTCCAGCCGGCCCACCAGTGTCGCCAGGATCATGGTCATGGCGAAATAGACCACCGAAATCGTGATGTACGGTTCCCAATAACGCGAATAGGCTCCGGCCACGGTCCGTGCTGCGTAAGCCAGCTCGGCCAGGCCGATGGCCGATACCAGTGACGAATCCTTGAGCAGGGTGATCGCTTCATTGCCGAGCGGCGGCAGCATGCGGCGAAACGCTTGCGGCAGCACCACGTAACGCATGGTCAGCTTATAACCCATGCCGAGACTAGACGCCGCATAAGACTGGCCGCGATCGATCGATTGGATGCCGGCACGGAAAATCTCCGAAATATAAGCGCCGGCGTTCAAGGACAAGGCCACGATGCCAGAGATGAAGGCGCCGTAATCCTGCTTGATGGTGCGCGCCAGTTCACCCGAGATCAACAAGCCATTGTCTTGATGGATCAGGACCGGCATCACAGCAAAGTGAATCAGCAGGATCTGTACGAACAGCGGCGTGCCGCGAAAGAAGGCGACATAGAAGCTGGCCAGCCCCTTCAACAGGCGGAACGGCCATTTCCACGGACCGTGCTTGATCTCGGCCAGACGCAGCATGCCCAGCAACAAGCCCAGGATGGTGCCGATGATGATACTGATCACGGCGACCTGAACCGTCATGAAGAAGCCCTTGACGAATAGCGGCGCGTAGCCTTGTATGATGCTCCAGCGAAAATCCATAAGTGTATTGAGAAGAAACGGTGTGACGGGCTGAGTGGACATGTAATCCGGCTGCCCGGGTTACACAAGAAGCTACTGAAATTTAGCGCGAAATTATATCGTAGTTGCCGCAGACCGCCAAAAACAGGCGGTCTGCTGGGGATTTACAGCTAATTATTTAGCGCTGCCAAAGTACTTCTCGTTAATTTTGGCAAAGCTGCCGTCAGCCTTGACATCTGCCAGGCCCTGATTGATTTTAGCCAGCAGCTCGGTATTGCCTTTGCGTACAGCGATGCCATAGTATTCCTTGGGGAAGCTGGCATCGGTCACTACGCGGAAGCTGGCGGATGGATTGTTGGTGATGTAGTTCCTGACTACAGGATCATCGGCCACCACGGCATCGACACCACCGCTTTCGAGTTCTTTCAAAGCCAGCGTGGTCGAATCGAAGCGCTTGATGCTGGGGTTGTTCTTGCCCACCAGGTTTTGGACTACTTCGTCGCCGGTGGTCGCGCTTTGCACGCCGATTTTCATGCTTTTCAAGTCATTGAACTGCTTGACCGAGGTATTGCCTTGCGGGACGGCGATCAACTGGCTGGCTTCGAAATACGGCGCCGAAAAATCTACAGTCTGCTTGCGCTCATCGGTAATCGTGATGGCTGAAATCAGCAGGTCGCGATCACCCTGGGCCAGGAAATTGAAGATGCCTTCGAACGGCGTCGGAATGAATTTCACTTCGATGCCGATTTTTGCCGCGATCGCTTTCATCAAATCGATATCGAAACCGACCACTTCCTTCTTTTCGTTCTCGGCGGAAAACGGTGCATAAGCCGATTCAACCCCGACCACGTAAAGACTCTGTTTGGCGGCAGCCGCCGGCGCTTCTTCTTTCTTACTACAGGCGCCGACTGCCAGCAGGCTCATGCTGAGAGCGCACAGCGGCAGATAGCGGCTTAACATTTTTTTCATGGTGTTCTCGCAAAAATAAATCGGGTAGTGAGCTTGCGACCGGGTTATATTTTCTCGTCAGCGAAATATTTCTTGTATATCCGGTCTTGTGTACCGTCCGCCTTGATTTGTTCCAGACCGTGGTTGAGCTTGGCCAGCAGTTCAGCATTGCCCTTCTTGACCGCGATACCGTAGTACTCTTTCGGGAAACCCGGATCGTTGACGATGCGGAAATTCTTGCCTGGATTGTTCTTCACGAAATTGGTGACGACGCCATTGTCGCCAACCACGGCGTCGACGCCGCCGCCTTCCAGTTCTTGAAACGCCAGCGGCATCGATTCGAAACGCTTGACGCTGGGGCTGTTTTTACCGACCAGGTTTTGTGCGGCTTCATCGGCGGTGGTGGCGCTCTGGACGCCGATTTTCATCGACTTCAGATCTTCGAATTTAGCGACCTTCGAATTCGACGGCAACACGATCAGCTGCTTGGCCACGAAGTAGGGCTCGGAGAAATCCATGGTTTGACGGCGTTGGTCGTTGATCGTGATGGTGGAAATCAAGATGTCGCGGTCGCCCTGGGCCAGCGCGTTGAACAAGCCGTCGAATGGCGTATTGACGATTTTGATCTTGATGCCGGCCTTGTCAGCCACGGCTTTCATGATCTCGACATCGAAACCGACCAGTTCTTTTTGTTCGTTCTCGGAGGCGAAGGGGGCGTAAGCGCCATCGGCGCCGACCACGTATTCAGTATTTGCTGCGTTTGCTGCATTTGCAGTCACCGCAGATTTGCCATCCTGTTTGCCACATCCCGCCAAAACCGCAAGTGAGCAGAGCAATGCCAGAGTCAGTGCCGGCAGATATCGTTGTTTCATGTTCTCTCCCGGCGGTTATTTGGACGTCTCGGCAAAATACTTGGCGTAGATCTTGTCGTAAGTACCGTCGGCCTTGATCGCCGCCAGTCCCTTGTTAACCTTGGCCAGCAGTTCGGCGTTACCCTTCTTGACCGCGATGCCGTAGTACTCTTTAGGGAAGGCCGGATCGGAGATGAAACGGAAGCCTTCGGATGGATTGTTCTTGATGTAGTTCTTGATGACGCCATTGTCAGACACCACCGCTTCGACGCCGCCGCCTTCCAGCTCTTTCATGACCAGCGTCGCCGATTCCAGGCGTTTGATGTTGGGGTTACTCTTGCCCAATTCCTTTTGCACGATCTCATCGCCGGTGGTAGCGCTTTGCACGCCCACTTTCATGCTCTTCAAGTCGGCAAATTTTGTGACCGTCGAATTTTTCGGCACCACGATCAGCTGATTGGCTTCGAAGTAGGGCTCGGAGAAATCGACGGTCTGCTTGCGTTCGTCGGTAATCGTGATGGCCGAGGCCAGCAGATCGCGGTCGCCCTGCGCCAGGAAATTGAAGATGCCTTCAAACGGCGTGTTGACGAACTTGATCTTGAAGCCGCCCTTGTCGGCGATGGCGTGCATGACGTCGACATCAAAGCCGACGATTTCCTTTTGTTCATTCTGATACTCGAACGGTGCAAAAGTCGCTTCGGCGCCGACCAGGTATTCGGTCGGGGCAGGCGCTGCCGCCGTTTTCGGTTCTTGCTTGCCGCAAGCTGTCAGCGACAGAGCGAGTACGCACAAACCCAGATTGAAAATGCGTTTCATTGAGTATCTCCTGTAAAAATCGGTCGAGTGTTCCAGTTCGCATCGCAATCAAAACCGTTGCTCAAGAACGCTAACCGCTGGCGGTATTTCGCCTCAAGTCAAAGCGCCTCAAGTCAAAGATTGCGATACTAGCAATGTTGTGTGGAATAAGCCGCTATTTTAGATTCATCTATGCAAATAACAATGATTTATATAGATGCGTTGCAGATAAGTGATACCTGCGGGGTTCGGCCACCGCAAATGCGGTGATAGGATTTTTTACGCTAAGCTGCTTGACCCTGACGTCACGTGAGGTTTCAGAATCAATCGGCGCTTAAGAAAAAAGGAGCAAGACTATGTTGTTGCGAGTAGGTGAATTGGCCAAACGCTGTGGCCTGACGGTCAGGACCCTGCATTACTACGACGAAATCGGCTTGCTTACTCCTTCGGCGCGTTCCGACGCCGGCTACCGGCTATACAACCGCGACGACATCGCCCGCTTGCATCAAGTGCAAGCACTGCGGCGTCTGGGGGTATCGCTGACCGAGATCGGAGCCCTATTGACCCGGCCGGAGCTGTCTCTGGCGGCCGTCATCGAACAGCAGATCCGCATGCTCGACGAGCAAATCGCCCAGTCAGTCCGGCTGCGCGACCGTTTGTCCGGCTTGCGCCAGCAGTTCATGGCGGGAGAAGAGCCGGAACTGGCCGAATGGCTGACAACGATGGAGCTGATGACCATGTACGATAAATATTTTACCCAGGAAGAACTCAAGCAATTGCCGTTTTACCAGGCCGATTCGGCCCGGCGCCAGGAGTGGGCTACGCTGGTGGCGCAGGTAACGGCGCTGATCCAAGACGGAACGCCGGCCAGCAGCGAGCAGGCGCAAGCGCTGGCGGTGCGCTGGATGAATATGGTGGAGCGCGATACCTTGGTCGATCCGGCCTTGTTCGCCAAACTCCGGCTGATGCACGAGAACGAACCGGAAATGCAGGAACAGACCGGGATTTCGCCGGCCATGATCGCCTATGTGATGCAGGCCTTCGCCGAGAGCAAGCTGAAGGTGTACCAGAAGTATCTGTCACCGGCCGAATTTGCCTTCGTGCGCGCCAACTATGGCAAGCGCATGCAGGAATGGCCGCCGCTGATTGCCGCTTTGCGCAAGCAGATGGACGACGGCGCCGCGCCCGGCGATCCAGAGCCGCAGCGCCTGGCGCAGGTCTGGATGGAGTTGTTCCGCTCCTATGCGGGGGATGACCCCGTAACCCAACAGAAAATCCGCAACGCCATGACGCAAGAGCCGAGCTTGTCCAGCGGCACCTGGATCAACGAGGCATTGCTGGCCTATCTGCGGCAGGCGCTTGCCATTCTTAAGCCGGCATCTTGAGATAGGACCACGCTGCCGCCACCCGGACCACGGATGGTGGCAGTTTTTTATTGCAGGCTCTTGAACGCTTTCGACAGCGACAGGATCTCGCCGGTGGCGCTGCCGTCGTAGCCGCTGAGCTGATCGACTATTTCGCGGAACGAGGTGGATTGCAAGATGCCGATGACCTGCTGCATCAGCGGCTCTTTCATGGCGGCAGTCGAGAGGGCAAAGAAATAGCGCTCACGGATCAGCGGGATGAAATCCAGGCCGAAGCGCTGGGCGGCAGTCTGCACGCCGAAGCCGACATCGGCCATGCCGCTGGCGATAAAGGCGGCAATCGCGGAGTGGGTGAATTCGGCAGTTTCGAAACCGTCGATAGCAGTTGGCGACAACCCTTGCTCGGACAGCATCAGCTCCAGCAGCATGCGGGTGCCGGAACCCGGCTGGCGATTGACGAACAGCACGCCCTGGCGGCTCAAATCGGCCAGGCCTGCGATGTTTTTCGGATTGCCCGGCGCCACCATCAAGCCTTGATTACGCACCGCCAGGTGAATCAGGCAATGCTTGTGTTTATCCAGCCAATGACCATAACTGGCCACCGCCGCCTCTTCGAATTTCCCCAAGGGCACATGAAAGCCAGCCAGGTCGCATTCCTGCCGCGCCAGCGCCGCCACCGCATCGGCGCTATTGCGATAGCGCAGATCTACCGGCAGATGGCGTTCATTCAGCTGATTCAGCAACGCGGCGACGGCGAAACCGTGGCTGGCGTTGAGGCGGATCACAGGTGGCTGGCTGCTTACCGCTTTGCTCAGCTCGCCTTCCAGCTCCGACGCCAGGGTTTCCAGCGTCGGCGACAAGCGCGCCGCGATGCGGCGATCGGCCCAGATCAGTTTTCCCGCCAATGGCAGCAAGCGGCTGCCGCGCCCGCGCCCGGTTTCTACCAAGGGATGGCCGAACAACTGTTCAGCATCACGCAGCAAGCCCCAGGCATGGCGGTAAGAGCTGCCGATTTTTTTGGCAGCGTTGGCGATGGAGCCGGTTTCCTGGATCGCGCTGAGCAAGGTCAATAACACAGCGGTATCCAGCGGCGGCTCGGCGTCGCGCGAGATTTCCCAATGTGGCTTGATTTTGACTTTATACATTATGCAAAATATAGCCTATTGAGTAGGCAGCTCACCAGTGATATTTTGCATGCTTATAAACGATATATAGGCGACATATATGCGATATATCCGTTGGAACAAAAATATTTTCTATAAGAACTATATGTAACTAATTACCTATGGTACATATAAGCCTTTTTATTTCCGGGGGGAAAAGTGGGATTTCTAGATAAAGAACGGACCATTGCAGGTCCAGGTTTCAACCGCTGGCTGGTGCCGCCGGCGGCGTTGGCAATTCATCTATGTATCGGCATGGCCTACGGTTTTTCAGTGTTCTGGCTGCCGCTGTCGAAGGCAATCGGAATCAAGGAATCGCTGGCCTGCTCCAAGGACATGAGTTTCCTTGCGTCAATATTCGCAAGTACTTGCGATTGGAAGATTTCGATGCTCGGCTGGATCTATACGATGTTCTTCGTATTGCTGGGGGCATCGGCTGCCATCTGGGGCGGCTGGCTGGAGCACGTCGGCCCGCGCAAGGCCGGTTTTGTCGCCGCCTTGTGCTGGTGCGGCGGTTTGCTGATCTCAGCCTTAGGCGTCTACCATCATCAGATCTGGCTGATGTGGCTAGGCTCCGGCTTGATTGGCGGCATCGGTCTGGGACTAGGTTACATTTCCCCCGTATCGACCTTGATCAAGTGGTTTCCGGATCGGCGCGGCATGGCGACCGGCATGGCGATCATGGGTTTTGGCGGCGGCGCGCTGATCGGCAGTCCGTTGGCCGACAAGCTGATGAAGTATTTTGGTAGCGCTACCTCGGTCGGCGTCTGGCAGACCTTTGTGGTCATGGCTGTGATTTATTTTGTGTTCATGATGGCCGGCGCCTTCGGTTACCGGATTCCGCCTAGCGGCTGGAAACCGGCTGGCTGGACGCCGCCTGTAACCAACGGCAACGCCATGATCACCCAGAATCACGTGCATGCCAGCAAAGTCTGGGGCATTCCGCAATTCTGGCTGATATGGTTGGTGCTGTGCCTCAACGTCTCGGCCGGTATCGGCGTGATCGGCATGGCGTCGCCTATGCTGCAAGAAATGTTCGGCGGTCACCTGCTCGGCGCCGGCACCAAATTTACCGAATTGTCGCTTGAGCAAAAAAGTGCGATTGCAGCGATTGCCGCCGGCTTTACCGGCTTGATCAGTCTGTTCAATATCGGCGGCCGCTTCGTCTGGGCGTCATGCTCAGACTATATCGGTCGAAAAATGACGTATGTGGTGTTCTTTGTCCTCGGCTTCGTGTTGTATGTGAGCTTGCCTTGGTCGGGCGCGACTGGCAGCGTAGCCCTGTTCGTGATCGCGGTTTGCCTGATCCTGTCGATGTATGGCGGCGGCTTTGCCACGGTGCCGGCCTATCTTGCCGACCTGTTCGGGACCCAGATGGTGGGCGCGATCCATGGCCGCCTGCTGACTGCCTGGGCGACTGCTGGCATCCTCGGACCGGTAGTGGTGAACTACATGCGCGAATATCAAATCTCGCTGGGCATGCCGCGTGAGTCTGTCTACAACACCACGATGTATATCCTGGCCGGCATGCTGGTATTGGGTTTGTTGTGCAATCTGATGCTGAAACCGATTGCTGAAAAACATTTCATGACGCCGGAAGAGCTGGCGCGTGAAAAGCAACTGGCGCATGAACAGGCTTCAGTCAACGGCGGCGCTGTGCTGGCGTCTGAAGTGATGGCGAGCATCGGCAGCGGCGGCAATCCGGCGGCGCTGTGGTTGTCGTGGGCGGCGGTGATCATTCCTCTGGCTTGGGGGATCTCGATCACTTTGCAAAAATCGGCAGTATTGTTTAAGTAAGACTTAGGTAGGGCTTAAGTAAGGCATGAAGGGACAGGGCTTGAGAGCCAGTACAGGTGAATTGCCCTGTCCCAGGCAGGCAAGATGTTGTCGTAAAAACGCATGCAGTAAAAGTATTAACGGATTAGTGTAGGGGCTCAAGACGCACCGTTGTGCGCCGGTCAAGGTGCATGACGTCATAATAAAAACATCCAATCCGCGCACCTTTTGTAGTACCGAATACCGGTAGGAGACTGTCGTGAAGATGCACATCAAGCAAGGCGCTCAAGTTTCGCAAGCTGTACCGTCGCAGCCATCTGTCGACCTCGATCAGGTCAATGCCATTATTCAAAAATACCAGACAATGCCCGGCGCCATGCTGCCGGTCTTGCATGCGATCCAGGACGCGCTCGGCTACATACCGCCGTCGACGGTACCTTTGATTGCCGATCAGCTGAATCTGTCACGTGCCGAAGTGCATGGCGTGATCAGCTTCTATCACTACTTCCGCCAGCAACCGGCCGGGCGCCACATAGTGCAGTTGTGCCGCGCCGAAGCTTGTCAGGCGATGGGCGCAGACGCACTGGCGGAGCACGCCAAGGCCGCACTCGGTTGCGATTTCCATGGCACCAGCAGCGACGGCCAGTTCACCCTGGAGCCGGTGTATTGCCTGGGCCAATGCGCCTGCGGTCCGAACATGCAGATCGACGACGATCTGCATGCGCGCGTCAGCAACGACAAATTCAACCGGTTGCTGCGCGCCAAGCGAGGTGCGTTATGAGTACCGCTATTACCGTCTACGTGCCACGCGATTCCACCGCACTCGCTCTCGGCGCTGAGCAAGTCGCCGCAGCAATTGTGCAACAGGCGCAGCAGCGCGGATTGGCCATCAATCTAGTGCGCAACGGTTCACGCGGCATGTTCTGGCTGGAACCGCTGGTTGAAGTGGCAACCGCCGCCGGCCGCATCGGCTACGGGCCGGTCGAGCCGGACGACGTGGCGAGCCTGTTCGACGCCGATTTCCTGGCGGGCGGCCAACACCGTCTGGCTCTCGGCCTGGTCGAAGAAATTCCCTATTTGAAAAATCAGGAGCGTCTCACCTTCGCCCGGGTCGGCGTCACCGATCCGTTGTCGCTGGACGATTACCTGGCGCATGAGGGTTATGCCGGTTTGCGGCGCGCCCTGGAGCTGCCCAGTGCGGCAGTGGTGCAAGAAGTGCTGGATTCCGGTCTGCGCGGCCGAGGCGGCGCGGCTTTCCCGACCGGCATCAAATGGAAGACGGTGCTGGGCGCGCAGAGCCAGCAAAAATACATCGTCTGCAACGCCGACGAAGGCGACTCCGGTACTTTCTCGGATCGCATGGTGATGGAAGACGATCCTTTCATGCTGATCGAAGGCATGACGATTGCGGCGCTGGCGGTCGGTGCCAGCCAGGGCTACATCTATGTCCGCTCGGAATATCCGCATGCGATCGCCGCGCTGAACCAGGCAATCAGCACGGCCAACAGCCATCACTATCTCGGCGAGAATATCCTTGGTTCGCCCCATACCTTCCATCTGGAAGTACGCAAAGGCGCCGGCGCTTACATCTGCGGCGAAGAAACCGCCTTGCTCGAAAGTCTGGAAGGAAAGCGCGGCGTGGTGCGCGCCAAGCCACCCCTGCCGGCGATCGAAGGTTTGTTCGGCAAACCGACCGTGATCAATAACGTGATCTCGCTGGCCTCGGTACCTATCATCCTGGCGCGCGGTGCGGCCTTCTACAAAAATTATGGCATGGGGCGCTCGCTCGGCACTTTGCCGATGCAATTGGCAGGTAATATCCGGTATGGCGGCCTGGTCGAAAAGGCGTTCGGCGTGACCTTGCGCGAATTGCTGATCGACTTTGGCGGCGGCACCGCCAGCGGCAAGCCGATACGCGCAGTGCAGGTGGGTGGTCCGCTGGGGCCGTATCTGCCGGAATCGCTGTTCGATACCAAGCTCGACTATGAAGCCATGGCCGCCGTTGGCGGCATGCTGGGCCATGGCGGCATCGTGGTGTTTGACGATAGTGTCGACATGGCCAGGCAGGCGCGTTATGCGATGCAATTCTGCGCGATTGAATCCTGCGGCAAATGCACGCCTTGCCGCATCGGCTCGACGCGCGGTGTGGAAGTGATCGACAAGATCGTCGCCGGTCGTGCAGACAAGATTCAGCAAATTCATTTGTTGCGAGATCTTTGCGACACCATGATCAACGGTTCCTTATGCGCAATGGGCAGCATGACGCCGTTGCCGGTATTGTCGGCACTCGATCATTTTCCCGAAGATTTCGCCAGTGGCGCGGTCGACAAGGCCGCCTGAAAGCGCACATAACCAACACCACCCACGTTCCATCGGAACCAGGAGCATGTGATGAATCAGCTTAACGAATTCGACTACGGCACACCTGCCAGGCAAGCCGAGCAATTGGTGACACTGGAAATCGACGGCGTCAGCGTCGCAGTGGCGGCCGGCACTTCCGTCATGCGAGCCGCAGTTGAAGCCGGCATCAACGTCCCGAAATTATGCGCCACCGATAGCCTGGAGCCGTTTGGTTCCTGCCGCTTGTGCCTGGTCGAAATCGACGGAAAAAAGGGTTATCCGGCGTCTTGCACCACGCCATGCGAGCCCGGCATGAAAGTCCGGACCCAGACACCCAAGCTGGCCGATATCCGGCGCGGCGTGATGGAGCTGTACATCTCGGACCATCCGCTGGATTGCCTGACGTGCCCCACCAATGGCAATTGCGAACTGCAGGATATGGCGGGCGTGACCGGCTTGCGCGAAGTCCGCTATGGTTACGACGGCGAGAATCACCTGAAGATGAAAAAGGATGAATCGAATCCTTATTTCACCTACGATCCTTCCAAATGCATAGTCTGCAACCGCTGTGTGCGCGCCTGCGAAGAAACCCAGGGCACGTTCGCGCTGACGATCGACGGCCGCGGTTTTGAATCGCGGGTCTCGGCCGGGCAGATGCAAGACTTCATGGATTCCGAATGCGTCTCCTGCGGCGCTTGCGTGCAAGCCTGCCCGACCGCGACCCTGACCGAAAAGACCGTGATCATGATGGGCCAGGCCGAGCACAGTGCGATTACTACCTGCGCCTATTGCGGCGTCGGCTGTTCGTTCAAGGCTGAGATGAAGGGCAACGAAGTGGTGCGTATGGTGCCGCACAAGGACGGTCAGGCCAATCATGGTCATTCCTGCGTCAAGGGCCGCTTTGCCTGGGGTTACGCGACGCACAAGGATCGGATCACCAAGCCGATGATACGCAGCAAGATCAGCGATCCGTGGCGCGAAGTATCGTGGGACGAAGCGCTGACTTATGCCGCCAGCGAATTCCGCCGGATCCAGGCCAAACATGGCAAGGATTCAATCGGCGGCATCACTTCCTCACGCTGCACCAATGAAGAAACCTATCTGGTGCAAAAACTGGTGCGTGCCGCGTTCGGCAACAACAACGTCGATACCTGTGCTCGGGTTTGTCATTCTCCTACCGGCTACGGCTTGAAACAAACACTGGGCGAATCGGCCGGCACCCAGACTTTCGATTCGGTCATGAAATCGGACGTGATCATGGTGATAGGCGCCAATCCGGTCGCTGCGCATCCGGTGTTTGCCTCGCAAATGAAGCGGCGCTTGCGGCAAGGCGCCAAGCTGATCGTGATCGATCCGCGCACCACCGAGATGGTGAAGTCGCCGCATGTACAAGCCGATTACCATCTCAAGCTGCGGCCCGGCACCAACGTCGCCTTGATCACCGCGCTGGCGCACGTGATCCTGTCGGAAGGCTTGCAGAAAGAAGATTTCGTCGCCGAGCGTTGCGACCAGAAATCGTATGCCGACTGGAAGGAATTCGTACTGCGGCCGGAGAATTCGCCGGAAATGACGGCCGCTATCACCGGTGTCCCGGCAGACCAATTGCGCGGCGCGGCACGCCTGTTTGCTACCGCAGGCAACGGCGCGATTTATTACGGTCTCGGCGTGACCGAACATGCGCAAGGTTCAACCATGGTGATCGGCATCGCCAACCTGGCGATGGCAACCGGTAACGTCGGCCGCGAAGGCGTCGGCGTCAATCCCTTGCGTGGCCAGAACAATGTCCAGGGTTCCTGCGACATGGGTTCGTTTCCGCATGAATTGCCAGGCTATCGCCACGTTTCGGACAGCACCGTGCGCGGCGAGTTCGAACAAGCCTGGGGCGTCACCCTCAGCCCCGAGCCGGGTTTGCGGATTCCGAATATGTTCGATGCCGCGCTCGACGGCAGCTTCATGGGCCTGTACTGCGAAGGCGAGGACATCGTGCAGTCGGACCCAAACACCCAGCACGTCACCGCTGCATTGGCCGCGATGGAATGCATCGTGGTACAGGATCTGTTCCTCAACGAGACTGCCAAATATGCCCATGTGTTCTTGCCGGGATCGTCGTTCCTGGAAAAGGACGGCACTTTCACCAATGCCGAACGGCGCATCTCGCGGGTGCGCAAAGTGATGCCGGCCAAGGGCGGCAAGTCGGATTGGGAAGTCACAGTGGCCTTGTCCGAGGCGCTGGGATATCCGATGAACTACCAGCATCCGTCGCAGATCATGGATGAGATCGCGGCACTAACGCCTACTTTCCACGGCGTCAGCTATGCCAGGCTGGAGCAGCTGGGAAGCATCCAGTGGCCATGCAACGACGCCGCGCCGGAAGGCACGCCTATCATGCACATCAAGCAGTTTGTGCGCGGCAAGGGCAAGTTCATCAATACCCAATACTTTGCCACCGATGAAAAGATCACGCAGAAATTCCCCCTGATCCTGACTACCGGGCGGATCTTGTCGCAATACAATGTAGGGGCCCAGACCCGGCGTACCGAGAATGTCGAATGGCATAGCGAGGATCGGCTGGAGATCCATCCGCACGACGCCGAGGACAGAGGCATCAAGGATGACGATTGGGTCGGCATCGAATCGCGCGCCGGGCAGACCGTGCTGCGCGCTACGGTGACCGAACGGGTGCAGCCGGGCGTGGTCTACACCACCTTCCATTTCCCGGAATCGGGCGCCAATGTGATTACCACCGATAATTCCGACTGGGCTACCAATTGTCCTGAATACAAGGTCACTGCGGTGCAGGTCATGCCGGTCAGCCAGCCGTCCGCATGGCAGAAGCAGTTCAGTCGCTTCACCGAGCAGCAGTTGAAGCTGTTGCAGGGGCAGACTGGGCATGCGGCCGAGGCAGCGGTCAGCAAATAACAGCGCAAAAAAAGGAGGGGGGCAGCATGGTCATACCCGAATTCGCCAGCAGCACCGAAGTCGAGGTGCTGAAATGGCGTGACGGCGCCGCCAGCAAGAGTCGCGACGTGGTTGCGGAAGAAGTGCCGGTGGCGCTGGAATACAACGGCATTTCGCACGCCGTGATGATGGCGTCGCCGGCCGACCTGGAAGATTTTGCCCTGGGCTTTTCCTTGACCGAAGGAATCCTGCAGGATCGCAGCGAGTTGTTCGATTGCGAGATAGTCAGCGCGGCCGATGGCATCCAGGTGCAGATGCAGATTGCCAGCGAACGTTTTGTCGCACTCAAGGAAAAGCGGCGCAACCTGACCGGCCGTACCGGTTGCGGCCTGTGTGGCGCGGAAACCTTGCAGCAGGCAGTGCGCAAGCCGGCGCCGGTGGTTTCCGATGCACGCTTTTCTGCCGCCGTTATTTATGCCGCGATGGCCGCCATGCAGCAACAGCAGCATCTGCAACAAGTGACCGGCGCCACTCACGCCGCCGCGTGGCTGCAGGCTGACGGCGAGATCGCGCTGGTGCGGGAAGATGTCGGCCGCCATAACGCCCTCGATAAATTGATCGGGGCACTGGCGCAAAAAAATCCGCCGCAGGATTTTTCCAGCGGCGCGGTGCTGATCACCAGCCGCGCCAGTTATGAAATGGTGCAAAAGGCAGCCAGCATGGGATGCGGCTTTATCGTCGCGGTATCGGCGCCGACGGCGCTGGCGATCCGCCTGGCAGAGCAGGCTAACGTGACCTTGCTGGGTTTCGTGCGGCAACCCGGTCACGTGGTGTATACCCATCCGCAACGCGTATTGCCCTCATGAACCTAACCGCGTCAACCACAGAATCGCAGCAGAAAGGGTAAGTCCTATGAATTTGGAGCAGCTGGTGAAGATGGCGAATCAGATCGGTTCATTTTTCGAATCCATGCCTGACCGCCAGCAAGCCATGGCGGATCTCGCCAGCCACCTGAAGCGCAGCTGGGAGCCGCGCATGCGGCGCGAGTTGCTGGCGTATGTCGACCAACAAGGCGGTGCGGAGCTCCAGCCTTTCGTGCTGGAAGCGATTCACCTGCACGTCAGCACCTTGCAGTAACGCTTAGGCCCTAGCGCAAGAACACCATCTGCGAAGGGCTGCCCAGCCCGGTATAGCCGTCGATGAATTGCAGCTTGCCGCTGTACTTGTCGATGGCGAACTGGGTGATATTGTCGCTGCGCTGGTTCAAGGCGTAGATATAACGCCCCTGCGGTTCGATCACGATGCTGCGCGGATAATCGCCGCGCGTCCATGTTTCCGCCACCCAGCTGAGCTTGCCTTGCACGCCGACGGCGAACTGGGTGATGCTGTTATGCAAGCGATTCGCGACATACAGGAAACGGCCGTCGTGGCTTACGGTCAGCCCGGATGCAAAACTGCTTCCCTGATAATTTTTCGGCAAACTTGAAATGGTTTGCTGTTCTTGCAAAGTCCCGCTGGACTGGTCGAAGTGATAGAGCGTCAGGGTGGAGGCTTCTTCATTGATCAGGTAGACATATCTGCCGTTCGGATGAAATACAAAATGGCGCGGGCCGGCGCCTGCCGACGAGGCCTTGATGAAGGCCGGCGTATTGGGCGTCAAGCCGCCGTTGCTCTGGTCGAAGCGCCATTGATAGATGCGGTCCAGGCCAAGATCGGTCGAAAAGGCAAATTTGCCGCTGGGATCGCTGGCGATCATGTGGGCGTGCGGGGCGTCATGGCCGCTGACGGCGAAGCTGCCGCTGGGCGCGGCCTCCGGCTGCGCAACACCGGCCGGACCGGCGCTCTGCTGCACCGATGCCGCCGGCAGCAGACTGCCGTCCTCAGCCAGAGGAAAAGAGGCCACCGAGCCGCTGCCGTAATTGGCTGCCAGCAGATAGTTCTGTTTTGGCGTCAACGCCACATGCACCGGCATCTTGCCTTGCGCATCCTGCTGATTCAGCAAAGTCAGCGAGCCATCCGCCCGGTTCACCCCATACGCCGCCAGCACGCCGTGCTGGCTGTCTTTGTAACTGGCCACCTCACTTGCCACGTACAGCGTTTTGCCGGCCGCGTCGAGACTGAGCTGAGCGGCATTCGGCAAGTCGCTGACGAGTTTTACCCGGCTCAGCGCGCCTGACTGGCTATCCACTTTAAACAGATAGACACCTTCGCCGTTGGGGTTGTAAGTCCCGACATAAGCGAACAGGGCTGGGGGCGAAGGGGGTTCGGCTCTTAGCGGCATGCTGGTCATGGTGAGTAGTGCGATGGAGAGTGCCATTCTTTTGGATAGGCGGAGGAGGGCTGGTTGCATCTGCATATTGTCTCCGATAGCCGGGCTTGCTGTTCCGGAATTTCTTGTCAGATTGCTGCGATCAATGAATATAGGTGCATCCAAATCGAATGGCAACATGTAACTTACCCATCGCCATGTTATTCGTCGCCATGGGTAACATTTGTCGGGCGCCTCATATTGGAGCGCAAAGCACTGAAATGTAGGGAGCATTCAGGTTCTCGGCTAAAATGGCGCTCGCGATAAGACTTTGGTGAAGGCCTGGATGGACTTTCAATTCATTAGCCCCAGAAAAAATGCCCTGGTTTATCTGGTCAAGATCCTCACAGGCTGCTTGATCACCTGGTACGGACTGCGCGCCCTGGGTTTGGAAGAGCCGTACTGGGCCATGATTTCACTCATCATCGTGACCGAGCCGGATGTCAACCTGGCCAAGGCAAATTTCCGGGCCCGTTTGATCAATACCCTGAATGGCTGTGTGGTGGCTTGCCTGGCGCTGGTGCTGTTCGGTCCTGGATTCTTTTCCTTGCTGGTTGCTTTGGCAACATCGGTGCTGGTGGCCATGCTGTTGCAAAACTACCCCGCCAACTGGCGCCTGGGGCCGGCGACGGTGGTGATTTTGATGTCCGCTGCGATAGGCGGTAAAGGTCTGCACCAGGAGCTGGAATATGCTTTGTTGCGCGTCGGTGAGGTTGTTGCTGGCAGTACCGTGGCATTATTGCAATCGCTGGCGTATTCGTATGCACTCAAACGACTGGCGCCTAGCACTAGCTGATTTGCCCTTGCTGATGGCCCGCTGCGAGTTTCATTGATCGAATCTATCCGAATCTATTGACGTAATTTCCTTAGCAACACTATAGTGACAAAATGATTTCAGAATTCCATCAATTATCAGAAAAAATCGGCCAACTGGCCGAACTGACGCACGCCTTGCGTCGGGAAAATGCCGAACTGCGTCAGCGCGCAACCGCTTTGCAGAGTGAAAACGAAGAGCTGAAGCAACGCATCAGCGAAGCGCATCAGCGGGTTGCCGCATTGCTCGAGAAATTTCCGGCATTACCGCAAGAACTGTCGCAAGATCAGGAGCTTACATGAGCCAGTTAAGCGTTAACATCATGGGCCAGCCGTATACCCTGGCGTGCAAAGAAGGCGAAGAAAAGGCATTGCAGGAAGCCGTGACTTATCTGGACGGGAAAATGACTGCGATTCGCGACGCCGGAAAAATTCGCGGCAACGATCGCATCGCCGTCATCGCCGCGCTTGGCATCGCCGCCGAATTATTGGGGGCCAAAGCGCCTTCCGGTCCGTTGTCCGAGCTGACGGTATCGGAAGTAAAACAGAATATCGCCGCGATGCACACGGTGTTGGATGAGGCTCTGGCGGCACAGGAAGATTTGTTCTGATCGCCCGTTTAACCATGCTGCTGGCTGCATCGCCGCAAAAAAACTTTCGCCAAAAGGGGTTTGACTTGGGAATCGTTTGGAGTAGACTAACGACTCCTGCCGTGTTCGCGATTGTCATAAAATCCTTGAACCATTTATACGCAACGGCTGCGGAATTTTGTTCGATAGGTGTGAGCGTCGCTAGTCCGATGAGCCCGAAATTGAACTAACTGCGGCCAACTTGAATCGCTTTGGTTCAGGATGCCGACAAAGCGGCACAGGCGGGACTTGATTCTAAAGCGGCTGCATGCATATGCAGCCGCTTTTTTTATTTCTGCTTTTTTCTTATGTACGGGATAGGGACGAGGGATAGAGACGAGGGACAGAGACGAAATGAATTATTGGCTAATGAAATCCGAGCCGGACGACGCCAGTATCGACGACGTGCTGGCCATGCCGCAGCAGACCATTGCGTGGTATGGCGTGCGCAATTATCAAGCGCGCAATTTCATGCGCGATGCGATGCAGGTCGGCGACGGCGTGCTGTTCTATCACTCCGGTTGCGCCGTGCCGGGGATAGCCGGCCTGGCTGAGGTGGCGAGTACGCCTTATCCTGACAACACGCAGTTCGATCCAAAAAGTAAGTATTTCGACGCCAAGGCCGAGCGCGAAAACCCGCGCTGGATGCTGGTAGATGTGCGCGCCCTGAAGAAAACGCGCCTGATCGCTTTGCCGGAATTACGCCAACAGGAAGCGCTGGCCGAGATGCAGATCCTGCGTCGCGGCAACCGGCTTTCGATCACCCCGGTCAGCGCCGCCGAATGGCGGCACATCGGCAAGCTAATGAAGGCTTGATCGGCAAGCTTATGAAGGCATGACGCCGCCTGCGGTTGGGATGGTAGCTGTGGTATGAGCTGCATAGAGTTCGCGTAATACATTCTTTTGCACTTTGCCCATGGTGTTGCGCGGCAGTTCCTCGGCGAAAAACACATGCTTGGGCACCTTGAAATTGGCGATTGTGGTTTTCATCATGGCGATCACGTCCGCAGTTGTCAGTGTGGCTTCCGGCCGTTTCACGATGACTGCAGTCACAGCCTCACCGAAATCAACGTGCGGAATGCCGATTACAGCTGATTCCAGCACGCCATCGATTTCATCTATCAGGCTTTCGATTTCCTTTGGATAGACGTTATAACCGCCGGAAATGATCAGATCCTTGCTGCGGCCGACGATCGCCAGATAGCCATCGTTATCGAATTTGCCGACGTCGCCGGTCTTGAAATAACCGTCGGCGGTGAATTCCTCTGCAGTCTTTTCCGGCATGCGCCAGTAACCGTGGAATACATTCGGCCCCTTGACCTGGATTTCACCGATTTCGCCGGCTTCACAAGCTGTACTGCAAGCAGCTTCGCCACCATCGCTGTCAGTCTTGATCAAGCGCACCGAGACCCCCGGCAGCGGCAAGCCGACGGTGCCGCCGCGCCGCTCCTGTGCATATGGATTGGAAGTGAGCATGGCGGTTTCGCTCATGCCGTAGCGTTCTAATATGGTGTGTCCAGTACGTTCGATAAATTCTGCAAAGGTATCGGCTAGTAACGGCGCCGAGCCGGATACAAACAGGCGGATATTGCGACAAGTGTTGCGATCGAATTCGCTGCTCGCCAACAGCCGCACATAATAAGTAGGCACGCCCATGAAAATCGTGCTGCGCGGTAGCTGGCGGCAGACTTCTGCGGCCTCGAATTTCGGCAGGAAAATCATTTTGCTGCCGTTCAGCAGTGCGCCGTTGGCGGCTACCAGCAAGCCGTGAATATGGAACAGCGGCAGCGCATGCAGCAAGACGTCATCAGCTTGCCAATGCCAGTATTGCTGCAGCACCTGGGCGTTCGAAGCGATATTACCGTGTGAAAGCATGGCGCCCTTGCTGCGGCCGGTGGTGCCCGAGGTATACAAGATGACGGCGAGGTCGCCGGCTTGTTTTTCAACTGTCTCAAACTGGTCCGGGTGATGCATGGCGCGCGCCAGCAGCGAGCCGGAATTGCGGCGGTTGTTGCCACCTTCGTCCAGGGTGAACAGATGCCGGGTGCCGGCCTTGAAAGCAATTTGCGCCACCCAGCCGAAATTCTGCGGCGAGCAAACGAATACCGCCGGTTCTGCATCGCCGATGAAATATTCGATTTCCGCAGCGCGGTAGGCGGTGTTCAGCGGCAAATAGACGAAACCGGCGCGCAGGGTTGCCAGATAGAGTATCAACGCCTCCGCTGATTTTTCCACCTGCACGGCAATCCGCGCACCGCTCGGCAACCCCAGGCTGCTGAACAAATTGGCGATCCTGGCGGAGGCGCGTTCGACGTCGCTCCAGGTGTAGTACTGGCCATCGTGGGTTTCGATGCAGCAAGCGGTTTTGTCGGCTGGAAAGCGCGATGCGAAAAGGCTGTAAAGATTGGCTGTCATAGGTAACGCGGGGAAGGTTTGCGGCAGGTAGGTGGAATGCGTTCGCCTGACCACGGTTGGGCGGCAGGGCGAACGCTACGCTGCGGTTCAGGTAGAAGATTTGCTGGCGGCCTTGATTGGCGGCGCAGCGGCCGCGCCGGCGTACTGGCGCGGATTTCTATAGGCGATGATCAGCAGCACGATGCCAAGCACGATCATCGGCACCGACAGCATCTGGCCGGCGGAAATGGTGATGCCGCCAAACGTCACGTTATAGTCCGGCACGCGGAAATATTCGGTGAAGAAACGGGCGCAGCCATACAGCAGCGAGAACATGCCGGCCACCGCCATGCGCGGCCGCGGTTTGCGCGAGAACAGCCAGAGGATGATGAACAGCAGTACGCCGTCTACCAGCATCTGATAAATCGGCGAAGGATGGCGCGGCAGGCTGTCGACATTTGGCCAGATCATGGCCCAAGGCAGCGATGGATCGGACACCACCCGGCCCGGCAGTTCACCGTTGATGAAATTGCCGAGGCGGCCGGCGGCGTAGCCGAGCGGCACCATGGGTGCGATGAAATCCATGATGTCCATCAGTTTGCGGCCGGCCTTGCGGCCCCACCACGCCATCGCGATCATGACGCCGATGAAACCACCGTGGAACGACATGCCACCCTTCCAGACCGCGATGATTTCGGCCGGATGCGAAAAATAATAGGAGGGATCGTAAAAGAACACCTGGCCCAGGCGGCCGCCGATCACCACCCCCAGCACGCCATAGAACAGCATGTCGTCGATATTCTCTTTTGTCCAGCCGGCGGCGGCAATATGCGCTTGCTTGATCCTGATGCGGCCGAGCCAGATGAACTGGATGAAAGCCAGCAGATACATCAGGCCGTACCAGCGCACGTGGAGCGGCCCTAAAGAGAAGGCGATCGGATCGGGCAAAGGATGAATCAGCATGTTCTATTACTTTCTTAATAATTCCAAAAAGGCTTGCAATACCGGTGAAACATTATCGCGGCGCCAGGCCAGGCCGGTCTCGACCAGCGGCGTCTGATCCTGCAGTTCGCGATAATCGACCCCTGGGCGTTGCAGGTTCGACACCGATTGTGGCACAAGCGCGATTCCCATGCCAGCCGACACCAGGCCGACGATGGTTTGCATCTGGATCGCTTCCTGGCCGATATGCGGGGTGACGCCAGCGGCGCGGAAGCAGCCCAGGATAGTATCGTGAAAGCCCGGCGAGATACGGCGCGGGAAGATAATCAAGGGCATCTCGGCCAGCGAACTCAAGGCGATCTTGCCCTTGCTGCGCAGCACCTTGAGGCCGCTCGGGGCAGCCAGAATCAGCGGTTCCGACAACACCGGCTGATAATCCAGCGCCAGTTTGGCCTTGTCCGGCAGCGGCGGAATCAGCAGGCCGGCATCGATCCTGCCTTCCATCAATTGCGCCAGCTGCAGATCGCTGGTGGCTTCCTGCAAATCGATTTGCACCTGCGGGTAAGCCTCACGAAACGCGCGCAGCAAAGGCGGCAAGATACTGTAATCGGCAGTCGAGACAAACGATAGCGTCAGCAAGCCGGATTCGCCGGAAGCGGCGCGCCGCACCAGATCAGGCAAGCTGGACGCCTGCTGCAGCAAGCGTTGTGCTTCCGGCAGCAACGCCAGCCCGGCCGACGTCAGCGCAACGCTGCGTTTGGTGCGCGCAAACAAGGGCGTGCCAAGATTGGCTTCGAGCGCCTGGATTGCCTGCGATAAGGGCGGTTGCGTCATGTGCAAGCGTAGCGCCGCGCGACCAAAGTGCTTTTCTTCGGCAACCGCGACGAAATAGCGCAGTTGCCGCAACTCTATGTTCATAACCTCGTACCTAATAAAAAAGCCGGAGAGGAGCCGGCTTTTGGTATTGCGTAACGATCAACTTTCCGCGCATTTCAACGGCCAGGGCGCTTATGCTTGTCGAAAGTTTTCTTGACCCGTTCCTGCCTGGTTTTTTCGAGTTCTTCATGGGCGCGCCGTTTGTCCAGGCCGAGCATCGGTTCCAGGAACTCAAACCAGATAAAGGCTACCGCCATCAGGCCGGCGATCCACCACCAGGATATGCCGGCAAACGGACCGATCTCGAAGTATTTTAATGCTATTAACGAAACGATAATAATGATCAATGGCATGGTATTCCCTTTTTCCTTGCGGAAAGGATAGGGCGAAAGATGGCGCTGGTCAACGCATGTTTGATCTGATACGTTAATCTGATACGTTGATTTAATATGTCAAATCCCAGATGTATGTTGGTGTTTCCGGGATATGAGAGAATGCGGACGGGCAGGTAAAATGGTGTCACTTTTTTTGACGGAGATAAGAATGAAACGTTTGTTGATCTGCGCATTGCTAGGCGCAATGGCTTCAGGTTCCGCTCTGGCCGACGCCGGTCTGGATCTGGCAAAATCGAAGAACTGTATGGCTTGTCACTCGGTGCAAAACAAGGTGGTCGGCCCGGCATACAAAGACGTTGCAGCGAAATTCGCCGCTCAAAAAGGCGCTGAAGACATGCTGGTGCAGAAAGTCATGAAGGGCAGCACCGGCACTTGGGGTGCAATCCCGATGCCAGCTAATCCGCAAGTGACCGAGGCCGAAGCGCATACGCTGGTGAAATGGATTTTGTCGCAGAAGTGATAGCGCAAGCTATGCTGCAAACAGGGCGCTCAAGTGAGCGCCTTTTTTTACGGCCATAGTTTGCAGAGTCAAAAAAAAAAGCGCCCCGGTAAGCGGAACGCTTTTTGCAGCAAATGCCAAGAACCGTTATTTAGTCACGGTCAACAGGGTGCGCTCACCGTTTCTGTAGGTATACAAGGTGATGGTGCCGTCCTGGATGTCGCCCTTGGCGTCAAATGCGATCATGCCGGTCACGCCCTTGTGGTGGATCTTGGCCAGTTCCGGCAGATATTTTTTCGGATCGGCCGACTTGGCTTTTTGCATGGCGTCTGCCATGACCATCAAGGCATCGTAGGTGTATGGCGCGTAGATCACGACGTCCTTGCCGTATTTCTGTTTGTAGGCGGTCTTGAATTGGTCCAGGCCTTTTTTGGCAGACTCTTCCACACCGCCGGCTTCGGCGCAAATCACTTGATCGTTGCTGATGCCGTCACCTGCCAGTTTCGGCAGATCGGAAGTGCAGATGGCGTCGCCGCCCATGTACTTGGCGGCAATCCCCAGTTGTTTCATCTGGCGCAGCATGGGGCCGCCGCCGGCATCCAGTCCGCCGAAGAATATGACGTCAGGTTTCTTGGCTTTGAACGAAGTCAGGATGGCGTTGAAGTCGGTCGCCTTGTCGTTGGTGAATTGGGTGGCGACGATAGTCATGCCGGCGGCTTTGGCAGCCTTGGAGAATTCTTCCGCCAGGCCCTGGCCGTAGGCGGTGCGGTCGTCGATCACGGCAGCGGTTTTGGCATGCAGCGTCTTGGCGGCATAACGGCCCAGGGCGCCGCCCAGCTGGCTGTCGTTGGCGACCACGCGGAAGGTGGTATTGAAGCCTTGCTGGGTATATTTTGCGCTGGTGGTCGAAGGCGAAATTTGCGGAATGCCGGCATCGTAATAAATCTTCGAAGCAGGAATCGAGGTACCCGAATTGACGTGGCCGATGACGCCGGCAACCTTGGCGTCGACCAGTTTCTGCGCTACCGCGGTAGCTTGTTTCGGATCGGATGCGTCGTCTTCCGTCATCAATACGAATTTGGTTTTCTTGCCATCCAGCGTGATGCCTTTTGCGTTGAGTTCTTCGATCGCCATCTTGGCGCCGTTTTCATTGTCTTTGCCGATGTGGGCGATAGGGCCGGTGATCGGGCCGACGTGGGCGATCTTGACCGTTTGTTCTTGCGCGTATGCGCTGGCAGAGAGGGACAACGCGATCGCCGCGGCCAATGGAATCATTTTGATTTTGCGCACCAGATTTTCTCCTAAGGATTTACAACGGAATTAGTAGTAAGTTTTTTAGACATCCGACTTCAATCAGTAGTTCGGTCTGTTCAGGGCCCTAAACGTTACAACATAACAATTGCTTCGCAAAGCGGTTTTATACATTTTTTATCAACCCGGCAGAATGTGGCGCGCGCGGAAATAAAAAAGCGCCCCGGCGCTAAGGCCGGGGCGCTTTTGCAAAACAGTTGACTATGATTTACTTGGTCACGGTCAACAAGGTGCGCTTGCCATCCTTGTAGGTGTACAAGGTCAGCGTACCGTCCTTGATATCGCCCTTGGGATCGAAGGCGATCATGCCGGTCACGCCCTTGTGCTGGATCTTCGCCAGTTCCGGCAGATATTTCTTCGGATCGACGGAGTTGGCTTTTTGCATGGCTTCCACCATGGTCATCACCGAATCATACGAGTAAGGCGCGTACAGTTTGACTTCAGCGTTGTACTTCTTCTGGAACGCCGCCTTGAAATTGTCCAAGCCTTTCTTGCCGGATTCTTCGACACCGCCGGCTTCGGCGCACACCACTTCGTCATTGATCAAGCCATCGCCTGCCAGCTTGCCCAGCTCGGCAGTACACATGCCGTCGCCGCCCATGAACTTGGCCTTGATGCCGAGCGCCTTCATCTGCCGCAGCATCGGACCAGCTACTGCATCCATGCCGCCGAAGAAAATCACATCCGGATTCTTGGCTTTGATCGAGGTCAGGATGGCGTTGAAGTCGGTTGCCTTGTCGTTGGTGAACTGGGTTGCGACAATATTGACGCCAGCGCTTTTTGCGCCTTTAGCGAATTCCTGTGCAACCCCTTGGCCGTAAGCGGTGCGATCGTCGATCACGGCGATATTCTTGGCCTTCAGCGTAGTAGCTGCATAACGTCCCAGCGTGCCGCCCAGTTGGCCGTCGTTGGCGACCACCCGGAACACGCTGTTAAAGCCTTGTTGCGTGTATTTCGGGCTGGTGGCGGCGGGCGAGATTTGCGGGATGCCGGCATCGTAGTAAATCTTCGAGGCTGGAATCGTGGTGCCTGAATTCAGGTGGCCGATGACGCCGTCGATCTTGGCGTCCACCAGCTTTTGCGCGGCAGCAGTGCCTTGCTTCGGATCGGAAGCATCATCTTCCGCCAGCAGCATGAATTTGACTTTCTTGCCGCCGATGGTAACGCCTTTGGCGTTCAATTCTTCGACTGCCATTTTGGCGCCGTTTTCCATGTCTTTGCCGAGATGGGCAGAAGGACCTGTAACCGGGCCGACATGGCCGATCTTGACGATTTGTTCCTGAGCGCAAGCTGAGCCGGCAGCGCTCAGGGCCAACGCGATTGCTGCAACCAACGGCAACATTTTGTTCTTCATCTGCACGTATTTCCTCCTAAGGATTTATATAAGTAAGTAAAGTCACTCCGCTCTTCAATGAGCGGAACATGTAAACGTTACAGCAGAACAAAATCTTCGCAAAGAGTTTTCCTGTGTTTTAGACAATACCCTTGCGATCTATGCGGGGATTAGCGGTGCGGAGCGGGAGGATTTTGTGCGAGAGGGAGAGAGCAATCGCAGCGTTGGCAACGGCATGCGGGTTCTTTGGAGAGAATAAAAAAAAAGCGCCCCGGCTAGCGGGGCGCTTTCAGATGCAGCGAAATACGATTATTTTGTCACTGTCAGCAAAGTGCGTTTGCCATCCTTGTAGGTGTACAAGGTCAGCGAACCGTCCTTGATGTCGCCCTTAGGATCGAACGAGATCACGCCCGTCACGCCCTGATGGTGAATCTTCGCCAGTTCCGGCAAGTATTTTTTCGGATCGGACGACTTGGCTTTTTGCATGGCGTCAACCATTGTCATCAACGCGTCGTATTCATACGGTGCGTAGATCACGACTTCCTGGTTGAATCTCTTTTGGTAAGCCACCTTGAAGGCGTCCAGCGCAGCCTTGCCTGCATCCGGCACACCGCCCGCTTCGGCGCAGACTACCTGGTCGTCTTTCAAGCCAGCGCCGGCCAGCTTGGCCAGTTCAGTGGTGCACAAGCCATCGCCGCCCATGTATTTGGCCTTGATGCCGAGCTGGTCCATCTGACGCAGCATCGGGCCGCCGACTGCATCCATGCCGCCGAAGAAGATCAGGTCAGGATTCTTGGACTTGATGGAAGTCAGAATCGCATTGAAATCGGTGGCTTTGTCGTTGGTGAACTGAGTCGCGACGATATTGGCGCCTGCCTTCTTGGCGCTCTTGGTGAATTCTTCCGCAACCCCTTGACCGTAGGCGGTACGGTCATCGATCACCGCGACATTCTTTGCCTTCAGCGTATTGACGGCGTAACGGCCCAGGGTGCCGCCCAGCTGGCCATCGTTGGCCACCACGCGGAACGCGGTGTTGAAGCCTTGCTGGGTGTACTTAGGATTGGTAGCGGATGGCGAGATTTGTGGAATACCTGCATCGAAATAAATCTTCGATGCCGGGATGGTTGTGCCGGAATTCATGTGGCCGATAACACCCTTGACCTTGGCGTCCACCAGCTTCTGCGCAACTGCAGTCCCTTGTTTCGGATCGGAGGCGTCATCCTCGGAAGCCAATACGAAGGTGACTTTTTTACCGCCGATCATGGTGCCTTTGGCGTTCAATTCCTCGATCGCCATGGTGGCGCCGTTTTCATTGTCCTTGCCGATATGAGCGTTGGGGCCTGTCAAGGGGCTGACCTGGCCGATGGTGACTACTTCCTGTGCCGAAGCTGGACCGGCGAAAGAAAAAGCCATGGCAATTGCGCCAACCAACGGAATCATTTTGATCTTGTTTTGCATGAACGTCCTCCTGAGGATTTAAAATAAACCAAACATTTATAGTTTCACCATCCGCTGCTTTTTATTACATATTCAGTACTCTGAATAAAAGCAACGTTACAACATAAAAAACGCTTCGCATAGCTGTTTTTTTTGCGAATTCTTAAAACAGCCGGAGCTACCCTTAACACCTTGGCATGAGCAAACATTACACTCTCGACAAAGTCGATCGCAAACTACTCAACTTGCTGCAGCGCGACAATCAGATGCCGACCCGCACCCTGGCCGACAAAGCGCACATTTCACAGCCAACCTGCCTGCGCCGCCTGCGCGATTTGCGCGACGCCGGCGTGATCAGCGCCGACGTCTCCCTGGTCGATCCTTTCGCGCTCGGCTACGGCATGCTGGCCTTTCTCGAAATCTCGCTGAATCACCAGTCGGACGAACACATGCAGGAATTCGAGCTGCGCATGAACAAGGAAGTCGAAGTCATGCAATGCTATTTCGTGTCCGGCGATTACGATTATTTCCTAGTCGTGCATGTGATCGATATGGATGCCTACTATCAGTTTGTGCGCCGGGTTATTTCCGGCTCCGGCAATGTCCGTCATTTCCAATCTCGTTTTCCCATGAAACGCGCCAAATTCGTTACCCGCGTCGCCTTCGACGAGAAGCCGGCAACGGTCGAGGTGCGCAGCGTCAAATGATGCACTCGAACAGTGCGCCTGACTGACAAAAGCGGCAGCCCTATCGATTCCCGCAGACACTTACGCAAAAACCGGGCCATGCCTTGAGGCAACCCTGCGCAGGTAAAAAAAAAGACCGGCGCTGTCACCAGCACCGGTCTTTTTTCATCGCCTTGCTACAACAGGCGTAAGGCTCATCATGCTTGCACAGGGCGCGGCAAAATCAATGGCTGCGGCGCTTGCCGTGGCATGCCGGTAAACGCAAAATCGACTTCCGGCCGGCGGCCCGAGACGATCTCGGCGATGGCGCGTCCGGAACCGCAACCCATGGTCCAGCCGAGCGTGCCGTGGCCGGTATTGAGGAACAGATTGCTGATTTTGGTTTTGCCGATATACGGCACGTTGGATGGCGTCATCGGGCGCAAGCCGGTCCAGTAAACCGGATTATCGTAATCGCAGCCGTCCGGGAACAACTCGCGGGTGCGGCGGGTAATCGCTTCGCAACGGGTAGTGTTGAGTTCGCGTGTGTAACCGTTCAGTTCGCAAGTGCCGGCCACGCGCAGGCGGTCGCCCAGGCGCGACACCACCAGCTTGTAGCCGTCGTCGGTCAGCGAAACGCTTGGCGCTGCGTCGGAGTTGGTGATGCGATAGGTGGCGGAATAACCCTTGCCCGGATAAATCATCAATTCGATGCCTAGCGGCTTCAGCAACGGTGTCGAGAAGCTGCCCATGGCGACCACGAAGGCGTCCGCATGCAGCACTTCGTGACGGCCGTCGGCGTTGATCACTTCAACCCCGGTGATCTTGGCGCTGGCGCCGCTGCCCTCGGTAATCAGGCGGGTGACGCTGGTGTTGTACTGGAAATTGACGCCGGCTTCGGCGGCTTTATCGGCCAGCCCCGAAGTGAATTTGTAGACGTCGCCGGATTCATCGGTGGCGGTAAAATCGCCGCCGACGATCTTGTCGCGGATGCGCGCCAGCGCTGGTTCGATCTTCACCACTTCATCGGCGCTGATGGAATCGCGCGGGCAGCCCAGGTCACGCATCAGTTGCGCGGCCGGCAGCGAGATATCGAATTCTTTTTGTTCGGTATAAAAATGCAGGATGCCGCGTGTCAGGCAATCGTAGTCGACGCCGGTTTCGGCGCGCACTGCTTGCAAGGTCTGGCGGCTGTATTCGCAGATGGCGACGATCTGGCGGATATTGTCGTTGGTGCGGGCCGGCGTGCATTCACGCAGGAAATTCAGCGCCCATTTCCATTGCAGCCATTCCGGACGGAAGCGATACAGCAGTGGCGCATCTTCCTGCCCCAGCCATTTCAATACCTTCAGCGGCGCTTGCGGATTGGCCCAAGGTTCGGCGTGCGATACCGAAATCTGGCAACCGTTGGCAAAACTGGTTTCCTGTGCCGCACCCGGCTGGCGTTCGATCACTGTCACGTCGTGACCTTCCTTGTTCAGGAACCATGCAGAAGTGGTTCCGATAACGCCAGCGCCCAATACAATTACTTTCATTTCATCTCCAAAAACATCCGTTGTCTTACAAATTAGTTACAAATGAGTTACTAATGAGCTACGTTCTCAATAGCGTTATTGTAAGAAAACGGAGGTTTTTTAGGCGATCAAAATGAGCTCAATTTTTTTTACTTTTATCTATGGCGATACAAATTGTGATTGGAAAACAAAAAAATATTGCTAAATGTTTGTTTTTTTCAATTTGACTAATTCCAGCGATACTGCTCTGGAAATGACCTCGTCCAGGGTTTGATGCAAACCATTCCTGATTTGCGCCGCCATGCCTTCCACCGCAGTCTGTAAAACGTCCGCCAGGCCGTCACGAACCCTTTGTTCGATGACGAAATCGATCCGGTCCTGCAACTGTTGCAGCACTTTTTCCCTTACCTCAGCCTCTAACCGCTCCCAGTCATGCCGGCTCAGGGTGGGTTGTGCAACGGTTTCCCGCTGCGCCACGGGCAGTTCAAAATTATCTTCATCGCCGACCGGCGCAGCGGCAACGCTGGCAACTGGCGCTTGCGGCGTCTCTATAACGTCGGTCAAAGTCGGCAGCGGAACAATGACCTCGGTCAATAAAGGGATATTGGCGTCATGTTTACCGTTGGGCATTACGGATTCCTCTATACATTGTCAGCAACAAAATGGGTCAGCGGATAACCGCGTTGCTGGTAAAACCGATAGCGCTCGCGGCCGCCGGCCTTGTCGTCGTCGGCCAGCGAGATGATTTCAAACATTCTTTCGAAGCGGGCGAAATGCTGCGGGGTTTTGCCGGAAAGGTTGATCAGGATCTGGTGATGCGGCCACTCGGTCTCTTCGTCGGCGGCCAGGATCACCGGAGTTTGCGCCGCCAGCGGATCGCCGGCCCTGACGTGCGGCAGGAAATCGTGCTCGGAAAATGTCCAGAGCGCCCGGTCCAGCGTCGCCAGATCCTCGGTATTACTACTCAATATGACGATCTGGCGCTGTGCCGTGCGGGCTTTACGCACCAACCGGCAGGTGTACAGAAATTTGTCCGAAATATTGGTGTGAAAGTCGATTTGCGTCATGAGTAGTGATAGTCGGGCCGTGAGGTCTTAAAAGCGGAATCCAGGTGGCGCGTTGCCAGCCGCCGGCAGGGAATCGCCGTTGTTGGCTGCTTTCGCTCCGTTAGCTGCCGGCGCCGTGGTTTTGTCGGAGGAGCCGGCCGCGGGCGCGGCGGCTACCGGCGCTGCATTGCGATAGGTTTTTGGCAAGAGATTCTTTTCCGGATAACCGGCTGCCGTCAGCGCCGTGCCCCAGGCGCTGGCGGAGAAACCGCTTTCCTTGCTGCGGCCAACGGTCAGCAGCGGCAAGTCGTTTGAGCTGCTGATCTTGCGTACGGCGGCAATATCGTCATTGCTTTTCACGGTTTTTTCGCTGAATGGAATGCCGCGCTGATTCAGCATTTTGCGGCCATCGTCGCAGGGGATGCATTTATCCGCGCTATACAGTGTGACGGGATTGTTCTTGACCGCCAGCGCCACTTCATAAGGCAAGCCGTCGCTGGCGTCGCCTGCGCCGGAGGCAGCGGTTTTCTGTTGCGTCACGTTGCCCTTGGCCGGTGGCGTATCGCTGTAAGTGACTTTGCCATCCGGACCGGTCGATTTATACAGTTGCGCTTGCGCGCCGGCGGCCAGCATCAGCAAAAAAAACGTTGCAGCGAATTTCGTCCCGGCTTTGGTCCCGGCTTCTATCCCAACTCTCATCCTTTTCCCCTTATTTGTAAGAATCGCCGACGTGCGGCGAAGGTTTTGCCTGTGTTGGTATTGCTTTGCTTCTGGTTTTCTAGCTTCTGGTTTTTTCTATTTACGCCGCCATGCCGCTATGCCGCAACAAGGCGTCTATGCTTGGCTCACGTCCGCGAAATGCCTTGAACGATTCCAACGCCGGGCGCGAGCCGCCGACGGCAAGGATTTCGTCGTGGAATTTTCTGCCGGTCTCGGCCGACACCACATTGCCGTCATGCGCGGCCGCTTCTTCAAACGCACTATACGCATCGGCCGACAGTACTTCAGCCCATTTGTAGCTGTAATAACCAGCCGCGTAGCCGCCTGCGAAAATGTGGCCGAACGAGTGCTGGAAACGGTTGAACGGCGGCGGGCTGATGACCGCGATCTTGGCGCGTACCTGGTCGATCACGTCTTGCACGCTTTGGCTGCCATACGGATCGTAATCGTCGTGCAAGTGCATGTCGAACAGGGAGAATTCGACCTGGCGCAAGGCCTGCAGCCCGGATTGGAAATTCTTGGCGGCGATCATCTTGTCGAACAGCGCGCGCGGCAACGGTTCGCCGCTTTCCGCCTCGGAGCTCATGTGCTGCAAGACATCCCACTCCCAGCAGAAATTCTCCATGAATTGCGAAGGCAATTCGACTGCATCCCATTCGACGCCGGAAATGCCGGATACACCGAGCTCGTCGACCCGGGTCAGCATGTGATGCAAGCCGTGGCCGAACTCGTGGAACAGGGTGATCACTTCGTCATGCGTAAACAAAGCGGCTTTGGCGACGCCGTCGACTACTGCCGGCGCGGTGAAGTTGCAGGTCAGGTAAGCGATCGGGGTTTGTATTTCGCTGCCGAGGCGGCGCCGGGCGCGCGCATCGTCCATCCATGCGCCGCCGCGTTTGCCGTTGCGGGCATACAGGTCGAGATAAAACTGGCCGATCAGCTTGCCGTCTTTTTGAATCCGGAAAAACTTGACGTCCGGGTGCCATACCGTTGCCTGGTCGGCGCTGATATCGACCGAAAACAGTTTCTGCACCAGCTGGAACAAGCCGGCGACCACCACCGGTTCCGGGAAATATTGTTTTACTTCCTGCTCGGAAAAAGCGTAACGCTGCTCGCGCAGTTTTTCCGCGGCATACGCCAGATCCCAGGCTTCCAGCGAGGCCAGGCCCAGCTGTTCTGCGGCGAAGGCGCGCAGCTCGGCCAGATCCTGTTCGGCAAACGGACGGGCGCGCTGGCCCAGGTCTTGCAGGAAGTGCATTACTTCAGCCGAGGTCTTGGCCATTTTCGGCACCAGCGACAGTTCGGCGTAATTCTCGAAGCCCAGCAGTTTCGCTTCTTCATTACGCAAACGCAGGATCTCGACAATGTTCGCGCTATTGTCCCATTCCGGGTTTTCGCCCAGTTCGGATGCCTTGGTGGCATTGGCGCGATACATTTTTTCACGCAAGGCGCGGTTGTCCGCGTATTGCAGGATCGGGAAATAAGAAGGGAAATGCAGCGTGAATTTGTAGCCCGGCTGGTCGTCTTGCTCGGCGGCGGCGCGCGCTGCCTGGCGCACATCGTCCGGCAGCCCGGCCAATTCCGCTTCGTCGGTGACGAACAAACCGTAGGCGTTGGTGGCGTCGAGGATGTTTTCCGAGAAGCGGGTGGTCAGCGCTGCGTGTTTTTCCTGGATTTCGGCGAATCGGGCTTTCTTTGCCGGCGCCAGTTCGGCGCCACCCAGCTTGAAATCGCGCAAGGCGTTGTCGACGATCTTGCGCCGTGCCTCTGACAGGTCGGCAAATGCGGGATTATTCCTGATGGCCTTGTACTTGTCGAACAAGGCCAGGTTTTGCGCCAGCGCGGTCCAGAATTCGATCAGCTTCGGCTGGTTCTCGTTATATGCAGCGCGCAATTCCGGCGTGTCGGCTACCGCATTCAAATGGCTGACAATGCCCCAGGCACGGCTCAATTTCTCGGTCACGTGTTCCAGCGGCAGCACAAAATTGTCCCAGGTGACGGCGTCGGTGGACGCTTCCAGCTGGGCGACCACGGTATGCGCCTGTTGCAGCAGCGCCGCAATCGCCGGCGTGACGTCGGCTGGCGTGATCTGGTCGAATTTGGCCAGACCGGAAAAGTCGAGCAGGGGATTGCTGGCCTTGATAGCGGTAGATGTCATTGCAATTACATTCTTTCAGCAGCTTCGATGGTATTGACCAGCAGCATGGTGATGGTCATCGGCCCGACGCCGCCTGGCACCGGGGTGATATAACCCGCTACCTCTTTGGCGTTGGCGAAATCGACATCGCCGCACAACTTGCCGTGATCGTCGCGGTTCATGCCGACGTCGATCACGGCAGCGCCGGGCTTGATCATGTCAGCGGTGACGATATTGCGTTTGCCGGTAGCCACCACCAGGATGTCAGCCATGCGCGTGTGCAGGCCAAGGTCACGGGTCTTGGAATTACAGATGGTGACAGTGGCGCCGGCTTGCAAGAGCAGCATGGCTTGCGGTTTGCCGACGATATTCGAGGCGCCGACGATCACCGCATGGGCGCCGCGCACAGGGAAATTCACCGATTCCAGCATCTTCATCACGCCGTAAGGCGTGCATGGGCGGAACAGCGGCTGGCCGGTCATCAACAGGCCGGCGTTGCTGATGTGGAAACCGTCGACATCCTTTTCCGGCGCGATGGCTTCGATCACTTTGTGGGCGTCGATGTGGGCCGGCAACGGCAGTTGCACCAGGATGCCATTGATCTTCGGATCCTGATTCAAGGCGTCGATACGGGCCAGCAGAGCCGCTTCGGTGAGATCGGCGTCATATTTTTCGAACACCGAATGCAAACCGTTGTCTTCGCAAGCCTTGACCTTGTTGCGCACATACACTTGCGAAGCCGGGCTGTCGCCGACCAGGATCACCGCCAAACCAGGCTGCTTGCCCTGCGCGGTCAGCACGGCCGCGCGGCTGGCGACGTCGGCGCGTAGTTGTTTTGAAAGGAGATTTCCGTCGATCAGTTGGGCTGGCATAGTGGTGGCATTGAAAAATTAAAAGCAAAGCAGGATTATAAGGGTTGAGCACCCATAAGTTTGCGTCGGCGGCGAGTTCCTTGCGGATTCTTGTAAATTTATCGATGCTTGTCTATTTGATAAAGTATCGTGTCATCCAGCGTGATTTTCGCTAGCCGATTGCACTCCAGGCGACATCCAACGCGTTCTTTCATTTTCGGCTATTCTCGCCTTCTACGACATCTGCATGTCACTACTTGCGACGGTTATAAGGCAGTGAACAAAGCAAAAAACGCCCCAAGAGCCTGAGATGACAAATTTAAAAAAGGATGCTGAATTGACTGATCAATACACTCGCCGGCTGGCGCTGCTAGGGCAAGAGCAGCATCGCGGCTTGCTAGGCCAGGGCTTGCGCGGCATCGAGAGAGAAACCTTGCGGGTCGACGGCAATGGCCGGCTGGCCCTGACGCCGCATCCGCCGGCGCTGGGTTCGGCGTTGACGAACCCGCAGATCACCACCGATTATTCTGAATCGCTACTGGAATTCATCACTCCCGCCGAGCATGACATCGGCACCGCGCTGACCGAGCTGGATGCGATTCACCGTTTCGTGTATTCGAAGCTGGGGGATGAATTGCTGTGGAGCGAATCGATGCCGGCCCATCTGCCGGCCGAAGAACAGATTCCTATCGCCTGGTACGGCACTTCGCACATGGGCATGCTGAAACATGTCTACCGGCGCGGCCTGGCGCTGCGCTACGGCAAACGCATGCAATGCATCGCCGGCATCCATTACAACTATTCGCTGGCTGAAGCTGTGTGGCCGGTGTTGCAGGCAGCCGAGGGCGACGGCGGCACGGCGATGCATTTTCAATCGGAAAGCTACATCGCGCTGGTGCGCAATTTCCGCCGTTACAGCTGGCTGCTGATGTATCTGTTCGGCGCTTCGCCGGCCTTGTCGACCTGTTTTCTCGACGGCCGCCAGCATCGCCTCGAACAACTAGACAAAGACACGCTGTACCTGCCATACGCCACCAGCTTGCGCATGAGCGATCTCGGTTACACCAGCGAAGCCCAGGCCCGCCTGACGCCGCAATTCAATAGCCTAGACAGCTACATCAAGAGCCTGGCGCGGGCGGTCAGCCAGCCTTATCCGCCGTATGCCGAAATCGGCACCCATCGCAACGGCGAGTGGGTGCAAATCAATACCAATATCCTGCAGATCGAGAACGAGTACTACTCGACGATCCGGCCGAAACGCGTGATCAATTCCGGCGAGCGGCCGGTGCAGGCGCTGTCCGCGCGCGGCGTGCAATACATTGAAGTGCGCTGCATGGACATCGATCCGTTCGAACCGATGGGCATCAATCTGGAAACTTCGCGCTTCCTCGATGCTTTCCTGCTGTTCTGCGCAATGGACGACAGCCCGTTGACCAGCGATGAAGAAAGCCTGGAAAACGTCGAGAACTTTTCCCGCACGGTCAAAGAAGGGCGGCGTCCTGGTTTGCAATTGCGGCGTGACGGCAACCCGGTGTCCTTGCAAACCTGGGGCCAGGAATTGCTGCAACGGATCGCGCCGGCGGCGGCTTTGCTCGACGCTCAGCGCAGCGACGGCGTGCATGCCGCATCACTGGCGCAGCAGGGTTTGAAGCTGGAGTCGGTCGAGCTGACGCCGTCGGCCAAGGTGCTGGCTATCTTGCAGCAGAATCAGGAATCGTTTGCCAGCTTTGCGCTGCGCCAAAGCAAAGCCCATGCAGCGTATTTCCTGGCGCATCCGCCCAGCCCTGAAGAGCGCAAATATTTCGAAACTATGGCCGCCACCTCGCTGTCCGAGCAGGAGAGCCTGGAACGCAGCCAGACCGGGGATTTCGATACCTTTGTCGCGGCTTATCGTGCTAGCACCTTGGGCAATATGAGCGTTTGAGTTACAAAATAAGTTAGAAAACAAGCTAGAAAACAAGTCAGAAAATCGCCGGCGATCGGCCATAGCAAATGGCAATCCCGGCGATAGATTTAAATGCAAATTAAATTGCTTGCAATTTAATTTCTAGCGATATATTATTCAAGCCATGGAAACCAGCAAACAACCAAGCGCAAACATCCCGTCCGAACTATTCGGGCCGGACAGTCTGCTGCTGGACAATCAGCTGTGTTTTGCGCTGTATTCGGCGTCGCTGACCATGACCAAGATATACAAGCCGCTGTTGCAGAAAATGGGCCTGACCTATCCGCAGTATCTGGTGCTGCTGACCCTGTGGGAGCGCGATGAAGTTACCGTATCGGCCCTGGGTGAGCGCCTGTATCTGGATTCCGGCACGCTGACGCCGCTGCTGAAGCGCCTGGAAAACAGCGGTTTCCTGCGCCGCCAACGTGCTCCTCACGATGAACGCCAGGTGATCGTCAGCTTGACCGCAGCGGGTAGAAACCTGCGGCAACAAGCGCAGTCGATACCGCAGCAGGTGAGCTGCAGCGCCGAATGTTCGCTCGATGAGTTGAAAGCGCTGACCCAGGAACTGCGGCGGCTGCGTGCCGCGATGGCTGGCAATATCGCTTAAAGATGGGGGCGCAGTTTTTGCATGAACTATAAATTGTGAGCAATATAATTGTGTAGTTTTGTTTTGTCGGGTTTCAAGTAAGCATTATTACGTTTCATTCTTACGCTTCATTCTTACGTTTCATTCTTGCGTCATCTTAATGTTGTAATTTCTAATCCGGATCGTCAGTACGGCCGACTGTATTGATCCAAAGGATTTTCCAAACGGCTAATAAAGGAAACCATCATGTCAGTTGAAAATATCTTGTATACCGCGCAAGCCACCGCAACCGGAGGCCGCGATGGCCGTGCTGTTTCGTCCGACAATGTGCTGGATGTCAAATTGACGACACCAAAAGAACTGGGCGGCGCTGGCGGCGTTGGCACTAATCCTGAACAATTGTTTGCAGCCGGCTATTCCGCATGCTTCATCGGCGCGATGAAATTCGTTGCCATGCAAGAAAAAATCACCCTGCCAGCCGACGTTGCGATTACCGGCCTGGTCGGCATCGGCGTGATTCCTGGCGGCTTTGGCATCGCAGTAGAGCTGCAGATTTCCCTGCCAGGCATGGACGCTGGTGCAGCCGAGGCGTTGGTTGATAAGGCGCACAAGGTTTGCCCTTATTCCAATGCTACCCGCGGCAATGTCGACGTCACCCTGACCTTGGTGTAATTCGGCGGTAGTGACAAAGGCGGATCGCATGCAGCGTCCGCCCAGCCTGGCTTGCCAGGCTTTTTTTTTGCCGAACGCATTTAGCTGACTCCTTTAGCTGACTTATTTAGCTGAGCCTGAAAACAGAGGCCGTCTGCGCCAGTTGCGCCGCCTGGTCTTGTAAGCTTTGGGCGGCCGCCGCAGCTTGTTCCACCAGCGCTGCATTTTGCTGGGTGATATCGTCGATATGTCCCATGGCCCGGTTGATCTCTTCGATGCCGCTGCTTTGCTCGGTGGTTGCCGCCGTGATTTCGTGCATGATGTCGGCCACCCGCTTGACCGCGGCGACTATGCTTTGCATGATCTGGCCGGCCGCATCGACCAGCTTGCCGCCAGCGTCCACCTGTTCCACCGAGGCGCCGATCAAGCCCTTGATTTCCTTGGCCGCCGCCGCCGAGCGCTGCGCCAGATTGCGCACTTCCGCAGCCACCACGGCAAAACCGCGGCCCTGCTCGCCGGCCCGGGCTGCTTCGACCGCCGCGTTCAACGCCAGGATATTGGTCTGGAAGGCGATGCCGTCAATCACGCCGATGATGTCGTGGATCTTGCGCGAACTATCCTTGATGGCAGTCATGGTAAGCACCACCTGCTCAACCGCCTGACCGCCCTCAAGCGCCTGTCCCGATGCGGTGATGACCAGCTGGTTGGCGTGCTGGGCGCTGTCGGCGCTTTGCTTTACCGCCGCCGTAAGTTGTTCCAGCGAGCTGCTGGTCTGTTCCAGCGAACCTGCCTGCGATTCGGTACGGGCCGACAGGTTGGCATTGCCCTCGGCGATCTCTTGCGAGGCGCGCGCCATCTCGCCAGTGCCTTGCCGCACATTGCCGATGACACCGGCCAGGCCCTGGCTGATGCCATTGATGGCTTGCTCCAGCTGGCCGATTTCATCGCCGCGCCGGCTGCTCAAGGCGGCAGTCAGATCGCCCGCCGCCAGTTGTTGCGCAGCCTGTTTCACTCTTTCCAGCGGCTGGCTGATGTTGCTGCGGATCAGCCAATACAGCGCCGCCACCATGATCAGCACCGCGATCAAGCCGAACAGGGCGTTGCGGTTACGTAGCGTGGTGATCTCCTGCGTCAGTTCGGTCGCGTCCTGGTTGCCGACAAGCAGCCAGTTCCAGTTTTTGTACAGCGCGAAAGCGGCAATTTTTTCCGCGCCTTTGGCCGCGCCTTCCGGCAAGGCATAGCGCATGCTGCCTTCCTTGCGCTCCAGGATTTCCTTGATGAATTCACGGCCGCCGGCATCCTTCAGCCCCAGCACATTTTTGTCTTCGTCGAGCGGCGCTACCAGCAGCTTGCCCAGATCTTTGCCAGCGCTGGCGTTGAGCACATAGAAATAACCGGTGTCGCCCAGCTTGACCGAACGGATGCGCGCTTTCAGCGTTTCAATGTCGCTGCCGATATCGACCCCGACAAACAGCGCGCCGACGATCTTTCCGGCTTCATCCTTGACCGGGTTGTAGGCCGTCATGTATTCCTTGCCGAACAGGGTGGCGCGGCCGATATACGATAAACCGCTTTGCAGACGGGCATAACCCGGATGGCCATGATCGAGCACGGTGCCGATGGCGCGCTCGCCATTTTCCTTCTTGAGCGAAGTCGAAATCCGGATGAAATCGTCGCCGCTCTTGATGAATACTGTGGCTACCGCCCGGCTGGCCGAGGTAAAGCTGTCGGCGATGGAAAAATTCAAATTGATGACGTCATTGCCGTTCTTCAGCTGCGGCGTAGGTTTGCCGGCGACATCAACGGTCTTGCTGCCATCGATAGAAAATTTCCCGGGGAAGTAACTCGCCAGCAACAGCCCGAAACGATCGGCTTCGCTTTTATGGCTGGCGTCGAATGTATCCAGCATCTGGATCATGGTATTGGTGCGGCCGGCAATATCGCGCGCCCCGCGCTGTTCCAGCAACTGCGAAGTAGACGCGGCGCTGGCCCAGCCATAGGCCAGGAAAATCAAGGCGACCAGAACAAAGGTAAACAAGCTGAGCTTGACGCCCAGATTGAGATTGTTGAAGAATTTATTGTTCATTGACTATCCTTTTCTTGTTAGATGGAGCGTCGGCTATGCCGCCACCCCGGTTAACGCCGCCCGCCGCCCTATCAGGTCCCAGGCTCGCTTATGGCCCGGCAACCGGCGCGCAGCATCCTGCCGGATTCCTGGCAATCAAAATAAATAACGACAACTACTGCGGAAGTTGAAGGGTAGTCGCGCTTTTTGCGAGCCTTAAGAAACGCCGCAGGCTGCCGTTAACACGATCAGGTAAGTGAATATGGCGCCTGAATTCTGGCTTGCCGCCAACGACCCCGATGCCTTTGCGTGTAACCGAAACCCATCCGAGAAAAAATCATGACCTGGTTCTATAACTTGAAAATCGCGACCAAACTGCTGCTGTCGTTCGCCTTGATACTGATACTGACAGTGGCGCTGGGCGTGACCGCGATCACGCAACTGGGGCAAGTCAATGCCACTACCGTCGACATCAATACCAACTGGATGCCGACCGTGCGGGTACTGTTGACCTTGAAGAACAACCTGGCGCTGCTGCGCAATATCGAAATGCAACACGTCATGTCGAACGATGCAGCGGATATGGACAAGAGCGCTCAGTTCATCGGTGATATCAGGGGCGATCTGCAAAAGAACATGAGTGAATACGCGCCTATGGTCACGGAGCAGGAACGCGCTTTGTACGATAAGTTGAAAGACAAGGTCCCAGCGTATGTGGAGATGGATAAGAAAATCGTTGAAATCTCGCGCGCATTCAGAAAAGACGATGCGATAAAGGAAATTCGCGGTGACTCCCTGGCCGCCATCATCGAGCTCGATAAGGAGGTCGAGCAGCTGGTAAAAATCAATATCGACGGCAGCGCCGACGCCGCCAAGAAGGGCGAAGCCATCTACGACAAAGCCCGGACCTGGATGGTCGGCCTGATGATCGTCATGCTGGTGCTCGGCTTTTCCCTGGCGCTCTGGATTGCCCGTGCGGTAGCCCAGCCCCTGGGGTTTGCGGTGGAAGTGGCGCGCCGTGTCGCCGCTGGCGACCTGACCGCCGATATCGTAGTCAAGTCCAGGGATGAGACCGGGCAGTTGATGCAAGCGTTGAAAGACATGAATGACAGCTTGCAAAAAATAGTCGGCGAAGTGCGCAGCGGCACCGATACGATTGCAACCGCATCCAACCAGATCGCCGCCGGCAATCTGAACTTGTCGCAACGCACTGAAGAACAAGCCAGCTCGCTGGAAGAGACCGCGGCCTCGATGGAGCAGTTGACGTCGACCGTCAAGCAGAACGCCGACAACGCCAGCCAGGCCAACCAACTGGCGGTATCCGCCTCGGAAGTGGCAATCCACGGCGGCACCGTGGTGACCCAGGTAGTCAGCACCATGGGCGCCATCAATACTTCTTCGAAAAAGATCGTCGACATCATCGGCGTGATTGATGGTATCGCTTTCCAGACCAATATCCTGGCCCTGAACGCTGCAGTCGAGGCGGCGCGGGCCGGCGAGCAAGGCCGTGGTTTTGCGGTAGTGGCCGCCGAAGTACGCAATCTGGCGCAACGTTCCGCCGCCGCCGCCAAGGAAATCAAATCCCTGATCGACGATTCGGTAGAAAAGGTCGGTCTTGGATCACGCCTGGTCGACCAGGCCGGCAGCACCATGGAGGAAATTGTCGCCAGTGTCCGCCGCGTGACTGACATCATGGGCGAGATCACCGCCGCCAGCCAGGAACAAACCTCGGGTATCGAACAGATCAACCAAGCCATCAGCCAGATGGATCAGGTGACCCAGCAAAACGCCGCCTTGGTGGAAGAAGCCGCAGCGGCTGCCGCCAGCTTGCAAGACCAGGCAGGCGCCCTGGAGCAAGTGGTCGGCGCCTTCAAGCTGGAGCGCAGCCACATGGCAGCGCAGGCCAAGCGGATGATAGATATCACACCGCAGACGCAGATGCTGCGCAGCGCTGCGTAAGGGCGAACCGGGTAATGAAAAGCGGCAGGCGGCCATGGCCGGAGCAAGAGGTGATTTAGGCTGCTGTTCGCGGCATCGGTCTGTCGCCGCCGTACTTATATTGCAATACGGGCAGTTGCCAATGAAAACGACGCACGGGGCTGCCAACCATCGCTTTCCCGGACTGCGATCAGGATCTGAAGTGAGGCGAAAATGAATAGCATGAGTTTAAAGAAAAAGCTGTTGGCAGTGCTGGCGTTCATGTGGATAGGCATGCTGGTGCTGGGCGGCTGGTCGGCCTGGAACACGCGCGATACGATGCTGCTGGAACGCCAGAACGGTCTGAAAAACCTGGTGGAAACGGCGGAAGGCATCGTCAAAAGCTACGCCGCCGAGGTTGCTGCCGGCAAGCTTGAAAAGGATGCTGCGCAGGCGGAGGCATTGCAACGCCTCATGGCCATGCGTTACGACAAATCCAACTATGTGTTCGTGGTCGATTCGCGTCCCGTGGTGCTGGCTCATCCAACTTTGCCAGACCTGGTCGGCACCAATGTCGCTGAGCGCAAAGACAGCAACGGCAAATTATTTTTCAGAGAGATGGTGAGTCTGAGCAAGGAAAAAGGCCAGGGTTTTGTCGGATACATGGCGCAGGTCGCGGGTGGAGCATATGGACCGAAGGTCAGCTACGCCAAGTATTTTCAGCCTTGGGACTGGCATCTGGTATCCGGCGTCATGCTGGACGATGTCGATGCCGAGTTCTATGCAAATCTACGCCGCGACCTGATCATCCTGTTTGCCATCGGCGCCTGTGTCACGGCTCTGATGCTGCTGGTAATCCGCAGCGTCACCAACAGCCTCGGCGGCGAGCCGCAATATGCGACCGAGATTGCCAGCAAGATTGCCGATGGCGATCTGGATTTGCAGGTCGAAGTGGCTGACAAAAACCAGCCAAGCCTGTTGAACGCCATGCGCCAGATGCAGGAACGCCTGGCGGCGACGGTCAGGGAAATCAGAGATGGCAGCAGCGCCATTACCGGCGCCACCCGTGAAATCGCTGCCGGCAATGCAGACCTGTCGGCACGCACCGAACAGCAAGCAGCTTCACTGGAAGAAACCGCCGCCAGCATGGAGCAGCTGACCGCAACCGTAAAACAGAACGCCGATAATGCGCGCCAGGCCGGCCAGCTGGCGCAGACCGCATCCGATATCGCCGCCAGAGGCGGGGCGGTGGTAGGGCAGGTGGTCGACACCATGCAGGGCATCACCACCAGCTCCAGAAAGATCGCCGACATCATCGGCGTCATCGACGGCATTGCGTTCCAGACTAATATCCTGGCCCTGAATGCAGCAGTGGAAGCAGCGCGTGCCGGTGAACAAGGGCGCGGTTTCGCCGTGGTCGCCGGCGAAGTCCGCACGCTGGCGCAGCGCAGCGCCCAAGCTGCCAAGGAAATCAAAGAACTGATCGATGACTCGGTCAGCCGGGTCGATTCCGGCTCGCAACTGGTCGACCGCGCCGGCGAAACCATGGGCGAGGTGGTGCAGGCAGTCAAGCGCGTCACCGACATCATGGGTGAAATATCGGAAGCGTCTGCCGAGCAAAGCAGCGGCATCGAACAGATTAACCAGGCGGTGATCCAGATGGATCACGCGACCCAGCAGAATGCAGCACTGGTAGAGCAGGCCGCGGCCGCCGCCGGCTCGCTGGAAGATCAGGCGCAACGTTTGCATCAGGCGGTATCAGTATTCCGTTTGCAGGAAAGCCATGCCCAGGAAACTCAGGCAGCACAGGTAGCACCGTCGGCTGTGCGGCGTGCAGTCGTGCAGCAGGCCGCTGGCGCCGCATCGGGGAAAAAGATCTTGCAAAAAACCGTCAGGAGCAGCACCCCGGACGCTAGCAAACGGGCGGCGTCCAGTCATTCCAAGCCGCATCTTAAGTTGACGCCAAACAGGTTGAAGCCGGTTCCAGCGCGGGCTAAGGCCGCAGCCGACGACGACTGGCAAACATTTTGATGGCCGCGATAACTCCGACATGCGCATCATCTGCCGTTCAAGACAGGGCCTACTGAATGACGATTAAATCAACTGCCCGTCCGGTTGCCGCTTCAGCGCGTGATTTCCTGCTGACTGACAGCGATTTTTCCCGGGTCCGCGCACTAATCCACCAGCGCGCCGGCATCGCACTAGGCGAGCAAAAGCGCGAGATGGTTTACAGCCGCCTGTCGCGCCGCCTGCGCGAACTCGGCATGAGCGACTTTACTTCATATTTGAACCTGTTGGAGACTGAAAAAGACAGCGCCGAATGGCAGGCTTTCACCAATGCCTTGACCACTAATCTGACGGCGTTTTTCCGCGAAGCGCACCACTTCCCGCTGCTGGCCGAGCATGTAAAAAATTGCACGGCGCCGGTCAATGTCTGGTGTTCGGCCGCCTCCACCGGCGAAGAACCCTACTCGATCGCGATGACCTTGATCGAAACGCTGGGCAGCCGCGCCGCCACGGCTAGCGTACTCGCCACCGACATCGACACCCAGGTGCTGGAAAAAGCCGCAAGCGGCGTCTACACCATGGAACAAGTCAGCAAACTGCCGGTGGAACGTCTCAAGCGCTTCTTCCTGAAAGGCAGCGGCGCCCGCGCCGGACAGGTGCGGATACGGCCGGAAGTGCAGGCCATGGTGAAATTCGCCCAGCTCAATCTGTTGGATACGCAATGGGGCTTGAAAGAACAGTTTGATGCGATCTTTTGCCGCAACGTCATGATTTATTTTGACAAGCCGACCCAGAACAAAATCCTGCAACGCTTTGCGCCTTTGATGAAACCGCATGGTTGGCTGTTTGCCGGGCATTCCGAGAATTTCTCCTATGCCAGCCAACCGTTCCGGCTACGCGGCCAGACCGTGTATGAACTCGATGCCAAGCAAACTTCCGGGCCAGCCAAAGGCGGTACATGATTTCTGCAGCGGAAGAGTCGGTGGCGACTCATCATTATTTTGACCGCGAGTTCGATAGCGCTGCGGTCAAGCTGTTGCCGAACGAATATTACGTGACGCCGGACGACATGGTCTTGAGCACCGTACTCGGTTCCTGCGTAGCCGCTTGCGTACGCGACAGCACTGCCGGCGTCGGCGGCATGAATCATTTCATGCTGCCGGATGACGGTGGCGCGGGCGGCAGCAGCGGCAGCGGCAGCGGTAGCACCGGCGGCTCTGCCTCCATGCGCTACGGCGCCTATGCGATGGAGATGTTGCTGAACGAGTTGCTGAAGGCTGGCGCGCGCCGCGAACGGCTGGAAGCCAAGGTATTCGGCGGCGGTGCGGTGCTGGCCAATATGACGATGCTGAACATCGGCGATCGCAACGCCGACTTTGTACTGCGCTATTTGCAGATGGAACAAGTGCGGGTGACGGCGCAGGATTTACGTGGCAGCCTGCCGCGCCGGATCAGCTATTTTCCCAGGAGCGGAAAAGTCATGGTACGCAAGCTGCACCGCATCAACGAAGCGGTGCAGGTGCAGCGCGACGAACAGCAACTGGTGCAGACGCTGGCGCAACAGCCGGTACGCAGCAAGGTGGAATTATTCAATACGGCGATCCCTAAGAAGGTCGCACAACAAGGCAGAGGCAGCGCGTGAGCGATAAAAAAATCAAAGTACTGTGTGTAGACGATTCAGCGCTGATACGCAGCTTGATGACCGAAATCATCAATAGCCAGCCGGACATGACGGTGGTGGCGACCGCGCCCGATCCATTGGTGGCGCGGGATCTGATCAAACAACTCAATCCGGATGTGTTGACGCTGGACGTCGAAATGCCACGCATGGACGGTCTCGATTTTCTGGAAAAACTGATGCGGCTGCGGCCGATGCCGGTGCTGATGGTATCGTCGCTGACCGAACGCGGCTCAGAAATCACGCTGCGCGCGCTGGAGCTGGGAGCGGTCGACTTCGTCACCAAGCCGCGCCTCGGCATCCGCGAAGGCTTGCTCGAATATACCGATCTGATTGCCGACAAGATCCGCGCCGCCGCCCGTGCGCGCCTGAAGGTGGCGCGCCAGCCTGGCGCTGATGCGGCAGCAGGAGCGGCGGCGAGCCAGGCGCCAATGCTGCGCAGTCCCTTGCTGAGTACCGAGAAACTGATCATCATCGGCGCCTCCACCGGCGGCACCGAAGCGATCAAGGAAGTATTGCAACCGCTGCCGCCGGATTGTCCCGGCATCATGATCGCGCAGCATATGCCGCCCGGTTTTACCCGCTCCTTTGCGCAACGCCTGGACGGTTTGTGCCGCATCACAGTCAAGGAAGCCGAGCATGGCGACCGGGTGTTGCCGGGTCACGCCTACATCGCGCCTGGCGGCTTCCATCTGTCATTGGCGCGCAGCGGCGCCAACTACGTTGCGCAGCTGGATCAGGAAGAGCCGGTCAATCGCCATCGGCCATCGATCGATGTGTTATTCGACTCGGTCGCCAAACACGCCGGCAAGAACGCCATCGGCGTGATCCTGACCGGCATGGGACGAGACGGTGCGGCAGGTTTGTTACGCATGCGCCAGGCCGGCGCTTACACCCTGGCGCAAGACGAAGCCAGTTGCGTAGTGTTCGGCATGCCGCGTGAAGCGATTGCCATGGGCGCGGCCAACGAGATAGCCGGCATCGATGAAATGAGCCAGCGTTTGATGGCGCGTCTGATGTCGTATGGCGAACGTTCGAACCGGGTATGACGGCTGACGGTATGAAGTAAATCAGGCCTAAGTATTTTTGCCATTTGTGACGTTATACGGAAACCAGGTCAGGAATTGTGCAAGTTTTCGAATTTCAGGTACTGGCAAGTCCTATTTATAGTGTGGAGTAATCATGGTTGATAAAAGCATCAAAATTCTGGTGGTGGACGATTTTCCTACCATGCGGCGGATTGTGAGAAATCTGTTGAAAGAGCTGGATTTCGTCAATGTCGACGAAGCCGAAGACGGCGCAGCAGGACTGGCCAAGCTCAAGGACGGCAATTTCGGTTTTGTCGTATCGGACTGGAACATGCCGAATATGGATGGCCTGACCATGTTGCAATCGATACGCGCCGATCCCGTCCTGACCAAGCTGCCGGTGCTGATGGTGACCGCCGAAGCCAAGAAAGAAAACATCATCGCCGCCGCCCAGGCTGGCGCCAACGGTTACGTGGTCAAGCCCTTCACCGCGGCGACGCTGGAGGAAAAGATCACCAAGATATTCGAGAAAATTGCGAAAGAGAGTGCCTGATATGAGCGCGCACGCCCTACAGATGCCAGCCGCCGGCGATTCCGCCGAGCAGTTGGTCAATCGCATCGGACACTTGACGCGCCTGCTGCGCGAAAGCATGCGCGAGCTGGGCCTGGACCAGGAGATCGCCAAGGCCGCACAAGCCATCCCAGACGCCCGCGACCGTTTGAACTACGTAGCAGCGATGACCGAGCGCGCGGCCGAACGCGCCCTGAACGCAATCGACGTCGCCCAGCCGATCCAGGAAAAACTCAGCAAGCAAGCCAAGACGCTGAACCAACGCTGGGACGAATGGTTCGTCAGCCCGGTAGAACTAGACGACGCCCGCGTGCTGGTGCTAGACACCCGCAACTATCTGAAAGACGTCCCGAAGCAAGCCTCAGCCATCAATGAGCAACTGATAGAAATCATGATGGCGCAAGATTTCCAAGACCTGACCGGCCAAGTCATCAAAAAGATGATGGAAGTCGTACACGAGATGGAAAAGCAGCTACTGCAAGTACTGATCGACAACACCCCGGTAGAAAAGCGCCAAGAAAGCAACAGCCTGCTGAACGGCCCGCAAATGCGCGCCGACGAAAACCCCGACGCTGTTTCGGATCAGGAGCAGGTTGATGATTTGTTGTCTAGCCTCGGCTTCTGATCAGTAACAAGGCTGTTGTAGTTGCCGTTGAAGTGAATTCCGCATTGAGTCATCTGGGGTCAGAGTCAACTTTCGCAGTGCTTCATCGCGAAACTTGACTCTGACCCCACATGACGGATTCGGAGAGAGACAGAGCGCACCAGGTGGTCTTGTACTTCTTCAGCGATAAGGCAGCTACTCCGTGGCCCGCTAAGTGGGGTCAGAGTGAAGTTTCTGCAAAAAGCGCGCAGAAAGTTCACTCTGACCCCAGTTAGCTACGGCGCCGCCAAACCGCCCATTTCACATCGATTGCCCAAGCAACGCCCCGATCCGCGCGTTGTTTGCCCGATTGCATAACCCCCCTTGCATCAATAATCCCTACTGATAGGGCGCTACTCGTCCCTTCTGGTACGGAGCATGCATGGCAGAAGAAAGCGATCTCGAAAAGACGGAACCCGGTTCTCCCCGGCGCATAGAAAAGGCGCGCGAAGAAGGCCAGGTTGCGCGCTCGCGCGAACTAAGCACCTTCGTCATGCTAACCACCGGCATAGTCGGCCTATGGATGACAGCCGTGCCAATGGCCGAACACATCGGCCACGCGCTAAGGCAAGCCATGCAATTCAAGCGCGCCGCCGGCTTCGACACCTCCTACATGCTGACCCAGTCCGCCGCCGCCGCCCAAGAAGCGCTGCAAGCCCTGCTACCGCTGCTAGGCATGCTAGCGCTGGCAGCGTTAGCCGCGCCCGTGATGCTAGGCGGCTGGCTATTTTCACCCCAATCGCTAGCGCCAAAATTTTCAAAACTGAACCCCGTGGCCGGCATCGCCCGCATCTTCTCCAGCCAATCACTGGCGGAACTATTCAAGGCATGCACCAAATCGGTACTGGTAGGCGGCATCGCCTATTGGGTCATGTCGCGCAACCTCGACACGCTGCTCGGCCTGCAAAGCGAACCGCTCCACGGCGCCTTGGCGCACACGGTGCGGCTGGTAGCCAACTGCTGCAGCCTGATCATCGGCTCGCTGCTGCTGGTGGCCGCCATCGACGTGCCATATCAATTGTGGAGTTACTACCGCAAGCTGCGCATGACGCGTGAAGAGCTGAAGCAGGAACACAAGGAAAGCGAAGGCGATCCGCATATCAAAGGGTTGATCCGTCGCCAGCAGCAACAGATGGCGCGCCGCCGCATGATGGCCGACGTCGCCAGCGCCGACGTCGTCGTCACCAATCCGACCCACTTCGCGGTAGCCCTCAAATACAGCGACAAGGAAATGCGCGCCCCCCGGGTGGTAGCCAAAGGCACCGACCTGGTCGCGCTGCGGATTCGCGCCATCGGCGCCGAGCACAAGATTCCCATGCTGGAAGCGCCGCCCCTGACCCGCGCCCTATATCGCCATACCAACCTCGGCGAAGAAATTCCAGCCGCCCTGTATACAGCGGTGGCTGAAGTACTGGCCTGGGTCTATCAACTGCAGCGCTGGCGCAGCGAGGGCGGCATTGCACCACGCACACCGGCTGATCTGCCGGTTCCGGATTCACTCGATATTTCACCCGACACCATAGGAAGCCCGGCATGAAGCCAGCAGGTCCAGCGTTCTCATTCAGTTCCTTGCCGCGCTTAGGGGCCGCTTTCATGGCCGGCAACAGCGTCAAAGGCATGGCCGGCCCGATACTGATCATCATGATTCTAGGCATGATGATCTTGCCCTTGCCGCCATTCCTGCTCGACCTGCTGTTCACCTTCAATATCGCGCTCTCGGTGATGGTGCTGCTGGTCAGCATGTACACCATGAAGGCGCTGGATTTTGCCGCCTTCCCGGCAGTCTTGCTGTTTTCGACCTTGCTGCGCTTGTCGCTCAACGTTGCCTCCACCCGCGTGGTGCTGCTGGAAGGCCACACCGGCCCGGATGCGGCGGGCAAGGTGATCGAAGCCTTCGGCCACTTTCTGGTGGGCGGCAATTTCGCCGTAGGTATCGTCGTGTTTGTGATTCTGGTGGTGATCAACTTCATGGTCATCACCAAGGGCGCCGGACGGATCGCCGAAGTCGGCGCTCGCTTCACCCTGGATGCGATGCCCGGCAAGCAGATGGCAATCGACGCTGATTTGAACGCCGGCCTGATCGGCGAAGACGTAGCCCGCAAACGCCGCGCCGAAGTAGCGCAGGAAGCGGATTTCTACGGTTCCATGGACGGCGCCAGCAAGTTTGTGCGCGGCGATGCGGTGGCCGGTTTGCTGATCATGGTGATCAATGTGGTCGGCGGCCTGATCGTCGGCGTGGCGCAGCACGGCCTGGATATTTCAGTGGCCGCCAAGAATTACACCCTGCTGACCATCGGCGACGGCCTGGTGGCGCAAATCCCGGCACTGGTGATTTCCACCGCCGCCGGCGTCATCGTCTCGCGCGTGACTACTGATGAAGACGTCGGCCAGCAGTTGATGGGGCAGCTGTTTTCCAATCCGCAGGTGCTGTTCCTGACCGCCGGCATCATCGGCCTGATGGGGCTGGTGCCAGGCATGCCGCATGTGGCGTTCCTGATTATTTCCGGCGGCCTGGTTTATCTTGGACGGCGCCTGCTGCAGAAAACCGCCGCGGCTGAATACGCGGCCAAAGCGCCGCCGCCGTCAAGCGCATCCGCCGAGCCGGCCGACGCCAGCTGGGATGACGTGGCGCTGGTCGATCCGCTCGGGCTGGAAGTCGGCTACCGGCTGATTTCATTAGTCGATCGCAGCCAGAACGGCGAGCTGCTGGGCCGCATCAAAAGCATCCGCAAGAAATTTGCGCAAGACATCGGTTTCCTGGTGCCGGTAGTGCATATCCGCGACAACCTCGAACTCAAGCCGAACGCCTACGTGATTACCCTCAAGGGCGTGGAGATCGCCAATGGCGAAGCCTGGCCAGGCCAATGGATGGCGATCAATCCGGGCCAGGTCAGTTCCACCTTGCCAGGCACGCAGACGATCGATCCAGCCTTTGGCTTGCCGGCAGTCTGGATCGATAGCCATATGCGGGAACAGGCGCAGATCTACGGTTATACCGTGGTTGACGCCAGCACCGTGATCGCCACCCATCTCAACCATCTGATCCATGCCCATTCGGCGGAACTGCTGGGACGCCAGGAAGTGCAGCAACTGTTGGATAGAGTCGCCAAGGATGCACCGAAGCTGATCGAGGATCTGGTGCCCAAGCTGCTGTCGCTGACCACCTTGCAGAAGGTATTGCAAAACCTGTTGGATGAAAGTGTCTCGATCCGCGACATGCGCAGCATCCTGGATGTGCTGCTGGAGCACGGCGCTAGCGTCAGCGATGCGACCGAGCTGACCTCGCTGGTGCGGCTGGCGTTGGGCCGGGCTATCACACAGCAGCTATTCCCGGGCAATGGCGAGTTGCAGGTGATCGGTCTCGACGGCTCCCTAGATCGGGTCCTGCTGCAAGCGCTGAGCAACGGCAGCGGACTGGAGCCAGGCCTGGCCGATAGCTTGCTGACGCAGACCCAGGCCGCGATTGCGCGCCAGGAGCAGTTCGGTTTGTCGCCGGTGCTGGTAGTGCAACATCCTCTGCGCGTCTTGCTGGCGCGCTTCCTGCGCCGCAGCTTGCCGCAGCTCAAAGTGCTGTCGCACGCGGAAATTCCTGACACCCGCACCATCAAAGTAACCGCCACCATCGGAGGCAAGGCTTGAGCATGAATAACAATAACGTCAGTAACGCTAGCAACGTCACCATCGTCGCCCCATCCAGCCGCGAAGCGTTGCGCCTGGTGCGCGAACAACTGGGGCCGGATGCGATCATCGTTTCCAACCGCGCCACCGCAAGCGGCGTCGAGATTGTCGCCATGCTGGAAGCCGAGGCGTATCAGCCTGCGCCAATGACAACAGTAGCTGTCGTTGCTGCCCCGGTGGCGATTGCAGCACCGGTGGCGATAGCTGCAGTGGCGCCAGCAGCGGCACAGTTAGCCCCAAGCACAGCCGCCCCAATGTACAAGGAAAGCACCGATAGCGTTATCAGCGAGATTCATTCGATGCGCGGCATGATCGAGGAACAGCTGGCCGGCCTGGTATGGAACGACAAGCAGCGCCGCGATCCGGTGCGCGGCCATTTGCTGCGCACATTATTAGGCGCAGGCTTCAGCGCCAGCCTGGCGAAAGCGATGCTGGATCATCTGCCGACCGGCCTGAATTTCGCCTCTGGCATGGCCTGGGTCAAGGCCGAGCTGGCGCGCAATCTGCCCCTGATGGAAAACGAAGATGCGCTGATGGATGGCGGCGGCGTCTACGCCTTGATGGGGCCGACCGGCGTCGGCAAAACCACTACCACTGCCAAACTGGCGGCGCGCTGCGTCATGCGCTTCGGCGCCGACAAACTGGCGCTACTGACCACCGACAGCTACCGGATCGGCGCGTTCGAGCAGTTGCGCATCTACGGCAAGATTTTGGGCGTGTCGGTGCATGCAGTCAAAGACGCCGCCGATTTACGCTTGGTGCTGGACGATCTGCGCGACAAACACATGGTATTGATCGATACCGTCGGCAAGAGCCAGCGCGATCGCAGCGTTTCGGATCAGGTCGCGATGTTGTGCGGCGCCGGCCGTCCGGTCAAACGCCTGCTGCTGCTGAACGCCGCCAGCCACGGCGATACCTTGAATGAAGTAGTGCACGCCTATAAAGACAGCGCCGGCGGCAACCAGCTGGCCGGCTGCATCTTTACCAAGACCGACGAAGCCACCCATCCCGGCGCCTTGCTAGATACCGTGATCCGCCACCGGCTGCCGGTGCACTACGTCTCCTGCGGCCAGAAAGTGCCCGAAAACCTGATGATTGCCGAGCGCTCGCAACTGGTCGATAGCGTGTTCCAGAGCGCCAGCCGCAGCGCCTTGTTCGTGCCGGGCGAAGCCGATCTGGGCGAGTTGCCGGCGGCATTGAGTAACGACGCCGAGCTGGCTGCCGCAGCCGCCACCACCGAACGTCTGCGCAGCCAATGCCAGCAATTGATCCGGGTATTGGCGCATGACGCCGAAGAATTGGCCAGCAACGCCAGCGCGCTGGTGAACGGCCAGATCGGTTTCGATGGCAGCAGCGCGCTATGGCATGAGCTGGACAACGACAGCATCAGCAGCAAGGCGGTGGGCAACAAGCTGCTGACACTCGCGAACGCAGAAATAGAAACTGCTTGCGCCAGCCACGTGCTGGCCATCAGCGGCAAGACGGAATTGCTCGCCAGCCGCAGCGGCGACGCCTACGTCTTACAATCCAGTTTGTTACTGTCAGACCGCAACGGCATGCCGCTGGCGGCGCCGCACCAATTGCTGTCCACTACGCCCGCCGTTAAGTCCGCCGTTAAGTCGAACACTGGCGCACCAACCCCGGCGTTGCGCCAACTGGCATGGATGCAGCAACAGAATTTCGGCAAGCCCGTGGTCCATCTGCTGGACAGGATGCCGGAGCCAGGCTTGATCCAAGCCTGGCAAGCCGATGGCCTGCTATGGCTGGCGCGCGCACGCGGCACGACTGGTGTGATTGATACGACAAATGGCGGCGCGCGCAGCACGCTAGCGAAACTGACGGCGCAACTGGTGTTCGACGCGCCCCAGCATATCGTCTACAAAGGCAAGCAGGCACAGCAAACGCTGGCCGAGACAGCAATCACCCTGCGCAGCGACAAGCAGCCTGGCACATGTCCGCCCAAGCTGCGTTGCGTGGCCACCCGCATCGTCGATCAAGCCAGCGGCAAGCTGCTCGCCAGCTGGTATTTGCTGAGTAATCTGGCGCCGTCGGTAACCGCCGCGCAACTTGCTGCATGGTCTTGCTGGAAGCAAACCGCCGATCCCTATTACAAGCTGCTCAAGCAAGCCATCCAGCAACTCGACGCCTGCACCGAACCGGGTGACAGCCAGATGCAAAAGCGCTTGCTGATCGCCGCCCAGGCCAGCACCACGGTCTGGCGGCTGGCGCATCAGCAGGATGCATGGGCCAGCGCGGCAAGAGCCTTGCTGGCGCAGCTGGCAGGACATCGGATTCGTTCCAACTCCGTCACGGTCACCTCTGCCGCCGCCTTGTTTGAAGGCTTCGGCAAGCTGATCGCGCTGTTGGATGCACTGGCGCTGGATGCAGAGAACGCGCCTCAGGGTACGAACACGGCAGCCAACACGGCAGCGTTGCCAGGGTGAGGAGACGGATTTGAACAAGGTGGTCAGCGATCAGGCAGACGGTTTGCGCTGCCTGATGGCGCAGCATTCCGGCGTGCACGCGGCACATGTCATCGCACTGGTTGGCAGCAGCCCCAGGATCGGCGTCACCAGCGTGGCGCTGAACCTGGCTGCGGCGCTGGTGCAGCAAGGAAAAGAGGTGTTGCTGCTGGACGAACAGAGCGGGGCGCAGTCGGCCACAGCGATGTGGACTAAAGCTGCGGCTGGCAGCTGGTCCGAGGTTGCAGTTGGCGGCTTGCCATTGTCAGTAGCCGCAACGCGTCTGGCCTGCGGTGCGCTGCTGCTGCCGGTGCGGTCCAGGTGCAAGGGTGATCCGGCAGCCATGGCGGTCGAGCTGCGCAGCGTGTTTCAAGGGCAGGTGATCTTGATCGACGCCAGCCTCGATCAAGGCGGTGCATTGTCGCCGCTGGCGGCGCAAGCCGACGATGTGGTGGTGGTGTTGCGGCCGCAGGCAGCGTCGATTACCGCGGCCTACACCTGCATCAAGCAACTGCACTACGCCCACGCCATGCAACGGCTGCGCATCATGGTCAATCTGGCGGCCGGTTTGCCGGAAGCGCAGCGTGTGCTGAGCAACCTGGCCGCCACCGGCAGCCGCTATCTGGGGCTAGCGCTGGAGTCCGCCGGTTGTGTCGCCGAAGATCCGTATCTGGTGCGTGCCCAAGGTCTCAAATTGAGTGCGGTTGAAGCGTTCCAGGCCAGCGCGGCGGCCCTCGATTTTCGTCGCATCGCGGCCCAGCTGCTGCAATGGCCGCGCCGCATCGGCGTCAGCGCAAGTGCGCAGCGGCACTGATTAAAGCAAGAATAGGAATCCATCATGTATACAGCTCAGGGAAAAATCGACAAATCCGACACGCTGGCCAAATATGCGCCGCTGGTGCGGCGCCTGGCTTTGCAGCTGATCGCCAAATTGCCGGCCAGCGTAGAACTGGACGACATGATCCAGGCCGGCATGCTGGGCTTGCTAGACGCCGCCAACCGTTATCAAGACGATCAGGGCGCGCAATTCGAAACCTACGCCAGCCAGCGGATTCGCGGTGCGATGCTGGATGAGTTGCGCGCCAACGACTGGTTGTCGCGCGGCTTGCGGCAATCCTCGCGCAAGGTTGACGCGGCAGTGCAGGCGCTGGAGCAAAAGCTGGCGCGGCCGCCGAGCGAGCGAGAAATCGCCCAGGCCATGCAGCTATCGCTGGAAGACTATCAGCATCTGCTGCAGGAAATCCACGGCTCTCAGCTGGTGTATTACGAAGACTGCGAAGGCGGCAGCAATGAAAATTCCTTTCTCGACCGCCAGAACGGCGACGGCGGCCATAACCACGGCGCCGCCAACGATCCGCTGCAACGCATGCTGGACAGCGGCATGCGCCATATGCTGGTAGAAGCGATCGCCCGCATGCCGGAGCGCGACCGCCTGCTGCTCAGCCTGTACTACGAACAAGAAATGAATTTGCGCGAAATCGGCGCCGTGCTGGAAGTCAGTCAATCGCGTGTCTGCCAGTTGCACAGCCAGGCCATCAGCCGCTTGCGGGTGCGCTTGAGCGAAGCCAGCTGGACCGAGGCGGCTTGAGATGAAACTGTTTACCTGCCGCGGATTCAGGCTGCGCTGCGCCAGCGCTGCCGGCCTGTTGGCAACATCGGTGATGTTGGCGGCGTTGCCGGTGACAGTGGCGCATGCCGGCGATCGACCGGCGGCCGCCATCAGCTTGAGTAGCTATTTCGGACAGAATGGCAATGCAGGGAATGCGCCGGCCGGCCCCGGTGCAATACAACTCAACAGCAACGCCACCGCAAACAGGCCTGGCCGCGTCACCGGTTCCTGGAGCGCTACAACTTCCGCACCGGCTATGTTCCATCGCGGCGTCAACTATCAATCGGCTCCAATCGCCCCGGTCGGCAGCAGTATCAACGCCAGCTCGAAAACCCGCCGGGTCAGCTGGCAATACAGTTTCCTGACAGCGCCGCCGTCTGGCGTGCATGCCTACTTGTGCAACTACGCCAGATGTGTCGGCCTAAGCGACGCTAGCGGCAGCACCAGCGCGTTTGACGGCGATAACGGATGGTCGAATTTTGTGTTTGCCTTTGTGATCGATGGGCGCGGTGCGTTGACGCCTGCGCTGCAGGGAGGGGGCAGCCAGGTGATTGTGAATTACGAATAATGCGTATAGACCGTGATTTTATTTGACAAGATATGTCGGGACGTGACGGTCGAAGTTTGACTCAAATTGGATTCCTTGAGTGTCTGCAATGCAGTGTGGATTCAACCGGTGGCATCGACAACGCGACCGGCGCGAACCGGCTCGACAGAGTACCCAATATACGCCAATGGATGCCGCCGCCTTAGCTGTAGTCACAGATCGGTGATTAGCCGAACGTCTGGTTTGGAATATTCGCACATCTAAATTTCTTTTTATGCCATATGGAAATATTGCTGAAAACGCATTAATATTGCGTACTTTCAATTCAATGCACTATGGCCTTTATAAATGAAAATTTGCGAGTAGATGCCCAACCTATGGCCTCACTGCCGCAGAAGTCAATCTTAGGAAATTATTATGGTTACTTGGGTACTCGCGGAGAAATCTACAGCCGAACAAATTCACTTGCTGCGGCTTGCTCAATTCGAAACAAAATTTTCATTTGAGAGGAACCATGAGCGATTGCATATTCTATGGTCATTCCGCAGCGGCTCAGATAATGCGCCTTCGGATGCGGATGTGCTCGAAATGGAGGCATTTGAGCATTTGCTGTGCGATCCACTTGAGGCGCTGAATGTCGGGCAATTGGTGGCCGTGTTTACCGAACCTGGCTACCGTGAATATGTGTTTCATACAAACAGCACTAAAGCATTCATGAAGACCTTAAATAGTCTTCCTGATCAAGCACATCAATTTCCTATCGAAATACATTGTGAGAGCGACGCCAACGGTGAGTTCTATAGCTCCTACGCAAATAGTGTACTCGGTGCTTCCTAAGTTTTTCACCTTCAACCTGTTGCAGCCGGCTCAAGACGGCCAGGAGCCGTCAATGCAGTGGCAGTCCAATTTGTTATACCGATAGCAAGGTTTTCGTATGATTTTTCCCGGACATCGGATCGTTTACCTTGATTTTAAATTTCTTTGATAGCAATTTTCCTTGGAATTGATTAATCAATATGGGGAGTCAAATGCGTATTGGCTGCAATAAATGGGAGTCCAAAATTCGGCTTCTGACCTTACTTTTCATTGCTACCGCTACCGTCTGGGGGCATGCGGCAGCAGCGAGCTTTGATTGCCTCAAGGCTAAATCCGAAGTGGAAAAGGCTGTCTGCGCGAACAAGGAACTTTCGGCATTGGATGGCAATTTGGCTGTCGCGTACCGCGATTTACTGGTGAACGATCGAGATGCGACCACGCGCCGGGAGGAGCAACGCGAGTGGCTCCAAAATCTCACGGCCAACTGCCAACCTCAGGATAAGTTTGATGCCTGCCTTGTCGATCAATACAAAAAGCGCATGAGCCTGCTCAAGGCGCTCAAAGCGCTACAAGATCCAGGCAAGATATCGGACACTATCGGTTCCCGGTATTCGTTGGCAGATATCTCCAGGAAATACGATTTCGTCGTACACCTTCTGGAACGGTGTGAACCGGCTAAAGACGAAGAGGAAGGTTCTTGCGAAGGGCCAGGCATTGTGACCGTCTTTCCAAAGGGGGACAAGACGCCGCTTCAAGTCATTCCGATGGACAATGTCTTCGTCAGCTTTACAAAAAGCGGCAAACCGCTCGCCAACTCCGCCTCACTCTATGACTACCAGGGCGTAATCAATGTGGGCGACTTCAATTTCGATGGTGAAGAAGACTTTGCCATTCAAAATGGAAATCACGGATCGTACGGAGGGCCAAGCTATGACGTGTATCTGAAGGACCAGAAGAGAAGAACGTTTGTCTACAACGCAAATCTTAGCGAGCTAATAGATGGCAGCCTGGGATTTTTCCAAGTTGACGAGGCACGCAAGCGTTTGACTACCTTTGCGAAAAGTGGATGTTGTTACCATGAGACCACAGCTTACGCAGTCAAGGACAACATGCCTGTTCCCGTGACACGGGTTGTCGACGATGCGAGGGGTGACGAAGGAACTGAATCTGAAGAACGCTGGGAACGCGGTAAATGGAAGGTCGTAAAAACGCAAACTTATCGCCCTGACGGTTATTGCGAAGAGACCTTGGCCGCCGCTGCCGATGCGCTCGGCCACGGAGGATCAAGTGCGTCGAGGACATGTAAACCCCTACCGAACGATAAGCAAGTCGGTGTCGTTGCGCTGGTGTATCCAAGCGATGGCAAGGATTGGAATAAGGATGACCGAGGACTTGATGTAGCCCTAGCCGGTCTCAATGGCGGTAGCGTCCTGGCGAAATATTCCAAAAAAGATGAGTTCAAATTTGGACGTGTCGACCTCTTGAATATCGATACGGCGCGATACCGACTCGCCGCCGATGTCCGGGCATTTGGCGTCAGAACATCATTCTTTGTCGTCAAAAATAATTTAAGGTGGGAACTGCTGAATCTATATCACCGTAAAGGGGATCATCTCATCCCGGTGCTTCACCAACTGACGACATATCAAAGGGCAAATGGTCAAGAGACTATCCGAACTCTGGAGATGGCAAAGACGGAAAGCAATGGTTTTGCGGATATTCTCGTCCACGAAATTACTCGCCAAATTGCAATTCGGGGGCAAGAAAATTCAATCTCGAAGCAATCGCAATCGGTGGTCAATAAGGATTACCTGCTTCACTACAACGGGAATGGGTACGTATTGCAGCCTGAATTGATATCCCATCCTTAGGATTTTGACTGACACCTTGTGTCGCAAGAAGACGGGAAGGAGCGCTAGCAAAATATGAAATGCCGCACAAATCAATATTTGCTGAAAAATTGCAATTGAACGGCAGCTTTCGGAAACTGGCTCCGACCGCTCAGGGTCGAAATTAAGCTGTCGCGACCGGCTCAAAACGGCCACAAACGGTCATTGAGTTTGTTTCCCCAAAGTGGTCAGTCAAAGTCTGTGGCCCTGCTTATCGAGAGTGCTATGCGGAGGTAGCGGACATGAATGAATGTGTTATTGAAAGCCCCTGTGTAAGCGCTCGGCCAAGTCATCTTGAATCCCCTGCATGGCATAGTCGAGGATCGTGTTCATTGTGCGGTGACACCTTAAACCCACAGAGAAGTCTGAACATCCTAATTTGTATAGGCTATGTTTAGTTTGTCGGATATATTTCGCATATGAAAATTAAGTCACGTTAGGCGCCAAATAAATGCGTCGGACGCACTAGACTTACCGTTTTTTGACCTTCCTCATTTCTTTATGTGCCATCTCCGCTCATTCCTTTTGCTGCTGTCTTTCGCGCTACTCACCGGCTGTGGCACCCTGGTAGAGCCGAGCGCTCTACGAAAGCCGAACCTGCAGCAGACTCTCTTCCTGCCAGCGGACGTTCTCTACACCTTTCAAGGCGATAAGCCGGTGGATCAACGCTACTACACGGGCCTTCTCTCAGGCCAATTCGTGGCTGAGTTCGAAGACAACGAGGGCATTTATTTCCGTGGTCCAGGTCGCTGTGTAGTTTGGGCGGATGTTCCTGAGAAGCAGCAGCGGCTCGTGGCAGAAGGAGGACTCTGGGTCGCTAAGAGTAATACCACTCCAAAGTTCAGGATTTATCGCTATCTGGCCACGGAAGGCACGCAAACAAGAAGCGGCGTGCCGGGAGCGCCAACCAGTGCCACCTCGGTTGATGTTGCTGCGTCTGCACCAACCAACGGCGGGGGTGCGACCACAATATATGTTCCGATCAATGCGACTCCTGTTCAATCGGGACTTGGTGGGGGGATAGCGGCGGGAATCATTGCTCTCACAGCACATATAGACGACGGAAAAATCGCATTCCAACGCCAGGATCCTCCAAGTGGTACGTTCGATGGTCGAATTGTTCGGCCATAGAGGGTCACGCTAAGATGGGCCTCGGTCAGCGTTCCCTTACTAAATTCAGCGAGCATCGTCTCAGCGCGAGATTGCGCCAGACCTGGACGAACGACAAGTACTAGGTCGGGCAACTGACGCAAATATAGGTGGAAGTCGCCCGATTTCTTGGACGTTGCCGTGAATGGTATTGAATGCTAAAGCCAGCTTTCGGCCA
>NZ_DATMRK010000019.1:0-104144 GCF_035566375.1 Collimonas sp.
ACCTTCATAAACGGCGTCTTTTCGCGCCATGCGTCGTTGCAAATCCTCGCGATAGTCTAGCTATCGCTCCGGTTTGCGCCTAGCCTGACACGAAAATCCACCATTTCTGAAGTTCCATTACTTACGAAGCACTACACTAGCTCCCGGCTCAAAGCAGTTTGCAAGCCTCGTCGAAATCGAGGCGCGGGCTGCGCGGGAAAAGCGCAGCGGGATCGCCGTAGCCCAGGTTGCAAAGGAAGTTGGTCTTGATGTGGCTGTCGGGAAAGTACTCATACTTGAAGTCCGGCGTCTTGCTTTCGGGGAAAAATTCATGGTCGACTTTCTGCTGGTCGAAGCCGGACATCGGCCCGCAGTCCAGGCCAAGGGCGCGCGCCGCCAGCATGAAGTAGGCTCCCTGCAGGGAGCTGTTGCGGCGGGCGGTGACTCCGGCCAGCTCGGGGGTGTCGGCGAACCAGGAGCGGGCGTCGGCATGGGGAAACAGTTTTGGCAATTGCTCAAAGAATTTGCCATCGTAGCCGATGATGGCCGTCACCGGCGCCGCCATGGTCTTGTCGACATTTCCCGGCGCCAAGGCCGGCTTCAGGCGCTCCTTGGCTTCCGGCGTGCGCAAGAACAGGATGCGCGCCGGCGAACAATTGGCGCTGGTCGGTCCCCATTTCATCACATCGTAGAGGCGGCGCAGGAGATCGTCGCTGACCGGTTTGTCGAGCCAGGCATTGTGGGTGCGCGCATTGAAAAATAAAAGATCGAGGCCTTCCTGATTCAATTCCTTACTCATGGTCGTCACCTTAAGTATGTTGATCAAAGTTAGCGGCGTGGCTACCGAACAAGTATAGGCGGCAGGATGAAAAATGAAATGGCATTCTAGGTTGAGTGCTTGGCGGTAACCCCAATTTGGTCCAAGGTATAGTGCTGCCAGGCCCGCTGGATAATGCTGATATTTTACGAAATCGATGCAGATTACAAGGAGTGTGGAATGGACAAGCTGCAAGAATTTGCGCGTCAAGTGTTCGAGTCTCAACCTTTCAGCCGGTTCATCGGCGCCCGGCTCACCAACTCAGGGCCTCAAAGTGCAGAATTGAGCATCCCGATCGTCGACTATCTGAAGCAGCAGCATGGCTTCGTCCACGGTGGAGTGATCAGTTATCTGGCCGATAACTCGATCACCTTCGCCGGTGGTTTGGCGCTGGGCGGCAATGCGCTCACTTCGGAATTCAAGATCAATTATCTGAAGCCCGCAGTCGGATCATTGCTGATTGCGCGGGCTAATGCGATAAGCGTCGGCAAGCGGCAGGCCGTATGCCAGTGCCAGATCTACGCAGTCGACGATGGTGAAGAGAAGCTATGCGCGATCGCACAAGGGACAGTCGTCGCTGCCCAGTGAACGAACGGTTCGCACCTTCGCCCGGCGTAGCGCTTGATCAATTGGGTTTGAATACCATCAATCCATAAATCACCAGCATCGCGATAAATGCCGGATATCCGAGCCATTCCCAATAACGTGCATATTGCCAATAATGTGCGGGAAGCTGCACATTGTTTTGGGCAGAAGCGGCAGCTATTTTTGACATTTGTATTTGCAACCAGACTACCGGTAGCCAGCAAGCTCCTGCCAATGCGTACAAGAAAAACGTCCAAAGCAGCCAGTTCTGAGTGATCGGATAACCAGATAAGGAAAGCATGGCATAGCCCGTCAGCGGCTGAATGAAGATTGCCGGTGTGGTGAACCAGAAATCTGCGCGTACAACTAAACGAATAACTTCTGCAATCGCCTCCGGGTTACGGGTGCGATGTATGAAATAGAGATAGAACGCGCTGCCAAAGCCTGTTCCTACCAGCAGAACACTGGACATGATATGTACCCACTTCAGCATCAAATAAATATTCATGGTGTTTGATTTGCACTCTTATGTAGTAGCCACAACATCAATAGTATCGGAAGATTTTTGAGTATTGGGCCGAACGGATGCAATAGGTATTCGGGGAGCCAGATAGAAATAATGACTGTGTAAGCGACGATCAGGCAAGCCTGGATTATCCACAGCAGCTTGCCATGCCAAACCAAGGTAAACAGGCCAAGTAAAATATCCAATACTGCGGCCAGGTAGAGAGCTGCAAGAGCGGTAAATCCATACAAGCCAATACGGCTGAGCAGGTTTAAGCCTTCTTGTTTTGTGCAAAGACTGAGTATTCCCGTCACTAGCCAGATAGTCGCGAGCACTATGCGCATCAAGCGCAGGTCGGACGATTTCATGTCGCGGCCATTGAAACAGGATTGTCGCGCTCCACAATGGCGTCGGTATGCATGCCCCATTTCGAAAATTCGGGCTCGAAATCCGATAAATTCAAACATCCCATGCTGGTATAGGCGCCCACTTCCTGCATTTCTTTTCGAGCCAAGCGTCGTGCCAGAAGAATCGCTGCCATGCAGGGAATTTCCGGTCCGAAATCATTGTCCGCAGCAATGTGCCATGCGCGGTGGACCTGTACACCATCGGCATCAATTCCTTGAACACGGACAACCATGCCGCCGAGCGACGTTCCCATAAAATCCAGGCCCTTTGCCGTAATGTTGAGCAACTTCGCAAAACGCTCGGGATGCCTGACAAGACCCGTCTTGCGTAACCAGGCCAGGACTGAAAGCGCGCGCTGACTGAGCCCGATTTCCAGTGCGGCGCGGAACATGACGGAATGTACATTTTTGTAGTGGGCGGGGAAAAGTTCAAGATCCGGAATGTCGCACAAAGCGCCGATGCGTGGACGAAGGCGTGCAAATTCTATCTGCGCTGGATTGCTCCAGCCGTAGCGAGTCACCCAATTCCCATCCCGCCAGACCAGAATCGGCGCGCCACAGTAATTCAATACCGCCGCCAGAGTAGCTGTGCCCCGCGGAGCAGTCTGGGCGGGGGCTATGCAAATATCGATGGATTCCACATTTTCCCAGCCTTGGGAAAGGTGGTTGACGACAGCGGATGAAAGAGCCGGTACGGTGCTGGCGCCAGTGATGGCGATTCGCCCGCTACGACGGAAAGCTGCATCTAAGGCTTGCGGGAAGTCGCATACGAATCTTCTGCCGTCTGCCAGATCGATGTAGTGTGCGTTGGCTGCAGCAACTGCCAACGGTACGTCATAACCCTGTTCTTGAAACGGCCCGGCGGTATGGATGACAAGTTCGGCGCCAATGTTGCGTAAGGTCTGCGCCAAATTATCCTGAGCCAGATCGAGATGCAGGGCGCTTGCACGATTTCCCAACTTGGCAGCAAGATTGGCGGCTCGCATTGCATTTCGACCGGCAACGACTAGTTCAATATCGTGGGAGTCAGCCAGCGCACGGCATATCCGTGCGCCAAAATTTCCATATCCTCCTAACACCACTGTTTTCAATCGATTTTCCTCAGGCTTCATTCTTTAGCTAGCGATTATAAAGTCACATTGCAATGACGCAGGCATCATTTGCACTCAAGCGCAGCTGGCGTTGGCGGTGAACCTTAAACACGATATGAGGGCTGGGCATGTCCCGTTATCGCCGACTATCACCTACTATCACCAACTGCTAGGCAAGTCTTTTTGCGGGACCAGATGCGACTTGAAGCGTTGCGCAATGAACTCCACAAACGCCGTGACTTTGGCCGACAGATTCAGGCGCTCCGGATAAACCGCAAAGATGTCGGACGAGGGCAATGCCCAGTCGCCCAGCACCTGGCGCAGACGCCCTGAGCGCAAATACGGCGCCAAGTCCCACTCGGAACGCATCAGTATGCCGTGTCCTTCCAGCGCCCATTCCAGTGCTATCTCGCCATCGTTGCTGCTGAGGACGCCGCGTACCTTGACGGTTTCGTGGCGCTTGCCCTTGCTCAAATGCCAGCTGCCGTAAGCCGCATCGTTTTCTCTCAGCACGATGCATGTGTGTTTTTGCAGATCGCGCGGGGTAGTTGGAGCGGGGTGCTGATTCAGATAGGCGGGCGCTGCGCATAACAGCCGGCGGTTGGACGCGATCTTGCGGGCGATGATGCGGGCGTCCGGCATTTCACCTATGCGGATGCCGATATCGAAGGCTTGATCCGCCAGATTCAAGGGGCGGTCTGATAACTGTAACTGGACTTCCACCTCCGGATAGCGCTTGCTGAACGCCGCAACCGCCGGCCCGATATGTTTGCGGCCGAAGCCGAAACTGGCGTTGATCCGCAACAGCCCTTTGGGCAGCGCCCGGCTATTGCTGACGCTACGCTCCAGCGCCTCGATATCAGCCAATATCCGGCTGCCGTCAGCCAGGTAAATTTCGCCCTCATGGGTCACGCTCATGGTCCTGGTGGTGCGGTTCAGCAAACGCACGCCCAGCCTGTGTTCCAGATTCGCCAGCCGTTTCGTCACCGCCGGCGGGGTAACGCCAAGTTCGCGCGCCAGCGCCGCCAAGCTGCCGGCTTTGACCAGAATGGCAAAAAAGGCGAGGTCCGAGATTGTGTTCATTATTAAATTTAAAGAAATAATAGAGTTAATTTCAATGAATTATAAATCCTGAGACCGGTTATACAATCGCTCATCATCAACATCGTCATCAACAGCGCAGCACAGCAGGAGAGCGGCAAATGTTTTCTGGATTCGAGCATGGAATTGCCGAGGTCAACGGCACCCGGATCAACTATCTGCGCGGCGGCAACGGTCCGGCATTGCTGTTGCTGCACGGCCATCCGCAAACCCATGTGATCTGGCATAAGGTCGCCGAACGGCTAGCCAGCAGCTTCACGGTGATCGCGGCCGATCTGCGTGGCTACGGCGATAGCGGCAAACCAGCTGGATTAGACGATCACAGCAATTACTCCAAGCGCACCATGGGGCAGGATCAGATCGCGCTGATGGCGCAACTGGGCCATCCGCAATTCCTGCTGATGGGACACGACCGCGGCGGCCGGGTCGCCTATCGCATGGCGCTGGATCACCCGCACGCGGTCCGCAAGCTGGTGTTGCTCGATATCGCGCCGACCCTGGCCATGTATGAACAGACCAGTATGGCTTTCGCCACCGCCTATTACCATTGGTTCTTCCTGATCCGGCCAGCGCCTTTCCCGGAATTGCTGATCGGCAGCCATCCCGAGGCATACCTGCAGCACACCATAGGCGGCCGCAGCGCCGGCCTGGCGCCGTTTACCCCGCAAGCCTACGCCGAGTATCTGCGCTGCCTCAGCGATCCGGCCACCATCCACGGCATCTGCGAAGACTACCGCGCCAGCGCCGGCATCGATCTGGAGCATGAGCGCCACGATCTGGCGCTAGGCAACAAGATACAGTGCGAGACCCTGGTCCTGTGGGGTGCGCAAGGCGTCATCGAGAAATGTTTCCAGCCCCTGCAGGAATGGCGGCGTCTGGTCAGCAGGCTAAGCGGCAAGGCTTTGGCCTGCGGCCACTATATTCCCGAGGAAGCCCCCGATGCTTTGCTGGCTGAAGTTCTTCCATTTTTTGCCGCCTGAGCGGCCGCCAACGAAAGAACCTCGGCCATGCATAAGCACATCTATAAGCACATCTCGCCACGCACGCTGTATAAAAAACTGGTGGATTCGCACACCGTCGCCCAGCTCGACGAGCAGCACGTGCTGCTGTACGCCGATCTGCACATCATGAACGAATACACCAGCCCGCAAGCCTTCAGCAGCCTGCGCCAGAAAAACCGCAGCGTGCTAAGGCCACAGCAACAGCTGGCGGTGGTGTCGCATATCATTCCGACCCATCCAGTCAGCGCCGCCCAGCGCGTCATCATCGATCCGCCATCGGCGCTGCAAGCCAGTAACCTGAAGCGCAATTGCAGCGATTTCGGCATCAAATTGTTCGATACCAATCATGAACAACAAGGCATAGAGCACATCATCGCGCCCGAACACGGCTGGATCCGTCCCGGCATGGTGGTGTTGTGCGGCGATAGCCACACCACCACCTATGGCGCTCTGGGGGCGCTGGGTTTTGGCGTCGGTACCTCTGAAGTGGAGCATATCCTGGCCACCCAAACCCTGGTTTACCGGCTAGCGCAGGACATGCGCATCAGGGTCGACGGCGCACTGCCTGCCGGCGCCTCGGTCAAAGATCTGATCCTGCTGATCATCGCCCGCATAGGTGCGCAAGGCGCACGCGGTTATGCGGTGGAGTTTTCCGGTTCGACGATTGCGGCGCTGTCAGCCGAGGCCCGGATGACCATGTGCAATATGGCGGTGGAGGCGGGCGCCAGAGCGGCGCTGATCCGACCCGATCAGACTACCTTTGCCTACATCCGGGACAAAGCCGCTGACCTGGCCGAACAGGAATTCATGCAGGCGCTTGCCGATTGGGAAAAGTTATATTCCGATGAGGCCGTCATGTTTGACATCGAACATGTTTTTTTGGCAGCGGAAGTCGTCCCGTTCGTGACCTGGGGCACCAGCCCGGATCAGGCGATAGCGGTCAACGGATTGATCCCGGATCCGGCGCAAGCAGGCGATGAACAAGCCAGCGCCGCCATCTCCCAAGCGTTGAAATACATGGGTTTGGCTGCTGGTGAGGCATTGCTTGGCTTGCCGGTTGACCGGGTTTTCATAGGATCGTGCACCAATGGCCGCATCGAGGATTTGCGCGCCGCCGCAGCGATCGTCAGCGGCCGCCATGTCGCGCCAACGGTCCGGGCCATGGTGGTTCCAGGCTCCGGCCAGGTACGGCGTCAGGCTGAACAAGAGGGTTTGGCGAAAATTTTCATCGACGCCGGGTTTGAATGGCGCCAGCCGGGATGTTCCATGTGCCTCGCCATGAACGACGACGTGCTGGCGCCCGGCGAACGCTGCGCCTCAACCACCAACCGTAATTTCGAAGGGCGTCAGGGCAGGGGCGGACGCACCCACCTGATGAGCCCGGCCATGGCGGCGGCCGCCGCGATCAGCGGCTGCATCAGCGACGCCCGCGTACTGGAGCCGCACCATGCATGAGCAAATAAACATAAGCGGTATCGCAGCGCCGCTGCTGATCGACAACCTCGATACCGATCAGATCATGCCCAAGCAATTCCTGCGCACCATTACCAAAGAGGGGCTGGACCAGGGTGTGTTGTTTGACTTGCGGTTTGATCCGGATGGCCGGCCCAGGCCCGGGTTTGTGCTGAACCGGGCCGAGTACAAGAACGCAAACATCCTGATCGGCGGTGCCAATTTCGGCTGCGGCTCCAGCCGTGAACATGCGGTTTGGGGGTTGCAGCAGCTGGGGATTGAAGCGGTGATTGCGCCCAGTTACGGCGAAATCTTTTTCAGCAATGCCTTGAACAACCGCTTGCTGCTGATTGTGCTGGAATCAGACAAGATCGGCATGCTGCTGCAAGATCTGGCCGGCGACAAGCATCTGTCCATCGATCTGGAAAAGATGGAACTACGTTCTGTGTCACAAGTGTTCAGTTTTTCGCTGGGTGCGCGGCATAGAAAGATGATCGTCGAGGGGCTTGATATGGTGGGGGCGACGTTGCAGTTGCTGCCGCAGATAGAAGCGTTTGAAGAAAAACACTTTGCCGCTTGCGCTTGGGCTAAAGTGTTGCCTGCTGTCGGTGACGGGAAAGATGTCTGTAGCTTGTAAATCCTGCGCCTTTAACCACAAACCGCTGTTCAAGATACTGAAGGAGTAGCCATGGCACGTTCCACAATTGAAGCTTGGCACCAGATTGTCAAGTCGCGCGACATCACTTCCTTGAAAGCATTGCTCGCCGATGATGTGGTTTTCGAATCACCGGTTGTTCACACGCCCCAAACTGGCAAGGCGATCACAATCAAATACCTTGGCGCCGCCTTGCATGTCTTGAATAACAGCACGTTCCAATACTTGAATGAATGGCTCGGCCCTCATTCCGCAGTATTGGAATTCCAATCAAGCTGCGACGGCATCCTGATCAACGGTGTGGACATGATCACGTGGAACGACGAAGGCCTGATTACGCACTTTAAGGTGATGATCCGCCCGCTAAAGGCTGTCAACAAAATTCACGAATTGATGGGCCAGATGCTACAGCTTGATGCAGCGCAACAACGATGAAATTGGTATCTCGCTGCAATTGGTCTGGCGATAACCACCGCGAGCTGTCGGCCAGAAGCGAACCTCAATGCAAGCCTTCAATTTGATGTTGCAATGCCAATTTCAATATGGCAACATGCGCCTACGAATTTTCGCGTGACGATCAATTGCGAGGATGATTCTGAATGAAGACATTGCGCTAGATATCTGCGTGGGAAACCGTTAAGAAGGAATGCCGCAACATGACTGAAAATAAGACGGCGGCTCGCCTAAATGGGCTTGACACGCTGCGCGCTGCTGCGATTGTCCTGGTATTGGCATACCACTACATGGTGGTAGTAAGCGGGAAAAATACATTTGGCTTTATGACTGAAATCGGATGGGCGGGCGTCGACCTGTTCTTTGTGTTGAGTGGGTATTTGATTGGGAACCAGATACTCTCGCCGCTTGCACAGGGCCGCAGTTTTTCTCTGAAAACGTTCTATATCAAGCGATTGCTTCGCACTTTGCCAAACTATTACTTTATCTTGGCAATGTACTTTATTTTTCCGCTCGCATTGGGAGGAAAAGAGACGGCGCCGGCATGGCAGTTTTTGATATTTACACAAAATTTTGGCCTTCGTCCCGGCCAGACCTTTACCCACTCATGGTCGCTGTGCATTGAAGAACAGTTCTATCTTATTTTGCCGGCTGTCGCGTTGCTGATTGCCAGTTTCAAAGGTTCCAGGAGGTTGGGGTGGATTGCAATTGGCGCTGCTGTCATTGCAGGCATGACCGTCAGAGGTACGGCTTGGCTTCGGTATGGTCACAATGCAATTAGCATTTATGATTACTACGAGCATATCTACTATTCGAGCTTTGCGCGTTTCGATGAACTACTGCCCGGCGTAGCAATCGCCATGCTGAAGAATTTTCATGGCGCCACCTATTCAAAAATCATGCGAAAGGGGAACGTCCTGTTTGTCGCCGGTTTGGCGGCGGTCGGGACAATGTTATATTTGTTTTCGCATTTTCTTGAGATAGCTGGTTATGGATTTGGATTTTGCATGACCACGTTCGGTTATCCGTTACTGGCGACAAGCTTTGCAATTCTGACGCTTTCGGCACTGAGCACAAACTCCATATTGCATCGGATACGTGTGCCAGGTGCAGCCAGCATTGCCTTGTGGTCATATGCAATTTACCTGGCACACAAGCCAATATTTAAATTGGCAATTTCACCATTAACCAAAATGGGTATCGATACCGATTCGATTTTGGGAGTCGGCATCATCATGACCGTAAGTCTCTTTGGAGGATGGCTGCTGTTTCGATTGGTCGAAACACCATTCATGGAATTGCGTGCGAGGATGTATTCGAATGGCGATACAAATGGGCCGGTAACGTCAAACCGGGCAGAAGCATTTCCTAAGCAGGGCGGCTCGGCGTAAATGGGATTTCTTGGCACAATTGGGAGCAGTACTTGTTAAAATTTTCGGCAATTTGCTATTTGTTTTTGCTCTCTTTTTCGCCCAACTGGGCCATTGCAGGAAATCATCAATCATTGCAGACCAGCGAACGTGAACTGGAAGTGACGGTTTTCCCAGCGAGTGCCCAATCCAAGCATCCAGCCGCCATTCTTCTGCACGGTTTGTATTGAAGCTTGTGCCCGCGACTTCGGCCAGTAGCAGACCTTCAAAAGAGCTTGAGATATCGCTTGATGCCAGACAATGTGTAGACCGGGAGGACTTTATGTGGACAAAATACCGAGTTCATCGGCGCCGGTTCACTGGGCATCCGTATGCAGCGATTTGTCGGATGTCGCCTGCTCTGCATACGCCCAATCCTTGCATTGCTGGAAGTCCGACATCTGATCCCATGCCGCCATCAAAGGCGGAGTATCCATGCGACTGATTAACTCTGCCGTTTTTGCCTTGTCGCCAGACAGGCAGGCGAATCTCGCGAAGTTATTGATATTCCAGTTATCCGGATATTTCCTCAATACGTCATCAATACCCTTTTTCATCAGCGGCCAATCAACAAGAGAATCGGAAAATAATCTATCGTCGTAGTGGTTTTGCGACGCCACCCAATAAATACGCGCATACATGCCAAACCCTTCAGACGACTGAGTTCGCCTGAGTGCTGCTTGCGCGAATTTCTCGATCGACTCTGCGTCGCCTCCCCATTTCGGTCCGTAGTATCCGATGGCGGCAAAGTAAATTTGATAAAAGGCAGGATATCGTTCCAGGCCTTCGTTAATTAACTCGGAGAATTCACGCTCTGGCCAGCTTTGCTGTTTAGCGATGACCGCCATGAGTTCGTACCAGCTTGGATCTTTCGCCGCAATTGTTTTATGGGTTTCAAGATAGGTTCGCGCCTGTTGGGTGTACTCCGCGAAAGGCGCCCAATTCTGAGGCTCTACATCCTTTGCGTAGCCGTTGCCCCGGAAGCTCCATCCGTGATTGATCAACATTTGTGCGTATGCAATGTGGGCGGCGGGTGATTCAGGGTAGCGCTCAACCCAATTCCTGGCCCATATCTCTGCCACGACCCAATAAGACGGATCCTTGTGGCGCGTGTCGAAGGCCTGGCTAATGGCAATGTTAAACACCGTCAGTTTCCAGATTCCGCTGGATGTTCTTGCTTGGGTACTCAAGTAATCGGAAGAGAGGGCCTCCAGCTCGTTTACGTTTTGTGTGTGCAGCAGGCGTCTCACATATTTATTCATTGACGCCCGCTCCGACAGCTCATCGCAGTGCCCTGGAATTGAGATCACGAGGCAAATAGCCATCAAGAAAGACAAATACATTTGCTGTAATTTCATTATGTTCTTTGATGTTAAAGAGAATGTCTAATCAACCTGAAAAGCGCGGCGCAAAAACCATCGGACTTTTACGGTGAGCAGCCGCTCTGGCCTGAGAAACCACAAGCCGGCGAAAGATTCTGTGGAGTGGGAACGACATGCGCAATCCGGCAAAATGATTGCGAAGATGGGCAAGACCAGGCATCACTTGTTTTCTATATTTTCAACCATGGCCTTATCGTATAGTAGTCAACAATAATTGTCTACGAGCAACATTTTAATGGGGAGTGAAGATGCCCGTAAATTGGGTAGCCAAATATCGTGAGCAGGTTTTCACTGGGCCATTGCACCAATCCCTAGAAATGCACGGTTGCCGTGTAGCGTAGAACGGCGGCGTTGCGTACACTAGCCGCGCTATCAATCTATTTCGTTTGAACCATGACCATCACTATCAATGAAGACCTGCGCGCCTATATCGATCCCTTGACCGAGGACGAATTCGCTGCGCTTGAACGCAGCCTGCTGACGGAAGGCTGCCGCGATGCCCTGGTGTTGTGGGGCGATCTTCTGGTGGATGGACACAACCGCTACGGTATCTGCCAAAAGCACAAGATCCCTTTCAACACCATGCAGAACCACAGCTTCCAATCCATGGACGATGTACACCTGTGGATGATCGATAACCATCTTGGGCGGCGTAGCGTGTCGGATTTTCAACGCGGCGTGCTCGCACTACGCAAGAAAGAGATCGTATCGGCGCGGGTGGCACAGACGCAAACCCAGCAAGCCCAGCGCTCGTCGGCAGAGCCAGCGGGAACGGACGCCTCGGTCAAGTCCGAGGGCGAGCCGCCGTGGACTCGGCAGGCGGTGGCGCGCGCCGCGAGGGTGAGCAGCGCGACCTTGGGGCAAATCGAGAAAATCCAGAAGACGGCTGCGCCTGAGCTGGTCGGCGCCGTAAAGTCGGGCGTGATTTCTATAAATGCTGCGGCAGCGGTGGCTTCCTTGCCTAGCGAGGAGCAGATAGCAGCTGTCGCCGGCGGCAAGAAGGAGCTGCGCCAAGCCGCAAGGCAGGTGCGTGAGGCCCGGCTGCCGCCCAAGTCCGAACCGGATGAGCCGCCGCACGACGCCACACCCGAGCAAATCGAAATACATCGTTTGATGCTATTGGTGGTTGAACTGACTGAAGAGCGCAATCAATTGAAAAAGAAGGTGCAGCATTTGACCATTGCGCTGACGGAGGCGCGCGGCAAGCAATAGCCCCATACATTCCTGATGTGGGCCTGCTTCTTCTCTATCTGACGCCCTGCCAGTCGCGAGGTCCGCAGCCGGCCAAGATGGACCGCTTCGGAATCAAGCGGTCGTGAATCGCCCCCGCTATTGCGGCACGCGTGCAATAAAGTCCATTGCGAGAGTTGCGCCCCCAGGTATTTTTTCGACTTGAATAGTTGTTCTCGCAGGCTTATGGCTTCCGAATTTTGCTGCCATCGCCTCATTCATCTTTGCAAAGTCGGCGAGATCTGTCATGTAGACGGTTACTTTGACCACGTCTTTTAGCGAGCAGCCGGCACCGAGCAACACAGCCTCAAGGTTATCGATAACACGATTTGTTGCCGCGACTATATCGCCCTCGATCAGCTTGCCGGTTACAGGATCACGCGGAGTATATCCCGCTGTAAAAAGCATTCCGTTTGAGACCACGCCTTGCGAATAAGGGCCGACTGCTTTTGGAGCGCCGGGGACAGCAACGAATTTCAATTCATTCGATGATAAGTTCGCACATCCGCCAAGGGCAATGGCTGCAATTAACGTTGATATACAAAATAGACGTGTCATTTTGCCACCTCTTTGGATTGGTTCGCTGCGGGTAACTCTGGCTAGGGGATTGGTCTATTGTAGGATCGATGTTGTCGAAATGATAGGCAGTATTAAAAATGTCGCGCCAAGACGCGAACCAAATCACTGCAGCCAGAACACCTGGCAAGCTTGCGACCACGACTACTGCAATGAACAACGGAAGGCCGTTGGCGACAAGCGGCTACTTGGTATTGATCTGCCAGCAGTTCATTAAACCATTGCGCATTACTACCGCAGCGTGTTCAAGGGTTTTGCGATTAACTGCAGCGCCAAGCGCAATGCGGATGTGCTGATCTCGTTGCGCTGCCATACCAATCGCAAAGCCTGCCCCGGCAACCACGCGGATCCCGCTGGCGTTAAGCGCTGTAACGACTTCCATGGCGCTCAGCGGCGGTGGTAACGCCAGCCAGCGATGCGGCGCACATGCCGGTTTATTCTCGGCACAATCCAATGCGGTATCCATCGCAGCATCAGACAGTTCATCAAACACCTTATCAAACAGCTGATTTCGTATTCCCATTTCGCGCCGCTGCCAGGCTAACCGTTTTGTCGCGGCGCCGGAGCGGATTAAACGATTGGCGATTTCGGCTGTTAGCGGACTTAAGTACCAGCTCGTTGTGTGCAGCGAATCCGTAAAGCGCGCCGCATGCCTGGGCGGCGGCACCAGTATCCCAAACCGCAATCCCGGGATCACGGTTTTGGATAAGGACGTAATGTAATAAGTGTGATGCGGCGCAAGCGTTGCCAGCGGCGGCGGGGATGCCGGCAATAGCAAGCCGTAGACATCTTCTTCAATGATGGTCAGATTCCTGGACACCGCGATATCGGCAATTTCCTGACGACGGGCAAGCGACATCGTGGCGCCGGTGGGATTTTGCAAGGTGGGTGAAATTACCAAGACACGTAAGCCTTTCTTGCTGGCTTTTAATATTGCCGTCGGTGTCACGCCCTGGTTATCCATATCCAGAGGATGCAGTTGATAGCCGCGTTCCCGCGCTAGCGCTTTCATTCCGGGATACGTAAAACATTCGACTCCGATCTCCATCCGCTCTACCGCTACAGACAAGGCCACGGCCAAAGCATGCTGTGCACCCGCACACAAAACAATGTTTTCAGGTGCTGTTGGCACGCCACTGATCTGCAGCCATTTTGCAGCCGATTCGCGCAATAATTCCCAGTCGCTGGCTTTTTGATAACGCATCAAATGATCGAGGCAACCGTCGCGCTGCAATTCCCCGACGATGTTTTGCACCGATCGGTCGTGCGGGTCGTGTGCTGGCGTGTTGGTCGACAGATCGATCAGGCTGTTGTCGTCGCGATACGGCAATCCAAACAATGTCACCACTTCAGCGCGGGCCAGCACCACCGTCCCGCGACGTGTGTTGCCATCAATCAGGCCGCGCTTTTCTGCCTCGCGATAGGCACGCGTCACCGTACTCAGGTTGACGCCCAGAAAATCCGCCAGCAATCTTTGTGTGGGGAGGGCGTCACCGCTGCGCAGACGCCCGGAGCGAACGGCAACTGCGATCGCCTCGGCAATCGCGAGGTACACCGGGCCGGTGGATTTCCTGAGGTCAGGCAGCCAGTTTGTCATGCAGACAATCGCTAAAAGAAAGCATACATACTAGCAGCTCTTAATTGAAAGGAAACGGACATGAAAACGATCGGCCTTATCGGGGGAATGAGTTGGGAATCGTCGGCAGAATATTACCGCCTGATCAACGAGGGAATGAAAACCCGACTCGGCGCGCACAACAACGCCAGGAGCTTGATGGTGACTGTGAATTTTCAAGAGATAAAAGAGTTGCAACATGATGGCCGTTGGGATGCTGCGGGAAATCTGATGGCGGCGGCCGCCTGTCAACTCGCAGCGGGCGGTGCTGATTTCGTTGTGCTGTGCACGAATACAATGCACAAAGTGGCCGCCGCGATTGACAGCGCAGTCACGATTCCGTTGCTGCATATTGCCGATGCTACCGGGGCTGCTATCCAACGTGCCGGGATCCAGCGTGTGGGATTGCTGGGAACCGCTTTCACCATGGAGCAAGATTTCTACAAGGGACGTCTAAAAGAGAAATTCGGCCTCGATGTCATCACTCCGAACGAAGCGGACCGGTTGCTTGTTCACACGATTATTTACGACAAACTTTGTCATGGCCAGATACACGAGAGTGATCGAAAGGAGTATCAGCGCATAATCGCCTCGCTTCAGGCTGACGGCGCTGAAGGGGTGATTCTTGGGTGCACCGAAATCATGCTTCTCATCAAATCCACCGACGTCTCACTGCCGATTTTTGATACAACGCAGTTGCATTGCGACGCCGCGATTGAGATGGCGTTGACCTCACCGTAATGTTGTTGCGAGGCAATTCTGTTCATGCCATCATGGCCTCAACTTACGCCGCTTCATTTCACCGCTTTTTTGTCGGTGATATCTATTTATCAGGGATATATTTGATGGGGATTCACATGCCGCAGGTTTCGACGCCAGAGATGACTGAATTAGTAGAGATTGAATTGGTACAGATTGACCTCCCCAATCTTCGACGTCTGGCCGTCTCTGAGCCCGTTGATTTTGCGACTAAAGTGGTGTTTGAGGGCGGGCTGCCCCCGCCCCACGTCGCTATTCGCGCACTAGCTCAGCTGGATGCCGGCACGCCCCCTGCGTGGTGTGTTCCGTACCTGATCGTTTCGAAGTCCGGCGACGCAATTGTTGGCGGCTGTGGGTTCCAGTCCGCGCCGATTGACGGCTGCGTAGAGATCGGATATGGCGTGGCCAGCAGTCAGAGGGGCCGCGGCATAGCGACTGCAGCGGTGCGACAGCTATTGCAATTTGCTGCCGCCGACGGCGTCGTGCAGCAGGTCGTTGCACGCATACTCCCGAGGAACGTAGCGTCGTCGAAGGTGGTTGGCCGACTAGGGTTCTCAAAGGGGCGCACCTCGATTGATCGGGACGGAGAGGTAGTCGATCATTGGACATGGCAAGTTTCAGGCTGACGATTTGTTCAAACCGCAGGCCGCTACCGGCGCGGCTTGTTCTGCTTGTTGGTCAGCACCAGCGCAATGCCGCCCAATATCGCTGCGGAGGCAGCTGCCAGGCGCGGCGTGATCGCTTCCGAGAGGAACGCTACGCCGCCAAATGCGGCGATCAGCGGCACCGACAACTGTACCGTGGCGGCGCGCATGGCGGAAAGCCTGCTCAGTGCGGCATACCAGATGACATACCCGAGCCCGGACGTAAGTGCGCCGGAGGCAATCGCCAGGATGACTCCGGCCGCATTTGCGTAAGCGTTGGCCACGGAAAGCAAGCTCACCACGATAGCCAGCGGCGCCGCCCGCGCGAAGTTACCCGCCGTGGCGGCTAAGGGGTCCAGGATGCCGCGCCCGCGCAGCGAGTACACGCCCCACGCGACGCCGGCAAGCGCCATCGACGCGGCGCCGAGGAACGGCGGCGCAGCGACCCCCGGCGACAGCAGGTAGACTAGCCCGGCGACAGCCAGCGCCAGGCCTAGCCATGCTATTGCTCCGAACATCTCGCCCGAGCGCAGGCCGACGATGAACATCGTCAATTGCACCGCGCCGAACAGAATCAAGGCGCCAGTGCCCGCGGGCAAGGTGAGATAGGCGAAGGAGAACAGCGCGACATAGGCAAACAGCATGGCCGCAGCGAGCCAGTCGGCATGGCCGGGCGAGGAGCGTGCCGTCCTGAAGCGCACGATCGCGGCCAGCGTGATCGCTCCGGAAACCAGCCTGATGCTGGCGAAGCTGGCCGGATCGATGCCGCCTTGCTGCAGCGCCAGCCGGCACAATAGGGAATTGGCCGCGAAGGCGAGCATCGCCGCCGCGGTGAGGGCTATCGTCCGCAAGGCGGGCAGGCCGTTGCGCTCTTCATGCATGAGTCGCCACCAGGACCACAGCCCAAGACAGCAGCGCGACACCCAGCGGCGCGCTGAGACGCTGGCCCCAGCGAACGTTCTTTTCGATCGCCATCACAGCCGCCAGCAGCAGCATCCAGCCGAGACTGCCGGCGCCGAGCGCGAACATCAGCAGCATCAGCGCCCAGCAGCAGCCGACGCAGAACAGGCCGTGCTGCACGCCAAGCGCAAACGCGTGCCAGGCGTGCGCCTGCCCGCGCCAGCGCTGGATAACGAAACTCAAAGGCGTGCGACACTTTTCCAGGCACTGGTACTTGAGCCGGCTGAACTGAAAGGCGCCGGCCAGCGCAATGGTCGCGGCGCCGATCAGCCAGCCATGCCAGGCCAATGCGGGCACGCTGGCAAGCAGGTACAGCATTGCGCCATGCAGTGCGTGCGCCAGCAGCCCAAATGCACCCCACACCGTCATGTAGCCCAGGCCGAGCAGCGTCAGGAGGCGTCCATGGTCCGGACGGCCAGCGGTCAGGCGGTCGAAGGTGTTGAACAAGGGCAGGGTGGTCGGCAGCATCATGGCTGCCGTCATGAGTATCCAGGCGGCGGCGTAGAGCGCCATGGGTACGACCACAGCGCCGGCGGGAACCACCCGGCACAGAAACGCCGCCGGTCCTGAGGCGGTCCAGTCGCCGTGCTCAAGATAGCGTCCGTACGGACTGCGCGCCCATGCCCATAGCGACAGCCACGCGAGTCCGATCAACGCGGCCAGGACCGGCAGGAATACCCGGTGGCGACGGGAGTTGCCGGACGGCAGCGGGCCTGCCGAAGCGCTCATGCGTCGAACACGAAGGTGCTTTGCAAGGCGTTGTGGTTCTTGATGTTGAGATCAATGCCCAAGGCCGCATTCTTGGATCGATAGGTCGGGGCCTTGCCGACAAACACCGGCGCTCCCGGCACCGTTGAGAATACGGTGTCGGACAGGGTAGTCTGGCCGCCGGTCGCGCCGAGATACGGTTCGAGTTCAGCGTAATAGTTCTTGCCGATCTCGAGTTCACCCTTGCCCGCGACCACGGTGAAGCGTATCGGCGCCCGTTCTACCGATACCACTTCGCCGATCAGTGCGGCGAGTTCTGCGATCGGCCCGCCCGCCTTGCCGGTGTAGACCTTCAGCAACGCCTCCTCCTGCGCCTTGGAGGCCTGGTCGTCGACATAGATGGCGGCAGTCCAGTTGCCTAGCAGAATATTGCCAGGTACGTGCGCCACGGCCGCGATGGTGTTGCCGCTGACATCGACGCCTTCGATCGTTCCTTTGTCTATGCGCCAGGCGACGATAGTGTCGCAGGTGCCGTTGTCAGGGTCCTCGCCGATCCAGCAAGGGCACAGGACGTTGCAATTGCACACCTCAAGCAGACGACCTTCCAGGTGATAGCTCATACCAACCTCCGCAGCAGTCACGTCAACACGGACTTGTCGCCGCAGTTTACAGCGGCAAGGAATAAGTCATTTTAGGTTGCGTGATAGGTCAATTCAAGTTCGATGACGGCCAGGCAAGCCGTCGCGCGGGCTGTCCGGCGTCCGCAGCGCTAACTCTTTAAAAAGACGGCTGGCGGCCGAATCCGAGCCGACGAAAGGTACCGACGGCTCCACAACCTGTCGCGCAAATTCAATCGGGAAGACGTAATATGTAGTATCCAACAGGACGAAAGATTGGCCGATATGAAGCCGGTATTTTGGGGCGTTATAGCCGTCGCCTTGATAGTTGCCGCGGCAGTGAGTTCTTATGTTGAATATCAATGCGGGGCAGTCCATAACGATGGCGCTTCCGCCCACTGGAACCGACCGGATTGACGGCGCGGCCCGATAAAGTGAACGGGGATTCGGGGAGGATTCAGCGAGACGCCTCACCGGCGTCGTGCTGCGGCTCCCGACTGGTTCCAGAGGAGAAACATGATGGGCACAATCAATCTGACATACGCGGTAGTTACGGATCCCGATTCTTTCGTAGCATTCCAGTACTACGTAAAAGCTGGAGAAGTGTTTGACGCCAACATTTACGCGGAAGCCTATAGATTGAATCGCGGCGATCTCGACGCCGACGACGTGCGCGCCACACAAGATGCCGCCGCAAAACTTGGTGTCGGAGAATGCCTGATGGTTTCCCATTCGATTGCCGCTTAGACCCCCGGCAGCGCACGCATTGCTAGCGGCGTTCAAGAGGCGCAATATAGATGCTGCGAGATCAAATTTGCTTTGGGGCTGTGTCGAATTCAACGAATCCTTCTTTACCACGAGGCGCTCCGTATGAAGAGCGCGAATTGAGAAAGGAGTAGTGCAATGAAACATGCCATCACTTACGCCGCGATTGCTGCGCTGTCGCTCATCGTAGCAACTGGAGCCGGCGCGGCGGGCGGCCTCGGCAGGGCAGCTCCGCACCCGGCCACTACATCGACTGCGACGACGACCACAGTAAAGCCGGCTGCCACCGTGACCAAACAGACGGGCCAACCTAACCAATCTTGCGGTAGTGCGACAGCCCCCAATACACCGGGTAACGCGATGACGGCGCCAGGATCTGCATTCAATCCAGACGGCCAGGCCGGATCGGTTTACGCCGGGCAACAGCCACAGAATTCACGGAATCCCACAAGCGTCGCCCAGTACGACGTCGCCTGCTCTAAACAACCTTCCAGATAAGTCTGATGCGAGGCGGAGAGAGCCAGCGGCGGGCGCTGGCTCTTTCGTCGCATGTGTGTCGGCAAATCCAGGCTCTATTTCACGTAGTCGTATAAAGGCTTGTCTTTATCGACGACATGCACGGTAAACAGTTTGAGCGACTTGTTGCCGACAACCTTGAAGCCGCCATGAGGAACGTCTCGAAGATTCAAGATAGGCGTTCCGGTTTCCAGCATCGTAGCTTCCTTGCCCGGGGCTTGAATCATCGTCCCCTGAAGAACGTAAGCCGATTCGACACCATGATGGAAGTGCTTCGCAGATTCCTCTCCGGGCTTGATTTCGACGATGGAGTTGATTACTTCCATGCCGGGCGCTCCAGTCAGATCCGTGCGTTTCAATTCCGTTCGCGCTGTGGAGTCTTGGGCATGCACATAAGCTGGTAGCGCCAGAAGGCTGGCCGCAAGCAGCAATGCAGGCCGAATTGCGCTCATCATGTCTGTACTCATCATGTATCTCCTCCGTGTTTGATTGTTATGACAAGGTAAGCGATTGCGATTGGGCCTGCAAGTCAAGGATTGGCGTCGTTTGCCGCCATGAGCTGAGTCAATAAGGCTTGCATGCTGCGCCAGTGCGTTCCTTCCCAGAACACACGCTGGCAGAGATCGCATGTGCTGAAGCGCTCAAAATTCGCGCGCACCTTCGGCGGCAAGCGCTGTTCCACCAGCGCTTTGTCGATGCTCCGCAAAGGCGCATTGCAATCCAGGCATAGCGTGAAGGGCCGTGCGCTGCGCGCCAGGTCCAGGCGCTCGAAGATTTCCTTCAGCTGCTGTGTTGACTTGAGCGCATGCACATAGCATCCATGCGTGATGATGCGGCGCTTGAGGAGTTCACGGTCGCGAGTGAGCACGATCCGGCTCTCCTTTTCGGCGATGGCGGCGATCGCGCTGTCGAGGAAATTATTGTCGTAGAGCGTGTCGAAGCCAGCCATGCGCAGCAAATGGGCGAGGCCGCCCAGATGGGCGTCGGCGATGAAACGGCTGCTACGCAGCGGACGGTCGCGCACACGCAACAGCGGGGTGATATCAAGCGTCTCGAACTTGGGGTATACGGAAACCCGGTCGCCGTCTTGCAGCAGGCGGTCGAAGCCGGCAGTCTCGCCATTGACCAGCACCAGTTCGACCTCGGTATGCGGCACCCCAAGCGCCTCGATCATGTGCTTGGTGGTGGCAGCGCGCGCGTACACGGCATCGAATGCGCGCTTGCGTCGTTCGATGGGCAGGAAAGTGTTTAATTCCTCGTAGAAACGAAAGCTTGCGGTAACCATATCGGACTTCCATTGGCGCCCATGCCGCCCATACGTATACAACTTAAAAACATATCTTACTGCTCAGCGGACCGTGACAGCGACTCCTCAATCTTTACGCTAGATTTATGCGGTAACGCCTTCTCAGGACCAAAAGCCATAAAACTGATCACGGCCAAAAGCCAAACGCCGATCCCGCCGTATAGCATTACCAGACCAAAGCCGTGGATAAACGCAGCATGAATCACCGCTCCTGATGTATCCAGCTGGTACAGCTGCGGAAAGCTCTGTTCAATGGATGCGAAGCTGCCGGAGGCTATTTTTTCCGCCAAAGAACGCAGTTGCAATGCATCGAGAGATCCGGGAAAAGCATTCTTCAGATAAGACAAAATTCCTTCTAGCAGTATGAATCCCATCAGAGCGATGTTGACGGCCAGGGTAATCAATCTGGCGCTCATGTCTATGCCGGAGGCCATGCCAGCCCGAGCAGCGGGAACCGAGCCGGTGGTTGTATTGGTCACAGGGGTGTTGGTCAAGCCCAGTCCGATACCAGCCAACAGCGAACCGGGAAGCATGGTCAGCCAACTGGCATGACCGGCGCTGCTGCCATATTTCATCAAGATGAAGCCAACGCCGATCGTGAACAATCCCGAAGGGATGACTATGCGTGGCTGATGGCGCAGCGAAAGACGCTCCGCCAGAGGCGGTATCAACAGGGTAGGGAGCGTGTACGCCAGCAGGGACAGGCCGGCGGCCACGATGCCGTAACCAAGGCCGCCTTGAAAATAAATCGGCAGATAAATCATGAAGGGCCAAAAACTGAAGTTCATGCCGATCGAGCCAACGATGGCGCCTGAGAAATTGCGTATCTTGAATACGGAGAAATCAAACATGGGATGCGGATTGATCTTTTCCACGAATATGAAAATGATGAAACCTAAGGCAGCCGCAATGACGATGCTGATGGCAGTGCTGCTGGTAAAGCCAAGATCCGGTCCTTGTGTAATAAAGTAGGTCAGGCCAAAAACCGATAGAGACAGCGTGATGACGCCCAGGATATCCAGTTTTTCCGCCTGAGGATCGCTGGATTCCTCGACGCTGCTGAAAACCAGGAACAGCGCCAGGATGGTGAGCGGAACGTGGACCAGGAACACCCAATGCCAGTTTGATAAAACCACTATCGTGCTGCCGATGATGGGGCCGAAACCCAGGCCGACGCCGAAGATGATCCCCCAGGCGGCAAAGGCTTTGCTGCGTTCTTGCCCTTCTTGAAACTGATGCGAAAGAATCGCTATCTGGCAAATCAGCATGGCGCCGCCGCTCATGCCTTGAAGAAAGCGGCTGACGATCAGGACGGACGCGCTTTGCACCAGGCCGCAAATCAAGGAGGTGACGCCGAACAAGGCCAGGCTGATGATGAAAATGCGCCTGCGGCCATAGCGGTCGGCCAGCGTTCCTGCCGCCATCAGGACGGTGGTGCAGGCGATGGTGTAGGCGTTCATGATCCATTGCATGTCCTTGAAACTGCCGTGCAGCACTTGTTCCAGGGTGGGCAATATTACCGGCACACTGGAAATCTCCAGACCGAACATCAGCGAAGCCAGGCAAATGGCGGTTAATGCGATTCTATTTCTGCTGGCGTGAGAGAGCATCGTTACTAGTTCTTTCCGAGTTTGGTTGTCGCAATCCGGGCGCGAGGTTGTCGCCCTCGCATCGACCCGAGGTTGTCGTGGATCACAGCAAACATTGTGGGCAAGTTTCGTCTATGACAGAAATGATTTAATTTTGTATGATTCATGAATAATCATCATCTATCCAGGGCTATGGACTTCGAACCGACACTTTTGCGTGCTTTTGTCGCCGTCAAGGAAACCGGCGGCTTCACCCGCGCGGCGCAGCGGCTGCATCTGACGCAATCCGCGGTCAGCCACCAGATCCGCCGGCTTGAAGAGTTGGTCGGGCGGCCGCTGCTGCATCGCACGACACGCAAGCTGACCCTGACAGAGGATGGCGAGGATTTCCTGCGCTACGCCGAGCAGATTTTGCAGACGCTCGATGCTTTGGCTCAGCGCTTTCGGCCTTCGCCGGTATCGGGCGTAGTGCGCTTTGGGGTGTCGGAGAATTTCATGGGCGAACGGCTGCCGCCGCTGCTGTGCCAGTTCGCCCGCGCGTTTCCCGCCGTGCGGCTGGATGTGAGCGTCAGCATATGTCTCGATCTGCGGGCGATGGTCGAGGCTGACGATCTCGATCTGGCGGTGGTGCTGGCAATGCCCGGCAGCGTGCAAGGCACGGTGCTGTCGCAGACGAAATTTGTGTGGGTTGCCGCCGAAACATTCGAGCTGCCGCAGGGCGCGTCGTTGCCGCTGGCGTTCTTTCCGGCGCCATGCATCACCCGCCAGGTTGCGCTGGCGGCGCTGGACGGCACGGCTGTTAAATGGCACGTCGTCTTCACGTCGGCCAGCCAGCAGGGTCTGCGTGCGGCCATGCTGGCGGGACTGGCCATCACGGTGCTGACGCGCAGCGATCTGGAGCCGGGGATGAAAGTGGTCGACGGCTTATACGGCTTGCCGCCGTTGCCGGACATCGATTTCATGCTGATCTGGAGCAGCGGCGGCAAGACGCCGGCAGCGTGTGAGTTCGGTCAGTTGATTTTGAGTTTGCCGGAGCCGGCGGTTATGCCGGCTCGCCTGCCTAGGATTGAGTAGCATTCCAGCTACTGCTCTGCGGTAGCATACGGAGCAATGCGCTTCGCTTATTGCCGCACCGACTACGCGCAACGACTACGCGCATCGACTACGCGCATCGACTACGCGCATCGACTACGATTCACCGCGCTATTTATTGGCTTTCTGGAGCAACCAAGTGGTCTCCGTTGACGCAACTTTCCCCTTCAATCCGCCCACGACATTCCTGCTTTCAACAGACTTCACTTGGTAAGTAGCTCCATAATGCTGCTTTACTTCGTCCTGGTTAACCGAAAACGGTGGACCATCCATTAGCAGTTGATTGTATTCATAAGAGATCAGCAACTGCGGCGCGGCGTCGGTTATTTTCATCAGGTGCGACACATATTGCTCCCGCGTGAGAGCGGGCAGGGCAACTAAAGCAGCGCGGTCGTATATCGCATTTACGGGCCCAAGATATTCAGCGGACACATCAAAAATATCACCTACTAATATGTCGATATCTTTAGCGCTGTAGCGGACTAATTCCGCAGCTTTGGATATAGTCGGCTCCAAGCCAAGTTCGTTAAACAACGCGTTAATGGCATGTTCGCTCAATTCTGCGCCAACCACTCGATAGCCGGAGGCAAGCAGCCATGCGATATCACGTGTCTTGCCACACAACGGCAGGAATACACGACTGCCCCTTACCGGATTTAATTTTTCAAAATGCTCTGTCAGTAACGGGTTTGCTTCACTTTCATGAAAATTAATATCGCCTCGTTCCCATTTTTTATGCCAAAAACTTGCTTCCATATCGACCCCTTAAACTCTTGATGTACGAATAACATGCCACCTAAGCTAATGACTTAAGTGCTGCGCTAACTTGTGTCCTTGCGCAGGATACAAGTTAAAGTCCACTTGAGGTCAAGCCATAATTGCAACAGGTGAAATAACGGGTGTGGCTGAGCTTGCAAAGGCATTTGAATTATGGGCACTCAGCAATATGCTCCATCGTGTTGTCGCCATATGTGCGAATCACCTTGGAAATGATGACCTGGTAGCCGTCAAGCCATTCTGAGTAGCGCCGCTTTGCTTCAATGTGACTTGGATGTTCGATCAATTGTTGCAGGCCGAGTTCTGATTCCCAGTAATACACATTGGCGATCCGTCCGGTTTTTGGATCTTCCCAGGCGTCTTCTCCGATATAACCGGTGCTTTCCTTGGCAGCCTTGGCAATTAGCCCGTCGAGCCGGTGAAACTCATCGTCAAATTGTTTGGCCCCAAAAATAAATGTTGCTGAGTACATGACATCCCTTTAATTGATACATCAAATTCGAATTGCATCTAGCATCCTGATCGAAACTGCTGAGTCCTGACTTCTTCCCGTCTTATTCGTAACCGTTGCATCTCATAGGCGTCCAGCCGATTCCGTGTTGCGGCGTCGATGCTGTTGATTTCAGCGCTTAATGCGGAACATATAAACGGATCGGCTTGTTTGCCGGTTGATGTGGTGCTCACAGCCGTGGCTTCCGTCTGCATTTCAGCTTGAATCCTTTGCCGAGCGGCTTGCACCGTGGCTGCGTTGGGACTGACGATGCCGTTGGAATCATGCAGCTCGACCTGCTGCTGTCGAATGCCGTTCGCGCATGGCTGGTCGCTGTAGGTGGTTTTTCCATTCACAACGCACTTTATTATTGGCGATTGGCCGCTTGCTTGCGCTGTTGTTTGCGGCGCCATGGCTGTTTGAGGATGATTCATTTGAGTTCCTGGCATGGCATTTCCCAGTATTGGCGTTGGCGCCTTGGCCGGCGCCCATTGGCTTGACTTCGACATGAGATAAATTCCGCCGCCAACGATGGCGATTGCCAGGCCAACCGACAGCGCCATGTTGATGAAATTTTTCATGCCGCTTCCCTGTTGGTGTAATTTCTATTTTGCAATATTTAATCACAGTTCGGGTTGTCGTGCAGTTTTGATAAGCACTCAATGAAGAGATGCCGTCAGCCGCTTCATTTGCGAGCCAGGCCGACGCGGAGCTCGCAATTTGGCTACACTGTCAGGCCAAAAGCAAACGAGCTGCGAACATGCAAAACAACTATCAGAATCGGCAATGGTTTTACGTTAAACGTCCTGAAGGGCGGGTTAGCGACGAACACTATGAGCTGCGTGAAAGCGAGCTGGATGGCAATCTGTCCGCCAATGAAGTGATCTTGCGGGCGCGCATCGTCAGCGTTGATCCTTATATCCGTATCCAGCAGCATGCGCGCAATACCTATGACGTGCCGCATCCCTTGGGCATCGTCCAGCGCGCCGGCGTGGTGGGCGAGGTGGTGGCCTCAGCCAGCCCGTTGTTCCAGGCGGGCGATTGGGTTTCGGCCTACAGCGGCTGGCAGCTTTATGCACGTTGCCATCATAGCGAACTGACCAAACTTGACCCGAGCGCGGCGCCGGTTTCCACCGCGCTGGGCGTGCTTGGCATGCCGGGCCGCACCGCCTGGTTCGGCTTGACCGAGGCTGGCCGGCCACGGCCGGGCGATACCTTGCTGGTGTCGGGGGCTGCGGGTGCGGTCGGGTCTTTGGTGGCGCAGTTCGGCAAGCGCGCCGGCTGCCGGGTGATCGGCATTGCGGGTGGTGCTGAAAAATGCAGATTCCTTACCGAGACGCTGAAGCTGGACGGTGCAATCGACTATCGTGCACATACCACGCCAGCGGCGCTGAGCGCGGCCATCCAGGTGGCTACCGGCGGCGTCGACATCTACTTTGACAATGTCGGCGGGCCTATTACCGATGCGGTTATCCCGCTGATCAAGCGCCGCGCCCGCATCATCATCTGCGGCGCTATCAGCCAGTATGACGGCGGCCTGGATACGCCGGACCTGGGCCCGCGCTTTCTACAGCACATGCTGTTTCAACGGGCTACGATCCAGGGCATTCTGGCGCGTGATTTCGCCCATCGGATGGATGAGATGCTGGCCATCGTGGCGCCGTGGGTGAAGAACGGCGAGATTGTGTTTCAAGAGACTTATGTCGATGGTTTCGAGCAGTTGCCGGAGGCGCTTAACAGTCTTTTCGAGGGCAAGAATCTCGGCAAGTTGCTGGTGCGGGTCTGACAATATAGTCCGTAAAATCTCGGTAGCGGCAGGCGTACTGAATTACAATTCACGATTGATTCGTGGCAATGTTCTAAGGGGAAAATATGCTTGTCGTTACTACAGAAAACATCTCAGGTTACCGGGTTAAGGAAGTCAAAGGCCAGGTGTTCGGACTGGTGGTACGCAGCCGCGGCCTGGCGGGTAATATCATGGCTGGCTTGCGCGCGATCGTCGGCGGCGAAATCACCGAATATACGCAATTGCTTGAGGAAGCGCGCCGCCATGCGGTGGATCGCATGGTGAAGAACGCGCATAGCATGGGCGCTAATGCGGTGGTGATGATGCGTTTCGATTCTTCTGAAATGGGACAGACCATGAGTGAAATCGTGGCGTACGGCACGGCGGTGGTGGTTGAGCCGGTAGCGGCGTAATCATGCTGCGCCTGGCGCTGCTTGGTTTTGCCATTCTGCTGACGCTGATTGGTCTCGGTTGCATCATCGTCGGCGCTGCCGGTGCTGTGCCGTTCACTGCCTGGGGGCTGTTTCTGCTGGTAGCGGTGTTGCTGGAGCGCTGGCGTTATGTGCATGCTCCCAAACCTGATGACGGGCCTTGGCAGGAAACCGGAGAGCGCTTTGTCGATCCGGAATCGGGGCGGGTGATGAGCGTCTGGTACAGCCCGGACAGCGGTGAGCGCCGCTATCTTCCTATCACTGAAAACGATAATTTAGCTCCTTAGTCCCCACTTGGTTCTCCAATTACATCGCAGACAATAAAGACATGACACAGATATTAGGCCCCGCATTCAAGCTGGTGGATGAAATCGATGTATCGCAACTGGCGCAAGTTGGCGGCTTTGGCAGCAGAACCAGCCCCTTGCTGGTGAAAGGGGCGATGCGGAACTGGCCCGCGCAGCAGAACTGGTCCTTTGAGAAGCTGGCCGAGTTACGCAATAAAGACGGTTCGGAACCGACCAGGAAATTCCAGAATGGCCTGGTCGAACAGGGCGAAACCCAGGAGCGGCCGTTGCTGCCGATTGCGCCGTATCTGCGTGAACTTGCGGCTTTGGCGACCGAGCCCGTCAGCGACGAAGTTGGCTTGCTGCCGAACCGGCGTCGTTTGCAATTGCAGTCGGGCGAGGAATTCCATCTCAACTGGGCGCACATGCAATCGTTTACGCCGCATCGCAACTATCTGGCGCAGTGGAGCATCCTGGAGGATTTTCCGCAGTTGCGTAGCGATTTCGATATCCGCAGTTTGTGGCCGGGCTGGCGCTGGACCTGGGAGTCGGTCTTCATGGGGCCGGCGAATACCCATACCGGACTGCATCGCGATGTTCCCAACAACTGGTTTTGCCAGGCGCGCGGGGTCAAGGAATTCGTCATGTTCCCACCATCGGAAGAGGGGTTCATGAAACCGTCCAAAAAGTATGATTGGGGCGCCACTCTGAGCTCGATCAACATTGCGCGTTTCAACGAACACCCGGAGCAGTTGCAACAGCTGGAGCAAGCCAAAGGCTTGTATGTACGAGTCGAGCAGGGCGATGCTTTATTCATTCCAAAGCGCACCTGGCACGCCGTAGTTTCGCTGGCGCCTTCGATCAGCCTGGCGGTATTTGGCTTGACCGCCAAGGAGATCTTGCTCAGCGGCGTGCCGACGGCGACCAAGGACCTGCTGCACAATATGCATCTGTATCGCTGGGGACATTGCATCTGCCACAAGCATCGGGCGTAAATCCGGTGTAAGTGCGCTAGCCGGCGGCTTTCTTTTGTACTTGCTCCAGGCGTTCATATAGCGCTTGAGCTGGCGCCAGATATGCAAGGGCACAAGCTGCTTTCTTTTCCTCGGAAAATCCCTGCTCCGGATACTTCGCATGAAAGCGTGAGCGGGTTTCCATCCCTGCAATCTCTGTTTCATCCAGGTTGATGTGCACAAAATCAGCCAGCCGACGCACCATTCCGATCGCACCTTGACTGTAATTGAGCAGCATTGAACGTTCATCCGTTTTGGCGATGTTCAGGAATTGAGAGTAGTAATATTCCAGCACCTTGGCGATATACCTATCGCCATCGCAGCTGCTCGCTTCAGCGTGCGACATGCCGAACAATTCCGGTTCGATCAGCCCTGGCACCGCTTGCATTCCGCGCCGCTTTTGATGCGAAGAAATGACTTCGTCCGGCGCCCGATACAGCAATATAAAAGGGACGTCTGGGTAAAGTCTTCTCAGTGTTCCAGCAAAAAAAACATGCCAGCTATCGAGCTTGATGAACAAATGCCTTTCCTGCCCGAACCGGCGGCGCCCCAGCAAGGCAATGCTGGCCGTTAACGCAGCTCCAGCAGCTCCCGCAGCCTCCGTAGCTTGCGCTGCTGGAGACTCTGCCTGATCGCCTTTGATTGGCATGCGCAGCAGCTCATCGATCAGTGGCACTTCAGAAAGAACAATATTTTTCTCGCTCAATCCAAGCAATTGCGATAGCAAGGTCGAGCCGCAGCGAGAGACATGGAAAATGAACGCACTGGGAGCAACCACATCGGCCGCAACGGTTGCGCATGCCGTCAGATATTCCAAGGAGCTGAGACTGGGAAATCGCCTGCTGTGCTTGTTGTTGGCGGCATCGGCTTTGCAGCGCAGAATTGTGTCGGAAAAAAACGGCTCGGCAATGCGCTTACCTGCCAAACTCAGCCAAGAACAAAGCCATTGCTGTTCTTGCTGTACCAGCTTGCAGGGTATCCAGTCCGCACTCAAATCAGCCGCAGCGCCTGGCTGCACCGGATGGTTCAGTGAGTCATTCATCGAGATCCGCCTGCGCTTCCAGCTGCCTGATCAATTGCTCCGCCACGGCGGTTTTCATCTCGGATAATTCGGCAATGACCTTGACGCGAGTCACGCGATCAAGCCGTCGGCTGCGCGCCTCCGCATCGAAATCGTAGCCAGCTTGTGCGAACAATTTATCCGACCAATCGTTTCTTTTGCAGTCCAGGATCAAATTGACGCGCGCTGTGGCGCCGCAATTCTCGACACTGTGCGGCTGGCTGAAATCGGCATACCAGCATTCACCTTCCCGCATGTCCAAAGTATGCCCGCCAACCCGGAATTGCACCTGTTTGCTGGTCTCGATGGGAATGTGGACGCGAAAAACATCAAAATGATATCCGGTGTGAACATCCCGATGCTCCTTGATCTGCGCGCCGGGCGCCAGACGCAGCAAGCGTGCCGATTCTTTCTCGCACTCGAAGCTGTCGAGGACATGGGCAATGTAAGGGCAAACCGCAAGTAGAGGTGTATCGATATAGGCTGTGCCGCCAGGGTGAGAATAAATATCGCTAGCCTTTCCGGATGCAGAACGCAGCGCCAGGCCGGACCATTGGCCTGAATAGTCGCTGGTATGAAAATGTTGCGACCAATCCATTGCCTCGCACGCCCGCAAATCCTGGAGCAAACGGTCCGGATCAAAAAGGAGCGGTAATTTGAAAAATATATTCATGCGATTAGATTCAATCAAATTGATGCGTTGATTGCGGAAAAGCTATAAGCTGCTCCAGCAATGTGGCTGCCACCGTAATTACTCCAAATCCTGCGAGACCTCAGCATGCTCACTTCTTCTTTTGCCATGCCGGCTGGCATTTCCCTGCGTCCCGCCACTGCCGGCGATCAAGCCTTTCTGCAAACCCTGTATCGTTCTGCGCGCCCGGACCTGCAATTTATCGACGGCGCGCCGGAGTTTGTCGAGACGGTGGTGGCGCAGCAATATGCCGTGCATGCCCAAGGCACCGGCGAAGAGTATCCGAACGCAATGCATTTCATTATCGAGAAAACGCAAGCGGCCGTCGGTGCGCTGGTGGTCGATTTCGGTCACAACGAAGTGCGCGTCATTTACGTCGCTTTCATTCTCGCTGCGCGCGGTTTCGGTTACGGCAAGGCAGTCCTGCGCGGCGTGCAGCAAGCCGCGGCCAAGGTGCAATGCCCGGTCGCGGTCGTGGTTTGGCACAATAACCCCGGCGCCAGGCGGATCTATCTCGAATTGGGTTTCCAGGTGGAGGAATCGCAATTGATGGCCGACCGCATGGTGTGGTATCCGGGTAAACCCGGCTAACTGAACACGATCTGAAAATACGCTCCGGCCGGATCGCGTCCGAGCGGCGCCACGCGCAATACATAAACCTCCTCCAGGCGGCCGCGCTGCTCCAGGTCGATCGCACACGGGCCTTCGATAAAAGCGGTGGTTTGTTGTGCGGTCAAGGTAACGATAAACGGCAGGCGCTGCTGTTCCGGTGCATACGGGTTGCGATATTGCGACTTCACATTCACGCTATCGACCAGCACCGGCAACATGCTGCCGTCAGGGAGTTGCATGGCGCAGACCTTTCCGGTCGACGGGCTGAAATAGGCGGCATCAACAAGTTCTAGCATCGGTTTTACTCTATCGGCAATGTAAAAATGGAAGGCAGTGAGTAGCTTGGGCGAAGCTGGCTGGTGCAACGGTATTGCCAGCCAGCCCGCTTGGGCGCTCTAATTGCGGGATGGGAAAAGACCAGTCAATGCGATGCTGAAGTTCAGCGCCAGGAACGGATTCATGACTGCAACGGCTGCATTGTTGCCGGTGAGGGCGTTGCTGACCGTACCACCGGAGCTGCCGCTGCTGCCGCCCAAGGGAATGTTTGGCGCCGTCGAGCCCCAGATCGCTGCGCCTGACGGGCCGCTCGGCGTTCCGGACAGAATGTTATGAGTGTCGCTTGGCGCCAGCAGATTTCCGACCGTGTTGCTCGATACCGCGTAGCCGCTGCTGCCCGAAGGAGTAAATGTGGCAGTGTGGGTGTGGGACGGTAAATTCTCGATCAGTATGTTCATATTCTCGGCGCCGGAAACCTCGCCGATCACGCGTGGTGTTAATCCGTTTCCGCTACCCTGACCAATTGGCATTCTTCCCTGCAAATTCGGCAACATGAAGTTTGACGAACCGTTGCCGCCATAGGTGGTGCCCAGCAATGCAAATAACGCAGGGTTTTGCGAAATGGCGAGTGTTTGTCCGTTGCAGAACTGCCAGCCGGCAGGGTTAAACGAAAAACCGAACGTCATGATGCTACCGACAAATACATCCATGGAAATCTCCTTGAGAGTGCTGCGGTTTAAGAAGCGGCGGTGGTACGGTGAGCAGTGATGTTCAATTGCGCGAAGGGAAAAGACCAGTCAATGCGATGCAGAAGTTCAGCGCCAGGGGGCAGCTAGGGCGAAACTGAAAACCGAAAGTCATGATGCTACCGAGAAATATATTCATCGCATCCTCATAAAGTGAGTAGCTTGCTTTTATACCGATCGGAATTACTGTTTGTTGACTTGCAGCAATTGGCAGTTGAACAGGAAAATGAGAATTCGGCAATACCTGCCTATAAAAATTACGTCGTCGAGAGCCTGCATACAACCATTCGATGTCGGAATCGCGCAAAAACCGCAATATACAATTCGCAACAAAATTTAACTTGCGTGCAATGCGGGCACTAGGTGTAATATTTTGCCTAAAAGAAAGTTGGATAAGGGAAACCAACTAAGTCCCCCTTGGGCTGACATTGTTTGAATGAGAGCCTCATTTCATTTTGGCGCGCCTTGCGCCGGTTACATCCATTTGAATCCGTTGTCGTTGTGGCATGTTTTTTTCGTTGTGAAAATCCGTCCGGCCATATCGCCGTTTTCCTGCGAGCCGGGCGGCTAGAGAGCACTAAGAGGATTCTGCATGGCGCGTTTTTTGCAGAATTTTCGGCGGCAAAGCCGATGCCGCGTTGTTGCTTCATGCACGGAACAGAGAAGCGGAATACGTGAAATGGGCGGGTGAAGATGTCGATGGCAAGCCGCGCACTTCGTTGGGTCGAGGAATGTAAGTTCAACCAGGAATTCATTTCATGAAACGCCACGGGTCTATGAACCACATCTACCGCCTGGTCTGGAGCGCGGTGGCCAACGGTTGGATAGCAGTAGCGGAAACGACGCGCGGACGCGGCAAGGGCGGGCGCCGCAAATTGGTGGCGGCGGCACTATCGCTTACTGCTATCGCTGCTCAGGCGGCTCCGACCGGCGGCCAGATTGTTGCGGGCACCGGCAGCATCAGGCAATCCGGAACGACTACGACGATCAGCCAGACCAGCCAGAATGCCTCCTTGAATTGGAGCGGCTTCAACATCGCGCCGCAAGAAACGGTGAATTTCGTGCAACCGTCGGCCAGCGCGATTGCCGTCAACCGTATATTCGATACCAGCGGCACACAAATCCTCGGGCGTTTGAACGCCAACGGCCAGGTGTTCCTGATCAATCCGAACGGCATCTTGTTCGGCGCGGGCGCGCAAGTCAATGTCGGCGGGCTGGTGGCTTCCACGCTGGATTTTCATGACGCCAGCTTGAACAGCAATAGCCGCGTTTTCAGCGGCGGCGGCTCAGGCAGCGTGGTCAACCAGGGATCGATTACGGCGGCTAACGGCGGTTACGTCGCCTTGCTCGGCAACCATGTCAGCAACCAGGGCTCGATCAACGCCCAACAGGGCGCGGTGGCGCTCGGCGCCGGCAACGCCGTCACTCTCACATTCAGCGGCAACAGCCTGCTGCAACTCCAGGTCGACCAAAGCGTGTTGAACAGCCTGGCCGAAAACGGCGGACTGATCCGGGCTGACGGCGGCCGCGTGATCATGACTGCCGGCGCCAAAGATGCGTTGCTGGCCAGCGTCGTCAATAACACCGGCGTGATTGAAGCGCGCACCGTGGAAAACCAGGGCGGCACGATTACCTTGCTGGGCGGCATGGCGGCAGGCACTGTCAATGTCGGCGGCACGCTAGACGCCAGTGCGCCCAACGGCGGCAACGGCGGCTTCATCGAGACCAGCGCGGCCAACGTCAAGGTGGCGAACGACGCCAGGATCACCACGGCTGCGGCGCTAGGCCTGGCCGGCACCTGGCTGATCGATCCGACTGATTTCACGATCGCGCCCATCGGCGGCGACCAGACCGGCGCCACGCTTAGCGCTGCACTGGGTTTGAGCAATGTGACGATTTCTTCGGCTGGCGGCGCCAGCGGCAGCAGCGGCAATGTCAACGTTGACGATACGGTAAGCTGGAGCGGCCACAAGCTGACCCTGAACGCCAGCAACGATGTGAACGTCAACGCCACGATGACGGCAAGCGGGTCTGCCAGCCTGGATCTGGAGCCTGGCAGCGGCCATGTCAATGTCGCTTTAGGCAGCGCCGGGTTTAACGGGCGCGTCAATTTCAGCGGCAGTGGCGTGCTGACGATGAACAATCATGTTTATACGGTCATCAGCTCCCTGGGTACGGCAACCAGCAGCGGCGACGGCACTTTGCAAGGGACGCTGGGCAACCTCGCGGGCTACTACGCGCTGGGCAGCGACATCAACGCCGCCGGCACTTCAGCCTGGAACAGCGGCGCAGGCTTCACGCCGATAGGCACGGGCAGCACACTTTTCACTGGAACGTTCGACGGCTTGGGTCATACGATCAGCGGTCTCGCGATCACCCCGAGCGCAAGTGGCTCGGGTCGCGGATTGTTTGGCGAATCGAGCGGCGTGATTCGCAACGTCGGCCTGGTGGGGGGGAGTGTTGCCGTAACAGCTTCGAGCTATACCGGCCAGTTGGCGGGTTTTAATAGCGGTGCGATCAGCAATAGTTATTCGACAGGCAGCGTGAGCGCCAGCGCCTCTTCCAATGACGTCGGCGGTTTGGTGGGGTGGAACCTGGGAGGCACGATTTCCAGGAGTTATGCAACTGGTACGGTCAATGCAGCTGACAGTATTAGCGTTGGCGGTTTGCTCGGCGGCATACAAGGCGGTACGGTCAGTAATAGTTATGCAACCGGGAATGTAACCGGAAACAGCAACAGTGTCGGCGGACTGATCGGCTGGAGTTACGGTGCAACCGGCGCTACCAACGCGATTACCAACAGCTACGCCACCGGCTCCGTGAGCGGCGCGTCATACGTAGGCGGGTTGGTTGGATCCAATTACGGCTTGAGTACGATCAGCCAAAGTTATGCGAAGGGCAGCGTTTCCGGTAACAACGCTGTCGGCGGCCTGGTTGGTCATAATTACGGCGCCGGGACCAGCAGCAGCGGCGCCTCAGCGATTAACAACAGTTATGCAACAGGCAGTGTGACCGGTGCTGCCGGTTCGACCTTTATCGGCGGGCTGGTCGGCAACAACGACAGCACTTTTACCGTCGGTGCAGTCACCAACAGCTTTTCGACAGGCCTCGTAAGCGCCGGAACTGGTTCGAGCTTGATTGGCGGCTTGGTTGGAGATAATAGCAACGGCACCGTCACCGGCAGCTTCTGGGATAAAACCAGCTCCGGCCAGGCTACTTCCGCTGCCGGCACGGGCATGACGACTGCAAACATGCAGAATCAGGCCAACTTCACATCCAGCACCGCCGCGAACGGCAATCTGAATCCTGCGTGGGACTTCGCCGGCACCTGGAGCATGTCCGGCGGCAGCTATCCGCTATTGATCAGCGGCATGACGGCACTGACCGTCACTGCCAACAACGCCACCAGCATTTTCAATGGCGCGGCATATGCCAGCAACAACGGCGTCACTTACACCGGCCTCAATGGCTACAGATACAGCGGGACACCGAGCGGGTTGTTGGGTAGCATAAGTTACAGCGGCTCATCGCAAACTGCGGTCGACGTCGGCACTTACTCGATCATAGCGTCTGGCGTTTCCTCCACCGGCCAGCAGGGCTACAACATTACCTTTGTCAATGGCGCGTTGACGATCAATCCGCTGGCGCTGATCGGCTCGATCTCAAGCGGCAGCTCTACCTACGGCTCAACCCTGACGCCGGGCACGGTCAGTTTCAGCAATATGGTTGCGGGGCACGTAGTCACGGCGGCGCCGGTTACTGTGAATACAACGGGCCTGACCAGCACTAGCGGCAACCTGATCGCTGGCACTCACGCTGGAATTGAGTCGGTCAGCGGTGTCCTGAGCGGAGCCGATGCAGTCAAGGGCAATTACACCTTTGCCGGCGCCACTGGCAACTACACCGTCACTCCCTTGGCCCTGACGGGTTCGATCGGGACCGGCAGTTCGACCTACGGTTCAGCCCTGACGCCGGGCGCGGTGGGTTTCACGAATGCGGTGGCCGGCGACGCGCTGGGCACGGCAACGGTCGCGATCAACACGACCGGCCTCACCAGCAGCAGCGGCCACCTGATTGCCGGAACCCATAGCGGGATTGAATCGATCAGTGCGCTGAGCGGGAGCGATGCCGGTAACTACACGCATGCCGGACTCACGGGCAACTACACGGTGAATCCCCTGGCGTTGAACGCCACCGTGGCATCGGGCAGCTCGACTTACGGTTCAGCGTTGACGCCGGGCGCGGCGAGTTTCACCAATGCGGTGGCAGGCGACCTCGTCACGCCAGCTGCCGTCACCGTGAATACGACAGGCCTGACCAGCAGCAGCGGCCACCCGATTGCTGGCACCCACAGCGGAATCGAAGCGGTAGGCACTGCCTTGGGCGGAGCGGATGCGGGCAACTATACTTTTGCCGGCGCTAGCGGCAACTACACCGTGACCCCGTTGGCCTTGACCGGTTCGATAGGCGCCGGCAGCTCGACCTACGGTGCGGGCCTGGCAGCGGGCGCAGCGAGTTTCACGAATGCCGTAGCAGGTGACGTGCTGGACACAGCGACGGTGGTGATCAACACCAGCGGCCTCACCAGCAGCAGCGGACACTTGATCGCCGGAAGCCATACCGGAATTGAAGCGGTCACTGCATTGAGCGGGATCGATGGCGGCAACTACACCTTTGCAGGTGTCACGGGCAACTACACCGTGAGTCCGTTGACCTTGACCGGTTCGATCGGAACCGGCGGTTCGACCTACGGTTCAGTCCTGACGCCGGGTGCAGCGAGTTTCACCAATGCGGTGGCGGGCGATGCGCTGGGCACGGCGACGGTCACGATCAACACCAGCGGCCTGACCAGCAGCAGCGGACACTTGATCGCAGGAAGCCATGCCGGAATTGAAGGAGTCAGTGCACTGAGCGGGACCGATGCCGGCAATTACACCTTTACGGGTGTTACTGGCGATTACAGCGTCAGCCAGTTGGCCCTGACCGGTTCGATCGGGACGGGTAGTTCGACCTACGGTTCAGTCCTGGCGCCGGGTGCAGCGAGTTTCACGAATGCGGTGGCGGGCGACGCGCTGGGTACGGCGACGGTCACGGTCAACACCAGCGGTCTCACCAGCAGTAGCGGCCACTTGATCGCCGGAACCCATGCAGGGATTGAAGCCGTCAGCGCGCTGAGCGGAGCGGATGCCGGCAATTACACCTCTGCAGGTGTTGCGGGCGACTACAGCGTGAACAAGCTGGTGTTGAGCGGCTCGATCGGCGCCGGCAGTTCGACCTATGGCTCGGCCTTGACGCCTGGAGCGGCAAGTTTGAGCGGCGCAATTACAGGCGATGCGTTGGGCACTGCCACGGTCACGGTGAATACCGCAGGCCTCACCAGCAGCAGCGGCCACCTGATTGCCGGAACGCATACCGGAATTGAAGGAGTCAGTGCACTGAGCGGTAGCGATGGCGGCAATTACAGCTTCGCAGGTGTCGCGGGCGACTACAGCGTCAGCCAGCTGGCGTTGAACGCGACACTTGCGGCGGGCAGTTCGACCTACGGTTCGGCCCTGGCGCCGGGCGTGGCGAGTTTCACGAATGCGGTGGCAGGTGACCTCGTCACGCCTGCAGCCGCCACGGTGAATACGACAGGCCTGACCAGCAGCAGCGGCCACCTGATTGCTGGCACCCATAGCGGAATCGAAGCGGTAGGCACTGCCTTGGGCGGAGCGGATGCGGGCAACTATACTTTTGCCGGCGCTAGCGGCAACTACACCGTGACCCCGTTGGCGTTGACCGGTTCGATCGGTAGCGGCAGCTCGACCTACGGTGCGGGCCTGGTAGCGGGCGCAGCGAGTTTCACCAATGCCGTCGCAGGTGACGTGCTGGACACGGCGACGGTGGTGATCAACACCAGCGGCCTCACCAGCAGCAGCGGCCACTTGGTCGCCGGAAGCCATACCGGAATTGAAGCGGTCACTGCATTGAGCGGGATCGATGGCGGCAACTACACCTTTGCAGGTGTCACGGGCAACTACACCGTGAGTCCGTTGGCCTTGACCGGTTCGATCGGAACCGGCGGTTCGACCTACGGTTCAGTCCTGACGCCGGGCGCAGCGAGTTTCACCAATGCGGTGGCGGGCGACGCGCTGGGCACGGCGACGGTCACGGTCAACACCAGCGGCCTGACCAGCAGCAGCGGCCACTTGATCGCAGGAACCCATACCGGAATTGAAGGGGTCAGCGCACTGAGCGGGACCGATGCCGGCAATTACACCTTTACGGGTGTTACTGGCGACTACAGCGTCAACCAGTTGGCGTTGAACGCGACACTTGCGGCGGGCAGCTCGATCTACGGTTCGGCTCTGACGCCGGGTGCGGCGAGTTTCACGAATGCGGTGGCAGGCGACCTCGTTACGCCAGCTGCCGTCACCGTGAATGCATCAGGCTTGACCAGCGCTAGCGGACACTTGAAGGCCGGAACCCATAACGGAATCGAGGCGCTAGGCACTGCTTTAGGCGGAGCGGATGCGGGCAACTATACTTTTGCCGGCGCTAGCGGCGACTACACCGTGACCCCGCTAGCCTTGACCGGTTCGATCGGGGCTGGCAGTTCGGTCTACGGTTCAGCCCTGGTGCCGGGTGCGGCAAGTTTCACGAATGTCGTGTCAGGCGACGTGCTCGGCACGGCGACGGTAACGGTCAACACCGCCGGCCTCACCAGCAGCAGCGGCCACCTGATCGCCGGCGCCCATACCGGAATTGAAGCGGTCAGCGCGCTGAGCGGAGCCAGCGCCGGCAATTACACCTTTACCGGTGTCACGGGCGATTACAGCGTCAGCCCCTTGGCGTTGAATGCCACGCTTGCGGCGGGCGGCTCGACCTACGGCTCAATCCTGACGCCGGGCGCGGTAAATTTCACGAATCTGGTTGCTGGCGACCTTGTCACGCCTGCCGCCATTACGGTGAATACGACGGGCTTGACCAGCAGCAGCGGCCACCTGATCGCCGGAACCCATAGCGGAATTGAAGCAGTCGGCACTGCCTTGGGTGGAACCGACGCCGGCAATTACACCTTTGCCGGCGCCAGCGGTAATTACACCGTGAATCCACTGACGCTGGCCGGTTCGATTGCGGCCGGCAGCTCGATCTACGGTTCCGCCCTGACGCCTGGCGCGGTAAGCATATCGAACGTGATCGCGGGAGACAGCGTTAGCGCTCCCGGCACGTCCGTGAACACGACCGGGCTTACCAGCAGCAGCGGCCACCTGACAGCCGGCACCCACATTGGCATCGAATCGGCAAGCGGCGCCTTGGGCGGCGCCGATGCCGGCAACTACCTGTTGGGCAGCATTGCCGGCGACTATACGGTCAACAAATTGTCGGTCACAGTCGTAGCAACAGGCGTGAACAAGGTCTATGACGCAAGCACTTCCGGTTCGGTCATATTGACGGGCAGCGGCCTGATGAGCGGCGATCAGGTTGCATTCAACGATGCCTCGGCGAGCTTTGGCAACAAAAATGCAGGCACGGGCAAGACGGTTAGCGTTTCAGGCATCAATGCAAGCGGTGCGGATGCCGGCAACTACCAGGTCAGCAATTCCGGCACAACGACCACTGCCGATATCACGCCGCTCGCCATCACCGCTGTCGCCACCGGCGCCAGCAAGACCTATGACGGCAATACGTTGGCAGGCGTGACGCTAAGCGGAGGGCTGGCCGGTGATGCAGTGACGTTTAGCGATACCTCTGCCAACTTTGCCGACAAGAATGCCGGCGCCGGCAAGACCGTCTCGGTAGCCGGTGTCACCGCAAGCGGCGCTGACGCTGGCAACTATATGGTGAGCAGTACGACGACGACAACCGCCAATATCACCCCCGCGACGCTGACCTACAATGCCGCTCCCGCAAGCATCGTCGCCGGGCAAACGCCGTCCGGCCTGACAGGAACTCTGAGCGGGCTGGTGACGGGCGATACGCTGAGCAACGCTACCACGGGCAGCTTGACCTGGACTTCAAACGCCACGCCGACCAGCCAGCCAGGACTGTATGCAATTGACGGCGGCGGCTTGAGCGCGATGAACTATGTGTTCCAGCAGGCGGCAGGCAACGCCACCGCGCTGACCTTGAAGGCGGGTACGGCGCCCGTATCTGTGCAGAATGTGATCGCGGCGCTGGATAATATTTTTGCTCCTTCGCATGCAGGCATTAATTTGGCGGCGCTCGACCTGGTTCAGTTCAATACTCAGGCGCCGAGCAATCCGCCCAGCGGGAGCGATAACGGCATGAACGGTGTGGAAGTGAAAATCATGAGCACCGGTGTCAAGCTGCCGGACAATATTGTGAGTACGGATGAATAAGCGAGCCTCAGTGAAAAATAACGCTGGATTTCTACACCCGATGAAGCCGATTCTTGCAGCCATGCTGCTCAGCTATCCATCTTTCGCAGCATTTGCCGCCGACCCGGTAACCCCGCCCGGCGCCGGTTCGATACTGCAACAAATCCAGCCGCTCAAGCCGGCCGCTCCTTCCCCAACGGGAACCGGCCTGACTATCGAACGGGAAGGCGGCGCTCAGTTGCCGCCGAGCGCGTCTTTCAACGTCACCAGCATACAACTGTCCGGCAATACCGCTTTCGATACGGCGACCCTGCACGCGCTGGTGGCTGACGCCGAAGGCAAGAGCTTCACTTTGGGCCAGCTCGGCGCAGTGGTTTCCCGCATCACCGACTATTACCATGACCACGGCTATCCGCTGGCGCGCGCCATCATCCCGGCCCAGACCGTGCAAGGCGGCGTGGTGCGGGTTACGGTGATCGAGGCCCGCTACGGCCAGGTCAAGCTCGACAATCGCAGCCGGGTGAGCGACGCCTTACTGCAGCAAACCTTATCCCCGTTGCAAGCCGGGCAAGTGGTTACCCAGGGCGGACTCGACCACGTGCTGCTGCTGGTCTCCGATATCCCCGGTGTCGCCGCCAGCGCGATTCTGAAGCCGGGTGAAGAGGTCGGTACTTCCGACCTGCTGGTGCAAGCCGATCCAACGGCGCGGGTGGCGGCGAATCTCACGCTGGACAATTACGGCAACCGCTACACCGGGCGCACCCGTCTCGGTGCAGCCGTGAATATCTTTGATCCGCTACGGCATGGCGACGTCCTTAGCATCGGCGCTCTGACCAGCGGCAGAGACATGAATTACGGCAGCATTTCCTATGAAACCTTGCTTAACGGCCTGGGCACGCGGATCGGCGCGTCCTATTCAGCGCTGCATTACATCCTCGGCGATAGCTTGAGCGCGCTCGACGGCCACGGCACCGCACAAGTGGCAAGCATCTGGCTCAAACATCCGTTCATGCGCACGCGCGGCGCCAACGTATACGGCCAGCTCCAGTTCGATCGCAAACAGCTGAACGATCGGATCGGCGTCAGCAACATCAAGACCGATCGCCACCTGGATAACTGGGTAGCGAGCCTGAACGGCGACTGGCGCAACGCTGCGCTGGCCGGCGGCATCGGCAGCTGGAATATCGGCGTGACTGCGGGGCGCGTCGGATTCGACGATCTGGCGGCGCAACTGGCCGATTCCGTGACCGCCAGAACGCAAGGCAGTTACATGAAATGGAACGCAAATTTCGCCCATCTGCAAAATCTGACGCAGAACGATTCCCTCTATTTTGCGCTATCCAGCCAATGGGCAAACGGCAACCTGGATCCCGCAGAAAAGATGATCGCAGGCGGCCCCTATACGGTTCGCGCTTACGACATCGGCGTGCTGTCCGGCGATAAGGGGGTATACGGTTCGCTCGAACTGCGTCACGAGCTCGGCCAGTTCGCTAGCGGACGCTGGCAGGTGCTGGCTTTCGTCGACAGTGAACATGTGACGGTCAACAAGAGCCCGTGGCTGCCGGGCGAAAACGGCGCGACGCTGAGCGGAGCAGGCGTCGGCATGAATTGGACCGGAACCGATCAGTGGCGCGCCAAACTGTATGTTGCGGCGCCGCTGGGATCGACCCCGCAACTGGTCGGCAGCAATAAATCGGTGCGCGCCTGGACCGAGATCGGCAAGGCGTTTTAACTTTACATTTTCTGCGGATAGTAGAGCTGGTAAAACCAGGAGTAGGCGCTTTCGATTTGCGCCTGTATGCGCGGCGGGATGTCATGCCGTTTCGGCTTGCTTATCTGCTGCGCCTGCTTGTGGCTGTATTTCATGTGGTAATGGCTGTCGCTTTCCTGGACGCCTATCGTCAGGTGATCGGGATCGATGTCGAACGGCGACAATCCTAGCCAGGAATAGAGATGCGTCATACAGGCCGACGGCCGCTCCATCAAGTCTTCGAAACGAATGAAATACAGACGTTCCTGCACCTGCTTCGGCAAATCGGGAACTGCATGCAGCGATATCAGCGGCGCGCCGATGGCCTTGTCTTTGGCGAACAGCATGTCGGCTCGCCCGAAGCGGTCGAAATCGGCCAGGTGATCGATGAAATCGACCAGGATCGTGCGCTGGTGCTGCGCCTCGATCGATCCGTAGATTTGTCCCAGCTCGCGCAGGCACACGATCAGCTTGGCGTTCGGCTCGATATGCAGCAGCAGTTCTATCGCATGCAGCCATGCGCGGTTCTTGTCCACCACCACCTGCTTGTCGCAATCATGATGCCAGCCGCGCAGAAAACCCTGCATCGCCGCTGTCAAATGGGCATAACTTCGGTCGAATTGCGTATCGAGCTGCGACAGGAAAAAAGTGTCGTCGCTGATCATGCGACGGATCCCCAGCAAGGTATTGCAAAGAGGCGAACTATGTCCTTCGCAATGAATTTCCGGATGCTGCCCCAATAGCTGGCACAGCAGCGTGGAACCTGCCCTGGGCAAGCCTGTTACGCCGACGAACGATGGAATCATCAGAATGGCCTTTGCTGTCAAATTGGATGGTTGCCAGACATGTTTTGCACAGGTCGCGATATTGGCAAACTGTTCGGCAGATATTACCGTATCCGGCGGCCATGCAGCCACTGTTTCAAGTACGGGGCCGTGAAGAGAAATGCATGACTAACGCTTGCACGAAAAATCTGAATCATTGCGTCCCGCGCGGATTGAGACATCATGTATCCTGATGCGTGGCCGTCAAATGACACTGTACTGTGCGGAGTTTGCAATGGATAAAAACCTGACTGGCGTACCTCATGCAGTGAATCTGTCGCAACGCGCGGCGCACCACGGCCATCGTGGCGCCGTCATGTGGCTGACTGGTTTGCCGGCCTCCGGTAAATCCTCTCTAGCGATGGCGCTTGAGCATGCGCTGACGGGACTGGGATATTCCTGCTACGTGCTGGATGGCGACAATATACGCAAGGGCCTGAATGCGAATCTCGGTTTCAGCCCCGAGGATAGAACCGAGAATATCCGGCGTGTGGGCGAGGTCGCCGCATTGTTTGCCGATGCCGGCCTGATCTGTATTACCGCTTTCATTTCCCCTTATCGCGCCGATCGCGCGCGTGCCCGGCAATCCTGCGGGGAGGGGTTTCATGAAATTCATATCTCCGCCGATCTGGCGACCTGTGAATCGCGGGATCCTAAGGGTTTATACAAGAAAGCGCGTTGCGGCGAATTGCGGGAATTTACCGGGGTCAGCGCACCCTATGAAACACCCGAGCAGCCGCAACTTGTTATCGATACAACCCGTGAAGATGTTCCGACGAGCGTCAAGAGGCTGATGGCGTACGTGGAGCGCAATGTGCCGCTTGACAGAAAATTAGCCTCTCCCGAAAATTCCACAACCGCAGCAAATTCATAACAAGCATAGATTGCATGAGCACATTCCCGCGCAGGTGTTACAAAGCCTCTGGACGAATTGCCGTTGCAGCGCCATTCCGGTTGCTGTGGCTAGGGGCGCTGCCGACGGCGGTGCTGGCGGCGATTTATACGCTGGTCATTCGTTACAATCCGTTCATTTATTTGTCGTGTATTGCCACTGTCTTATTCGGTGTCAGCGTGGCCTTCATGGCTTCAATGGTGGCGGAGGACGGTAAATCGCGTTCGATATATTTCGATTTTTTTGCAACCTCGACCTTAGTGTTGTTTGCCCTATGGGTGCATTGGCTGACCTGGATCACGCTCACTGTCGATGGCGGCGGCGATCTGGCCAGGCGGTTGTTGCTGGCTGGGCCCGTCACGTGGGGCGATGCTTTGCAGGATATGTCTCGCCACCATCATCTGACGCTTGCGCGCCGAGTTTCTAGTCAGGTTGCGGAAGCAACGTCAGAGAACATGCTATGGCTTTGGGGTGTCGAAGCCAGCCTCATCACTCTCACGGCTCTAGTCTGTTGCAAATGGCTTGGCGCGGAACGGGTGTATTGCGATCAGAGCGGCGCGTGCACCAAGGTGGATTTGCATCTCGTGATCGCCTCGAAAGTCAAGGAGGCGGTAGTCACACTACCTCAGATCGGCGCGCATCAGAAATATGGCCTGGAACTGGCGACCCGTTTCGGCGAATGGCTGGCAATCAATAAGCGGTTTTATATCAGCCATCGGGATTCCAGTTGCATGGGTTTTGAATTCATGCCGGATGGCAGCGTTTTGTATCGCCGATACGACGACGGTTCGTCATGGACTGATTCCGAAAAGTGCTTCGTTACAATGGACGAATTTGTGCAGTGGTTGGCACAAAAAAGCGATCGCATCCTGGCAGTGGAATGCTCTGGCGGGACCAACCCTGTCACTCACAAACGTATCCAGTCCGCGTTATCTGGTCAGGTGGATTCGTCGGGTTATTAAACCAGAGGTGCTGATTCAAAGTAATTATTGGCAAAATGGCAAGTGTGAATTATGAAAATCCGCTTGCCGGCAAGCACTGGATAAATGTACAGTTATGCGTCGCTGCCACTTATCCGCCATGCCAAGTTCAACCATCCTCGATAATCCCGCTTCCAGTCCTGCGCTCAGTGGCGCCGACGACGCCGGCAGCGATCCCTTTGCCGGGCTCAATGCGCAGCAGCGCAGTGCGGTAGAACACGATAGCGGGCTGGCGCCGCATGCCGTGCGACCCTTGCTGATTATCGCTGGCGCCGGTTCCGGCAAGACCAATACGCTGGCGCACCGGGTGGCGCGCCTGATCATCAACGGCGCCGATCCGCAACGCATCATGCTGCTGAGTTTTTCGCGGCGCGCGGCGCAGGAAATGGAGCGGTGCGCCGGCCAGGTGCTGAGCCGCGTACTGAAAACCCAGGGCCGGGCAGGCGGCTTGCAGATCACCAGCTTGCCCTGGGCCGGCACCTTCCACAGCATCGGCGCCAGGCTGTTGCGCGAATACGCCGGCCGCATCGGGCTGGAGCCGTCGTTCACCATCCATGATCGCGGCGATTCTGAAGACATGCTGGGACTGGTGCGCCATGAACTGGGCTTCAGCAACAGCCACAAACGCTTCCCGATGAAGGGCACCTGCCTGGCGATTTATTCGCGGGTAGTCAACAGCCAGGATTCGCTCGGGGCCGTGTTGCAGAACATCTTTCCCTGGTGCGCCGAGTGGGAGCCGCAACTGAATGCCCTGTTCGCTGCCTACGTCGACGCCAAGCAAGCGCAAAACGTGCTCGATTACGACGATCTGCTGCTGTTCTGGGCCGAGCTGGCGGCCGACGCCGAGCTGGGCGCTGAAGTAGGGGCGCGTTTCGATTACATCCTGGTCGACGAATATCAAGACACCAATCGCTTGCAGGCCGCGATCCTGGCCGGCATGAAGCCGGACGGCCAAGGCGTGTGCGTGGTGGGCGATGATGCCCAGGCCATCTATTCCTTTCGCGGCGCCACGGTGCGCAATATCCTCGATTTTCCGCAACAGTTCAGCCAGGCTGCCACGGTGGTCACCCTGGACCGCAATTACCGCTCTACGCAAGCGATTCTGGATGCTTCCAACGCCGTCATTTCTGCGGCGGTTGAACGTTACGCAAAGAATTTATGGACCGATCGCAGCGGCGCCGGCAAGCCGCAACTGGTATTGATTTCGGACGAGGCGCAGCAGGCGCAATGGGTGCTGAATAAAGTCCTGGAGCATCGCGAGGGCGGCCTGGCGCTGAAATCGCAGGCAGTGCTGTTTCGCGCCGCCAGCCACAGTGCGGCGCTGGAACTGGAATTGGTAAGACGGAATATTCCCTATGTGAAGTTCGGCGGCTTGAAATTCCTGGAAGCCTCGCACGTGAAGGATTTGTTAGCGATTTTGCGCTTTGCGCAAAACCCCGGCGGCCGTCTGGCGGGGTTTCGGACGATGCAATTGATTGCAGGCGTCGGGCCGGCGACGGCGGCAAAAATCCTCGATAGCATCAGCGCTGCTGCCGATCCGCTAGCCGCGATCGAAGCGTTTCAGGCGCCGTCCAGCGCCGCTGCCGCCTGGTCGGATTTTGTGGTGTTGTACCGCGCCTTGCGGACGGAGCCGGTGTGGCCCGCCGATATCGAGCTGGTGCGCGACTGGTATCTGCCGCAGCTGGAACGCTTGCATGAAGACGCCGAAGTGCGGGCTCAAGACATCAGCCAACTGGCGCAGCTGGCAGGCGCTTACGGTTCACGCGAACGCTTCCTGACCGAGATCACGCTGGATCCGCCGCAGGCCACCAGCGACCGCTCCGGCCCGCCATTGCGCGATGAAGATTACCTGATTCTCTCCACCATCCATTCCAGCAAGGGCCAGGAATGGCAATCGGTGCATCTGTTGAATGTGGTGGATGGCTGCATCCCCTCCGATTTGAGCACCGGCAGCAATGGCGACATCGAAGAGGAGCGGCGCCTGCTGTACGTTGCCATGACGCGCGCCAGGCAGCATTTGCACCTGGTGGTGCCGCAACGTTTCTACATTAAACAGCAAAGCGCCGGCGGCGATCGTCATGTGTACGCCAACCGTACCCGCTTCATCACCAATGCCATGCTGACGCATTTTGAGCAGAGCGTCTGGTCCAGCGCCGAGCAGCTTGAGCAGCGCACGCCGGTGCCTGACAGCGTCAGGATGCTGGTGCGGGAGCGGGCGCGCAAGGCCTGGGGCAAGGTCGCTTAAGGCTGGCTCTACAAACTCTGTCAACCCCGCGAACGCGGGAATGGTGCAACAGGAGTTATTCGAGGCCGCCTTAAGTTAGTCTTGGCGACTCGGCTGCTAGGGTTTCAGGATGGCCTGATAATATTCAACGCCCTGTCGCAGGTGTAAGTTGAAGTCGAATCCCTGCTTCAGCATTTCATTGAAGTCTGCCAGCCGGATCTCCATCACGTAACTCTCGGTGGCCGCCACCAGGCGCGAGGCGACTGTCGCCGCATGCACTGTGTCGGCGCCATACCATTTTCCGGGATCTGCATGCCCTACGCGGTACTCGCGGCTGCCGGTCTCGATTTGCCAGCTGCCGTCAAGCAGTACCCAGAAACTGCCGGCGTCGCTATCGCTGCGGGCGATAAGATTGCCTTTGGCGGCTTGCCATTCCTTCGAGTGGTCGATGACCCATTGCAGCTGCTTGCGGTTGAGGCCGGTAAAGAACGGTGTCTTGGCTAGCAGGTGCAGATAGGTGATGGATGGCTTCATGCTGCCTCCTTGTAACGCAGCGGCTTTCGGGCTGGCCGCCGCTGTCAGCTGTGGGGGCGGTTGCTGGATTGCTTGCAGGGCCGCACTCAAGCGTTCACCCGTGGACTGAGCAAATCTTCCAGCCCGATGCGTCGAAACATCTCGCTACGCACACGATCGGCGACGCCGTTGACGATCTCGCAGCCGTCTTGCGAAGGATCGACGTGGGTGCGGAAAGGACGGCTGCCGAAGGGCATGCCGATGACCGCGACGATGGCGTCAGCGACGCTTGCCGCATCGGCGTCGGCGGGCTCTAGCGCCGCCAAACCTTGCAGCGCCTGCTGCGGCACGCCGGCATACGGGCCATCGTCATACTCAGCGGCACGCGCCATATCAGCCGGTGCGCCGGAATGAGCGAAGTGATTGGTGCCCTTGGTGAAGGCGCCAGGCACGATGATCGACGTCTCAATACCCCAGCGCGCCAGTTCCCCGGCATACGACCCCGCTAGCGAATCCATGGCTGCCTTGGCCGCGAAGTAGGGCGACAGATAAGGCGGCGTGCCGCCGCGTGCGCTGCTGGAAGAAATCCACACGACCAGACCTTTGCCTTGTTTGCGCAGTTGCGGCAGGGCGGCGCGATTGACGCGCTGGGTGCTCAGCACATTGATGTCGTAGAGCTGGGCGAACTGCTCTGGCGTAAACGCTTCGGCCGGGCCGAAGGACATGTGACCGGCGTTGTGGATCACCACATCGAGCCGGCCGCAGTCGGCAATGATCCTGGCAATGCCGGCGTCGACCGATGCACTGCTGGCGACGTCGAGCTCGACGCTGCGCAGATCGACCTTGTGCTCGGCGCCGTAACGCGCCACTGCGGCAACTTGGGGCGCGTTACGGCCTTGGGTCTCGCGCATGCTGGCATAGACGGTATGGCCGGCGTCGGCAAGTGCGCGGGCGGCGAGGGCGCCGAAGCCGCTGGAGGCGCCAGTAATGACAATGACTTGTTGCATGATGTTTTCCTTTCGCTGATGTCGAAAAGTGATGTGCTGTCAGGTTTGCGGATGATCAGATGATGCCGCCGTTGGCGCGCAAGACCTGACCGTTGATCCAGCCGCCGTCGGCGCCTGCCAGGAAGGCAACAGTGGCGGCGATATCCTGCGGCTGGCCGAGGCGCTCAAGCGGCGCCAGCTTGGCCAGGCGATCAACCACTTCTTGCGGTTTGCCGTTGAGGAACAGCTCGGTAGCGGTCGGCCCTGGGGCAACGGCGTTGACCGTGATGTTTTTACCGCGCAGCTCTTTGGCCAGGATGCTGGTCATTGCTTCCACCGCTGCCTTGGTAGCGGCATACACGCCATAAGTGGGTTGCAGCATGCCGACCACGCTGGACGAGAAGTTGACGATGCGGCCGCCATTGCGCAGCCGTTTGGCGGCTTCGCGCAGGGTGTTGAAGCTGCCCTTGAGATTGATGGCGACCTGGCGCTCGAAACTGGCGTCGTCGGTGTCGCCGATCGTGGCGTTGAGCATGATGCCGGCATTATTGACCAGCACGTCGACCCCGCCGAACGCCTGTTCTGCCGCATCGAACATGGCGCGCACCGCTGCCGGATCGCTGACGTCGGCTTGGACTGCGATAGCCTGGCTGCCTTGTTTAATCAGTTGTTGCACCAAGGCCTCGGCAGCTGCGGCGCTACCGGCATAGTTGACGACGACGGCAAAACCATCGCCGGCCAGCCGTTGCGCTACCGCTGCGCCGATGCCGCGTGAGGATCCGGTGACGATGCTTACTTTTGCTTGATTCATTTGAAGCTCCTTGAGGTTGGTGTGAGCGCTGTCAACGTTGTTATCGTTGTTTAAGTAGCCGCCCTTGATTTCCGGGGAATTAGTGTGCCGGGCAGTGAATGCATCATGACGGTTAATTCTGAATGGATAAACTGGCTAAAAGTGCTAACACTATTCAATAATTACCAACAATCACATTGGTATGAAAGATTGGTTGCTCGATCTGCTCAAGAGGGGGAGCTTGGGTGCTAGAGGTGGGGAGTTGTCGTGGTTGGCAGGCTGCTAAATCGAGTTCGGAATAAAACTCGGAATAAAACTCGGAATAAAACTCGGAATAAGCCCCGGAACAAGACCGGTAATGATGAATTACTGTTGCTGTAGGCAAATCCCTACAGGCTTTTGGGGATTGGCTGATTGATATTCAATCTGAATTTTCGGATGATGGCCGTCAAGCTGACATGCGACTTTAACGTCGCACAAGAAAAAGTACTCACTCTTGCCAGCCCGGCTTTGTTACTGCACTAAGCATAGTGTTTTCTTCAGGCAATGCGGAACCCTTGCTCTCTGCCATTTGCTAGCTGCTTCCCGCTTAGTTTTCCGTTTTGTCCACGCCATCAAGTAATCCCTTACGGCAAGTCACCGTCAATTTATATAAGACCAATCATGAATAGAGCCTACCGCACCGTTTACAACGAAACGCTTGGCGCCAGGGTTGCTGTCTCCGAAAACACCAAGGCGCGTGGCAAACGAAGCAGCACAAAAACGGCCACAGCAATAGCTGTATCGCTTGTATGGGGCGGGACGATGTTATCTGGCGTTGCGTACGCGGGTGGGGGGATCTATGTCAACGATAATAACGACAACACTTGCGCCCACGTTACAGATGGGGGAACTACAGGGGGAACAAGTGCGAACTGCAATCGCAGTACTGCAACGACGCAGACTAACCATATTCTCTTTTACCAATCAGGCGCAGGCGCTCAAGATCCTACAAATATTTCCGTTGGCGGGACGATCAACGTTAATAGCAAGGGATCTGTCATTAACGGATTGGATCTAGCGAACCAAAAACTGACAGGCGTGGCTGCGGGTACCGCAAATACAGATGCTGTCAATGTCAGCCAGTTAAATTCCTTATCCGTCTCAACTTCGACTGGCCTGAGCACGGCCAGTAGTAATGTGACGTTGCTGTCGACTTCAACTTCGACCGGCATCAGCACCAACGCCAGCAATATTGGTTCGTTGTCGACGGGGCTGAGTACGGCCACCAGCACGGCCACCAGCAACGTGACTTCCTTGTCCACTTCTGCATCAACCGGCATCAGAGCCGCTCAAATCGGAGTTGCATCGCTGTCTACCGGCCTCAGCACAACGATCAATTCACTTTCGACCGGGATTACCACGGGAGCACTTACCGTCACCGGCTTGACTACCACCAACGGCATCAACAACAGTGGTCAGAAAATGGCGAATCTTGCGGCAGGTACTGCAGCCACAGATGCAGTGAATGTCGGGCAATTGACGTTGTTGTCTACCTCGACCTCGTCCAGCGTTGCGTCGTTGTCGACCTCGACTTCGACCGGCTTAAGCACAACGAATAGCAATGTGAATTCGCTGTCGACCTCAACCTCTAGCGGCTTGTCCAGCAATACCAGCAGCATCAATTCGCTGTCGACCGGCCTCTCGATCAATACCTCAAACGTGAACTCGCTGTCGACCGGACTGTCGACGACCAATAGCAATGCGGCATCGCTCTCTACCTCGGCATCGACCGGAATTGCGTCCTTGTCGACCAGTTTGAGCCAGGTGACGTCGCTGTCGTCAGGCTTGCAGGGCATCACTACCGGTACAGCTTCGTTGTCGACGTCGCTGAAACCATTGGTGGATGGGGCAAATGCTGCTGCCGCCAATGGCGCAACCATCGGAGCGACGACCATAGGCGGCGCCAACAGCGACGGTACGGTGCAGACACGCGGCACCAGCGGCACGGTCATCAACAACGTGAACGCCGCTACCTGCGCTAGCGTCCATGGCGTGGATGCTAGCGGTTCCGGCCTGTGCGCCCAGGCGACCAAGGATGGCGCAACGGCTTTGGGTTCGAATGCGCAAGCGACCGATACCAACACCACGGCAGTGGGCTTCCGCGCCCTGGCTTCGCAAGCTGGTTCCGTGGCGATTGGCTATAACGCGCGGGCGACAGGTGATCCGACGGTGGCGATTGGCAATAACGCGCTGGCCTCGGGCAATGACGCCGTGGCCTTGGGCGCCGGGACGCAAGCGACCGGCAATAATTCGGTGGCGTTGGGCGCTAATTCTGTGGCCGATCAGGCCAATACGGTTTCAGTCGGCTCTGCAGGCAACGAACGTCGTATCACGAATGTCGCTGCCGGGGTCAATCCGACCGATGCGGTCAACGTTTCGCAATTGCGGCAAGTTGCCTCGCAAGTCGGCGATGTTCAGCGCCTGGCGTATAGCGGGGTGGCGATGGCCGGGGCGCTGTCTGGCCTGCCGCAAGTCGAGGCTGGCAAAACGTTCTCCTTGGGCGCAGGTATCGGCAGTTACGCCGGTTATACAGCACTGGCAATCGGCGCAAGTGCGCATGTGAGCCGCGATACCGTTGTCAAATTAGGGGTCAGCACCACTCCCGGTAGCCATAGTCTGTTCAATGCGGGGGTGGGTTATTCGTGGTAACCGGGTGGACGGCGGAGTGGACTAGTTACTTTGGCTGGTATCTGGAAACTGTATGGAAATAGCCCGATAAGTTGCAAATGAGGTTGCAAATGAGGTTGCAAATGAGTTGCGAATGAGTTGCGAATTAAGCACAAATAAAAATGCCTGTTTTCATACGAAAACAGGCATTTTGTTATCAATGGCAAACCGCCCGCGCTGTCCGCGCCATGTTCTCCAGCCAGATTCCCCAGTCAAATACTGCCTGACGCGCGGAGCGGGATCTGTGTATCAGTCGCGAATTTCCAAGGCGCGATTGAGGCTCAGCGCGGCCAGCGAGCAAGCTGCGCCGGACAGCAGGTAAAAGCTGACATAGGCCAGGCCGAAATGGGCGGAGAGACCAAGCGCCACCAGCGGCGCGAAGCCGGCGCCAACCAGCCACGACAGATCAGAGGTGAGAGCGGCGCCGGTATAGCGATACTTTGCCGGGAAATTGGCGGTGACAGCGCCCGCCGCTTGGCCATAAGACAGCCCAAGCAAGCTGAAGCCCAGCAGGATGAACAAATTCTGCCCAAACTCGCCACCGTTCATCAAGGTCGGCACAAAGGCGCTGAGCACGGCGATCAGGATAGCGCAGCTGCCGAGGGTGGTGCGGCGGCCAAACCGATCGGCAATCAGGCCGGAGGCGATCACGCCGAGCGCCATGAGCCCGGCGCCGATTACCTGGATGACCAGGAAATCGCTCAGCGAGCGCATCGAATACAGGGTGATCCAGGACAGCGGAAATACGGTAACCAGATGGAACAGGGCGTAGCTGGCCAATGCCGCCAAGGCGCCGATGATGACGTTACGCCCTTGCGAGCGGGTCATTTCGAGGGCGTTGGTTGGTTCCAGTTCGCGCTCATCGAGCAGATGGGCGTATTCCGGGGTCGACACCAGGCGCAAGCGGGCGAACAGCGCCACCACGTTGATGGCAAAGGCTACGTAGAACGGATAGCGCCAGCCCCAGTCAAGGAAGTCTTCGGTGGTCAGGTTCGACAGCAGGTAGGCGAACAGGCCGCCGGCAATCATGAAACCCACCGGCGCCCCCAACTGGCCCAGCATGGCGTACCAGCCGCGCTTGTTCTGCGGCGCATTCAGCGCCAGCAGCGAGGGCAGGCCGTCCCACGAGCCACCCAGCGCTATGCCCTGGCCGATGCGCAATAGGGAGAGCAAAACGATCGCGGCAAAACCGAGATGCTGGAAGGTTGGCAGGAAGGCAATGCCGGCGGTTGAAATCCCCAGGATGAAGAGAGCCGCAGTCAGTTTAACCTCGCGCCCGAAGCGTTTCTGGAGCGCCATGAACAGCACGGTGCCGAAAGGTCTTGCCAGAAAAGCAAAGGAAAAAATCACGAATGCGTAAAGCGTCCCCTCCAGTTGTTGCTCGAACGGAAAGAATACGGAGGGAAACACCAGCACGGAGGCCATGGCGTAGACGAAGAAATCGAAATATTCAGACGCGCGGCCGATAACTACGCCGATAGCGATCTCGCCCGGGGCGATTTTTTTATGATCCGATTTGGCGTTTCGAGCATCATTGACGCCCGAATGCGACGATAAATTGGTGGAAAGTCCGCCATTGTGGCTATGAGTGCTGGTCATCATAATTTTGTCTCTTAGTGGGTTTCTAATTAATGGCCATGCCAACCGGCCGTGTCGAACCCTTCCCAATGATAAAGTGTAGTGCTTCGCAAATCCTGACGCTCCATTACGCACGGAGCACTACAGTGGCAAGGGTAGGACAAAACGTCCAATCGCCAACGCATACCAGTGCGTGTACATTATCACGATCTGATAGTTTCGACGGGACTTTTCCTCCATGGTTTCACTCATATTTCGGCGCGGACTGCTCCTTCTCCCCCTCATTTTGCTGGCTGGCTGCGATACGGTGCTCATGAATCCGTCTGGCGACGTCGCCTCGCAGCAGGGCCATCTGATCGTTGTTTCCACTATTTTGATGTTGCTGATCATCGTTCCGGTGATTGCACTGACCATTTGGTTTGCCTGGCGCTACCGTAAAAATAATACCGCAGCACGTTACGAACCGGATTGGGATCACTCGACCCAGCTCGAACTGGTGATCTGGGGTGCGCCGCTGCTCATCATCATCGCCCTCGGCCTGATAACCTGGATCAGCACCCATACCCTGGATCCATATCGGCCGCTGTCGCGCCTGGATGCAAATCGTCCGATTCCTGCCGATACCAAGACGCTCACGGTTGAAGTCGTGGCGCTGGACTGGAAATGGCTGTTCATCTATCCCGAACAAGGTATTGCTACCGTGAATGAGCTGGCAGCGCCGGTCGATGTGCCGATCCGCTTCAAGATCACCTCATCGGCGATCATGAATTCGTTCTTCATTCCGGCATTGGCCGGCCAGATTTACGCCATGCCAGGCATGCAGACTTCGTTGAATGCGGTGATCAACCGGCCTGGTGAATTCGACGGTTTCTCGGCCAACTACAGTGGCGCCGGGTTCTCGGACATGAAGTTCAAATTCCACGGCATGACCGCAGAGAATTTCGAGCACTGGGTGCAAACCGCCAAGGCGGCAAGCGGGAAACTGGAGCGCGCCGATTACCTGCAGCTGGAAAAGCCTAGCCAGAAGGAACCGGTACGCTACTACGGCGCGGTTGACCCAAGCCTGTACCACGCCATCCTGAATCGCTGCATCGAGCCGGGCCAGATGTGCATGGACCAGATGATGGCTGCCGACGGCGGCCACAGCATGAACATGGCTGAAGAGCAGTCTGAACACAAGGCCCAGCACCATGACGCGCACCATGAATAATTGCTTGCAACAAGAGCCGGCAGCGCTCCGTTCTGCCTGCAGTGACGCTGCTGTAAGCGTCGCGTTTCACTTTTTCACCGGAAAGTAACGATGCTAGACCATATTGATCTGACCAAGCTGATCTTCGGCCGTCTCACCTGGGAAGCGATTCCCTATCACGAACCGATCCTGCTGGCGACCTTCGCCATGGTGGCGATCGGCGGCATCGCCGTGCTGTGGGCGCTGACCCATTTCCGCCTGTGGGGCACATTGTGGCGCGACTGGTTCACCAGTATCGATCACAAGAAGATCGGCATCATGTACGTCGTGCTCGGCCTCGTGATGCTGCTGCGCGGTTTCGCCGACGCCTTGATGATGCGCGCCCAGCAAGCCTTCGCTTTCGGCGATTCGGCCGGCTTCCTGCCGCCGCATCACTACGACCAGATCTTTACCGCGCATGGCGTGATCATGATCTTCTTCGTCGCCATGCCATTGGTTACCGGCCTGATGAACTACGTGGTGCCGCTACAGATCGGCGCGCGCGACGTTGCCTTCCCATTCTTGAATAACTTCAGTTTCTGGATGACTACCTTCGGCGGCGGCCTGGTCATGGCCTCGCTGTTCGTCGGTGAATTCGCGCGCACCGGCTGGCTGGCTTATCCGCCGCTGTCAGGCATCCTTGCCAGCCCGGATGTGGGGGTCGATTACTATATCTGGGCCTTGCAGATTGCCGGGGTAGGGACGCTGCTGTCCGGCATCAACCTGATTGCGACCATCGTCAAGATGCGCGCGCCCGGCATGAACATGATGAAGATGCCGGTATTCACCTGGACCGCCTTGTGCACCAACGTCTTGATCGTTGCCGCATTCCCGGTACTGACGGCGGTGCTCGCGATGCTGTCGCTGGACCGTATCGTCGGCACCAACTTCTTCACCAATGACATGGGCGGCAACGCCATGATGTATGTCAACCTGATCTGGATCTGGGGTCACCCAGAGGTATACATCCTGATTCTGCCAGCGTTCGGCATCTTCTCGGAAGTGGTCTCGACGTTCAGCAGCAAGCGCCTGTTCGGTTACACCTCGATGGTCTACGCCACCGTGGTGATCACCATCCTGTCCTACCTGGTGTGGCTGCATCACTTCTTCACCATGGGTTCCGGCGCCAGTGTCAATTCCTTCTTCGGCATCACCACGATGATCATCTCGATCCCGACCGGCGCCAAGATTTTCAACTGGCTGTTCACCATGTATCGCGGCCGCATCCGCTTCGAACTGCCGATGCTGTGGACCATCGGTTTCATGATCACCTTCGTCATCGGCGGCATGACGGGCGTGCTGCTGGCAGTGCCGCCAGCCGACTTCGTCTTGCACAACAGCTTGTTCCTGATCGCTCACTTCCATAACGTGATCATCGGCGGCGTGCTGTTCGGCATGTTTGCCGGGATTAATTTCTGGTTCCCGAAAGCCTTTGGCTACAAGCTGGATGATTTCTGGGGCAAGTGCTGCTTCTGGTTCTGGACCATCGGTTTCTACGTCGCCTTCATGCCGCTCTACGTGCTGGGCCTGATGGGCGTGACCCGCCGTCTCGGCCACTTCGAAGATCCGTCGCTGCAGATCTGGTTCCAGATCGCCGCGGTTGGCGCAGTATTGATCGCACTTGGCATCGCCTCGTTCGTGGTGCAGCTGATCGTCAGCTACCGCCGCCGCGATGCACTGCGCGATACCACCGGCGACCCATGGGGTGCGCGTACTCTGGAATGGTCGACTTCGTCGCCGCCGCCGGATTACAACTTCGCCTTCACGCCGAAGGTGTACGACAACGACGCCTGGACTGACATGAAGAGCCAGGGTTACACCCGGCCGCAAGCTGGCTTTGTGGCGATCCATATGCCGAAGAACACCAGTGCCGGATTCATCATCGCTGCGCTGGCTGCGGCCTGTGGTTTTGCGCTGATCTGGCAAATGTGGCTGGTGGCCGGTCTCGGCTTCGTCGCGATGCTGGCTGCAGTCATCATCCACACCTTCAATTACAACCGCGATTACTACATCTCGGCGGACGAAGTCGTCCGTACCGAGGGTGAACGCACACGCTTGCTGGGCAGCCATGTCTGAGATCACACAAACTTCCGTCGACGCCTTGAGCGCGAATGCGAGCTCGCGCTTTTTCGTGCGCGAGCATCATCCTGAAAACGGTACTTTGCTAGGCTTCTGGCTGTACCTGATGAGCGACTGCCTGGTGTTCGCCTGCCTGTTCGCGACCTATGCCGTACTCGGCCGCAATTACGCCGGCGGCCCGACCGGCGCTGAACTGTTCGACCTGCCGCTGGTGGCAGTCAACACGGCGCTGCTGTTGCTGTCGTCGATCACCTACGGTTTCGCGATGCTGGAAATGCAGCGCCAACGCAAGGGCAGCACCTTGGCCTGGCTGGCAGTGACCGGGATCCTGGGCGCCTGTTTTATCGGCTTCGAACTGTATGAGTTCGTGCACCTGATCCATGAAGGCGCAGGACCGCAACGCAGCGGCTTCCTGACTTCGTTCTTCGCACTGGTGGCCACCCACGGCTTGCACGTAAGCTTCGGCATCGTCTGGCTGATCACGCTGATGTTCCAGGTCAAGCGTCACGGCCTCACCCCTGAAAACGGCAGGCGCCTGATGTGCCTGTCCATGTTCTGGCACTTTCTGGACGTGGTCTGGATCGGCGTCTTCACCTTTGTCTATCTGATGGGAGTCTTGCCATGAGCGGGCATCAACAACATCCGGCACGCAGTACCGGCCACGACGATCACAGCGGCAGCCACGGTCACATGCATGCCGACCACGGCAGCCTCAAAAGCTATACCACCGGCTTCTTGCTGGCAGTGATCCTGACCGCAATTCCGTTCTGGCTGGTAATGGGCAAGGTATTCGACAAGTCCAGCACCACCGGCATGGTGTTGCTTGGCTTTGCCGCCGTGCAGATCGTTGTGCATATGGTGTATTTCCTGCACATGAATACCAAATCCGAAGGCGGATGGTCGATGCTGGCGCTGATTTTCACGGTGATGCTGGTATTCATCATGCTGAGCGGTTCGCTGTGGGTGATGTATCACCTGAACCACAACATGATGCCTGGCATGATGTCTGAGGAAACCGTGCCGGAATCGATACACGACATGTCTAACATGCCGAAAACGCATGATATGAGCGGTATGCACGATAAGCAGAAGATGCCCGGCATGTCCAATATGCAATGAAGCGGACGCCACGCGACACGGTGACGGACGTGGGCCATAAGGGCGCAGCATCAGTTGCTCCTCGCTCCCGCTCCACAACCGTGCTGCTGGCGCTGGCAATCTGCGGCGCGCTGCTGTTCGCCGCTTTTGTCGCTCTGGGCAGTTGGCAACTCAAGCGTCTGCAATGGAAACTTGATCTGATCGAACGGGTCGAGCAACGAGTACACGCGCCAGCCGTCGCCGCTCCCGGCCCCGAGCGCTGGCAGCAGATCAATGCCGACGCCGACGAATACCGGCGCGTGCGTCTCAGCGGCAACTTCCTGTATGCACTTACGGCCAAGGTTCAGGCTGTGACCGAACTAGGCAGCGGCTTTTGGCTGCTGACGCCGCTCCGTAGCGCGGATGGCAGCGTGGTGCTGGTCAACCGTGGTTTCATTCCTGCCAAGGCAGCCAGTCAGGCCGATCGTGTCGACGGCGCGGCGGCGCAAGCGGTTGTGGTTAGCGGGCTGCTGCGCATGAGTGAGCCGGGCGGCGGTTTTCTGCGTCATAACGATGCAGCCGCCGATCGCTGGTATTCGCGCGATGTGCAAGCCATCGCAGCGGCACGCGGCCTGTCCCGGGTTGCGCCTTATTTCATCGACGCCGACGCCGCTCCAGCCTCTGCCGCCCCGGCGGCTGACCAGCGAGCTGACTACATGCATCCGGTCGGCGGCTTGACGGTGATTGCCTTTCACAATAATCATTTGGTTTATGCTCTCACTTGGTATGCTCTTGCCTTGATGGTGGCGGCAGCCTGTTTCTGGGTTGGGCGCGAAGAGCGCAATCTGCGCCGCAACGCCAGTACCGGCGCCAGTGCCAGTGCCGAAGGTATCGACCGTGAAAGTGATGATGGCAAGTAAAATTGATATTCTTGCAAATACAGAAGAATTGAGGCAACGCTGGACGGTGGCGGCCGGCGTCGAACGGGCCGCCGGCCACAAGAACATGCTGCAGCTGATTCAGCTGCGCTGGATCGCCGTGGTTGGGCAGATCACCACCATCGCTATCGTGATCCTCGGCTTCGGCATCCAGCTGCCGCTGCCAAGTATGTTGAAGGTGCTGGCTTGCCTGGTGGCGTTCAACATCGCCAGCCATCTGCGCTGGCATGAGCGGCGCATGGCGACCAATGGCGAGTTGTTTCTGGCCTTGCTGGTCGACGTCGGCATCCTCACCGCACAGCTGTATCTCAGCGGCGGCACCACCAATCCTTTTGCCTTTCTCTATCTGCTGCAAGTGATTCTCAGCGCCGTCTTGCTGGAAACCTGGTCGACCTGGAGCATGGTCGCCATCACCAGTGCCTGCCTGGCCGGTTTGTCGCTGTTTTCCGAACCGCTGGCGCTACCGGTCGATCATGGCACGGGCGTATCCACTTTGTACGTGGAAGGCTTGCTGATTTGTTTCGCGCTGGATGCAGCTTTGCTGGTGTTTTTCATCACGCGCATCGGTCGCAATCTGCGCGCTGGCGACGCTCAGCTTGCCGATCTGCGCCAGCGCGCGGCCGAGGAAGACCACATCGTGCGCATGGGCCTGCTGGCTTCCGGCGCCGCGCATGAGCTCGGCACACCGCTGGCTACCTTGTCGGTCATCCTGGGCGACTGGCGGCGCATGCCCGAGTTCAACAAGAATAGCGAATTGCTGGCAGAAATCAGCGACATGGAGACCCAGCTGCAGCGCTGCAAAAGCATTGTCAGCGGCATCTTGCTGTCGGCTGGCGAGGCGCGCGGCGAATCGTCGGTAAAGACCACCATCAGCACGTTCTTGAACGACCTCGCCAAAGAGTGGTGTGCGACCCGGCCGACGGTATCCTTTGCTTATGAAAACCGAATCGAGCGGGATATGTCGGTGGCCTTCGATTCCGCCCTCAAGCAGATGATCTGCAATGTGCTCGACAATGCGCTCGAAGCTTCGCCGCAATGGGTGAGCCTGGAGGCCAACCGCGAAGGCGATGCGCTGATCCTGGTGGTGACCGACAGCGGCCCCGGTTTTGCACCGGCGATGCTGGCGCAGGTAGGCAAGCCCTATCAGTCGAGCAAAGGGCGGCCCGGCAGCGGCTTGGGGCTGTTCTTCGTCGTCAATGTCGCCCGCAAGCTAGGCGGCACCGTGACGGTCCGCAACCGCGAGCAGGGCGGGGCGCTAGTCCAGCTGACCCTGCCGCTGGCAGCAATAAGCCTTGAAGAGGAACCTGAACATGGCGGCTGATCGTCTGCTACTGATCATCGAAGACGATGCTACTTTCGCCCGCACCCTCGGCCGCTCGTTCGAGCGGCGCGACTATACGGTATTGCTGGCTGCGAACCTGGATGAGGCCGCCGTGCTGCTGCGCCAGCATTCGCCGGGTTATGCGGTAGTCGATCTTAAGCTGAACGACAATACTTCCGGACTGGCTTGCGTGCAAATGCTGCACAAACATGATCCCGCCATGCTGATCGTGGTGCTGACCGGTTTCGCCAGCATCAACACGGCGGTAGAGGCGATCAAGCTTGGCGCCTGCCAGTATCTGGCCAAGCCTTCCAATACCGACGATATCGAAGCCGCCTTCGGCCATGTCGCCGGTGCTAGCGAGATTGAACTGAGCACCCGTTCCACCTCGATCAAGACGCTGGAGTGGGAACGGATTCACCAGGTGCTGGTAGAGACCGGCTTCAATATTTCAGAAACTGCGCGGCGCCTGGGCATGCACCGGCGCACGCTGGCGCGCAAACTCGAAAAACAGCGCATCAAATAGGCACAGGCAACCACAATATGGGAGCTGCCTTGTAAGTAGCGCAACATGATTAACACTATAAGCAGCTTCCTCGGACCTGAAATGGACGAGGCGGCAAAAGCGGCTGATCGATTCAGCCATTTTCCATCTGCTTATGGAGTTAAATATCATGTCTGCTATCTTGTCTCAGCATCCTGTCAGCAAAGAAAATGAAGTAGAAGCTATCCCATTCCCACTGGTTCCGCTGGTTTATTTGCTGCCTCGGCAACCCAAAACCTTTCACCATTCGATCGATGTTTACCTGAAAGACTCGAACGCCACCGGAAATATTTATTTTGCGCGGCATTTCGAGTGGCAAGGGATTTGCCGCGAACGTTGGTTTTTCGAGTGCATTTCCGCCGACATGCTGCAATCGCTTGGGGTCTTTATAACCAAGGAGGCGCAACAGCAATATGTGTGCGAGACGTTTGCGTTCCAAAAGATCGAGTGCGAGGTGAATACTTTTGCCATCAAACAGTGCTCGTTTTCCTTGGCGTTTCGATTTCTGGTGGAGGGCAAGCTGGTCGCGACCGGCCATCAACAGATAGTTTTCGCCAACAAGGAGAAAAAAATCTCGCGGCTGCCTGAGCACATTCTTGAAAAAATCCGCCAGTATGAAGTCGAGAAAGCGGTATAGCAGCTAGCTTGGCTTGATCTAGAGCCTGCGCGGAGGAGGGACTGCAGCATCTTCCTCCGCTTGCTGCAGTTTAGATGCTGCAGGCGAAACATCCGATGCGTTTGGCAGCACCGGGAATTCCAGGGTAAATGTCGTATATTGTCCGGCCACAGAATCGCACAGGATGCGGCCGCCGAAAGACGCCATCACGCGATGGCAAAAGGTGAGCCCGACACCGGTGCCGTCGCCTTCTTTCGTCGTAAAAAAACCATCGAAAATATTCGGTAGCGCATCTCCTGCAATGCCCGTTCCCGTATCCCGAAAGTACAGGCGATTGACGTTCTTGCCGCGCGCCGTCGATATGCTGATCTCACCCTTGCCGGCAATCTTGATTGCGTACAGCGCATTTTTCAGCAGGTTAAAAAATACCAATATCAAGAGCGTGTCCGAGCCATAAAACCGAAATTCTTCGGTAGCGCTAACAACAATGTGTTCGCGATCCTGGCGGTCGTAGGTGTAACGATCAATGGCCTCGGCCAGGCAAAGCCCGATGTCGTGCTGGGCAAAACTGGCCTTATCGATCTGATCCATCTTGATAGAGGCAAGCATCATATCCAGCACCGCACTGGTGCGGTCCACTTCATGGGTCAGCGTTTTTCCGATGGTGGCGAGATAGTTCAGAGCGAACGGCGGCAGCGTGGGTTCGCAAAGATTATTCGCAACGGCCAGGTCATAGCTGTGCAAAAGTGTCGGTATGTATTTGTTGATGCCTTGCGCCTGGTTACGGATGGAGAGCAGCGGCGTGCGCATTTCGTGGGCAACACTGGCGGCAATCGCCATCGGATTGAACAGGCCGTATTTCACGATCGCTACGGTGATGATGCCAAGACTGACGGCAATGAACAGCACGCCAGGCGGATAAAACTCGAAGCCGTAATTGCACAGGTAATCGATCGCTGCAAAAAAATAGGTGAGTAGGCCGGCGATGCACAAGCGCAGCCGAATGCGCTTGTTGGGCGGTGCAATTTTTTGCTGGCGGAAAGTGATATACAGGCCGCGATTGACTACCACTACCGTTTGCAGCACATGAATCGGATGGAGCAAGCCCGCCCTGGGATAGTAGCCCCAAAAATATTCATAGAAACCGGCAACGAAGAGATCGCTTGTGACCAGGAAAACCGCCAGGATCGAGGCGATCCCATAAGAGAGATAAACCAGATGGCGCTCTTTGGGGCTATCCGAGACTTCAGTCAGGAAGTGGTACAGGCTGGTCGGCAAAAACAGGATCAGCAGATAGCCGAACTTGATCAGGAACATCGCCAGCCCCGGCGTGTGAACCTGAAATAACACAGCCCAGGTACCCTGCCAAAACGCAGAAATGATGCACAACGCGGAAAAACTGATGCCGATACGGGTAAAGCCTTGCGTGCAAACTACGTACAAGCCATAACCCAGGAATACGGACGCGACTAAGGCGGGCAATATTGAGTACATTGGCAATGTTTAAGGGTGAGTATCCATATGGTGAAGCCGATAAAAGTTGGCCATTACATAACTCATGACGCCGCCTCAAGTCTGACCTGAATATTATGCGCAAACACACATGCGCAAACCACGCGATTCCTGATACGAGGAATAAGTTGCAGTACGGCAATATATCATTCTCGTGGCACGAATGCCATTTTACCGATGGATTATAACTACCGATTCTGACTGGCTTCGATTCGGCGTGACGCAAGATGCCGGCTGCACTGCGATTCTGCCGATCTGGCAGTGCTGACAGGTGTGCAATGGCCGCTGGTTGATTTACATCAAAGTGCTTGCCGCCTGAGCCGTTTATGCTGTCCCCGATAGATGTGGTTCATCCCATCGCCGGAGCCAGCACATGTTAACTTTAGAAAAATCGATACCCGCAGCCGATGCCCTTGCATTTGACGCCGCCTTGCTGCGCAAGCTGGATAAGCTCGGGCCGCGTTACACCTCTTATCCGACGGCAGACCGGTTTTCTCAGGAATTCAGCGCGGACGACTATTTGCACGCGGTCGCAGACCGGCACGGCATGGGCGCAAGGCATGCCTTGTCCTTGTATTTGCATATCCCGTTTTGCAGCACGATTTGCTATTACTGCGCCTGCAATAAGGTGGTCAGCAGAGATCTTAGCAAGGCGGCGCTCTATCTGAGCTATCTGAAGCGCGAGATTTCCATGCAGGCTGCCTTGTTTGAAGGCATGAATCAGGTCGAGCAACTGCATTTCGGCGGCGGCACACCGACTTTCCTGACGGACCGCCAGATGACGGACCTGCTCGCGCATCTGCACCAGAATTTTCAATTCGCGCCTGACCAGCAGGGTGAATATTCGATAGAAGTAGATCCGCGCACGGTAACGCCGAAGCGCATCGTCACGCTGCGCGGCCAAGGTTTCAATCGGATCAGCCTGGGCGTACAGGATTTCGATCCGGCCGTGCAGCGGGCAGTGAATCGTCTTCAGCCAGAGGAAGAAACGCTCAGGATCATCGATGCAGCGCGCTACGCCGGCTTCCGTTCGGTCAGCATCGATCTGATCTATGGCTTGCCCAAGCAAAACCTGATGTCCATGGCGCAAACGCTGAGCAAGGTGATCGCCGCCGCGCCGGACCGGATTGCCATCTATAACTATGCGCACATGCCGCATCTGTTCAAGCCGCAGCGGCGGATTGCCGAAAGCGATCTGCCGACGCCGGACGCCAAGATCGACATGCTGTTCCTGTGCATCAAACGCCTGACCGAAGCCGGTTATGTGTACATCGGCATGGACCATTTTGCCAAACCTGAGGACGATCTGGCGATCGCCCAGCGGCAAGGGCGTTTGCACCGTAATTTCCAAGGCTATTCGACTCATGCCGAAGCTGACCTGGTGGCCTGCGGCGTCTCCGCCATCAGCGCGGTCGGCGCCAGCTACAGCCAGAACGAGAAAACCCTGGAGGCGTATTACCAACACATCGATCAGCAAACATTGCCGATTGCGCGCGGGGTCCGGCTGAACATGGACGATCTGTTGCGGCGGCTGATCATCCAGCGCCTGATGTGCGATTTTGAGCTGTCGCTGGCGGCGATCGAAATCGCACATCCTATCGTTTTTGCCGACTATTTTGCAAACGAGCTGGCGCAATTGAAGCTGCTGGCGGCGGACGGTTTGCTCAAACTGGATGATGAATGGATCAGCGTGACCATGAAAGGGCGGCTGTTGATCCGCAATATCTGCATGGTGTTCGATCGCTACCTGGAAGCGGAGCAGCGGCCCTTGCGTTATTCGAAAACCATTTAGGCCGGTTGCAATGTACTTGGAACAGGTATGAACCTGCTACCGATTTTCCTGATCGGCATGCTAGGCAGTATCCATTGCGTCGGCATGTGCGGCGGGATTGTCAGCGCCTTGTCGGTGGTGGCGATGCCATCCGCGCGGGTAGTCCCTTTGCAGCTGGTGGCTGGCGACGGCGCAGCAGTTGCTTCAGGTCCGAGCTACTTCCAGTCGCTATCGCGTGTGCTGGCCTACAACAGCGGCAGGCTTGGCAGCTACGCCCTGGCCGGAGCGCTAGCCGGCGGCCTGGCGCAAAGCGTGCGTGTGTTTGCCTCGCTGGCGTCGCTGCAGATTGGCGCTTACTGGCTGATGAACCTGATATTGATTGCACTTGGCCTGCATCTGATGGACGCCTGGCGTGGCTTGAATCGGCTCGAAGCCTTCGGCCAGATCGTCTGGCGCCGGATCCAGCCTGCCATCAAATTATTCTTGCCGATGGATAACCCGGCCAAGGCTTTGATGCTGGGTGCGTTGTGGGGCTGGCTGCCTTGCGGCATGGTCTACAGCGTATTGCTGACAGCAATGCTGAGCGGCGATGCACTATCCGGCGCTAAGGTCATGCTGGCATTCGGCCTGGGAACCTTGCCGATGTTGTTCATGCTCGGTGTGCTAGGCCTGCGTTTGAAACGCTGGTCGCTAGCTCCTCGCCTGCGTATCGGCGGCGGCTTGATCGTGCTGTTGTTCGGGATAGCCGGCGTCGCCAGGTTAAGCAACGGTTTGTCGCTAGGGTGGCTTGATGCAATCTGCCTCAGTCCGGTGGGAGCAGGGCATTGAACGCTGCTTCGACGCCAATCGACGGCGACTGTTTTCATTGCGGCTTGCCCTTGCCTGCCGAGGCGGCAGAGCAGCGCTGGTCGGTCAGGATTGGCCAGGTTTTGGAAGCGATGTGTTGTCCTGGCTGCGCTGCGGTTGCACAGACCATCGTCGACAACGGTTGCGCCGACTATTACACCACGCGCACAGCTTTCTCCAGCCGCATCGACGGCGACGGCTTGGTTCCGCCCGAACTGCGGCTGTACGATGATGCAGACAGCTGCCGGCAATTCGCCAGAGCCTTTGAGAACTCTGCCGAATCGGGCGAGCCTCTATTGGAAGCCAGCTTTGCGCTGGAAGGCATACGTTGCGCTGCCTGTGCCTGGCTGATAGAACGGCAATTGGCGCGCCTGCCGGGCTTGCAATTGTTCAATCTGAATGTGGCGACCGAGCGCTTGCAGGTGCGTTGGAACCCGGCGCAATGCAAGCCCAGCGATATCCTGCAGGCCCTGCACCAGATCGGCTATAGCGCCTATCCATTCGACGCCGCCAGGCAGGGCGAGCAATTGCGCCGCGCCGCCAAACGCTTGTTCCGTCAAACCTTCATTGCCGGGCTGTGCATGATGCAAGTCATGATGTACGCAGCGCCCGCGTATTTCGCCGCGGCTGGCAGCATCGAGCATGACCAGCTCCAGCTGATGCGCTGGGCCAGCCTGCTGCTGACCTTGCCGGTACTGTGCTATTCGGCCCAGCCTTTCTTGCGAGGCGCCTGGATCGGTCTCAAGCTGCACCGTTTCGGCATGGATCTGCCGGTGGCCATCGGCATCGTGGCGGCATTTTCCGGCAGTGCGATAGCGACGCTGCGCGGCGCTGGCGAAGTGTATTTCGACACCGTCACCATGTTCGTCTTCCTGTTGCTGTGCAGCCGTTATCTGGAGCTGGCTGCGCGCCGCAAGGCGGCATCGACGCTAGAACGTTTGCAGCATGCCTTGCCGGATTGCGCAACCCGGCTGAGCGATTATCCGCACAGCATGCATGGCGACCTGGTTGCCGCGACCAAGCTGGCGGCGGGCGATGTGCTCCTGGTCAAGCCAGGCGAGGTGATCCCGGCCGACGGTATTTTGCTGAGCGGCGGCGGCAGCATCGACGTCTCCTTGCTGAGCGGTGAAAGCCGGCCTTTGCCGTGCGCGGCTGGCGCTGCCTTGCCCGGCGGCGCGGTCAATTGCGGCCAGGCCATAGTGCTGCGGGTGACGCAGGCAGTACACGACAGCACCTTGTCGGCCCTGCTCAAACTGGCCGAACAAGCGGCCCAGGCCAAGCCGCGGATTTCGCAATGGGCGGATCAGGTCGCAGCCTGGTTCGTAGCCGCCTTGTTGCTCTGTGCGCTGCTGGCGTTTTGCGCCTGGCAATGGCTGGAGCCGTCGCGCGCCTGGCCGATTGCAATTGCGGTGCTGGTGGTGTCCTGTCCTTGCGCCTTGTCGCTGGCGACGCCGTCAGCGCTGGCCGCCGCCACTGACCGCCTGCTGCGCAGCGGCGTGCTGGTGGTGCAGGCGCATGTGCTGGAAACCTTGCATAGATCGACCTATGTGATTTTCGATAAAACCGGCACCCTCACCAAAGGCAAACCGGTGTTGCGCGGGGTCGAGGCATATGACCACAGCATGGGCGAACGCTATCTGCAGATTGCTGCCGCGATGGAAACGTGCAGCGCCCACCCGTTGGGAGCCGCCATCGTCCAAGGCGCCGGCGCTACGCTCGACCAGACTTCAGTATTGCGTGCGGAGGCGATCTGCGAAACCGCCGGGCAGGGGATGCAAGCCATGGTCGATGGTGTTATTTACAGGCTCGGCTCGGCATCGTTTGTGGCCCAGCTTGCAGCTGTCCCCATGCCAGCCATGGCGCCACAGGATGCAGCGATGACGCCGGTGTTCCTGGGCCAGGCGGGCAGCTGGCTGGCGCGTTTCGACCTGGCCGACGCTATCCGGGCAGATGCACGCCAAACCATCGCCTATTTCCAAAGCTGCGGCAAGCAAGTGATATTGCTGAGCGGCGATGATTGGAAGATGGCGCAGCAGGTGGCGCGTGAATTGCAGATGGATGGCGCTTATGGTGAGTATTTGCCGGCACAGAAACTGGCGCTGGTGCAGGATTTGCAGCGGCGCGGCGAGGTAGTCGCGATGGTCGGCGACGGTATCAACGACGCTGCGGTATTGGGCGCCGCCGACGTTTCCTTTGCCATGGGCGCCGGCGCGGCCCTGGCGCAGATCCATGCGGATACGGTATTGATGACTGACCGTTTATCAGCAATCTCAGATAGCGCGAAGCTGGGAGAAAAAACCATGCGCGTGATCCGCCAGAATCTGGCCTGGGCTTCCATCTACAACTTGCTGGCGATCCCGGCTGCCGCACTGGGGCTGCTCAATCCCTGGCTATCGGCAGTCGGCATGTCGCTCAGTTCGGCGCTGGTGGTACTCAACGCACTACGTCTGCGTAACAAAATATAAGCAAGATATAAGCAAGATATAGAGGGGTCGCCATGGAAGCACTTTATCTACTCATTCCTATCAGCACCGTGCTGGTGTTCCTGGCCATCTGGGTGTTCGTGCGCGCCTCCGACAGCGGCCAGTTCGAAGACATGGTTGGCCCCGCGCTGAGGATTCTGCAGGACGATGACAGCGTTGCGCCGGCTGTGGGCAAGGACAAACAGAATTAGATCCCAGCGCACGACTGCTTTTCATAGTTGTTTGATGCACATCAAGGAAGTAAGCTTCAGAGGCCGCTAATCTCTCGCCTATTACAGTTGTACTCGGGGAGAAGACGTGGAAAGAGCGCTTAGCTACAACTACAAAGTCGTCAAGCAGTTTTCGGTTGCGACGATTGTGTGGGGTGTGGTCGGGATGCTGGTGGGGCTGATTATCGCCGCCCAGCTGGCCTGGCCGGAATTGAATCTGGATACCGCCTGGCTGAGTTTCGGCCGCTTGCGGCCCTTGCACACCAATGCGGTGATCTTTGCCTTCGGCGGCAGCGCGCTGATGGCCACCTCATATTATGTGGTGCAACGGACTTGCCAGGTGCGCCTGTTTTCCGACTGGCTGGCGGGGTTCACATTCTGGGGCTGGCAACTGGTGATCGTGCTGGCTGCGATTACTCTGCCGATGGGTTACACCCGCGGCAAGGAATACGCCGAGCTGGAATGGCCGATCACGATCCTGCTCGCGGTAGTGTGGGTAGCGTATGCGGTGGTGTTTTTCGGCACCCTGGCCAAACGCAAGGTGGCGCATATCTATGTCGCCAACTGGTTTTATGGCGCGTTCATCATCGCCGTGGCGCTGCTGCATATCGTCAACGGCATGTCGATGCCGGCCACTCTGACCAAGTCTTACTCCGCCTATACCGGCGTGCAGGACGCGATGATCCAGTGGTGGTACGGCCACAACGCGGTGGGTTTTTTCCTGACCGCCGGTTTCCTCGGCATGATGTATTACTTCATCCCCAAGCAAGCCGAGCGCCCGGTGTATTCGTACCGGCTCTCGATCGTCCATTTCTGGGCGCTGATTTTTACCTATATGTGGGCCGGCCCGCATCATCTGCATTACACAGCATTGCCGGACTGGACGCAGTCGCTGGGCATGGTGTTTTCGCTGATCCTGCTGGCGCCGTCGTGGGGCGGCATGATCAACGGCATGATGACTTTATCGGGCGCCTGGCACAAATTGCGCACCGATCCCATCCTCAAGTTCCTGGTGGTGTCGCTGTCGTTCTACGGCACGGCCACCTTTGAAGGGCCGATGATGGCGATCAAGACCGTCAACGCCTTGTCGCACTACACCGACTGGACCATAGGCCACGTCCATGCCGGCGCCCTGGGCTGGGTCGGCTTCATCACCATGGGTTCGATGTATTACCTGATTCCGCGCTTGGTCGGCAAGCAGAAGATGTGGAGCGTACCGATGATCGAAGTGCACTTCTGGATGGCCACTATCGGCATCGTCCTGTATATCGCCGCGATGTGGATTGCCGGCGTGATGCAAGGCTTGATGTGGCGCGCGGTGAATGCCGACGGCACGCTGACCTATGCCTTCGTGGAAGTGGTGAAGGCGACTTATCCCTATTACGTGATCCGTTTCTTTGGCGGCTTGCTGTATCTGGGCGGCATGTTGCTGATGGCGTTCAATGTGTTCCAGACCATGCGCGGCGGGGTGGCGGTGGTGGCGCTTATACCGGCAGTGAAGGCCCATCCTGCCGCACCTGTTGCAGCCGCGCCGCTGGCTGCCAAAGCTACGGCTGAAGCTGAAGCCGAGACAGAAACGGCGGAGGCGTAATGGCGCACCTGGTCCAATTTGAATCTGGAGTATCTGCATGAAGTTTTCGCATGAGTCGATAGAGAAAAATCCTTGGTTATTGATTGCGCTGGTACTGCTGGTGGTCAGCATTGGCGGGCTGGCGGAAATCGTGCCGCTGTTTTTCCAGAAATCTACCACCGAGCCGGTCACCGGCCTCACGCCTTACCCGCCGTTGCGGCTGGCGGGGCGCGACATTTATATACGCGAGGGTTGTTACAACTGCCATTCGCAGATGATCCGTCCGTTCCGCGCCGAGACCGAGCGCTACGGCCATTATTCGGTGGCCGGCGAGTTTGTCTACGATCGCCCGTTCCAGTGGGGCTCTAAGCGCACCGGCCCGGATCTGGCGCGGGTCGGCGGCCGTTATAGCGATGAATGGCAGCGCGCCCATTTGCACAACCCGCGCGACCTGGTGCCGGAATCCAATATGCCGGCTTATCCGTGGCTGGAAAAAACACACTTGAAACCTGACGAGATTGTGCCGCGCTTGCGCGCACTGCAACGCCTGGGCGATCCCTATGGCGATGCCGAGATCGCCGCAGCGCCGGCAGCATTGGAGGGCAAGACTGAGCAAGATGCATTGGTCGCCTATTTGCAGGGACTAGGGACCTTGATCAAGGCGGAAAGGTAAGCATGATTATCGAAAATTTTCTGAGCGATGCGCGCAGCATCATCACCGTGATCAGCTTTGTCACGTTTATCGGCATCATCTGGTGGGCTTACGTGCGCAAGCGTCCTGCCGATTTCGACGACGCCGCCTTACTACCTTTTGCCGAGGATGAAACTGAATTGGATCAAGTGAAGGCACAATATCTGGCCAGGGAGAAGCGCCGTGGCTGATTTTACCGATGGCTTCTGGAGTCCCTTCATTGCGATATTGACGATCCTCGGCATGCTCGGCTGCGGCCTCTTGCTGTGGATGCAGGCTACCACCAAGGTCAAGCTGGAACCGGGCAAAGACCCTTCTGACAACACCACCGGCCACACCTGGGACGAAGACCTGGGTGAGTTGAACAATCCGCTGCCGCGCTGGTGGATGTGGCTGTTTTACCTGAGCATCGCTTTTTCTGGGGTGTATCTGGCCTTGTATCCGGGCCTGGGGGCGTTTGCTGGCAAGCTCGGCTGGAAATCCACTGGCGCTTATCAGGAAGAGCTGAAACAGGCTGACGCCGCCTACGGGCCGCTGTTCAATCAATACCTGCAGGAAGATTTGAAAATCGTAGCCGCCGATCCGCAGGCGCATGGCATCGGCGAACGCCTGTTCCTGACCTATTGCGCGCAATGCCACGGCTCTGACGCGCGCGGCAACAAAGGCTATCCGAATCTGACCGACCAGGATTGGCTGTATGGCGGCACGCCGGAAATCATCAAGACCACCATCATGCAGGGCCGGCATGGCGTGATGCCGCCGATGGGCGCCATCCTCGGCTCGGATAAAGATGTCGAGGCGGTTGCACATTATGTGCGCAGCCTGTCCGACTCCACCCACGATCCGATCAAGGCGGTGTTCGGCAAGCCCAAGTTCGCGGCTTGCATGGCTTGCCACGGCGCCGGCGGCGTCGGCAACCAAGCCCTGGGCGCGCCCAAGCTGAGCGACAAGATCTGGCTGTACGGCGGCAGTGCCGAGACCATCATGGAGACCATCAACAAGGGACGCGACAACACCATGCCGGCCTTCAAGGATTTCCTGGGCGAGCCCAAGGTGCATCTACTGGCGGCTTATGTGTGGAGTTTGTCGAACCGTGCGGACAGCACGGCCGCAGTGGCCGCTACTATCACTCTTGCCGCTGGCGCGCCGCAATGATCGCCAGCACATTGAGGGCCGCCGGGCATGAGTGAATCCGCTCCCCACATCGCCATCGTCAAGATGTACCAGGCGCGCCAGCAAATCTATCCGCGCGACGTCAACGGCCGCTATGCCAGCCTGCGCTGGCTCTGCGTCTGGCTCACGCAACTGATGTTTTATGGTTTGCCTTGGCTGAACTGGAACGGCCGCCAGGCGGTATTGTTCGACCTGGCGGCGCGCAAATTCTATTTGTTCGGTGTGGTTCTGTGGCCGCAGGATTTCATCTATCTGGCGGCTCTGCTGATTATCTGCGCCTTCGCACTGTTTCTGTTTACCGCCGTCGCCGGCCGTGTCTGGTGCGGTTACGCCTGTCCGCAGACCGTGTATACCAAAATATTCTTGTGGATAGAACGCAAGATAGAAGGCCCGCGCAGCGCCCGCATGCGGCTCGACCGCCAGCCTTGGTCAGTCGTCAAACTGCTGCGCAAGAGCGGCAAACACCTGGCCTGGGGCGCGCTGGGCTTGTGGACCGGCTTCACTTTCGTCGGCTATTTCACGCCGGTCCATCAGCTGGCGCGGGAGGTAAGCGTACTCGGCCTGGGGCCGTGGCAATGGTTCTGGATCCTGTTCTACGGTTTCGCCACCTACGGCAACGCCGGCTGGATGCGCGAGCAGGTGTGCAAATACATGTGTCCGTATGCACGCTTTCAAAGCGCCATGTTCGATCGCGACTCTCTGATCATCACCTACGACGCTGAGCGCGGCGAACCGCGTGCTGCAAGCAACGCCGCCACGGCGACCAGCTCATCAGCCAGCTCAGCGGCGGCTTGCATCGATTGCAGCATGTGCGTGCAGGCTTGTCCGACCGGGATCGATATCCGCGCAGGCCTGCAATATATGTGCATCGGCTGCGCCGCCTGCATCGACGCCTGCAATATGGTCATGGATAAAATCGGCGGGCGGCGCGGGCTGGTGCGCTACGCCACCGAAAACGCCATCGCCGGCGGCCTGTCGAAGGCGCAGATATGGCGCCGCATCTGGCGGCCGCGGGTGCTGATTTACAGCGCCGTGATGCTGGCGTTGGTGACCGTGCTGCTGACCTCGCTGGGCATGCGGGTCGCGCTCAAGGTGGATGTGATCCGCGACCGCGGCTCGATGGGGCGCGAAGTCGAGAACGACATGATCGAGAACGTCTACCGGCTGCAAATGATCAATACCGATGAAACTGCGCATCGCTACCGGATCAGCGTATCCGGCGTCGACGGCATCGTGTTGGCGACGACTGACCAGGTGACGCTGGCAGCTACCGAGACGCGCCTGGTTCCGGTACGGGTCAGGACACCGCACGGCGCCGGGCGCGGCGGCTCCAACAGAATAGTTTTTGAGGTGCAGGCAATCGACGGCAGCACTTCACGAGTGCGCGAGAAGGCGGCTTTTTTTATTCCGCGCTGACGGGCGGGTTTCAACTCATGACATCGCCCCGGTAAGAGTCATCTGGGGTCAGAGTCAACTTTCGCAGAGCTTCATCGCGAAACTTGACTCTGACCCCACATGACGGATTCGGAGAAAGGCAGAGCGCACTGGGTGGTTTTGTTCTTTTTAACGATGAGGCAGGTACTCCGTGGTCCGCTAAGTGGGGTCAGAGTGAAGTTTCTGCAAAAACCGCGCAGAAAGTTCACTCTGACCCCAGTTAGCTGCATTTGTTAAGCGCAACCGGGCAAGGGCATTCTCATGTTTCATGAAACTCTCAATAATCAAAAATATCCAGGAACAGCTATGAAAACGCTGAAGCAGACAGGTCCGATCCATGCCGCAACGCCAAAGACGCTAACGCCGTGGTACGCGCAACGCTGGCCGTGGTTGTTGATGCTGGGGCCGATGGCGGTGGTGCTGGCGGGTCTGTTTACCGCCTGGCTGGCGTTTACTTACCAGGATGCGCTGGTAGTCGACGACTATTACAAAGCCGGCAAGGCGATCAACCAGGATTTGCGGCGCGACCGTGAGGCGGCGCGGCTGGGGATCAGCTGCAACTTGCGCTACAATGCGGCGCAAGGTGTGTTGAGCGGCGTTTTGCACAATCTGCAGCAATCGGAAACGCCGGCAACATCGACAGAAGAGGGCGCAGCGGCCCTTGGCAGAGGCACGCTGCAATTGCGGCTGATCCATTCAACCTTGCCGGCTAAGGATATCCTGCTGAATCTGCAAGCCGACCGCCAGGGGAATTTTTCGGCGGCTTTGCCGTTGCTGGATGCAGCGCGCTGGCAGGTGCTGATCGAGGATAGGCAGGGTAACTGGCGCTTGCACGGCAATTGGATCTGGCCGCAGCAGCGTGCTATCGATCTGAGGGCTGAAGGCTGAAGGCTGAAGGTTGAGTAAAGGAGAACGCAGATGGACCTCGTCATTCGCAACGCCAGCCTGCCGGATGGCAGCCAGGGAATCGATATAGCGATTGAATCCGGGCGCATCGCTGCGCTCGGCCGTTCACTCCCCATGCATGGCAAGCAAGAGATCGATGCCGCCGGAGACCTGGTCACTCCGCCGTTTGTTGACGCCCACTTCCATATGGACGCGACCTTGAGCTATGGGCTGCCACGTGTGAATAGTTCAGGCACGCTGCTGGAAGGCATCGCCTTGTGGGGCGAGTTGAAACCGCAGCTGACGCAGGACGCCCTGGTTGAGCGCGCCATGCAATATTGCGACTGGGCGGTGGCGCGCGGCTTGCTGGCGATCCGCTCGCATGTCGATGTGTGCGACGATCGCTTGCTCGCGGTGGAGGCGCTGTTGCACGTTAAGGAACGGGTGGCGCCCTATCTGGATCTGCAATTGGTGGCGTTTCCACAAGATGGCTTGCTACGCAATCAGAGCGCATTTTCTAACCTGAAGCGCGCGATCGATCTTGGCGTCGACGTCGTCGGCGGCATACCGCATTTCGAGCGCACCATGGCCGACGGCGCCGAGTCTATCCGCCTGCTGTGCGAATTCGCTGCAGAGCAAGGCCTGCGCGTAGACATGCACTGCGATGAATCGGACGATCCGCTATCGCGGCATATTGAAACCCTGGCTTATCACGCGCAGCGCCTGGGAATGCAGGGCCGGGTGACAGGGTCTCACCTGACTTCCATGCATTCGATGGATAACTACTACGTCAGTAAACTGCTGCCGCTGATGCGCGAGGCAGGCGTCGCCGCGATTGCCAATCCGCTGATCAACATCACGCTGCAAGGCCGGCACGACACTTATCCGAAGCGGCGCGGCATGACGCGTGTGCCGGAATTGCTGGCCGCCGGAATCGAGGTCGCGTTCGGCCACGATTGCGTGATGGATCCCTGGTACAGCCTTGGCTCTGGAGATATGCTGGAAGTGGCGCATATGGGTATGCATGTGGCGCAGATGACCGGCCAGGCTGCGATGCATGCTTGTTTCCTGGCGGTCACTGAAACGCCGGCGCGAATTCTTGGCCTGCAGGATTACGGACTGACGCCAGGATGTCACGCCGATCTGGTGATACTCGACGCCAGCAGCACGATCGAGGCGATCCGCCTGCGCGCCGCCCGGCGCTTTGTTATCCGCCGCGGCAAAGTCGTCAGTCAAGCGCCGGCGGCACAAGCGAAACTCAATTTGCCGGGACGGCCTGAGTGTGTGGATTTTCGGCTGCAGCGTTTGTAGTTAGTCAGCCGCAGACTTCGCTGCCGGCCGCCAGCGCTTTCAAGGCTGGCAAATCCAGCAATTCCAGATCGCGGTTGCTGACGGCAAGTAAACCATCCTTCTTTAGCTTCGACAGCAGGCGGCTGATGCTTTCGATGGTCAGGCCGAGATAGTTGCCGATGTCTTCGCGCGTCATGCGCAACTGGAAATTGGTCGGCGAATAACCGCGCGCTGCGTAGCGCGACGACAGGTTCACCAGGAAAGCCGCAAACCGCTGTTCTGCGCGCATATTGCCCAGCAACAGGATCACACTTTGTTCGCGCGTGATTTCCTTGCTCATGATGCGGTGGAAATGGCGCAGCAGGGCAGGAATGTCGCCAAATAATTCTTCCAGCCGGGCGAACGGGATTTCGCACACTTCACTATCTTCCAGCGCCACCGCATCGCATTGATGGGTATCGCTGCTGATGGCATCCATGCCCAGCAATTCGCCGCTCATTTGAAAACCGGTGATCTGTTGCGCGCCGTCGGGATTGGCCTGGTAAGTCTTGAATTGCCCGACCCGTACCGCGTAGAGAGAAGTGAATTTATCGCCGATCCGATACAGAATGCCGTCGCGCGGCACGCGGCGGCGGCCGATGATGCCGTCGAGCCGCTGCATGTCTGGTTCATCCAGCCCCATCGGCAGGCACAGCTGGTGCATGCTGCAAGAAGAGCAGCTGCTGCGCAGGGCGGTGAGATCCAGCAGCGGCGCTGCACGAAGTGTGGGTTGATTCATGGCGTGGTCCGATAGTGGGCGCGGCGTAGCAAAACCGCGACCCGCTATTTTACCTTACCGCCATGCAGCGCCGAATCGCGCGAAGCCAACGATAAGCAGCTTGTATAAGCAGCTTGTCTCAAGCGACGATCACGGCCTCGCTGGTCGGCATGCCGGAGAAATCGGTCCAGCAACGGCGCCGGAAATCATACAGTTTGCAACGGCGCGCCGTATCGAAATACCAGCGCCAGGAGAATTTCTGGATCACGATGCGCAACGGCAGCATGGTTTCCAGAATCTGCTGCGCCTCTTGCAGACGATACAGTGGAATACTCATGTCGACGTGATGCGCGGTGTGTTCCATGATGTGATGCAAGAGCGCACCGATGCGATAGCGGAATGTCAGGTGCACGGTAGTGGAAACGAACGGCTGTGCCGCCGCCCACACGGTTTTCTGGTCGTACCAGGCGATCCCGGTATGGGTGTGATGGACGTAGACCACAAAGCCGATCATCGCATTCCAGAACAGGAACGGCAGCACAAAACCGGCTGCCAGCGTCAGCCAGATCGCTTGGCCGGTCGCCAGCGCGGCCGCCGCCAGAGATCCGATCCAGACGATTGCCGCCACCGAAACCAGGATCCCGTCCCAGATAAACACCGGCCGCCGCGTCGGCATTTGGCGCCGGCTCGGGAAATACATGCGTTGCCACCACATTTCAACCAGGTAGTACAACCACGGCCCCCAGCCGCTGCGATAGATGCGTTCCAGCCATTGGCGCCAGCGTGGCAGCGCCTGGAATTCCTCCAGCGACAGCGGGTGCCAGACAAAATCGAAACCCTTCAGATTGGTATAGCCGTGATGCACCACGTTATGGCCGACATCCCACAGGCTGTAAGGCGTCAGCGAAGGCAGGAACACCAGGCGGCCGAGCCAGCGATTGAGGCGCCGGTGCGGCGTGAAACTTTGGTGGCAGGCGTCGTGGCCGAGAATGAACAGGCGGCCGATGATAAAGCCGGCGACCGCGCCGAAGAACAGTTTTGCCGCTGCATGCTGCAGCCAGACGGTAGCGACGATTGCCAGCCCAAACAAAATCAGATCGAGCAAAATCAAGGCCAGCGCGCGGCTGGTGCTGCGCTGCGCGATCGGCAGCAGCCAGGAGCGGATGACTTTGCGATGCGGCATCGCTGCCGACGGCAGCACCGGCTCTGGCAAGTGGAGATGTGGCATGTAAAAAACCTTTGATATAGAGATAAAACGCCGATCGATCTTAGGCGATTTAAAAGGAGAAGACGTTGACTTCGATCAAAGATTTGCGGGATTGCGGGTTATGGAAATGTCGGGTCATTGCGCACTTCGGCAAATCCATTCTTAATTTTTTAACATGCCACAAATATATGCTGCGTCGCAAAGAAAAATATATATAATTTCCGCACGGCAAATATTGCCCGTTACAACTCAACGCCGGTCCTCCCTAGGCCACGCGGATTTTGATTTAACACAGCAAAGTGCGGCCATGAGAATTTGGTAGAGAAACCATCTTCTGGCTGAAACATTGCTGTTTGCAAAGCAAGGTTTTTTCTTTCCCCTGAAAAGGGCTCAAAAATGCTAGTTTTTGGAGAAGAAGATGAATCGGAACTTGAATAGATTAGCCTTAATTCTCAGCTTCACCTGTTTCACCCTCAGTTCGGCCTTAGGCGCCACCATCACCAGGCAAATACCCAGCAGCGGCACAGTCAAGATTCCAGCCACCAGCGTCGGCGTCGATGGTTTGTCATCGCCCGAAACATCGCCAGTATTTTCGAATGCGCCCAATCTTGCCGATGGTCCTACTGCCGCGGGTACCGCAGGCGGCGCTGGTAAAAGCGCAACCCAAAGCACCGCCAACGTGCTGGCGCGGGTAGCGAAGTTCAAGATAAACCGCAGTATTGCGAAGGCACAGGGCAAAGGGGAGTGGACCGAAGCAGTCGACAAAGATGTACCCGACCGCCGGGTGCAAGTCAGTTTTGACGGTGAAAATTCACGCAACCAGCGGCTTGCAAGCAACGGCAACCAGTTTTCCATAGAGCCGCCGGACCAGGGACTCTGTGCCGGAAACGGTTATGTCATGGAATCCCTGAATGATGTCATGAAGGTGTATAACCGCAAAGGCGCTGCATTGAGCGGCGATATTGCGCTGAATGCATTTTATGGCTATGCGCCAGCGATTAACCGCCAGGTCAGTCCGCGCGTTTTCGGCCCTTCGATTACCGACCCGGCCTGTTATTTCGATCCCGACGTAAGGCGCTGGTTTCACCTGGTGCTGACATTGGATACCGATCCTGCCACGGGCGCGCAAACCGGCGCCAATCATCTCGACCTCGCGGTCAGCTCGTCAGCCGATCCGCTCGGGAGCTGGACGGTGTACAAGATTGCGGTGCAGGATGACGGCACACAGGGCTCGCCACAACATGCAAACTGCCCATGCCTGGGCGACTATCCGCACATCGGCGCCGACGCCCACGGCATCTATCTGACCACCAACGAATTCCCGTTTTCCGGCGGCTTCAACAGTGCGCAAATATATGCCATATCCAAAAAGGCGCTGATCAGCGGCAGCGCCTCGATACAAGTGGTGCAACTGGACACTGCCGATTATCTGCTCGAAGGTAATCCGGGATTCACGGTGTGGCCGGCAGTATCCCCCGCCGGCGATTTTGAGCGCAGCAACCGCGGCACCGAATATCTGTTGAGCTCGGTCGCTGTGTTTTCCAATTCCGGTAATGACAATCGGCTTCGCGTGTGGGCGCTTGGCAATACCAAGTCCCTCAACGACGCCGTACCCGCACTGACGCTGTTACATAATGTGGTGAACGTCGACAGCTACGGCGTGCCGCCGGCAATCCCACAGAAACCGGGAACTGCGCCCCTGAGAGACTGCTTGAACGATCGCAGCCTGGTAACGCCTGCCGGTGTCGGCTGCTGGACATATCTGACCGCAGTCCAGCCGGCAGTCCCGGAAACCCTGGCAGCGCTCGATCCAAACGATTCGCGCATGCAACAGGTGTTTTTCACCGGCGACCGTTTATACGGTGCACTCGATACGGTCGTCAATGTCGCGGGCCAGGAGCAGACCGGGATTGCCTACTACGTGCTGAATCCCTCAGTTTCACCCAGTCAGATCAGCGCATCGGTAGTCAAGCAAGGCCAGGTAGCGGTCGCCGGCAACAGCGTTACACGGCCGGCCATCGCGGCACTGCCTAACGGCAAAGGAGTGATCGGCTTTACCTTGGCTGGCGCCGACCATTATCCAAGTGCCGGCTATATTCATTTCAGCCGTGACCGGGGGCATCGAGGTGAGACGGTGAAAGTCATTGCCAACGGACTCGGACCAGACGACGAATTCGGCGCTTATCACGCCTTCGGGACGCCGCGCAGCCGGTGGGGCGATTATGGTGCGGCGGCAGTTGACGGCAACGACATCTGGCTAGCCGCCGAATACATCGCGCATGCCTGCACGCTGGCGCAATTCACCGATCCGGCGGCACTGTTCAGTTGCAACGGCAGCCGCGTCACCCTGACCAACTGGGCAACCCGCATCAGCCGGATCGAGCCCTGACACCTGAAACCGTAGTTTGAATCATTGGCGGCTCCATGCGTGGGGCCGTTTTTTTACCGCTGCTGGCGTGAGGCTGGGGGCCTGTAAACAATTGCTCCGGTAAGGAATTCCTGATACGGGCTTCTTTCTTGCTTACATAAAGATCGCGATTTCCCGATGACTGCAGTCTTCCGTATTGATTAGAATTTCTATTTGGAAATATCCAAATATTGACTCTTGAAAGCGGCAAATGAAACTTAAAGACAACACTGACGAATACATAAAAAACGCCAACAAATTGCTGGATGCGGTAAGAGCCAAACTTGGGCTCAAAAACGACGCAGCACTTTCACGCTGCCTTAAAGTAAGGCCGCCGGTTATCAGCAAAATTCGCCATGGCCGGCTCTCGGTCGGCGCATCCCTGTTGATCACTATTCATGAAACCTGTGATCTATCGATTGCAGAATTGAAGAGTTTTTTAAAGCATGAGGACCGTTCCCCGGAGAGCCTGGCATGAGGAAACGCTAGCTGCTCAAGCTGAAAAGCCTGGTTCACCCCATCATGAATAGGGCGCTAGAATCAGGAATGTTGATAACTTTGCGCCAGCGTTGCCGATTGATCTTGCTATTGTGGCTGATTTGCACGCCGCTGCAGGTACTTTGCCAGCAATTGCCGTTGCGTTACTACAACCAGAGCGATGGCCTGGGGAATCTGGCCGTCTCGGCGCTGGCGCAAGAGCCAGGAGGTTATCTCTGGATCGGCACTCAAAACGGCCTGTTCCGTTACGACGGCGCGCGCTTTCAGCGCTTTGAGTTGAGTCACGGTGCTTCGGGTCCCAACTCTGGCCCCAACTCCGGCCCCAGCCTCAGTCCGCACATAACGGCACTGCATGTCGATGGCGGTGGTCGATTGTGGGCTGGCACCAGCGAAGGCTTGTACCGCTGGCAGGAGCAGCGCATGGTGCCGATGCAATTTCAAAATACCAAGTTCAGCCTGTATGAGAGACAGAATTTCGCGACCCTTGGGCCGGATCGCCTGCTGGTGGTAAACCAGGATCGGTTGTGGCTGGTGAAAACGGCGGATCACGGGCAAACCTGGCAGGCGCAGGAATTTTTCGACGCGGCGCAACTGGCGCATCATCCCGAAATGCGCACACTTTTCAGCATTCATGTCGGCCCGCAGGGAGAGCTGTGGATGGGGTGCGAGCGGGCGTTGTGCCATTACCATCAAGGGAAACTGGAGGTGTTGGGGAAGGAGAGCGGTTTGCCCGCTGAAAGCTGGCGCGCGATTATGCATGACCGGCAACAGACACTCTGGGTGCGCAGCGAGCGCCACATATTTGTATTGCCGGCGGGTGGCCATGTGTTCCAGGATCGCTCCCCCCAGCAGGCGGAGCAGAAAAAGGCAAACGCGATTCCTTTCCTGATGACGGACGCCGGCGGCCGGGTATTCAGCAGAAACGATCAAGGCGTCATCCGATGGAATGGCAAGCGCTGGGAATCGTTTGGCGAGGCCAACGGACTGACCGTCGGCGGCGGCATTAACTCTGCCCTGGTTGACCGCGATGGCGGCGTCTGGCTGGGCTCGCTGGGACATGGCCTGATTCATTGGATAGGTTATCCGAATTGGGAGAACTGGACACCCAGGCAAGGCTTGCCCAGCAGCGTTGTGCTGTCCTTCATGCGCGACCAGGAAAAGCTGCTGCATGTCGGCACCCGTTCCGGTTCCGCGATATTGCAGAAAGCCGGATACTTTTCCGTTGCGCCGGCAACCTACGGCGGCAGCTCCTACCAGTGGGGCAATATGGCAGAAGACGCCAAAGGCAATATCTGGGCAGGCTCACTGTCGGGCTTCCTGGTACACCGTGACAGTGGCCGCGGCCCGGGAGCGGACGTCATGGTCGCAAAACTGCCACGCATCCGCGTCTTGTTTTTCGATTTATCAGGGCAACTCTGGATCGCCACTGAGCAGGGCATTTACCGCATCCGGCATCCCGAATCCAATCCGGTTCCGGTCAAGGTCACGGAATTCCCGTCGATTGAGAACGTCAATGTATACCACGGATGCCAAAGCCCGGCGGGAGTGCTGTGGTTTCTCACAGATAAAGGGTTGTTGCGTTTTGACGGCGCACGTTGGCGCAAGTCGCGATTCAAGCCGGCAGCACAGGTTTTTCAATCTAGCATCTTGATCTGCGCCCATGATGGGACACTGTGGCTGGGTGGCGAGCTCGGGGGGATCTGGCACGCCGCCGAACAGGGCGAGACGCTGGCGGGCAGCGACGTCACACCGGCGTTGATGCAGGATCAATCGGTGGTAGCGCTGTTTGAAGATAGTCGTGGCTGGTTATGGGTGGCGACGGGTGCGGGAATCGGCGTATGGAATCGCAGGCAGTGGCGGTTTTTCAATCAGGACAGCGGCCTGGTCTGGAATGATACCAACGTGAACGCCTTCTATGAGGATGGCGACGGTTCGATGTGGGTGGCAACCAGCAACGGCGCCTCCCATATCTTGCGGCCCGATGCACTGTTCGCGCCGTTGCAGCTGAATGTGCTGGTGGAAAGCATCGCGCGCGACGGCAAAATCCTTTCCCCGGATCAAGCTGTGCGCCTGCCATGGGCCTCGAGTCCGCTGAATTTCAAACTGGCCGCGCTGTCATACCAGAGTCGCGAAACCCTCAATTATCGTTACCGGATGCAAGGCCTGGAGCCGGACTGGTCGAAGACCACCGTGCCGGAAGTGCGCTATGCGGCTTTACCTGCCGGTCATTATCGCTTCCAGGTCGCCGCCGACAATCCCGCCATGCAGGCTTATTCGCCGACGGTGGAAGTCGAGGTTGTGATTCTGCCGCCATGGTGGGCAACCAGGACTTCCTATGCTGTGTGCGGCTTGCTGCTGATGCTGCTGCTGTTTTGTATGCACCGCTACCGCGTCCGCTGGCTGCTCGCTCGTCAGCGTCACAAGGAACGGCAGGCACGTGAACGCGCCTATGAACTGGAAGCTTCGCGCGAAGAAGAGCGCAAGCATTTGACGCGCGAAATCCACGACGAATTGGGACAGCACCTGTCGGCGTTGCGCATGGGGGTGTCGGTGGTGGGGCTTGAGTTTGGCGAAAAAAATCCATCGCTGCAAGGAAAAATCGAAGGCATGGTAACGCTGGTGGACGCCACCATCAAAGTGGTGCGCAATGTCGTCTCGTCGCTGCGACCGTCGGCGCTTGACATGGGGGTAGTGTCAGCGCTGGAATGGCTGACCGAGGAGTTTACAGGGCACACCGGCGTTCCATGCAGCCTCGACGTGTGTGAAGAAAATATTGTCCTGGATGATCAACGGGCGACCACCATTTTCCGCATCGCCCAGGAATCGCTCACCAATATCAGCCGCCACGCGCAAGCTAGCCAGGTGAAAATCAGCCTGGAGAAAATCGACAAGCATTACGTGCTGCAGGTGCGCGATAACGGCGTGGGATTCGACACCGCTCTGCGCAAAAAGAAATCGCTGGGCTTGATCGGCATTCGCGAACGTACCTCCATGCTGGGGGGCGAGGTCGCCATCTTCAGCGTGCCTGGTGTCGGCACCACAATCAAAGTGTCGATTCCCATCGCCGATGAGGCGCTGAATCAATGAGGGCGGCGATTGATCTCATTCGCGATCTCATTCGCGGTCTCACTAGCAATATTACTCAGTCAATTATTCGATCAGATTGTAGGTAATCGCATAGCGCACCAGCTCGGCATTATTCTGGAAGTTCATTTTTTGCATCAACCGCGCCTTGTGGGTGCTGACGGTCTTGTTACTGATAGCCAGCTCTTCGGCTACCTGATTGACGCTTTTGCCACGCACCAGCAGCCGCAGGATGTGGAACTCCCGATCCGACAGAAGTTCATGCGGCGGACGCTGATCGGAACTGCTGGATTCGAACACCATCTGCTCTGCCAGTTCCGGGTCGATGAAACGTCCTCCCGAAACCACTTTGCGGATCGCGTTCATCAGTGTTTCCGGTTTGTTATCCTTGGTCAGATAACCCGAGGCGCCGGCGGACAGGGCGCGTCGTGCAATCGGCAACTCATTGTGCATGCTGAGCACCAGGATCGGCGGATAGGATTCATGGGCGCGGATGCGCTGGATAAGATTGACGCCGCTGACGCCCGGCATGGTCATGTCGAGCAACACCAGGTCTATACCGCCGGCATGCAAGGCGTCCAGCACTTGCCCGCCGTTGACAGCCTCTCCCGCTACCGCCACCTCTTTGCCAAGGGCGAACAATTGTTTTAAACCTTCACGCATAATCGCGTGATCGTCGGCGATCAGTACTCGTATCATGAATCCCTCAATTCATTGTGGATGGAAGTACCGGTCCTGATCTTTGCGTCCTGATCCGGCATGCGGGTCAATCAATGCCCTTCGCCATTATCGCGTACCTGCGGCAGGTAATGGCTTTCTTTTCTGCGCAAGGAAATCCCTACATCAAGATCAGGATATGCCGATATTTCCTGCGGGTAAGAATTGTTATCCTAGCTTTTGTCAGGCAACGCGGGCATGCAAACACTTTGTTGCGCGATCAGATCGCGTACTTGCAAATGCAAAAAAAACTGGCCGATTTGCGATAGCGCTTGTTTGTAAAAATCACATCTGAAGAGAAAATCAACATGGTTAGGACAAGCAAAGGTTTTACCTTGATCGAACTGATGATCACAGTCGCCGTGATTGCGATCTTGTCGGCCATTGCCTATCCAAGTTATGTCGATTATGTGCTGCGAGGCTATCTGGTTGACGCCACCAACGGCATGGCGGCTGGCCAGGCGCAACTTGAGCAGTTCTATCAAGATAATCGGAAATACACTGGAGGGCCTTGCTCTGGCAACACCAAGAATTTCACGTTTACTTGTTCCCTTACTGATCAGGAATACGCAATTACTGCCGCTGGCGCCGGGCCCGCCAGCGCTTTTACTTACACCTACACTTACACAGTTGCTGCAGGTCTGGTAAAGGCCACGACCGCATTGAAAGCCAGTTGGGGCAGTACATGCGCTAGCGACTGGATCGTAAAAAAAGGGCAATCATGCGCTTAGTCATGCGCTCGACGCCCTTCTCTTTCGCAGGCCGGGGATTTAGCCTGATCGAATTGATGATCACAATTGCCGTGGCGTCGATCTTGATGCTGGTGGCGGTGCCGTCGTTTTCCAGCTGGGTTCAGAATGCCAGGATCAGGTCCACTGCCGAGGCATTGCAAAACGGTATACGACTGGCAAAAACCGAAGCGGTGCGGCGCAGCCGGCTGGTCGATTTCCGGCTGACTTCAGTGACGCCGGTAAAGGATGCTGCAACCTCCAAGAGCGGCAGCAACTGGTACGTACAGCAAAACGACACGTTTCAGTTGGCCACCGATGCCAGCGACAAGAATTACAACCTGTTTGTCCAGGGTTCCTCGCTATCTGGCGCGAATGCCAATGTCACTGTTGCCGGCGACGTCGATACACTGACTTTCACCAGCCTTGGACGTCTGAACAATACTGGCGCCAGCCCTTATAAATTTGACATCACGGGCGCGAGCAGTGCCAGCCGCAACCTGAGAGTCATCGTCACCCAAAGCGGTCAGATTCGCATGTGCGACCCTCAGCTCACTTTGTCCAGCACTACTCCGACGGGCTGCTAAATGATGAAACAATCCCTGCAACAACAAGCCGGCTTTGCGCTAATCGAAGTTCTGGTCGCGATTCTGATCTTTTCGTTCGGCATCCTCGGCCTGGTTGGTCTGCAAGCCGTAACCATCAACAACTCCATCAGCGCCGAAGACCGCAGCCAGGCAGCACTGCTTAGCGACAACCTGGTTGCCATGCTGTGGAGCAAAAGCAAATTGGTCGGTGGCAGTTGCGACCTGTTATGCGCGGCCGATGGCGGCAATGCGAAAGACTATAGCAACTGGCAGAGCAAGGTAGCGGCGGTGCTCCAAGGCGGCAAAGGGGTAGCCGCGCTAGACGCCAGCAATCCGGCTTTGGTCAAGATCAGCATCACCTGGACCGCCGCCGCCAAAACCGCTGCCGCAACGGCCAGCCGTAGCTATGACACCGAGGTAGTGGTGCAATGAAAAAATCATTCCAATGCACCGCAGCGCCGATGCACCCGCGATTTCAGCGCGGCCTGAGCCTGATCGAACTGATGGTGGCGCTGGTGATCGGCCTGGTAGTATCGCTGGCGATTTTCAGCGTGATGTCGGTCAGCGAGGCGCGTAAAAGAAATACCACCGGCGCCAACGACATGAACCAGAGCGGCGCTTTCGCACTGTATCAGCTGGACCAGGCAATCAGGAGCGCCGGCACCGGCTTTTCCCAGCAGTACACGCTGACCTTCGGCTGTGCGATCAACGCCAAGAATAGTGGCAAGGCGGTGATCCCTCCAGCCTCGCTGCCGACGCCGTTTTCCAGCCTGACGGCGAATATCGGCGGCGCCTTCCGCATGGCGCCAGTGATCATCTCGCAAGATCCAAACGGCAAGCTGTCCGATAGTCTGATCGTGATGGCAGGCTCCGCCGGCTATGGCGAAATGCCGATCGAATCCACCAGTGTCCCCACTACCAGCCCCAGCCCGCAATTGCATCTGTTGAATACGCTGTCTTTTTCTGCCGGGGGAGGGCAGCAATTGCTGGTGGCTGAGCGTCCTGGCAAAAGCACCGGGTCGCTTCCTGCGTGTTTGATTGAGTCTGTTGACAGCACCTATGCCGGCCCCCCCAGTACAGGTGTTTTGCCGCTGGGTGGAAAATTTTATACCGCCGGCACCGATAAGGCGCTAAGCAGCTACTCCTCCGATTCGGTTGCGCTCAATCTTGGCTTCAATCCGTCATTCCAACTTTATGGGGTGGGATCGAATGACACCTTGGTCGGCTTCGATCTATTGAATGGAACTGCAGCCGGCACCGACCTGATAACCGACGGCGTGGTCGAGATGCACGCGATCTACGGCGTCGATAAAGCCAACAACGGCAACATTACATGGACTGCGCCGTCAGGCAGTTACGCTGCCAGCGCGCTGCTGGATGGCAGCGTCAATGCCGGCAAACTGATTGCCTCGATCAAGTCGATCCGGATCGGTTTGATTACGCGATCGGCGGTGGAGGACAAGAACACGATTTCACCAGCGACCTTGCCGGCCATGTTCGACGGCACTCTGTCTTATGCCAAGACACTGAGCGATGCCGAAAGAAAGTTCCGATACCGGGTGCTGGACGCCACCATTCCCTTGCGCAATGCACTTGCAATCAGCAACTAAGGAGGGCATGTCATGACCACTATGACCACCATGAGCATATTTCCCTCTACTCAATTACTGTCCGCAAATCCGCATTCGAGCCGTAAAGCCAGATTGAAATCAAGCCAGAACATAAGGCAGCGCGGATCGGTATTGATCATGGCCTTGATCGCTCTGCTGGTATTGATGCTGGCCAGCGTTGCATTGATAATTTCGACCGACAGCTCTTTGCTGAGCGCCGGTAACCTGGCCTTTAAACGCGATCTGGCGAATCAGGCCGAGCGCGCCGTAGCACAGGTCAGAACCCAGTTTGTCAGCGGCGCGTTGGTGTCGGAGACGGTTTTGTACAACGACCAGGCGGACCAGAATTACTGGGCTCATGTTTTACCCTCGACAAAACTGCCGGGCATCCCCGATGCATTGATCGCGTCGGCAAAAAAAGACGACATCACCGACACCGCTGCCGGCATCAGGCTGCGTTATGTGATCGACAGGATGTGTGTATCGGGCACCTCGGTTCCCGATAAATCGACTTGCACCATGGGTTCGTTTGTCGATGACAAGGGTGGCAGCGCCGGTTCGGCCAAGGTGAATGCGGGCCTGGGCCCGGTCTACCGGCTGACGATCATGGCGCTTGGCCCGCGCAATACCCAGACGTTTACCCAGATTACGTTCACTCACTAAAGCGCAGACGGCTGACGGCGCATTTTTACCCGTTTGGCATAAACAGGAGCATCAGTACATGAATCGAATCCCTAAGCCGCTACAGGCGCCGCGCTGGCTGAGCCGGCTGCTGTCAGCTGCGCTGATGCTGTGCGGCGCTGGCGTAACGTGTGCGGCGCAAGCGCAAACCGCGCTGAACGACACGCCGATGTTCAGCAACATTATCGTGCCATCCAATGTTCTGCTGGCCTTGTCGGTTGAATATCCAACCGCGACCAGCCGTGCGCATACCGGCGCGTATGCATCGGGTTCAACCTTCATCGGTTATTTTGATCCTGACAAATGCTACGACTACGACAATACCAATGGCTATTTTGCGGCGAGCAAGGCAGCCGCAAGTCACGTCTGTTCCGGGCAATGGAGCGGCAATTTCCTGAATTGGGCGACTACCTCAACCATTGACCCTTTCCGTTGGGCCTTGACCGGCGGCTATCGCGCGGTAGACACCACGACTGCTACGGTATTGCAAAAAGGGTATATGCCAGTCAGTCAAGGAGGGGTAAAGAACTTTCCTGTCCAGGCAATTACCAAGGACGCTGCGACGATCAGCGGCGCGACACCATTCAGCGGCAAAAAATGGGGGAATATTTATGTGCGCGTGTATGGCTTCGGCACTTCGATGCGGGTGTCGAACAGCAATGACAACACCACCATCAGCGTCGACGACACCCCCGGTACTTTCGGGGCCTTCGTCGCCACCGCGTATACGTTGGGCGTAAAGAATATCCCGGCGTCGAGCACGACCGACAACGCTACCTTCGATATGCCGGTATTGGTCAAGGTCTGCGATCCGAATGCGGTCTCGCTGGAAGCCAACTGCACGCAATACGGCAGCAATATTTACAAGCCGACCGGTTTGATTCAAAACAATGCCGATAAATTACGCTTCGCAGCGTTCTCTTATCTGAATGACTCGAACCTCTTGCGCGATGGCGGCGTACTGCGCGCCAGGATGAAATCAGTCGGCCCCAAGACACCGGTGCCGGGATCGACCAGCCTCGATAACCTGCAAAAGGAATGGGATCCTGCTACCGGCATTTTTGTGGATAATCCCGACAGCGCTGACGCCGCTGCCACCGGGACAGTCACCGGCAGCACCATCGCCAACAGTGGCGTCATCAATTATTTGAATAAATTCGGCCTTGCCAGCCAGATCTATAAGAGTGCGGATCCGGTCAGCGAATTGTATTACGCCGCGATTCGTTATCTCAGGAATGCGGGCAACGTTCCTGAATACACCAACGGCCTGAATACGAATGCCGCCATGGCTGACGGTTTCCCGGTAATTACCAGCTGGGATGATCCTATTCAGTATGCATGCCAAAGGAATTTTATTATCGGCATCGGCGATGAAAACACCCATGCCGACGCCAATCTTCCCGGTAGCACGATCGCCGACCCTAGCAAGGAGCCTGCCATGCCGGCCAGCGTAGCGGCAGATGTGCCAGTGTCAGGAGTCACAAGTTCTGCGATTGATGTCCGCCTGGCGACTAACAAGGTCGGCGCACTAGAAGGCCTAGGCAATCTTGGCGAACTGCATCCGACATGGTGTTGCGACCAGAACAGTTATTTCATTGCCGGTCTCGCCTATGCGGCCCATACCGGCGATCTGCGGCCCAACGATTTCGGCAACAAGAAGGGAAGCTTCACAACCACTGCGACAACCTACTGGCTGGATGTGATGGAACGCAATATAGAGAGGCCAAACAATCAATACTGGCTAGCCGCCAAATACGGCGGCTTCACAGTTCCCAATGGTTACAGCACCTATGGAAATACCACAGCGCTGACGCAATCAAGCTGGAATAAAGCCGGCGATACGGACCGCAACGGCAATTTACGGCCGGATAATTATTATGACGCAGGCAAGGCCGGCCTGATGGTGTCGTCGCTGACGGATGCCTTTAAAAGCATTACTTCGGCATCGCAGTTTTCTTCATCTCTGGCGGTGGCGTCACCGGTCAGCATCACCGATGGCACAGTCAGCTACAGCACGCAATATTTCGCGGCTAACTGGTCGGGCGACCTGACTGCCAGCTCATTGCAGTTCGACGCGACTAGTGGACAAGTAATCTCTGCGACACCCAAATGGGATGCCCGTGCACTGCTGGAGACGCAAGCGGCTAGCAGCGGCAGCGGCAGCAGTCAAGTCAAAGGCTGGGACACGCAACGCTTCATCGCCACCAGCGACGGCGGCAAAGGCGTAGCGTTTCGCGCCGCCAATATCGCCAACGCAGGCAATGCCGCAGCCCTGGCTGTGTCTGGCGCGACCACCACCGACGTCGTCAATTTCCTGCGCGGCGACCGCAGCAAGGAAGGCAGTCCATTCCGCCAACGTGCTTACCTGCTGGGTGATATTGTGACGTCCAAGGCTTATCCGGTGGGGGCGCCGGCGGCAACCTACGCGGATTCCAACAATCCAGGCTATAGCAGCTTCGTCAGCGCCCAGGCAACCCGCAGCACGGTGGTGTACGTTGGCGCCAATGACGGCATGTTGCACGCTTTTGACGGTGCAGCTAGCGGCGGCCAGGAACTGTTCGCCTATGTGCCCAGCTTCTTATACCAGGGACCAAGCGCCACTCCTGCAGTGAACGGCCTGGCTTCGCTCGCCAGCGCCAGTTACATCCATCATTTCTTTGTCGATGCGACGCCGGTAGTGACCGATGTGGATTTTGGCAAGGCCGGCCAGGCCAACAGCGCCGCCGATTGGCGTTCCTTGCTGGTGGGGGGCTTGGGCAAGGGCGGCAAGGGTTACTATGCGCTGGATGTCAGCAACCCCGGCACCCTGAGTAATGAAACCAATCTCGCCAATGCTGTGCTGTGGGAGTTTACCGACGCCACCATGGGTTATAGCTACGGTCCTGCGGTTGTCGTGAAAACCGCCAAATATGGCTGGGTGGTGATTCTGACTTCGGGTTACAACAATACCGACGGCAAAGGCTATTTTTATATCGTCAATCCCAGCAACGGCAAATTGCTGGAGCCGCCGATTTCGACCGGCGCCGGCAGCGCCAGCGCGCCGGCTGGCCTGGCTCAGGCAACCGCCTACGTCGCCGACTATACCGATTACACGGCCGACGCCGTATATGCAGGTGATCTGCTGGGCAATGTATGGCGCCTGGACTTAACCAAAACCACCGGCGCCGCTTACGATGCGCCGACCCAGATCGCTTTGCTGACGGATTCGTCCAGCGCCGCTGCGGTACAACCTGTCACCACGCGGCCATTGATTGAAGTCGATAAAAATTCATTGAAGCGTTACGTGCTGATCGGCACCGGCAAGTTGTTGGCTGACAGCGATATCAAGAGCAGTCAGATGCAGACTTTCTATGCCATCAACGATGGCACCGGCGCCAGTTTCGATACCAGCGCGACCTTGCCGGCCGCTGTCGGCAAATATCCGATTACCCGCGCCAACCTGAACAACAATAGCGATGTAACAAACGGCATAGGCGCCACTCCCGCAAAACCGTCCGGCTGGTATATCGATCTGGCCCTGAATAGCAACAATATTGCGCAACGCGTGACGTCGCAGGCCGCAGCAAACGGCGGCATAGTGGCATTTGCTGCAAATCTGCCGGATGGCGATGTCTGCACTCCCTCAGGAAGCAATAATGTCTATGCCGTCAGTTACGATACCGGCAAGTCCCAGTTCGCAGATCTGACATCGGTGGCTACATCGGGCTTGAATAATGGCATCTATTTTGGGAACATCAAGGGAAAAATCGAGGTGGTAACGACCAGAGCCGACGGCCAGTACAGCGTCACGCCGCCCACCACTCCTGTGAACGATCCATTCAATCGCCTGAACTGGCGTCAGATTCCGATTGCGAATTGATGGTTTGCGTAGCGTCTGGTCGAGGCAGAAATTGGACGCAGCGGATTTGGGCGGTGTAAAACGCGATGTAAAACGAAATGTAAAGCGCGATGTGAAACGTGAAGTGCACCGTTTGTTTGGTATTGCGGCATCCTTTGTGATTCACATGTCGGTATTGATGCTGTGGTGGCATCAGACCGATGTCATGGGATTGCCGCCGGCGAGGGCCGCTGGCGGCCAGGAGCAACGCATCGATGTGCAGCTCGTTGCGGTGGCGCCTGCTATAGCAGAGCTTGCGACGTCATCAATTGCAAAGAGTTCGGCATCTGAAGAAACGCTGGCCGCCAGGATGGCTCAGGATCGCGACAAGATCGATCAGACGGCATACCTGCCGCCGGCGCCGATATTCTATGGCCCGCAGCAGGTGGACAAGGGTGCCTTGCCATATAGCGCGCCGGATTCGGACATGTTGGCGGGGCTCCCGGCTTCTGGATTACCGATTCGTTTGCGCCTGTATATCGACGCCAATGGCGTAGTAGTCGGCGTTGAGAAATTGCAAGCTCTTGCCGACGATCAGGAGGCATTTGAAAGGATAGAGCAGATGTTGCGCGGCACTGCTTTCATGCCAGCCAGGTTAGCGGGCGCGGATGTGAATTCGTATCAGGATCTGGAGTTTCATATCGGCCCGGAACTGAATAAGGCCGCTGCGGCGGAATAAGACGCAAGAGAGAGGCACTTTGCATGGGATGGCAATGCGTGCCAGGGATATATGAAAGAAGAAGCAGAGAATCGACAGGCTATGAAAATGGAAAATCCCGTGATTAACAATACGTGGCAATTCATACAGTCACAAAACAGCCATCTGAAAATGAAGGATTTGGTGGTGGCAAGTATCCTGGGCGCGCTGGCAGGGGTAACGCTGGCGACTCTCATCATGATCCGCTGTCATAGAGACGGATGGAGCGCGGATTTGTATCTGATGAGTGCGCTGTGCATTGCCGGGATAACTGCGTTTTTTGTGTATGGCAGTGTGGCCCTGCATAGACACAGGGAAGATGCCCCGCACAAGATCGAAGGGCGCCGCGATCCCGCATAAGCAGACAGCAGAAGCCGTCTGCGAAGGATTTCTGGCTCAGCGCCGTCTCAAGTTCCCGGCTTCAAATTCGCGGACTATAGCCATCTCCAGGTTTGGTATTCCTACACCAAGATCAGGATCTCCTGATATCTCCATATCCAGACTCTCTCTATTCTGAGTTCGGCACGCTGGCTGCCGAATGCGGAATGCTTGAAGTGCCGCATTACTTTCTTCATATAACAAGGTGGTTCAATGCACACTGGTGTTTCTCTTCGGCCTGGATATTCCATGCTTGCCTGGCTGCTGCTGGGTTCATCGCTTCTCTCCCCGCCAGCAATTGCCGGCGTCACCTTGGCTAAAATCCGCGATACCCAGACTGTCACGCTTGCCTATCGGGAAACAACGGCGCCATTCTCCTATCTGGATGCAGATAAGAAACCGATCGGCTTCACGCTCGACCTGTGCTCGAAAATTGTCGACGGCCTACGCCAGGAGTTGAAACTGCCGCAATTGAAGGTGAACTATCTGGCAGTGACGCCATCCACCCGTATCGCCGCCATCACCAGCGGCAAGGCCGATCTTGAATGCGGCACCACCACCAACAATACCGAACGGCGCAAACAGGTGGCGTTTACCGTGCCGCATTTTTTTGCCGGAGTGCGGATGGCGGTGCGGGCCGATTCCGGCATCAGGAATTGGGCCGACTTGCGCGGGAAAAAAGTCGTGACAACCAAGGGCACTACTACCGTCAAGCTGTTAAACGATAGAAATAAGGTGAGGGCGCTGGCCTTGAATCTGGTTGATGGTACCGACCACGCCGAATCGTTCAGCATGCTTGAAAAAGGGCAGGCCGACGCTTTCGTGATGGACGACGTTATCCTGTTCGGATTTCGCGCAAATATGAAAAATCCCGGAAAATTCGTGATCGTCGGCGATGCCTTGTCGGTGGAACCCTACGCCATCATGTTGACTAAAGACGATGCGGAGTTTAAGACATTGGCCGACCGGGCGATGGCGAACATGGAGCACGATGGCGATTTTCGCAAGATCTACAACAAATGGTTCATGAGCCCGGTGCCGCCGCTCGGCAAGAGCATGAATATGCCCATGGGATATCTATTGCGGGATTCGATTATTTTCCCAACCGATAAGGTAGGGGATTGAAAACGCACTGAAAATACAAAAAAACAAGGCAGCCATCGATATCGATGGCTGCCTGGCGTGCTCAGGTGCCGAGGCAAATCAAACCAGGAGAAATTCTCATCGGGCCTGCAGCACTGCTTACATCACCAGCGCTTGCTCTGCATCCAGTACCTTGCGGCGCGCCAGCGCCAGATTGGATTTGCTCTTGTCCAGAACCACATAAATGAACAGGCCTTCGTGCTTTTCTATCGGGCGCAAGATGTGATACTGCTTGCCGAGCGTAATCAGGATATCTTCGATGTTGTCTTTCAAGCCCAGGCTTTTCATGGTTTTTGTTTTGGCGCGCACGACCTCGGTATTGCCGGCCGCAGCCAGTTCCAGATCGACGCCGGAGCCGCCGGAGCCCAGGATCATGCCGCTATTGCTGTCGACGATTGCTGCCGCCAGCGCGCCATCGATGCTCAATAATGTGTCAACGATAACATTCATGTTACTCATATTTTCCCCTGCTTATATAGATAGTGGCGTTGAATGAAACAGAAACATTACCGTCGGCCGACCAACGCCGGTGATGTATGAAGCGAACTTAGAAACGGCTTGGCTTTATTGATTGAGTTCTAACTGCTGGATGAAATTGCTGACTATCTTGTCGACCGTCCATAGCGTGTGTCCCAGGATGGCGTCCCGATTGACAACGATGCAAAGCAGATAGGGATGTTGCATGCCGACTGGCCGGAAGATGATTTTCCCGTTCGGGGTTTCAAGCAGCAGGCGATCGCATCCGTAAAAATCCACTTCCCTGCCTACCGATCGCGCAATCGCCACCAGGGAGCTGGTCATTGCCGACAGGCGCACCGCGCTGAATTTCTGCGCCGGGTCGTAGATGGCGATTTCCTGGCCATCCAGGGTGGTCATGACTACCGTGGAGATGCCGTTCTGGGACATGCCGATTTGATTGAATACCTGATGGGCTGCGCTTGATGCAGAAGCTAGTTTGGCTTTCATGTCTCTTGATGGTTGAATTTATATGGTTACCAGCAACGAGGAAAATATATCCAGCGCGTCGAGCATTTGCGATTTTTCCCGTACGTCCGCAGCGATTACCGGTATCGGCATGCCGAGTATGTTGGTGATTGCCGATGCAAACCGGTCGGTCGCCTCGGCACTGATTGGGCGCGCCTGCAACAGCATGCATGGCATGCTCTCGGAAACCGATAAGACAGTGCGGATATATTGGGTTGCCACCTGAATCGCGTCTGGCTGGTTGGCGTCGACCATGATGATGACGCCGATAGACATGGACAGCAGCCAGCCGCGCACGAAGTCAAAGCGATCCTGGCCGGGGCTGCCGTAAATATGCAGTTGCTCGCCGCCATCCAGTTCTACCACACCGAAATCGGCGCCGACGGTGGTGCTTTCTTTGGCGTGGGATGACGGATCCATGTTGGGGACGTCGCAATCGACCATGAGATCGCCGCACAGAGAGCGGATGGCCGTGGTTTTTCCGATCCCCATCGGCCCTAGCAAAACAATCCGGAGTATGCACACTATGAGGTTTTCTCCAATTCTTGTGAGCGAGTCTTGCCTAGCCAGTGACTGATTTTTTTGACGAACAATCCGACGCCGCCTTCTTTTTGCTCAAGAGAGATCGGCCGCGATTCGTGTGCGATGCGGTCGCGAATGAGGAACACTTTATTTCTTTCGACAAGTGCGCTTTTCTTTCTCAATTCCTCAAGGAACAGAATGGCATCGCGTTCCGTCAAGCCGCCATAGGTCAACAGCCAGCCCCAGCTGATGTCTTGCTTTGTCATTACTGCCAGAATTTTTTTAAAACGGAGAGTAGAAAAACCGTGTTCGAGACTGACCCATTTCGAGATGCGGTAGGTGTTTTGTGAAAGCGGTTCGGATTCGGTAGCCGGGCCGTCTTCAGCGACTTTCATGTCGAGCAATCGCAAAGCAGCCCGATCCAATGCGTTGATCAAATCCGAAACGCTGAAATTGGGCGGTAACGTCATGTCGCCTTTACGGCCTGGATAAGCCGGGGATTCGGCAATCCAGATACACACACAGTTGGCCGGAAGTGGCTCACGAGCATTGAAAATATTCATGTCCAGCAGCGCCACCGAGGCGGATCCGAGATCGGATGCCTGCCACTGCGATATGGTTTTTTCATCCGCTATCTGCATCAGGAGGTCATAACGCAGGAATTCTTTTTCAGCCAGGTATTTGACGGATATGAAGGAAGTTTTACGCATCACGCAAACCGATTCGGGTGCAGCCAACAATGGCGATGGAGGTGAAGGTGGAGATGAAATCGCAGAATTGTGTGCCTGCACTTTCTAATTGCCAATTCGGCATGGTTCTTCCTTCAAAGACGCGGTAACTCAGTCGCCACTGCCTGACCGGGCCAGTGGCGGATGTAAAGTATGTGCATGCGACGTATGTTTTTCAATCGCTGGGCATATGGCAAGACTAAGCAATGCGATGGATAGGGGGTATCGGGGGATCTTGATATTTCTGTAGGTGCAGCGCTGTCAGCTGTAAGAATTTCCCTACCCTTGCTATGAAAATCTGATCGCCGCAGTTTGCTAAAACTGCGAATTCTTGTTGTTGTCGATCCAATTTCCAGCGGCCGGTCGCTGGAATTATTTGCGATGTTGAAGGAAATGCTTACATGGATTTCAGGATAGTCTGATTGGAATTTTCTTTGGCACTATGCACTATCGAATATAGGACCTAAGCAGATCCGGAAGCTAGCCAGAGGTAGCGACTAATGAGCCCAACTCTTCGAAAAATTTCTCCGCCTGCAATGAGTACGTCGGCGGCAAGCGCAATCGCAGGCAGGAAATTCTGTACCAATCACCAGGGAGAGGTAGCGGCAGGCGCGGGCAGTTACGTTTTGCGCAGAAATTCAAAGCGCTGGATCTGCTTTCGATGCCAGGAAATCATCGAAATCATCCGCTGCCGTAGTTGATAGCTACTTTTTGATAGCTACTTTTCAATATTTCCGATATTTGAATTTACGCTGCTTGAGCGGCCCTTGAATACATCGAACTATCTGTATGACATTTTGCAACTATTCGCGTTTTCAGACCGACGAGGTGGACAACATGGTGGAAAAGATTTCAGACGACGATGCTTTATTGCTGGCGCAGATATTGCGGTCTTTTAATCTGGACGAGACAACCAGTGCTGCACGATTCATAGAGAGCCTGACTTTCGACGCCGTTTTCCTTGAAGAATGGGAACGCATCTGCGGCCATCAGCCTCAGCTGCAATTTTACGGCACGCTCGCCGACGCCATTCTGGATGGATTGGCGAACCATAGCGATGTAGACAGCCTGGTGCGCGAAAAGGCCAACCAGTTGCTGGTTGAAATTGAAGCGCATTATGAATGGCTCAGCAAATATATGGCATCCTGCGGCGGCCGCGAAGTACGCCCAAGGAGGGAGTTCATGTCACTTTGACGAGATCGGGCTATACGGGATTGAGTTATTTCATCGCAGGAATTTCCCTATGATGCGAACTGCGCCAGCCGCAGCTCGCATCTTTCTTCATTGCACCCTCATTGCACCGTCACGTAGTAACTGCCAGCGTCCTGCCCACCGGCCAAAGTAACGCCGTTGCCACTGATGCTGGAGAACCCGCCGCTGACGCCGCCTGCCGCTTGCACCACCACGAAGCGGCTCCCTGGCGCCGGCGTTGAAGCAAAGTTGAGCGTCAGGCTGCCGGACAGGAAGGCCTGTCCGCCGACCTTCAGCTGATCGTTCACGCTACCCATCGATAATACGAGATTGCCGCTCGCGGTCTGCGTGTAACTGCCGCTGACATTGATCGCATGCTGGCTGCCGGCGGTTGCCAATGTCGCGCCGTTGGTGAGACTGCCGCTACCCAGTGCGGTGGCGCTGGCCACGCTTAGTGTGCCGCCGCTGATCGTGGTGCCGCCGCTGTAACTGTTGGCGCCCGACAGGGTAGTGTTTGCAGCGCCGGCCTGTTTGAGCGTGCCGCTGCCGCTGATGTTAGCCAAGGTGATGGCGCTCGATGTGTTGGCGATAATCAGTGTGCCGTTGTCGACGATGGCGTCGCTCAGGCTGCCGCTGGCGGATTCGGCGGTCAGCAGGCTACTGTCGCCGGTGTAGGTGGCCAGCGTGGTCTGGCGCGTGACGGCGCCATACGGCTCGGCCGCGGTCGGCGCCCCCACCGTTGCCAGCACCGCGCTGACCGGCGCCCCGTTGCCGATCTGCAGCGTGGCGCCGGCGCCGATGGTGGTAATACCGTTGTAGTTCTGCGGCATGGTCAATATCGCGTAGTTGCCGGCGGTGGCGGCGATGGTCAGATTGCCGGCGCCGGTCGAACCGTCGGCGTGCGGCCCGCCGCCGCCCCCTGTAATACCCACGTTGCAGCTGTACTTGCCGTTGTAATCGAACACCAGGGTCGAGCCTCTGTGCAGATTGATATAGGCATTTTTTACAGAGGAATCGGGCGCAGCGGGCGATGGCGCCGAAGGCAGGAAAAATTGATTGCTTGTGCCATCGCCCCACTGGGTGATGCCGCCCTCGATGTTGATGCCGCGGAAACTGGAGTTATGGCCACCGGTGAGACTGCCCGAGACATTTTGCACCAGCATGGTATTCAAGCTGGGATTGCTCAAGGCCGGCTTGAGCTGGTCGCCGCTGTTGCTGTAACTGTAGACGCCTGAAAAAATCACCAGGCCGGAATTGGTGTTGATATCGTCGCCGTAATGGCTTTCCCAGATTGTTTTCGGATACTTCAGCAGATGGCCCGCGGTATCGCCGAACAAGCCTTCCGGTGCGGCGGTGATGAACGACTCGTTGCTGAAAATGGTCGCGTTCGGCATCGAAAAAATCACATGGTCGACGCCGAAATAACCGCCGTAGAGTTGCGAGTACACGCCGCTGAACGGATTGTCGCCGACGAAACGGACGGTGCCGCCGGTGGCGCCGATGGGGGGCCGCCGGATGACGCCGCTACCGCTCAGGATACCCATATTGAGCGGCGGACCGGATTCCAGCACCAGAGTGCCGTCGATCTGGTAATTGTCGAGATTGATCGTAGTGCCGGCAGTGTTTGGAATGTAACTGCCGATGCTACCGCCGGTCGATGATGGCGTACCCAGTTGCAAGGTGGCGCCGGCATCGACGATCACTGCCGGTGGATTGGGATTGTGGATGACCCAGTAATGCACGTGGTTAGGATCGAAGGGGCTCTTGGTTTGCGTGGCGGTCTCGGTTTGTTGCGAGGCCGGCAGCGTGAAATTGCTGTCAGCGGTGAGAACTAGGGTGCCCGCGCCGCTCGGGGCGCGCAGCGTCAGCGTGCCGGCGCCGGAAATGACGCCGCTGTAAGTAGTCGTGCCGGCGGGGAGATTGACCACGGAATCGCCATTGAGGACGAGGTTCTGGTTGGCCAGGATGGCGGCGCTGATGTCGATCAGCGCTACCGCTGTTACTTGCGTAGTGGTCGAGCCGGTGACAGCAGTGGTAGCGCTTGTACTAGTTGTGTTGGTGGCAGTGCTGCCGCTCGAAGTGTTTGAAGTGCTGTTGGTTACGGTACCGGTCGTGGTGGCCGGTGTCGCTGGATTGGTGGCATTCGCCGTGTCGCCGCTGCTGGCGCTGTCACCGCCTCCGCAAGCGCTCAGCGTTGAGATCAAGGCAGCAGCAATCGCCGATGGAACATAGGTTTTTATTTTCATGACTTATGAGTGGGGAGTATGCAACATTTTGTTCAGAGCACGGACCGTGCCTGCCAAAACTGGGTAGATTTCCACGGCGAGAAGACAGGGAAGGGCGGTCGAAACTCGTCATTTCGACAGAGCAATTCAGGAATTCCCCCTCTTGAGTTCAATGCAGGTAATGCTGCTCCAAGTTGCCATTTGGAATTCAAAGAGTAATCAATATTGATGCGATGTCCCATAGGGAAATCTTGATTTCCGTGTAGGGATTGCCTGAATCGAGAAGGCGTTGCCATATCGACAGGCGTCGACGGACAAAGTGCGGGAAGCATGGGGAAAATTAACAGACGTCTTCGGTGCGCTGGCAGCCATCGCTCTGCTGGGCTTGGAAGCCTTACACCGCAAAAAAACTCCTGACTACTCCATCAATCTCCAAGGGGATTTAACAAAATTTATCCTTTTCGTGTCCAGATTTGACAGTCTCTGACAGTTGCCTGATTGATTGTAACTTACAGTAAATCCTGAGCTTAATTGCTGAAAAGCAATGTGCACGCGGGGATTTTTAACATTTGCAAGCCTGCATCGCGCAGCCTGTTGTTGCCCCCGCATTCCCTACGCAAAGGAGAAGGTATGAACAAGATTCACAGCAAGGTCTGGAGTCCCGCGCTGAACCAGTTTGTGGTCGCTTCGGAAATAGCCGCGTGCCGTCGTGGCGGCGCACCAGGGCAAGGCGGGCGCCGCTCATTGTTGCGCAGCCGGAGCCCGGCAGTGTTCGCTGCACTAGTGGCGTCGGGCTGGCTCGGATGGGCTTCGCTGGCGCAGGCGCAAGCAGTGGATTGCTCCGTGGCGCCTTACAATATATATAACAGCACCGCGTCGTGCATGGGTTTTCAGTCCGCGGCCAGCGGTACTGGAGCCACCGCGCTAGGATCGCTTGCGCACGCCAACGTGCTGGGCGCGCTGGCTGTGGGCTACAACTCTCTTTCCACCGGCCAGAACGGTATAGCCATGGGTTTCCAAGCCTATACCAACTCCATCAATGCCATTTATCTGGGGGCGCGTAGCGCTGGCGGCACCGGTGCGACCGCGGGCGGCGCGATTGGCATTGGCACCGATGTCACGGCTTCCGGCGCCAATGCCCTTGCCATGGGATCTCTTTCGATCAGTGCCGGCACCAATAGCGTTGCTTTTGCCAACAGCAGTTCGGTGGACGTGAACTCGGTCAACAGCATCGCCGTTGGTTATCTGGCCAATGTCGCTAACTCCAACAATGCCGTTGCTGTCGGCTCGGGCTCGACTGTGAGCGGAGGAACCCACGGGACGGCTGTCGGTTGGCAAGCCAATGCGAGCGCTCTCAACGCGATCTACCTGGGCGCGCGTACCGTTGGCGTAGGTGCATCCGGAACATCGGCCATCGCGATCGGTACGGATGTGAGCGTTGCCGGCTCCGAAGGCATCGGCATGGGATTGCAGGCGAACGCCTCGGCATTGAACGCAACCGCGATCGGCTCCTTCGCGACGGCCAGCGCAGAAAATACGATTTCCCTCGGCACCCAGGCGAACGCTTCGGCATTGAATGCAACGGCGATCGGCGGCAACGCAACTGCAAGCCTGGCCGCGCACGCGACCGCGGCGGGCGCGACAGCGATTGGCTCAAGCAGCGTCGCCGGCAACGCCAGCGCCTCGGCGGCCTCAACAGATTCCATTGCCATCGGCGGCCAGTCATCCGTGGCGGCTGCAGCCACTTCGGGTATCGCTATTGGTAAGGCCGCCACGGCGAGCGTCGGGATCAACACTATTGCGATCGGCAACACGGCTGGAGCGTCCAACACCAATTCCGTTGCGATTGGCTTCAACACCGTAGCCTCGGGTGTCGGCTCGCTGGCGCTGGGTGCTGACGCCACCGCTTCCGCCAATGCATCGGCCACCGATTCCACCGCGCTCGGCGCACAAACTACCGCCTCTGCTGTCAACGCGACCGCCGTCGGCATGAAGTCGACGGCCTCGGGCGCCAACTCCTTCGCCGGCGGCAGCACATCTTCCGCTCTGGCTGCATCCTCGGTGGCGATCGGCGATACGTCGTCGGTGGCGGCAACGGCGGGCCTGGGTTCGACCGCGATCGGCTATAAGTCGCAGGTGAAGGGAACCAGTGTCGGCGGCGTTGCGATCGGTAATCAGCAGGTCGCAAATGGCAACGGCGCAGTGGCGATCGGCGATCCGAATGTGTCCTTTGGTACGGGCGCCGTCACGATGGGAGCGAATAACACCGCAGCTGGCAACGCGGGCGGGACTGTTGCGGCCAATGGCGCCGTTGCAATCGGCAACAGCAACAGCGCGATTGGACAGGGATCGGTGGCATTGGGCAATGCCACATCGGCCCTTGCTGCCGGCGGCGTTGCCTTGGGCGATGCCGCCACGGCGAACAACGCCAAGGACGTCGCGCTGGGTTCTGGTTCGACAACGGCGGTGGCGGTCGGCACCGGCAGCGTGACGCTGGGCGGTACGGTCTATAACTTTGCCGGTACCAACCCAGCCAGCACCGTGAGCGTGGGCGCAGTCGGAAGCGAACGCACCGTCACCAATGTCGCGGCCGGGCGCATCTCGGGCACCTCGACCGACGCCATAAACGGCAGCCAGCTGTACGCCACCAACCAGGCCGTCCAGGCTATCGCGGCCAGCACGCCTCTCCACTACTACAGTGTGAACGATACCGGCACGCAGCAGGCGAACTACATAAACAATGGCGCCACCGGCAACAATGCCGTAGCGGCAGGTGTCGCGGCGAGCGCTTCGGGAAATCGATCCATTGCGATGGGCTTCCAAACCCAGGCGAGCGCGACACAGGCCCTCGCGATCGGCGATGGAGCGACGGCTTCGGGCAGTCAGACGACCGCGCTCGGCGCGGGCGCGGTGAGTTCCGGCAGCAGCGGCTCGACCGCGGTTGGCGTCAATAGCGCAGCTAGTGGGGTCAATAGCGTGGCGGTGGGCGTGTTCTCGAACGCGACCGGCGCCACCTCCGCGGCCTTCGGCCCCGCTGCGCTCGCCGCGGCTGACCGCGCTACCGCATTCGGGCCCTCGGCGCAGGCTCGTGCCGTATCCACCGTGGCCTTCGGCGACACGACGGTAGTGGCCGCCGCAGCCGGCCCCGGCTCCATCGCCGGCGGCCACAACTCGCAGGTAAGCGGCGGCACCGGCGCGGTGGCGCTGGGCGAGGGCCAGCTCGCCAATGGCAACGGCGCGGTGGCAATTGGCGATCCCAACAGTGCGACCGGAACCGGTGCGGTGACAGTCGGCGCCAACAACACCTCGAACGGACAGGGAGCGATTGCCGTCGGCAATTCCAACAGCGCAATCGGGCAAGGTTCTATCGCCTTGGGCAACGCATCGACCGCTGCGGCCGCCGGCGGCATTGCGCTTGGCGATACGGCTAATGCCGTGCTGGGCAACGGCGTGGCGATCGGCGCCAATTCAAATGCTAACAATGCGAATGATGTGGCGCTCGGAGCGGGTTCGACCACTGCGGCGCCGCATACCGGCACTACGGCGCAATATGGCGGCACAGCTGCCGGCGTAGAAGCAGCCGCTTCGACCAATGGCGTGGTGTCGGTTGGCGCGGCGGGCACCGAGCGCCAAATCCAGAACGTGGCGGCGGGCGTGATTTCGGCCACCAGCACCGACGCCATCAACGGTTCGCAGCTGAACTCGGTGGTCACCGGCGTTAACAATCTGGGGACGACGACGGCGAGCACACTGGGCGGCGGTGCTACCTATAATTCGGCGACCGGCAATGTCGCTGGTTTCAGTCAGCCGATCGACAGTGTCAGCGCTACCGGTGCAGTGACTGGACCGACGGCGCAGACAACAATCGCGGGGGCCTTGAGCGCGTTGAATACCAACGTCGACAACACGGCCAATATCGCGGTCAAGTACGATGCCGCAGGCGGCACCAAGATCACCTTGGGCGCAACCGGCGGAGCGGGGGCAGGTGCGCCGGTAGCCATCACCAACATGGCGCCGGCGGCATTGAATGCAACCAGCACCGATGCGGTGAACGGGTCGCAACTGTTTGCCACTAACCAGAATGTGACGGCGATTACCACCGGCAAGGCAGGTCCGTTTGTATCCGACAACAGCGTGACGGCGGTGCAACCGGTGTCGAGTGGAGCGAACGCGAGCGCCGGCGGTTTCGGTGCGAGTGCGACGGGCGCGTCCTCGACGGTGCTGGGCAATCAGTCTACCGACAACGGCAACGCCAACGCGACGGTACTGGGTCAGGGCGCGAGCATTGCAGCCGGGACCGCCGGCAGCAATGTGGCGCTGGGCCAGGGCAGCACAGTAGCAGCCGCAGCGGTGCCGACGACGGGTGCGACCGTAGGCGGCACATCCTATGCGTTCGCCGGCGGCGCGCCGGTAGGGGTGGTATCGGTAGGCAGCGCAGGCAACGACCGTCAGATCACCAACGTGGCAGCCGGTCAACTGAGCGGCACAAGCACGGATGCGGTGAATGGCAGCCAGCTGTTTGCGACCAACCAGCAGGTGACCAGCAACACCACCGCCATCACGAATATCAATAACGGCGGTGGGATTAAATACTTCCACACCAATTCCACGCTGGCTGATAGTTCGCCAACCGGTACCGATGCGATTGCAGTGGGGCCTGCGGCCAATGCCTACGGTAACGATTCGATAGCACAAGGCTTGAACGCAGTGGCCGGTGTCAACGGCACACCGGCGACGGCCAATGACATTGCCTTGGGTAATGGCGCACAAGCGACTGGCGGCAATTCGATTGCAGCCGGACAAGGAGCCAAGGCGAATACGGCCGGGGCGATAGCGATCGGTCAGACGGCAACAGCGACAGGCGGTAAGGCCGTGTCGATCGGCGTTGGCAATACGGCCAGCGGCAACGGTGCAGTCGCTATCGGCGATCCAAATACGGCCACCGGCACCGGCGCCGTGGCGATGGGCGCTAACAATACTTCCAACGGTCAGGGCGCGGTAGCGCTCGGCAATGCCAACACCGCGACCGGCCAGGGTTCGGTAGCGCTGGGCAACACCAGCAGCGCGGCAGCGGCCGGTGCGGTGGCGCTGGGCGATACTGCGGTGGCCGCCAATACCAATGACGTAGCGCTGGGTTCTCACTCGACAACGGCAGCGCCGCATACAGGCACCACGGCGCAGTATGGCGGAACAGCGGCTGGCATTGAAGCAGCCGCTTCGACCAATGGCGTGGTTTCGGTCGGTGCAGCGGGTTCTGAACGTCAGATCCAGAACGTGGCTGCTGGCGTGATCTCAGCAACCAGCACCGACGCCATCAACGGTTCGCAGCTGAACTCGGTGGTCACCGGCGTCAACAACCTGGGCACGACGACAGCAAGCACCCTGGGCGGCGGCGCTACCTATAATCCGGCGACCGGCAATGTCGCTGGTTTCAGCCAGCCGATCAACAGTGTCAGCGCTACCGGTGCAGTGACCGGACCGACGGCGCAGACAACAATCGCGGGGG